>NZ_JAGGOK010000080.1 GCF_018614615.1 Streptomyces sp. ISL-100 | reverse complement strand
CGTTGATGTTTTTCTTATAGAAGACCGGCCCCCCGGAAGTCAACACGGGGGGTATGGTGGGAAGCGTAAGAGGTGTATAAGAGCCGGCCCGTGGGGGGGCGAGGCAGGGACGGGGGGGTGGGGGGCACCGGTACGGCGGGGGGGGGGGGGGGGGGGGGGGGGGGGGGGGGCGGTGCGGGGGGCGGGGCCGGAACTGTGGCGGGGCGGCGGGGTGGTGCGGGGGCCGCGGGGCGGCGTACCTCCGGGGTCTCTCGCGGCTCGGTCCGGGGTGCGGCTCGCTTGGACGGCTGGAGCGCCGCGTCCAGGGCCTCGCGGGCGGGAGCCTGGATGATCTGCGGCTGTACGTCCTGGTCCCGCGAGAGCGGCGCGGCGTCCGCCGCCGGTACGGGGGCAGGGGGCGGGCCGGGCTCCACGGCCACGCATCCCGTGACGGTGGCGGAGACGGCCGAGACCGCCACTCCCATGAGGATCTTCGCTGTGGTTCTCGTTCGGTGCACCTGGGCAACTCTGGTGGGCGCGGGGCAGTTTCCGGTGCACGCAGGGCGAGATTGGCCCACACGAGTGATCCGGGCCTCGCCGAACGGGCTTGGAGCGCGTGCCGGGAAACCAAGCCCGTCCGGCGATTGAGGACCGGGGTCCGGGGCGGAGCCCCGGGTGGAGCGGGTGCGGGCTAGTCGCCCGTCGTGCCGTCGATGCGCTCACGCAGGAAATCCGCGTGGCCGTTGTGGCGGGCGTACTCCTCGATCATGTGGACGTAGATCCACCGGAGGTTGTAGGGCTTCCCAGTGCGGTGTTTGCCCTCAGCGATGTGGTCGAGCGAGTGCGGCGCGGCAAGCTCGCGCGCCCTGTCGATCGCGGCCCGCCAGGCGGCGTGCGCCTCCTCCCAGGTGTCCTGGTCGGTGAAATGGAAGTCGCCGTCCGGGTTCTCGTCGCTGTAGTAGAGCTTGGGGGCGTCCTCGTCGGAGAGCACCCGGTGGAACCAGCCCCGCTCGACCTCGGTCATGTGCCGCACGAGACCGAGCAGCGACATGTCGGAGGGCGGAACGGACGTCTCCCGCAACTGCTCTTCGCTCAGGCCGGCGCACTTGAGTGCCAGCGTCTCGCGGTGGAACTCCAGCCAGCTTTCCAGCATCTCGCGTTCACCGGCGGTGGTGGAGGGATCGATGCGCTCAGTATTGGTCATGGCGGTCATCGTCACTCACCGCCTCCACTCGCCGCCAGCCCTTGTGGGCCGACGCCCGGAGCGGCGAGCATCCCGCGCAGCAACTCACCGAACCCCTTGCGCAGTTCCTCTTCACTGGGCACCGCAGAGTGGTACGCCCCGGCCGCGCAGGAGAACATCAGCCCCTCGCACCAGGCCACCAGCGACAGGGCGTGCCGCTCTGGCTCCCGAGAACCGGCCGCCGCCATCAGCTGGTTGAGTGGCTCGCGGAACCGGTGCCGGCCCGCCGCGTCGTAGAACGCACGCAACTCGGGCCTGCGCGTCGCCTCCAGGCCGAGTTCGTAACGGGCCACGAGCAGCTCGCGGTGGTGCGTCAGATGGCGGTGGAGGACGAGCGCGAGAGCACCGATGATGCCGTCGAGCCCGGCCGACGGGGCGGGGATCTCGTCCAGGGCGAGCACCCGGGCCTCGCGCTCGGCCAGCCGGCGCACCGTCGCCTCCAGCAGCGCCTGGCGCGTGCGGGCGTAGTTGGACGTGGAGCCCTGCGGCAGCCCGGCACGTTCGTCCACCGCCCGGTGGGTGAGCCCCCGCATGCCGCGCTCCACGAGCAGGGCCAGGGCGGCGTCGGTGATCAGCTCGGGGCGGGAGCGACCCGTGGTGGTGCGTGAGGTCATGGGAACAATCTATCGCGGCAACTACACCTGTAGTACGCTCGTGGAGTCACTACAGGTGTAGTTGCGGAGGAGTAGTCATGGCCATCAGTAGTTCCCGGCCCCGCGCCGTCGTCGCAGGATGCGGAATCGGCGGGCTCACCGCCGCCGTCGCCCTCCACCAGCGGGGCTGGCAGGTCACCGTCCTGGAGCGTGCGGCAGCCGTGGAAGCCGTCGGCGCCGGGATCGGGCTCGCGCCCAACGGGCACCACGCCCTCGATGTCATAGGCCTCGGCGAGGAGATCCGCGAGCTGGCCGCCTGGCAGGGTGACGGCGGCGTGCGCGCCCCCGGCGGCCGTTGGCTCGCCCGTACGAACAGCTCCGCCGCCACCGAGCGCTTCGGCGGTCCCCTCGTCCTAGTCCACCGCGCCACCCTCATCGACCGCATCGCCGCCAGGCTGCCCGACGGCGCGGTACGCACCGGGTCCCCCGCGACACTGGCCGATCCCGGTGTGGCGGGCGGCCGGCCGGCCGTGGTCAGCACCCCCGACGGGGACATCGAGGCCGACCTCGTGATCGGCGCCGACGGCATCAACTCCGCGACGCGCCGCGCCCTCTTCCCCGAACACCCCGGCCCCGTTTACGCGGGAATCACCACCTGGCGCGTTGTCGTGCCGGCCCCCGCCGCACCCTTCGAGCCCCACGAGACCTGGGGCCGCGGCGCCCTGTGGGGCAGCCAGCCGCTGAAGGACGGCCGCGTCTACGCGTACGCCGCCGCCGTGGCCCCCGCCGGAGGCCGCTCGTCCGACGGCGAGAAGGCCGAACTCCTGCGCAGGTTCGGCGACTGGCACCACGCCGTCCCCGCGATCCTCGCCGCGGCCGACCCCGCCGAGGTTCTGCGGCACGACGTCCGCCACCTGATCAACCCGCTCCCCGCCTTCCACCGCGGAAGGACCGCACTGCTCGGCGACGCCGCGCACGCCATGGCACCCACCATGGGCCAGGGCGGCAACCAGGCCATCGAGGACGGCATCGTCCTCGCTCACCACCTCCCGGACGCGACGGAACTCGGGACGGGCCTGGCGGCGTACTCCGCGGACCGGCTGCCGCGCACCACCGGCATCGTCCGCAAGTCTGCGAAGATCACCAAACTGATGTCGGTCCGCAGCGCCCCGGCCGTCGCCCTGCGCGACACCCTCATGATCCTCGCGGGCTTCGGGCCCGGCCTGGCCCTGCGCACCTTCGACGGCATCGCGGACTGGCTGCCGCCGCAGCGCACGTATGCTGCCGGGGCACGGGACCACCAGGTCCGGGATCACCAGGTACAGCGTTAGGGAGGCCCCCTGTGAAGGTCGGCGTCATCGGGCTCGGAGACATCGCGCAGAAGGCATATCTGCCCGTACTGACGACCCGCCCGGGGCTCGAACCGCACCTGCAGACCCGGACGCCCGCCACCCTCGCGCGGGTCGCCGCGACCTACCGCATCCCCGGCGCGCAGTGCCACACGAGCCTCGACGCGCTGCTCGCCCAGGGCCTGGACGCCGCTTTCGTGCACGCGCCCACCGCCGTGCACCCCGAGATCGTGACCCGGCTCCTGGAAGCGGGCGTACCGACGTACGTCGACAAGCCGCTCGCGTACGAACTCGCGGAGTCCGAGCGGCTCGTGAGGCTCGCGGACGAGCGCGGCGTCAGCCTCGCCGTCGGCTTCAACCGCCGTCTCGCCCCCGGGTACGCGCAGTGCGCCGAGCACCCGCGCGACCTGATCATCATGCAGAAGAACCGCGTCGGCCTGCCCGAGGACCCGCGCAGCCTCGTCCTCGACGACTTCATCCACGTCGTCGACACCCTGCGCTTCCTGGTCCCCGGCACGGTCGACCACATCGACGTACGGGCCAGGGTCGTCGGGGGCCTGATCCACCACGTCGTCCTCCAGCTCTCCGGCGACGGGTTCACCGCGATCGGCACCATGAACCGGATGAACGGCTCCACCGAGGAAATCCTCGAAGTCTCCGGCCAGAACACCAAGCGCCAGATCATCAACCTCGCGGAGGTCATCGACCACAAGGGGCAGCCGACCGTGCGCCGACGCGGCGACTGGGTGCCGGTCGCGCACCAGCGCGGCATCGAGCAGTCGGTCGATTCGTTCCTCGACGCCGTACGGGCCGGAAAGCTGCTCAGCGCCCAGGACGCGCTGCTGACGCACGAGCTGTGCGAGCGGGTGGTCCGGGCGGCCGAGGAGCAACAGGCCGCCTGAGAGTCCGTACGCCCTCGGCCGCGCCCAGCAGAGCCAGTACGGCGAGCGCGCCGTAGACGGGCCAGTCGCCTGCCTTGACGTACGCCGTCGTGCCCTCCGCCAGCTTGATGTCGTACACCGCGGACGTGCTCGCGTCCGTCCCCAGGGGCGAGCCGACGCGCTTGCCGCCGGGGCCGAACACCGAGCTGACGCCGGTGAGCGTCGCGTGCACCACCGGGCGTCCGTTCTCGGCGGCCCGCAGCGCCGCGAGGGAGGCATGCTGCTCGGGGGCCCAGCTGTTCTGGAAGGTCGACGTGGCCGACTGGGTGACGAGCACCTGCGCGCCGCCACGGGTCAGCTCCCTGCTCATGTCGGGGAACGCCGACTCGAAGCACACCAGAGGACCGACGCGCAGCCCACCGGTGGCGCCGTCGCCGGGCAGCGCCATCACCACGGGGTTCGTGCCGCGCCTGCGGTCCTCGTCGGCGGCTTTGCCCACCGAGGTCGCCCAGCCGAGCACGGAACGCGCCGGGACGTACTCGCCGAAGGGGACCAGGCGCATCTTGTCGTAGCGCTCGCCCGTGACGCCCTCCGGGCCGACCAGCACCGAGCTCTTGAAGATGCCGGGCCGGTCCGGGCGCCGCGCGTCGACATTGACCAGCACTTGCGCGTCAACCAGCCGGGAGAGGGCGGCGAGCCTGGCGGCCAGATCGGGTCGTTCGGTCAAGTCCGCGCCGACGCTGCTCTCGCCCCAGACCACCAGATCGAGATCCTGTCCCGCCAGGTCGCGGGTCAGCGCCTCGCCGCGCGCGAAGCGCTGTTCGGGGCGGTCCCCGCCGCTGACGACACCGGGCTGTACGACCGCGACCCGCACCCGGCCCGACTGCTCGGGACGCGGCGCCCACGCCCACACAGCGCCCGCCGCGACCGCGCAGACCGTCAGGCCGGCCACGACGGGTGTACGGGCCGAGGGCACGGTCAGCAGTACGACGACGGCGGTGTTGACCGCGACCACCAGCAGGCTCACCAGCCACACACCGCCGACCGAGGCCAGCCGCAGCGCGGGGGCGACCTCCCACTGGCTCGAACCGAGCAGCCCCCATGGGCCGCCCAATCCCTCCCAGGACCTGACCAGTTCGGCCATCAGCCAGCCGGAGGGGACGACGACGAGCGCGGCCGTCGCGCGGCGGGCCGACGGTGTCCCGGTCCTGCCCGGCGTCGTCCCACCCAGTGTCGTTGCGCCCCGAGTCGTCCCGCCCAGCATCGACCGGACCAGCCAGCCCCAGGGCAGCCACAGCAGCGCGAGCAGCGCGGCCAGCACCACGATGAACACATGCAGGCTCGGCATCAGCCAGTGGTGCGCGGCGATCATGAACCCGGTGCCGCCGAGCCAGCCGTCCAGCGCCGCCCGCCGACCCGTCGGCGCGGAGCGGATGAGCAGCATCCACGGCACGAGGGCGACGTACGCGAACCACCAGAGGGAGGGTGCGGGGAAGGCGAGCGCGGGCAGCGCGCCCAGCGCCACCGCGGTGGCGCCGCGCCACCAGGGCGACGACGGCCACTCCCACCGGCCGGCCCGAATCCGCATGCGGCGCCTCCTCGTCCTGCCGCTCAGCTCCGTGAGGAGTCCCGGAGCAGTCCCTGCCCCCAGTGTGGGGTAGCGCGCCGATCGCGGACAGTGGAGCCCGTCTCGCGCGCCCCGCACGTCAGCGGGCGTCGAGTGATCCCGTCGTACGCCGCCACTTCTCCCGTACGACCACGGAGCGCAGCCGCCAGCCGCCCTCCGTGCGCAGCAGACTGAACGCGTAGCGTCCGCCGGACATGAAGTTGGGTTCGGTCGACGGACCGGAGCCGTCGTCCTTGCGGGCGGCGGGCGCGGTTTCGAGCCGCATGGGGTTCACGTAGTCGGCCTGGAGCTCCGCCCGGTCCCCGGTGTCGCCGTTGAGATCTTCAAGTCGCAGACGCCGGTTGACAATGAGGTGCTGGCGTACGGGAAAGAGCCGCATCGTCTCCATCAGCCAGACCGCGACTTCGGCGGCCGGTCCCTCGATGCCGCCGGCCGTACGGTAGTCGGCCCGGCCGTCGGGGGTGAACAGGGCGCGGTATTCGAGCCAGTTGGCGTCGTCCACGGCCACCGCGTACCCGGTGATCACTGCGTCGATGGCCAGTCTGTCCATCACGGTCGCGAGCTCTACACGCTGCGTCATCGGCTCAGTCTCCGGCAGTGAGCGTCCCCAGCCAAGAGCCGTGCATGCCCGGAGGTAAGGGTCACGCTGTGTGACGTCAGGGGTGATGGTGCTGTGAGCGCGGTACGACGGCCGAGTGGAGACCCGCGAGTGCCCCTCGGGGCCGGCGGGCGTTTGACGACAGGGCCTAGAAGACTCCTGAAGATCTTGCTCGGACCGCCCGACTCACCCCGGATTGCCGGTAAATGTCAATCGGGCTGAACCGGTGCAAGCCGGGCGCGATTTCAAGATCTTCATCGGCCTTCTAGGCCGCTTCGGCGACCTCTCCGCGCACGGCCGCGGCCCACCGCAGAAGCAGGACTTCGTACTCGTCCGCAGGCCATGCCTCGTCCGCGCGCGACTCGACCAGAGCGCGAATAGCCTCATTCGCCTCAGTCAGGGGCCGCACGGAACCAACCGGCGGGGGAGAGCGGTACATGCGATAAGACTACGTCCAGGCACTGACAGTGAGCACCAGAACGGCAGTGGCTTTCCTCGCACTAAGGTTGATCACCGGGCGCCGAGCGGCGGTGCCCGGACACGCACCAGGAGATCACGCACCTTGTCCGAGCAGCGCGTTTATGCGGAATCCGACCCCGGCCGAGGCGCCCTCGAACTGCGAGCGGACTGTACGAACTGCTTCGGACTGTGTTGTGTCGCACTGGCCTTCACGGCCTCCGCCGACTTCGCGATGGACAAGGACGCCGGGCAGCCCTGCCCCAACCTCCAGGCGGACTTCCGCTGCGGTATCCACCAGCGCCTGAGGCCTCAGGGCTTCCAGGGCTGCACGGTGTACGACTGCTTCGGCGCGGGGCAGCAGATCTCCCAGGTCACGTACGCCGGACAGGACTGGCGCCAGGCCCCCGACACCTCGCGGCAGATGTTCGCGCTGCTCCCCGTCGTGCGGCAGCTCCACGAGTTGCTCTGGTACCTGACCGAGGCGCTGGAGCTGGAGCGGGCCCGCGCCCTCCACGGTGACCTGCGCGGCGCGCTGACCAGGATCGAGCGCCTCGCGCAGGGCAGTCCGGACGAGCTCCTGGCCCTGGATGTGGCAGCACACCGGCAGGACGTCAACGCGCTCTTTCTGCGTACGAGCGAACTCGTGCGAGCCGGTGTCACGAAGGGCGCCGAGGGTGCGAAGGGCGGCAAGGGCAAGAAGGGCGGCAAGAAGAAGGACCGCAGGGGCGCCGACCTCATCGGCGCCAACCTCAAGGGCGCCGACCTTCACGGCGCCGACCTCAGAGGCGCCTACCTCATCGGCGCCGACCTCAGGGGCGCCGACCTGAGGGTGGCCGACCTGATAGGGGCGGACTTCCGCGACGCCGACCTGTCGGGCGCGGACCTCGCGGGGAGCTTCTTCCTCACCCAGTCGCAGCTGAACGCGGCGAAGGGCGACGCCGGCACCAGGCTCCCGCCCGCGCTGACGCGCCCTTCGCACTGGTGAGCTCTTTCAGCCCCGAGGTTCAGCCCGCCGACTCGCCCGCGTGCGGGCTCAGCGTGTCAGTACCGACCAGGATGAACAGCGCGATGCCGAGGATGATCCGGTAGATCACGAACGGCATGAAGCTCTTGGTCGTAATGAACTTCATGAACCATGCGATAACGGCATAACCGACAACGAAAGCGATGATCGTCGCGAAGATCGTCGGCCCCCACGACACATGGCCGCCCTCGCTCGCGTCCTTGAGCTCGAAGACGCCGGACGCCAGCACCGCGGGGATGGCGAGCAGGAACGAATAGCGCGCCGCCGCCTCGCGGGTGTAGCCCATCAGCAGTCCGCCGCTGATCGTCGCGCCGGAGCGCGAGACGCCGGGGATCAGGGCCATGGCCTGGCAGACGCCGAAGATCAGGCCGTCCCGTACGCCGAGTTCCTTGAGCGTCTTGCGCTCCCGGATCGCGCGGTGCTTGCCGCCGGCCTCGTCACGGGCCGCGAGGCGGTCGGCGATACCGAGGACGATGCCCATGACGATCAGGGTGGTGGCGATCAGCCGCAGGTCGCGGAACGGGCCCTCGATCTGGTCCTTGAAGGTGACGCCGAGTACGCCGATGGGGATGGACCCGACGATGACGAGCCAGCCCATCTGGGCGTCGTGGTCGCCGCGCATCGACTTGTCGACGAGAGACTTGCACCATGCGGAGATGATCCGGGCGATGTCCTTGCGGAAGTAGATGAGGACGGCCGCCTCGGTGCCGATCTGGGTGATCGCGGTGAAGGCCGCCCCCGGGTCGTGCCAGCCGGCGAAGGCCGCTGTGAGCCGCAGATGTGCGCTCGACGAGATCGGCAGAAACTCGGTGAGCCCCTGGACGAGTCCGAGGATGAATGATTCGAACCAACTCATGGGGCTAATGCCGTCCCGGATGTATTTGTGCAGCGGCGTGCAGCGTGCAGGTGCAGTCAAGGTCAGTTGGTGCGCAGCGTATCGCCCGAAGATGTCGGCGCTGCGGGAAGCCCCCGACTGCGTACCCGATCAGGCGGAGAGCGGGCCCGTGGGTGGTCGGCCGGGCGCGCGGACGTGCGGGGTCAGGGCGTCGTGTTCGACCTGGTCGCCGCAGGTGGCGCCATGACCACCTACTTGCCGCGCAGGCGGTGGCGCTTGCGCCAGGCGACCACCGCCGCGGCGAGACCCGACAGCGCGATGAAGCCCATCGCGATCAGGAACGCGGGCGAGGTCGGGGACGAGGCGCTGCTTCCCGCGATGACGTACGCCGCCGTATTCGGGATCGAACCGATCCCCGTGGCCAGGAGGAAGGGAAGCCACCCCATGCGGGAAACAGCGGCGCAGTAGTTAGCTGCGGCGAACGGCACCCCAGGAAACAGCCGGATCGCGAGCATCGTGCGGAATCCGTGCCGGCTCAGCTGACCGTCAGCCGCGAGCAGCGCCCGCCCCCGCAGCAGGGGACGCAGTGCATCCTGGCCCAGTGTCCGGCCGAGGCCGAAGGAGATTCCCGCGCCGACGACCGTTCCG
Source organism: Streptomyces sp. ISL-100 (assembly GCF_018614615.1). Lineage (GTDB taxonomy): Bacteria > Actinomycetota > Actinomycetes > Streptomycetales > Streptomycetaceae > Streptomyces. The sequence continues at coordinate 44,252 of NZ_JAGGOK010000080.1, read as the reverse complement.
GCGACGGCGGCCACGAGCCCCGCCTGGGAGCCGAAGAGCGCGCCCGCCGCCAGGTTGAGGATCGGGCGCGGTACGAACGCCGCCGTGCACAGCCCGTACGCGACACCGAAGAGCACCACGGCCGCCGCGCCGCTCAGCTGCGGCGGCCAGCCCGCGCTCAGCAGCCGCTGCGGCTCGAAGACCAGCACTGTCGTCACCGCTGCCGCGAGCATCAACACCAGTAGCGACAGCCGCGACCACGGGGAGAGCAGCGTCCTGGTGCAGCGGACGGTGAACCCGGCGGGCGCGGGCGGGGCGGCGGTGTCGAGCATCCGGGGAGACTAACCGACATGCGCATGTGATCGCCGTAACGCGCACCGCACGAAGCGGTCGCGCGGCCGACGCGTCGCGGATAAATCGTTCGACGCGCGGGTGTCTGTCGGCGAGGATCAACGCATGTCCAGGCACGCCTTCCTCGCAGCGCGGACCGCAGTCGCGGCCGCGCCGAAGGCTGCCGCGTCGGCCCTCGCCACAACCGCAGTCGCAGCCGCAGTCGCTGTCGCGGCTGCCGCAGCGCCCCTCGGCGGCGCCCGAAGCTGACCCTTCCCGGATCGTCCGGCGGACCCCACAGGGGGAGGGTCGGCAAGGCCAGGGGTCCCCATCACGCTTCGACCTTCCGAGGGAAGATCACCATGCCCAAGACGGCATACGTACGCACCAAGCCGCACCTGAACATCGGCACCATGGGCCACGTCGACCACGGCAAGACCACCCTGACCGCCGCCATCACCAAGGTCCTGAGCGAGCGCGGGACCGGTACCTTCGTGCCGTTCGACCGGATCGACCGGGCCCCCGAGGAGGCGCTGCGCGGTATCACCATCAACATCGCGCACGTCGAGTACGAGACCGACACCCGGCACTACGCGCATGTCGACATGCCCGGCCACGCCGACTACGTGAAGAACATGGTCACCGGAGCCGCGCAGCTCGACGGGGCGATCCTCGTCGTGTCCGCGCTCGACGGGATCATGCCGCAGACCGCCGAACACGTCCTGCTCGCCCGCCAGGTCGGCGTCGACCACATCGTCGTCGCCCTCAACAAGGCCGACGCCGTCGACGACGGAGAGGACGCTGTGCTGGCCGACCTCGTCGAGCTCGAGGTGCGCGACCTGCTGTCCGCGCACGGGTACGGCGGCGACGCCGTGCCGGTCGTGCGGGTCTCCGGGCTCAGGGCGCTGGAGGGCGACCCGCGGTGGACGGCGGCGATCGAGGCGCTGCTGGACGCGGTGGACACGTACGTACCGATTCCGGAGCGCTACAGGGACGCGCCGTTCCTCATGCCCGTGGAGAACGTGCTGACCATCACCGGCCGCGGCACGGTCGTCACCGGCGCCGTCGAGCGCGGCACGATCCGGGTCGGTGACCGGGTGGAGGTGCTGGGCGCGGAGGCCGAAACGGTCGTGACCGGTCTGGAGACCTTCGGGAAGCCGATGGAGTCCGCCGAGGCGGGGGACAACGTCGCGCTGCTGCTGCGCGGTGTGCCGCGCGACGCGGTGCGCCGCGGGCATGTGGTGGCGGCGCCGGGCAGTGTCACCCCCACCAGGCGCTTCACCGCGCAGGTGTACGTCCTGTCGGCGCGCGAGGGCGGGCGTACGACGCCTGTCACGAGTGGCTACCGGCCACAGTTCTACATCCGTACCGCGGATGTCGTCGGCGACATCGACCTCGGCGAAGCGGCTGTCGCACGCCCCGGCGACACGGTCACGGTGACCGTCGAGCTGGGCCGCGAGGTGCCGCTGGAGCCGGGCCTCGGCTTCGCGATCCGGGAAGGCGGGCGCACGGTGGGCGCGGGCACGGTGACGGGCCTGATCGCCTGAGGCGCGTCCCTCTGCGCCGGGGCTTTGGCCCCGGACCCCGGTCCTCAGACGCCGGACGGGCCGAAAGTTGCCGCGAGCGGCGATATCAAGCCCGTCCGGCGATTGAGGACACAATGGTGGGGTGGACGAGCCGATACCCGTGATCCGGGACGTGGACTGGGGCACCGCCAAGCTGATGCCCGACGTGGACCGGCCGCGGGCCTGGCTGCTGACGGTCGACGGTGCGCCCCAGTCGTACGTCGACCTCGAGGACCCGGCCCACCTGGAGTTCGAGTACGCGCGACGGCTGGCCCATGTCGTCGACTGCGCGGCAGAGGAGGGCGTACCCCTCGACGTCCTGCATCTCGGCGGCGGCGGCCTCTCGTTGCCGCGCTACACGGCCGCCACCAGGCCGGGCTCGCGCCAGGACGTCGTGGAGGCCGACCGGGGCCTGCTGGCACTGGTCGCCGAGCAACTGCCACTGCCCGAGGGGTCCGGCGTACGGGTGCATGGCGCCGACGCGCGTGAGTGGCTCGAAAACGCCCCTGCCGCGTCCGCCGACGTAATCGTCGCCGACGTCTTCGGCGGTTCCCGGGTGCCCGCGCATCTCACGTCCGTCGAGTACGCAAATCTGGCCGAACGCGTCCTGCGCCCCGGCGGGATCTACGCCGCCAACCTCGCGGACGGCGCGCCTTTCGCGTTCCTCCGCTCCCAAGTGGCGAACTTCGCGGCCGTCTTCGAAGAGGTCGCCCTGATCGCCGAACCGGGTGTGCTGCGCGGGCGCCGCTTCGGCAACGCGGTGCTGATCGCCTCGCACGCCTCCATCGACACGGCGGGCCTCGCCCGCAGGACCGCCGCCGACGTGTTCCCCGCGCGCGTGGAGAGCGGCCCCGCGCTGGCGCGCTTCATCGGTGGCGCGACGGCCGTACGGGACGTCGACGCGGTGGAGTCACCCGAGCCGCCCGGCGGGGCCTTCGGCATCGGCTGACACGGCCAAGGCGGCCTCCGTCTTCGCCACTTCATACGTACGACGCGTCAGATTCCTTACGTCGGGGGCGAACAGCACCGCGGCCGTGACCAGGACCACCAGCGCCGCGCAGCCCCACAGCGCCTCGTGGCACCCCACCAGGCTCTCCACGGGGCCCGCCACGGATGTCGCCAGCGGCAGCATCGCGACCGAACTGAACCAGTCGTACGCCGACACCCGCGAGAACTTCTCCTCCGGGGTCTCCTGGTGAAGCGCCGTCATCCAGGAGACGCCGAACACCTCGATGGCGACGTCGCTGACGAACATCACCGCGGCGAGACCGGTCACCGGCAGCGGCACCGCGAGCGCCGCCGACGGCAGGGCCAGCGGGAAGACGCACAGCGTTCCGGCGAGCAGCAGACGCCGGGGCTTCCACCGCATCATCATCAGCGCGCCGCCGAGCGTACCCACGCCGAAGGCGGCCAGGGCCAGGCCCTACGGCGCCGCGCCGCCCAGTTCGTCCTGGGCGACCAGCGGCCCGTACACCGCCTCCGCGGCCCCGACGACGGCGACGACGACCGAGAACTGGAGCACGATGCTCCACAGCCAGGGCCGGCCGACGACCTCCCGCCAGCCTTCACGCAGATCGCAGAGCATGCCCCCGCCGGGCTCGCGGGGCCGCACGTCGAGGAAGGCGCGCACCCAGCCGGGGCCGACGGCCGCGATCAGCGCGCCGCCGAGCGCCGCGCCGCCGATGGCGGCGCCGTGCATGGTCGGCCAGGGGGGAGAGAGAGATTGGTGGTGCGGGGTCAGTCGGCCAGCCGGACGGTGCCGAGGATCTGCTTGATGGTCGCGTCCGGAAGCTCGTCCTTGACGCCCTTCGAGGTGAACAGGCTCCAGACGGCGAAGTCGCCGTTGGCGTTCTTGAAGGCGAAGGCGATCGACTTGCCGTCGGTGTCGCACTTGGTCTTCTTCTTGACGCCGGTGACGGTGGCGACGGAAACGCTGCCCTTGAGCCCGGACTTGGCGGTGAACGGCGTGGCCTTGGAGATCTTGAACGTGCCGGTCTCCTCCTGGTCGTAACCGGCGAAGACCCATCCGCCGGCCACGTTCTCGGCCTCGGGGCCGGTCGTGCTCGCCCCGTTCGCGCCCCGGGTCCCGGCGGCCCCGAGCAGAGTGCTCTTGCCGCACCATCCGCTCTTGAAATACGCCGGTGCCGACACCGAGATGAGCGGCTTGTCCTTGTCGTCCGTGAAGCTGATGCTCTGCCCGGGCGACTTCACCTCCCACTCCGGCGGTACGTCGAAGCGAGTGGCGTACTTCGGGTTGGTCACGACTTTCCAGCCGGGAATCGTCGGCTCGGCCCCCTCGGCCGAGCCGCCGCGCGGATTGTCGGCGGGGGAGGCGGGGGAGGCGGAGGAGGCGGGAGCGGAGGGCTCCTCGGGCGTGGCGGAGGGCGGCGACGATGTCTCGTTGTTGCCCGCCTGCGTGGAGCCGCCCTTGTCGTCCTTTCCCAGGACCACCACGCCGGTGATCACGGCCCCCGCGACGACGGCGGTGGCGGCGACGATCGCGATGACGGTGGTCTTCTTCCCGTTGCCGCCCGGTGGCCGAGGACCACCCGGCGGCATCGGCGGCGCGTACTGGGGCGCGGTCGGCTGCTGGTAAGGGCTCGGCTGCTGATAGCCGGCCTGCGGATGACCGGGCTGCTGGTATCCCGCCTGCGGGTGACCGGGCTGCTGGTACCCCGGCTGCTGGTAACCGGGCTGCTGGTACGGGTTCTGGTTCGCGTCCTGCGGGTTCTGCTCGCCCCCGGGCGGCTGCTGTCCTGGCCACATGGCCAGTAACGATAGAGGTGAACGGCAGCCGTCGTAACGTCCGCCCCCCGAGGGGATGGCCAAGCTTGCCTACTCGCGGGTAACCTCGCGCTTCATGAGCGCAGATCAGATGTCAGTCGGCGACATGCTCGTCGCCACGGTTCCCATGGCCCGTACCCTCAACCTCGAGTTCCTGGAGACCACCGCGGAGCGTGCCGTGGTCCGTCTGCCGGACCAGGCCGACTACCACAACCACGTGGGCGGCCCGCACGCCGGCGCCATGTTCACCCTCGCCGAGTCGGCGAGTGGCGCCATCGTGATCGCCGCCTTCGGTGACCAGCTGTCGCGGGCGGTGCCGCTCGCCGTGAAGGCGGAGATCGGTTACAAGAAGCTCGCCATGGGCGTGGTCACCGCGACCGCGACGGCCGCCCGGTGGCGGACGTGGTCGCGGAGCTCGACGCCGGACAGCGCCCCGAGTTCCCGGTCGAGATCTCCATCCAGCGCGAGGACGGCGCCGTGACGGGCGAAATGACGGTCGTCTGGACGCTGCGTCCCAACAGCTGACGTTCGCCCGGTGTGACGGGTGCGACCTCCCGGACGCCGTCACGGCATGGCGAGGTGCGGGTAGGCTGCCCGCCGTGTGCCACGGGGGCGCACGGCGGTCAGCCGCACCTTCCACGACGACAGGACCCGGCTTTGCACATCACGGAGTGGCTCGAGACCATCCCGGCGGTCAGCATTTACCTCCTGGTGGGGGTCGTCATCGGGCTGGAGAGTCTGGGCATTCCGCTGCCGGGCGAGATCGTTCTCGTCAGCTCGGCCCTGCTCGCCTCGCAGCACGGCGACATCAACCCGTACGTCCTCGGCGCGTGCGCCACGGCGGGCGCCATCATCGGTGACTCGATCGGTTACGCGATCGGGCGCAGGGGCGGCAGGCCGCTGCTGGCGAAACTGGGCCGCAAGTTCCCCAAGCACTTCGGCGAAGCCAACATCGCCATGGCGGAGCGTTCGTTCGAGAAGTGGGGCATGTGGGCGGTCTTCTTCGGCCGCTTCGTCGCGCTGCTGCGGATCTTCGCGGGGCCGCTCGCGGGCGTACTGCGCATGCCGTACTGGAAGTTCCTCATCGCCAATGTCTTCGGCGGAATTCTGTGGGCGGGCGGCACCACGGCCGTCATCTACTCGGTGGGCGTGGTCGCCGAGGCGTGGCTCAAGCGGTTCTCCTGGCTGGGCCTGGTCGTCGCCGTACTGTTCGGCCTGACCTCGATGCTCGTGCTCAAGAACCGCGCGAAGAAGGCCGCCGCTCAGGCTGAGGCGCGGTCGGCTGCCGCGGAGCAGTCCGCCGCCGCGGAGCGGTCGGAGGCCGCCGCACCGGAGAAGGTCGCGGCGACCGCCGAATGACGGCCGCCTGCCGCGGCTAGTCCCGCCGCGGCTGGTCCGCGTGCGCCTCTCGGTGGCCCTTGGCCAGCTCCAGGTACATCGCGGCGTTCAGCTTGATGCCCTCGCGCTCCTCGTCGGTCAGCTCCCGCTTCACCTTGGCGGGTACACCCGCGACCAGCGAGCCCGGGGGCACTCGCATGCCCTGCGGCACGAGCGCCTGCGCGGCGATCAGCGATCCGGCGCCGATGTGCGCGCCGTTGAGCACCGTGGCGCCCATGCCGACCAGTACGTCGTCCTCGACCGTGCAGCCGTGCAGTACGGCGTTGTGTCCGACGGAGACGCGGTCGCCGACCGTGACGGGGAAGCCCGGGTCCACATGAACGGTGCAGTTGTCCTGGATGTTGCTGTCGGCGCCGAGGACGATCGGTCCGCAGTCGGCGCGCAGCACGGTGTGGTACCAGACGCTGGCGCCCGCGCCCAGCGTGACGTCCCCGATCACGACGGACGTCGGCGCGGCGAAGGCCGACGCGTCGATCCTCGGCTCCTTGCCGCCCACGCCGGTGATCAAAGCCTTCTCTGCCATCGCGTGCTCCTTGGTTCTTCTGTGCCGGTCGGCCGCGCCAGGGAAACCGTAAGCGACGCCCTTCGCCCCACGGATTGCCGGGTGGGGCGAACATCACAGCAGGCCACTCCGAGCCGCCCACCTCCCGCCGACTACCGTGTGCGGGTGCCGAAGAACAGAAACACGTTCTCATCTTTGTCCGCATGGCGTCGCCGCCTGGTGACCAGTGCCGTACACCGCGGATGGAGCTGGGTCCAGCGGACCGGAGCGGTCAGCGCGGAGCGCCCGGGGCGGCTGCGCTTCGGTTCCATAGGCACCGGAACGAAGCTCGCCTTCCCGCAGGGCACCGTGTTCGGCGAGGAGTGGATCCATCTCGGCGACCACTGCATCATCGGCGAACAGGTCACGCTGACCGCCGGCATGATGCCCGGCCTGGACCTCGGCCCCGACCCGATCCTGCGGCTCGGCAACGGTGTGGTCCTCGGCCGCGGCAGTCACGTCATCGCCGATACGACAGTGACCATCGCCAACGACTGCTACTTCGGGCCGTTCGTGTACGTGACGTCCACGAACCACAGTTACGACGATCCGGACGTCCCCGTGGGTAAGCAGTGGCCCCGCATGGACCCGGTGGAGATCGGCCCGGGCTGCTGGATCGGCACCGGCGCCGTGATCCTCCCGGGCGCCCGTCTCGGCCGTAACGTCGTCGTCGCGGCGGGCGCGGTCGTGCGGGGCGAGGTCCCCGACCACGCGGTGGTGGCCGGGGCGCCCGCCCGGGTCGTACGCAGCTGGGACGCGGTGAAGGGCTGGCAGCCGCCGCTGCGGACGCCCGCGCCCGTACCGATCCCCAAGGGCGTCACTCCCGAGCAACTAGTGGCGCTGGCCGAACTGGAGGCCGAGACCGCCGAGTGAGCCCGTGGGTCACCCGGCGGCGACGGTGACGGGGCCGATCCGGGCTGCTATGGAGTAGGTGCCGTTCGTCGCGAGACGCCGACCGCGCCGAGCACCACCACGGCGACGGCGCCCGTACGCTGAGACGGCCAACGATCCCCGGCGCGGCGGCTGTTAGCGTCGGACGCATGCGCGCACCTCTCGGAGAGTTCGACCACGCCTGCTTCGCCCCCGACTGCCTCGACCTGCTGACCGCGCCGGTCGCGGACGCCGTGCGCGCGTGGAGCAACGACGTACCCGCAGACCAGCTGATCTACGTCGACACCGACCCCGCCATCGCCGACACGGCGGCCTTCGTCGAGCACTACGGAGCCGCTCTGCTCGACGCGTCGGCGAACTGCGTGGTCGTCGCGGGCAAACGGGGCGGCGAGAGCACCCTGGCCGACTGTGTGGTCCTCTCCAGCACGCGCGTGGACGTGAACGGCGCCGTCCGCAAGCACCTGGGCGCGCGCAAGGCGTCGTTCGCCCCGATGGACACAGCCGTCGGGGAGACCGGCATGGAGTACGGCGGCATCACGCCGATCGGGCTGCCCGCCGGCTGGCCGCTGCTCGTGGACTCCGCCGTCACCGGCGTCCCCTGGGTGCTGATCGGAAGCGGCCGCCGCAGGGGCAAGCTCATCGTGCCCGGCAAGGCCTTCGCCGGGCTGCCGGGCGCGGTCGTCATCGACGGGCTCGGCATCTGAATTCGGGCGTGCCGGACTCTTGACTTGTGGTGAATTGGGAGGAAAATTCCTAATACACCAGAAAACCAGAGTGAGCCGCACCGTCGGCGGAGACGTTCGCCGACCCGCGTGACTCGCTTGTTGGCTCTGGCCAGGCCCCCGGCAGATCCGCTCTATCCCAGGGCTTTCGGCGACGGCTGGAAACCCATGGGGTATTGACACGGACTACCGGGGACTGTGATGTCTGGGCCCCGTCACCCGAGGCCCCGTTCACCTGAGCTCAATCGCCGGGCAGCGGTCCATGACCATGTCCAGCCCTGCCGCGCGCGTGCGCTCGTACGCCGCCTCGTCGATCACGCCGAGCTGGAACCACACCGCCTTGGCGCCGATCGCCGCGGCCTCGTCCGCGACGCCGCCCGCAAGGTCGCTGTTGACGAAGGCGTCCACGACATCGACGGGGAACGGGATGTCGGCCAGCGACGCGTACCCCTGCTCGCCGTGGACCGTCTCGGCCTTGGGGTGTACCGGCACGACGCGCTTGCCGTGGCGCTGGAGCACCTCGGCGACGCCGTACGCCGCCCGCGAGCGGTTGTTGGACAGGCCCACCACCGCCCACGTGTCGCCGGACTGCGTGAGGATCTTGCGGATCGTTGCCGGGTCGCCGTGCACGCCCTGCCTCCTGAAGTCGAAAGGTCACCGCATGTGACTACTGCATGCGACTAACGGACGGCGGCCTTCGGGCATTCCCTGGAAGGCACGCCATCTGTTCACGGGCGCGTTGTTGTTCAAGGTTGTACTGATGTGTATCGTCGTCGCGACGTGTGACTTGAAGTTTCAAGTATCGCGCCAGCGCAGTCACACGACCGACAACCAAGGAGAGAGCCCCTCACATGACTCCCCCCACCAGCACCCTCGGCGTACCCGTCATCAGCAGCACCGTGGACAGGCGCACCCCCTCCCTCCACGGCTACGACGCGGGCCTCCTCGTGCTCCGTCTCGCCCTCGGCCTGACCATGGCCGTCCACGGCGCACAGAAGCTCTTCGGCTGGTTCGGCGGCGGCGGGCTCGAAGGAACAGGTCAGTTCTTCACCGCGAGCGGCTACCCGGCCGGCGAGGCGATGGCAGTCGTGGCCGGCCTCACCGAGACCTTCGGCGGCCTCGGGCTCGCGTTCGGTCTGCTCACCCCGCTGGCGGGCGCGGCCGTCGTCGGCACCATGGTCAACGTGCTCGCGGTGAAGTGGGGCGGCGGTTTCTTCGCTCCCGAGGGCGTGGAGTACGAAGTGCTCCTCACGGCGGCCGCGGTGGCGCTCACACTGACCGGTCCCGGCCGGTACGCCGTCGACCGCTTCCTGCCCGGCCTGCGCAATCACCGCCTCGCGTACGGCTTCGCCGCCGTGGTGGTCGGCCTGGTGGTCGCGGCCGTGATCCTGCTGCTCCGGAAGTAACCCCCTGCGGCCTGCGCATAGGGTGGGCCGAATGCAGGAGCAGTACCGGACCGTCGCCCGCGCGGGCGTGCACGAAGCCGAGATCAACAGGTCGCGCTTCCTCTGCGCGCTCGCGCCCGCCGCGACCGAACGCGAGGCACAGGAGTTCATCGCGCGCGTCCGCAAGGAACATCCGACGGCCACGCACAACTGCTTTGCGTACGTCATCGGAGCCGACGCCTCTGTGCAGAAGGCGAGCGACGACGGTGAGCCGGGCGGCACGGCCGGCGTACCGATGCTTCAGATGCTGCTGCGCCGAGAGGTCCGGTACGCCGTCGCCGTCGTCACCCGCTACTACGGCGGCGTGAAACTCGGCGCGGGCGGGCTGATCAGGGCGTACGGGGGAGTGGTCGGCGAAGCCCTGGACGCGGTCGGCACGATCACCAGACAGCGCTTCCGGCTCGCCACCGTCACCGTCGACCACCAGCGGGCCGGAAAGCTGGAGAATGACCTGCGGGCGACCGGGCGCGTCGTGCGCGACGTCCGGTACGCCGAGGCGGTCACGATCGAGGTCGGGCTTCCGGAGGCGGACATCGAGCCCTTCCGCGCCTGGCTCGCCGACGCCACGGCCGGCACCGCCGGGTTCGAACTCGGCGGCGAGGCGTACGGCGACACCTGAGCGGCCCCCGGCGTGACCCCAGCGGCGAAAACTGAGGTCCGTGGTGGGCGAGGTGCTGAGCGGCGCTAACGTGGTCGGTGCTGACAGTCAGGTCCGCGCTGATTCGGTGCAGGCTCAGGGGGCGGAGGAAGTAAAAATGCAGGTCGGAGCCGTCTCTTGAGGATTCTGCACACGTCGGACTGGCATCTGGGGCGGTCGTTCCACCGCGTCAACCTGCTCGACGCCCAGGCCACGTTCCTCGACCACCTGGTGACGACGGTCCGCGAGCGGGACGTGGAAGCCGTCCTGGTGGCCGGCGACGTGTACGACAGGGCAGTGCCACCGCTGGCCGCCGTCGAGCTCTTCGACCGGGCCCTGCACCAGCTCGCCGCCGCCGGCGTGCCGACCGTCATGATCTCCGGCAACCACGACTCGGCCCGCAGGCTGGGCGTCGGCGCCGGGCTCATCGACCGGGCCGGGATCCACCTGCGTACCGACCCCGCCGGTTGTGCGACACCCGTCGTACTTCGCGACGCGCACGGCGACGTGGCGTTCTACGGGCTGCCGTATCTGGAGCCGGCCTTGGTGCGCGAAGAATTCAAAGTGGCCAAGGTGGGGCACGAAGCGGTCATCGGAGCGGCGATGGAGCGCGTACGGGCAGACCTCGCCGGGCGTCCCGAGAGCACCCGATCGGTCGTTCTCGCGCACGCCTTCGTCACGGGCGGCGAACCGAGCGACAGTGAGCGCGACATCACGATCGGCGGCGTGGCCTCCGTACCCGCCGGTGTCTTCGAGGGCGTCGACTACGTCGCCCTCGGCCACCTCCACGGCTCCCAGGCCATCACCGCGCGGGTGCGGTACTCGGGCTCCCCGCTCGCGTACTCCTTTTCGGAAGCGGACCACCGCAAGACGATGTGGCTGATCGACCTCGGGCCCACCGGTGAGATCGAGGCACAGGAGCGGCTCGACTGCCCCGTGCCGAGGCGAGTCGCCCGGATCCGCGGGCGCCTGGAGGAACTGGTCGAGGACCCCTCTCTGGAACGCCACGAGGATTCCTGGATCGAGGCGACGCTCACCGATCCCGTACGCCCCACGGAACCCATGGCACTGCTCTGCGCGCGCTTCCCGCACACCATCAGCCTCGTCTTCGATCCCGAGCGGGCCCCCGAGGACCCCCTCGCGTCGTACGCCCAGCGCCTCAAGGGGCGCGACGACCAGCAGATCGCGGAGGACTTCGTGGCCCATGTGCGCGGCGGCAGCGGCCCCGATGAACGGGAGCGCACGGTGCTCTTCGGAGCCTTCGACGACGTACGCGTCGACGACACCAGGCGTGAGGTCGCCCGGTGAGACTGCACTCGCTGCACATCACGGCCTTCGGGCCCTTCGGAGCCACCCAGGAAGTCGACTTCGACGCGCTCAGCGCCGCCGGGATCTTCCTGCTGCACGGGCCGACAGGCGCGGGCAAGACCTCGGTCCTGGACGCCGTCTGTTACGCGCTGTACGGCGCCGTGCCCGGCGCGCGGCAGAGCCCCGGAGCCTCGCTGCGCAGCGACCACGCTCCGCACGACCTGCCGACCGAGGTACGCCTCGAACTGACGGTGGGCGGGCGGCGGCTTGAGATCACCCGGCGGCCCGCACAGCCGCGCCCCAAGAAGAAGGGCACCGGCTTCACCACGGAGAAGGCGCAGAGCCGGCTGCGCGAGCACACACCCGACGCCGGTTGGAAGGCGCTCAGCCGGTCCCACCAGGAGATCGGCGAGGAGATCACGCAGCTCGTCGGCATGAGCCGGGAGCAGTTCTGCCAGGTGGTGCTGCTGCCCCAAGGCGACTTCGCGCGCTTCCTGCGCGCCGACGCGGAGGCCCGCGGCAAGCTACTCGGCCGGCTCTTCGACACCCGCCGCTTCGCCGCGGTCGAGGACCGTCTCGCCGAACTGCGCCGGGCGGCGGAGCAACAGGTACGGGCGGGGGACGAGCGGCTGCTCGCCGTCGCGCAGCGGATGGCGCAGGCGGCGGGCGACAGCGCGGACGCGCGAGCCTGGCCACTGCCGGACGCGCAGCCCGGTGAGCCCGGGCTTGCCGAGGGCGTACGGGAATGGGCCGCGATCGCGCGCAGCGGTGCGCAGGAGCGGCTCGACATCGCGGAGTCGGCCGTAGCCGCTGCCGGGAGCCGGCAGGCCGAGGCCCGGCGCCGGCTGGAGGCCGAGCGTGAACTGGCCGCTCTCCAGCAGCGTTACGAGGACGCCCGCCGACGCGCCGACGTACTCGAAGCGAGGCGTCCCGAGTACGAGCGGCTGCGCGAGCGGCACGACCGCGCGCGCCGGGCCGACCGCGTAGCCCCCGCCCTGTCGGTGCGCGACGACGCCGAGCGGGAGCACCGCGCGGCCGTCGTGGCCCGGGAGCGGTCGCGGGCCGAACTGCCCCCGGACCTCGCCGAAACCGGGGCCGGGCAACTCGCCGCGCTGGAACGCAGGCTCCGACAGGACCTCGGCGCCCTCGAAGCCGCGCGCAGGGCGGAGCGCCGCAGCGAGGAGATCGGCCGCGAGCGGGCGGCGCTGGAACGCCAGGCCCGCGCCGACGACGAGCTGCTGCGGGACGCCGCCGACTGGCTGGCCGGCTGGGACGCGACGCGCAGGCGCTGCCAGGAACGCATCGAAGCGGCGCAGGACGCGGTGACCCGCGCGGAGCACCTGGCGGGCCGGCTCGAACCGGCCCGCCGCAGACTCGACGCCGCGCGCCGGCGCGACGTACTCGCCGAGCGGGTGACGGCCGCCGAGGACCTGCTGCGGGCGGCTCGTGACAGCGCGGTGGCGGCGCACGAGACGTGGCTGGACCTGAAGGAACGCCGGCTGCGGGGCATCGCGGCGGAGCTGGCGGCGGGCCTGCGCGACGGTGAAGAGTGCGCGGTCTGCGGCTCGCAGGAGCACCCGAAGCCCGCGCGGGCGGCGGCGGACCAGGTGGACCGTACGGCGGAAGAAGCGGCGTACGAGGCCTACACGAACGCCGAGGCGGCGCGCGGCACGGCGGAGCGCGCGCTGGCAGCGGTACGGGAGGACCACGCGGCGGCCCGCGCCGAGGCGGGCGGATCCGCCGTGGGCGGCGACCTGGTGGAAGCGGCGACCTCAGACGCGTCGCGGGCCGAGCGCGAGCGGACCGGTGTTACCGCCGCAACCCGCCCCGGCCGGGCCACCAGTTGCGCGGCCGGAGGTGACGCCGGTGCGGTTTTCCCCGAGGCGCACGCACACGGGCCCGCGGACGGAACCGATGGGCGCAACGGCGAGCCGACCGCCGACAGCGTGCTCCCGCAACGGACTGCCGCCTCCGGACCTCCTGCCGACGGGCAAGCGCGCGCCGGCGGAGCCGGTGGTCATGGGGAGGCCGGCGCCGGGATCCCGGCCCAGTACGCGCGATCGGCGGCTGAGCCGCCCCCTCCGGGCGAGTCCGGCAGCGGTTCTCCGGCCTCCGACCGGGCCACGACCGGCGCGAAGGGCCGCCCTGGTGACGTGAGCGTCGCTGAACTCTCCGACCTGGTCGAGGAATTGCGGCGCCGGCACGCCGAGGCGCACGCCACCGCCGCCGGCCTGCACGCCGCCCGCGAGGCGCTGGACCGTGCCGAGCGCGAGTACGCGCGACGCGTCGAAGCGCAGCAGCAGGCCGAGCTCCGGGCGGCCGCCCGTACATCGCAGCGCGAAACGCTCGACCGCGAACTGGCCGACCGCGAAGCCGAAGTGGCCCTCGGCCGTGGCGAAGAACGCACCGTCGCCGCGCATGCCGCCCTGCTGGAGCGCCGCGTCCGGGTGCTCGGTGAGGCCGCGGAAGCCGTACGGGCGGGGGAAGCCACCGCCCAGCGCCTCAAGGAGGCCGACGACCGGCTCGCCGACGCCGCGTTCAAGGCCGGGTTCGACACGCCGGTCGCCGCCGCCCAGGCACTGCTCGGGGACGCGGAGCAGCGCGACCTCCAGCACCGGATCGACGACTGGCAGCGCGAACAGGCCGCCGTCGCCGACCGGTTGGCGGAACCCGAGGCCGCCGCGGCCGCCGACCGGCCCCAGGCCGCACCGCGGCAGGCCCAGGCGGAGTTCGACGCCGCCGAGCGCGGGCTGCTCGAAGCCGCGTCCGCACTCGACGCCGCCCGCGAGTGCCGCACCGCGCTCACCGCACTGTCGCAGCAGGCCGCCGAGGAGACGCGACGCCTCGGCCCCCTGCGCGAGGAGTACGAGCGGGTGGCACGCCTCGCCTCCCTCACCGCCGGCACCTCCGCCGACAACGAACGCAAGATGCGGCTGGAGTCGTACGTACTCGCAGCCCGCCTGGAGCAGGTCGCGGCAGCCGCCACCGCCCGCCTCCAGCTCATGTCGTCCGGCCGCTACACCCTCGTCCACTCCGACGCCCGGGCCGGCGGCCGCGGCCGTTCGGGACTCGGCCTGCACGTCGTCGACGCCTGGACGGGCATCGAGCGCGATACGGCGACACTCTCCGGCGGTGAGACGTTCTTCGCCTCGCTCGCCCTCGCGCTCGGCCTCGCCGACGTGGTCACCGACGAGGCCGGCGGCGTACGGCTCGACACGCTCTTCATCGACGAGGGCTTCGGCAGCCTCGACGACCAGACCCTGGACGAGGTCCTCGACGTATTGGACTCCCTGCGCGAACGGGACCGCAGCGTCGGCATCGTCAGCCACGTCGCGGACCTGCGGCGCCGCGTCACCACCCAGCTGGAGGTCGTCAAGGACCGGCACGGGTCGGTGGTGCGCCACCGTACGGCCGGAATCAGCGGCTGAGCGCGCGTCTCGGCAGCGGCGAGGAGTACACGACGCTGGTGGTGACCGAGCCGAGCGTGCCGAACCGGCCCGAGACCTCCTCCAGGTGCTTCATCGAACGGGCGGCGACCTTCATGACGAAGCAGTCGTCGCCCGTGACGTGATGGGCTTCGAGCACCTCGGTCGTCACTTCGAGCAGGTCGTGGAACGGCTTGTAGTTGCCGTGCGGATAGCGCAGCCGTACGAACGCCAGAATGGGCATCCCCAGCTGCTCCTGCTCGACGACGGCCGTGTAGCCCGAGATCACCCCGGCCTCTTCGAGCCGCCGCACGCGCTCCGTCACGGCGCTCGGGGACATGGACACGGTGCGCGCCAGCTCGGCGAACGTCGCCCGGCCTTCGCGTTGCAGGGCTTCCAGGATGCGCCAGTCGGTGGCGTCCGGTGAATATCCGGTCATGTCCCCGAGACAACAGGGAATCCACCGGCAGATCAAGAGAAGAGCCGGGGAATCTCACTTCAGCGCAGTGATCACTCGTCGTAGATTTTTAGCCATGACGACGACACAGGCCACCACCGCCCAGACCCCTGCCACCAGCGCGAACGCCGTTCTCCGCGTCCCGCCGGCCGCCCCCGCCGCGGCCGCCGCGTACTTCGGTGCCAGCCTCGCCTTCCACGCCGACGTGTCCGACGTCGCCTCGGTCCTCGCATCGGGCGAAGACCCCGGCTTCGTCGTGATCGACTCGCGCTCCACCGAGTCCTGGGACCAGGGGCACGTCCCCGGCGCCGTGCACCTCCCGACGGCGCTGATCCCGACGCAGGCGGAGCGGCTCCTGGACAAGGCCGTGCCGGTCGTCACGTACTGCTGGGGCCCCGGCTGCAACGGCGGCACCCGCGCCGCGCTCGCCCTGGCCGAACTCGGTTACCAGGTCAAGGAGATGCTCGGCGGCATCGAGTACTGGATCCGCGAGGGCTTCGAGGTCGAGACCTGGGAGGGCCGCGAGCGCCGCGACGCCGACCCGCTCACCGCGCCCGTCGGCTCGGACAACTGCGGCTGCTGACGGCCGGCCGGCCGCTTCACCGTACGACGTGGTGATGCACGGGGCGCAGGAACCGCGCGTCCCGTGGCCCCGTCTCGGCCGCCGGACGCGCCGCCCGCAGCACCACGTCGAGAGCGGCGTCGCTGTCGCACGCGTAATGCCCGCTCGCCCAGGCGGCGTTGGCCTCCACGACGGCCCACCGCCCGTCGACCGTACCGACGTCCACGACGACCGCACTCGGCAGCGGCGGAACGCCGGGCGTGCGGAGCAGCGACGCGAAGTCCAGCACCTGCGCGTGGAGCGTGTCCTCCTCCAGTGGTACGACGTCGAGGCCGCCCCGCACCGCGTAGCGGCTGCCGGTCACGACCTCGCCGTCCAGTACGAACAGCCGGTACTCGGCGCTGAACGCGACGATGTCGCTGACCAGCACCGGAGTGTCGTCGTCCACCGCGTCGGGGCCCGGCAGCCCGCTGCCGTCCGCGTAGACGCGCGCCGGGAAACTCTTGTCGTTCGGCGGCTTGACGAAGGCGGGACGGCGTAGCGCGCGGGCCCGGGCGACCGTGGTGAACTCGATGTGCCGGCGGGTGAGTTCGTACGGCAGCTTCGCGAGCCAGTCCGTCGCCGGCTCCAGCAGACCGAGCCCGAGACCGCCGGAGACGGCGTCGGCGAAGAGTGGCCCGGCGTACAGCGACGTGATGCCGTGCGGCCGCTCCGGTGCCCGCCACTCGCGCAGCGTCTCGCACCCCAGGCCGCGCCGGCGGGCGGCGGCGGCGAGCGCGTCACCGGTCGCGGTGACGCGCGGGGACAGGGCGAGGGTGCGTAGGGGAGTGGGCATGGGGTAAGGCTGCCGCATGTGGTGGAGGTGGGGGTAGTGGTTTTCGCCCCCTCCGCGCGTTGGTGGGTGGGACCCCCGGCCAGGTCATCGACTCGGAAGATGGCTTCCGGCGCGGGTGAGGGCGTCGTACAGCGCGTACGGGTCTGCCCCCGCGGGCAGGCCGCTGACCTGGCCGTCGCCGACCTCCACCACCCGCCACACCCCGTCCTCGCGCAGCGCCAGATCAGTCGTCACCCAGCGGCAGCCGAGTGCCCGCACGGCGGGGCGTACAGCGGTGACGTCCGGCGCGGGAAGCTCGGCGGGGGAGTCCGGATGCGCCGTCGTGAGTACGGGCTCGCCGTCGACCCACCAGACGCGCGCCTCGCCGCCCGGCACGAACGGCTCGTACTCCCGCACCACGAGGCCTCCCGCGAGCGAGTCTCCCTGAAGCTCGAAGAAGCGGCGTACGACCACCGAAACCTTCTGCGCGTCGGCCAGCGCGGGGACGAAGCACGCCTCGTCCCACTCGTGCTTGCGCGACTTGACGAAGTCCTTGACGACCGCGGGGCCGGGGCCGAGAGGGGCAGTGAGCGCCGCGAGTTCCGGTGCGGAGGGTGGCTCTCCGTACGGAATCGCGCGCCAGACGCTGCGCGGCGTGAGCTCCGCGAAGACGTCGTACCAGCCGGGGAGCTCATGCGCGCGGCCGAAGTCGGAGGCGGGAGTGAGCAGTTCGCAGTCGCGCGCCCACAGGCCGCGTGCCAGCTCCTCGTACCGGGACACGGGGATCATCCAACCCCGGTACCAGTACGGACCGGATCCACGCGCCACCCGCGCGAGCGCCGCCTCCGTGTCCCCGGCGAGCAGAGCGTCGTGGTCCAGGAGCGCGGCTTCCCCGCCGGCGCGCCGCGCGACCGCGACCTCTTCGGCGAAGACCGGGTCGGGGCGTCTCGCACCGAGCGGGTCGCAGCAGAAGAGATAGCCGGTGCTCATGAAAGAAACTCCCTGTCGGTGCGGATTCGCGTGACGGCGGCCGGGCTGATGAAACCGGCTGGAGCCCGGCCGCCTACGTACCCCCGCGCAAGCAGTGGTCAGAGCTTCGACAGCTCTTCCACCAGGTCGTCGAGGCCCAGCGAGCCCTGCGACAGCGCCGCCATGTGCCACGCCTTCGCGTCGAAGGCGTCGCCGTGCGCCTTACGGGCGTTCTCCCGGCCCAGCAGCCACGCCCGCTCGCCCAGCTTGTAGCCGATCGCCTGGCCGGGCATGGACAGATAGCGGGTCAGCTCACTCTCCACGAAGTCCGCGGGACGGCCGCTGTGCATCCCGAAGAACTCGTGCGCGAGTTCCGGAGTCCAGCGCTCGCCCGGGTGGAAGGGGGAGTCCGCCGGAATCTCCAGCTCCAGGTGCATGCCGATGTCCACGATGATCCGCGTCGAGCGCATCATCTGCGCGTCCAGGTAGCCGATCCTGCGCTCCGCGTCGCCGAGGAAGCCCAGCTCGTCCATCAGCCGCTCCGCGTAGAGCGCCCAGCCCTCGGCGTTGGCGCTGACCATGCCGACCGACGCCTGGTAGCGGGACAGCTGGTCCGCGACATGCACCCACTGCGCGAGCTGCAAGTGGTGCCCGGGAACGCCCTCGTGGTACCAGGTCGACGTCAGGTCGTAGACCGGGAAGCTGGTCTCGCCCATCGTCGGCAGCCACGTGATGCCCGGGCGCGAGAAGTCCTCGGAGGGTGTGGTGTAGTACGGCGCCGCCGCGCTGCCGGGGGGAGCGATGCGGGACTCCACCTTCCGTACCCGCTCGGCGAGTTCGAAGTGTGTACCGTCGAGCGCTTCGATAGCCTCGTCCATCAGGCCCTGCAGCCAGACCCGCGTCTCCTCGACGCCATCGATGTGCGTACCGTGCTCGTCGAGCCAGGACAGCGCTTCCCACGGCGTGGCCGCGCCCGGCAGGATCTTCTCCGCCTCGGTCTTCATCTCGCCGAGCAGGCGGCGGTATTCGGACCAGCCGTACGCGTACGCCTCGTCCAGATCGAGGTCGGTGCCGTTGAAGTAGCGCGACCAGCGGGCGTACCGCTCGCGGCCCACGGTGTCGGGCGCCCCCTTCACGGCCGGACCGTATACATTGCGCATCCAGTCGCGCAGCGCGGCGACCGCCCCGGTGGCGCCGCGGGCCGCCCCCTTCAGCTCGGCGCGCAGCGAATCGGGTCCCGCTGCCGCGAACTCCTCGAACCAGCCGCGCCCGTCTCCCGCCCACTCGGTCAGCTGGCCGATGAACGTCTCAGTGGCGCGCGGACCGCCCAGCAGCCCCCGCTCCAGACCGAGCGCGAGCGACGCCCGGTAGCCCTCAAGGGCGTCCGGCACTGCGCGCAGCCGCTCAGCGACGGCCGCCCAGTCCTCGTCGGTCTCGGTCGGCGTCACGGTGAAGACGCCACGGATGCTGTGCGCGGGGGAGTGAATGTTGCTGACGGCCCGCAGGCTCTCGTCGGCCTCATGTACGGCGAGTTCGGCGGTCAGCCGCTCGCGGAGCAGCCGGCCGCAGCGCCGCTCGACGTCACTGTCCGCGCCCGGCAGCTCCTGCGCCTTGTCCAGCTCGGCGAGTGTGGTGCGGGCCAGCTCGGCGAGTGCCTTCTGCCCCTGTGGTGAGAAGTCCGGCAGGCTGCGGGAGCTCTCCCTCACCCCCAGGTACGTGCCGGTGATCGGGTCGAGGGCGATGAGTGCGTCGACGTACGCGTCGGCGACCTGACGGGGGAGGGCGAGCGGGCTGCTCGAAGTGACTGACATGCCGACATCCTCGTACGGGCAAGGCCTCCGCGTCACTACCGTTCGAGGGTCAGTGGCCTGACATCGGCGCCTTGGTTCCGGCCGCTCCCGGCGCCCCCGCAGCCGGTGGCAGCAGCGGTCCGCAGTCCCAGGCCTGGAAGATCAGCCGGGTCTCCACGCGGGCGACTTCGCGCCGCGAGGTGAACTCGTCCAGAACCAGCCGCTGCAAGTCCGCCGTGTCCGTCACCGCAACGTGGACGAGATAGTCGTCGGGCCCGGTCAGATGGAAGAGAGCGCGCGTCTCCGGCAGCGCCCTGACGCGCTCCACGAACGGGCCGATGAGCTCGCGCCGGTGCGGGCGAACCTGGACCAGCAGCAGGGCTTCGAGGCCGCGGCCGAGCTTGGCGGGGTCGAGGCGCAGTTGATGGCCGAGAATCACCCCTGAGCGGCGCAGGCGCGTCACCCGGTCCAGGCAAGTGGAAGGCGCGACTCCGACTTCGGCGGCCAGTTCGCGGTAGGTGGTCCGCGCGTCGTTCTGCAGGAGGCGCAGTATGTGCAGATCGACCGGGTCAAGTACGACAGATTCGACCATGGCCCGAACGTAACACGGAGTTCCGACCCTACTTCCCGGTAGCTGTTCAGAGTCATGTCATGAACGCCGACGCCTCGACCACACCCCGGGCCCTGGCCACCGAAGCCGTGCACGCCGGCCGCGAAGACCTCGCGAGGCTCGGCGTGCACGCAGTGCCGCTCGACCTGTCGACCACCTATCCGTCGTACGACAGCCGGGGGGAGGCGGCCAGAATCGACGAGTTCGCCGCCACCGGCGCGCGGCCGGACGGCCCGCCCGTCTACTCCCGTCTCGACAACCCGACCACCGCCCGCTTCGAGGACGCCCTGGCGCGGCTGGAGGGCGCCGAGAGCGCGGTCGCGTTCGCCAGCGGCATGGCGGCGCTCACCGCCGTACTTCTCGTACGGGCGAGCACGGGCCTGCGCCACGTCGTCGCCGTACGGCCGCTGTACGGCTGCAGCGACCACCTGCTGAACGCCGGACTGCTCGGCACCGAGGTGACCTGGGTGGATCCGGCCGGCATCGCGGACGCGATACGCCCCGACACCGGCCTCGTGATCGTGGAGACGCCGGCCAATCCGACGCTCGCCGAGGTGGACATCCGGGCGGTCGCGCGGTCCTGCGGTTCGGTGCCGCTGCTCGTCGACAACACCTTCGCGACGCCCGTTCTCCAGCGGCCCCTGGAGGACGGGGCGCGGATCATCCTGCACAGCGCGACCAAGTACCTGGGCGGACACGGCGACGTACTGGGCGGGGTGGTGGCGTGCGACGAGGAGATCGCGCGTCAGCTGCGTCAGGTGCGGTTCGCGACCGGCGGCGTGCTGCATCCGCTGGCCGGATACCTGCTGCTGCGCGGGCTTTCCACGCTTCCCGTACGAATGCGGGCGCAATCGGCGACGGCGGCCGAGCTGGCCCGGCGGCTGGCCGCCGATCCGCGGGTGGCGCGGGTGCACTACCCGAAGCTCGGCGGCGCGATGGTGGCCTTCGAGGTGTACGGCGATCCGCATGCGGTGATCGCGGGCGTACGGCTGATCACGCCGGCCGTCAGTCTCGGCAGCGTCGACTCGCTCATCCAGCATCCGGCCTCCATCAGCCACCGCATTGTGGCCGAGGGAGACCGGCGGTCCTCGGGGGTCAGCGACCGGCTGCTGCGGATGTCGGCCGGGCTGGAGGACGTTGAGGATCTGTGGCGGGATCTGTGCGAGGCGCTCAGCGCTGCTGGGGGCGCCCGGCCGGTGTCTGTGGCTGCCGTGCCGGTGCCTGCGCCGGTGCCTGCTGGGCGGGACGCGGTCGTACGGTCGCCGTCGACGCAGCCAGCCGCGCGGTGACCACCAGCGTGCCCTCCTCGATCTGGTAGTCGAGGGGCAGGCCGAGGCCACGCATGGCCGCGACCATGCCGGTGTTGGACGACTGGGTGACGGCGTACACGCTCTCGCAGCCCGCCTCGACGGCGAGCGCCACCAGGCGTCGCAGCAGCTCGGAGCCGATGCCGCGGCGCTGCCACGCGTCCTCGACGAGCAACGCCACCTCGGTCTCGTCGCCGTCCCAGAGGAGATGGCCCAGGGCGACGAGGCGGCCGGACGCGGTCTGGACGGCGAGGGTGCGGCCGAAGCGCGGGCTGAGGAGGTGGCTGAGGTAGCGGTCGGCGTCGCCCACCGGGCCGTGGTAGCGCAGGCTCAGGGTGCGGTCGCCGCAGCGGTCGTGCATGGCGCGGGCGGCAGCGAGGTCGTCGAGTCCCGCCCTGCGGACGGTGATCTCGTTGCCCTCGGGGAGGGTCAGGACGTCCTCGCTGCGGGGGATGCGCGGGCCGAGGCGGGCGTCGAGCTCGACGAGGGCGCGGGCGCGCGCGAACTCGGTCGGGGTGAAGGGCAGATAGTGGCGCTCGATGGTGATGGCCCCACCGGACGGGTCGCGCAGTTTCATGACCGTACCGTCGAGTACGCCCTCCACCGGCGCCGTCTCGCCGGTGGGGCGGCCGGTGAGGGTGGTCGCGGGCAGCGAATGGATTGTGCAGCGGCCGAGCAACTGGCGCAGGGCCAGCGGCAGTTCCGCGGCGTCGAGCGCGGTGCGGGTGGCGAGGCCGAGCACCCGGGTGGGGGCGTCGACCAGGTCGTGGGCGTCGGCGCGCTCCAGCCAGGTGTCGGTGCCGCCGGCTGCGGCGACCTCACGGGTGAGCTGGGCGGCCTGGAGCGTGGCGGGGGCGCGCAGCAGCAGCTCGTCGACGGTGCCCTCGGCGAGCGGGTGGGTCTGGAGGGTGAGGATGTCCACCTGGTGCCGGGCCAGGGCGGTGCACAGCAGTGCGAGGCTGCCGGGCGCGTCCTTGACGGTGGTACGCATGCGCCACAGGGCGGTTTCGGGGGCGGGGGTTCCGGTGCCGGGCGTGCTGGCGTTCGTGCCGGCGGTCCTCGTGCCGGCGGTGCTCGTACCAGCACCGGCCGGCGGCGGAGCATGGCTGTGCCGTCGTGCCCACCAGGTGTGGAACCCGGCCGTGGCGGTCAGCACCACGGCCGAGATCACCAGGAGGTACCGCCCGTCCGGTCCGTGCACGATCATGTTCGCGACAGCGTCGGCGACGGCCACCGCCGTGAACAGGGCGGCGAGCTCGACGAGATCCCGCCGCCAGTGGTGCGTGCGGCGGGCCCTCTTGGTCACTTCGGTCATGTTGGTCATGGCACCACTGTGACCGAGCGGTGTTGCGTGATCACGAACGCTTTGTGACTGACGGGTTAAGTGTGCTTCTGGGCAGTTAGTGACCGTTTTCAATCAAATTAGAGTCCGACCCGGCCAGGCCGAAGCACCTTGCTGTACAACACCACGCCTCCCTCGGCGCGCAGCCGCACCGTCAGCTCACCACTCCCGCCGTCGATCTCGACCTCGCCGAAATACTGCGGGGACTCCATGGGGGAGACGTTGGCGCGCGTCGGTGCCTTCAGGAAGACCTGCTCCGGGCCGAAGGTGGCGTCGAGCCGGGTCGCCGGGAAGCCGCCCGCGGCCAGCGGCCCGGACACGAACTCCCAGAAGGGAGCGAAGTCCTTGAACGCCGCGCGGGACGGGTCGTAGTGCTGAGCTGATGTGTAGTGCACATCGGCGGTGAGCCACACGGTGCCGGTGATACGGGCGTGCTTGATGTGACGCAGGAGTTCAGCGATCTGGAGCTCCCTGCCCAGCGGCGCACCGGGATCGCCCTGCGCGACCGCCTCGAAGTTGGCGGCCCCGTCCGGGACGACGATCCCCAGCGGCATGTCGGAGGCGATCACCTTCCACACCGCGCGGGAGCGCGACAACTCCCGCTTCAGCCAGGCCAGCTGCTCGGCGCCGAGGATCCCGGTCGCGTCGTCGGGCTGCCGACCGGGCGAGTTGGCGTTGCGGTACGTCCGCATGTCGAGCACGAAGACATCGAGCAGGGGCCCCTGCCTGACCACCCGGTAGACGCGGCCGTCGTTCTCCTTTCCACCCTCCCCGCGCGCGGGGAGGGTGGAAAGGGGGAAGTACTCGCTGAACGCGCGCATCGACCGCGCGGCGAGTACGTCGACGTTCTTCTCCGTGTAGCGGGCATCGTCGAGGATCTGACCGGGGTACCAGTTGTTGCGTACCTCGTGATCGTCCCACTGCACGATCGAGGGAACCTGCGCGTTGAAACGGCGTACGTTCTCGTCCAGCAGGTTGTAGCGGAAATTGCCGCGGAACTCGTCCAGCGTTTCGGCGACCTTCGCCTTCTCCTGGGTGGTGATGTTCCGCCACACCCGGCCGTCCGGCAGTGTCACGCTCGGCTGGATGACGCCGTCCGCGTAAACCGTGTCGCCGCTGCACAGGAAGAAGTCCGGGTCGAGGCGTCGCATCTCCTCGTACACGCGGTAGCCGCCGATGTCGGGGTTGATGCCCCACCCCTGTCCCGCGATGTCGCCCGACCACAGGAAGCGCACACCGTCGCGTCGTTTGACGGATGCCGTACGAAACGTTCCCTGGAACGCTTCCCCGGTGCGCCGGGGATCGTCGGGATCGGCGAGCGTGACCCTGTAGTGCACCTGCTCGCCCGCCGGCAGTCCGCGCAGTGACGTCGTTCCGGTGAAGTCCGTACCGGGGCCGAGCAGCGGCCCGTGCCATCTGCGGGAGTGGCGGAAGGACTCGGTCGCGGACGTCTCCACGATCATCCGGGCCGGGCGGTCGGACCGTACCCACACCAGCCCCGACGAGCAGGTGACATCACCCGTCTGTACGCCCCACGCCGCGCGGGGGCGGCCGGAAAGCGCCTGGGCGGGCGCGGCGGCGGTGGTTCCGACTGCGGTGGCGGGCAGGGCGAGCGCCGCCGAGGCGGCCAGTGAGCCGCGCAGGACGGTGCGTCGGTCGGGGGACTGGCTCTGCGATCGGCTCTGCGGTCGGCGGTACGGCATCGATGCGCCTCCAGTGACGGTTCGGTCCGAGCATGCGACGCCATGCCTAGTGCCCGGCCACGGCAACCACACGAACCACAAGTGAACAACTGGTCCCGCTGACCGGTCCGACACGCTCCGCTACAGCGGCTCCGCACCCGCCATCAGACGCACCCCGTGACTGATCGCGGACGGCGTCAGATGCGCGTACCCGAGCACCAGTCGTACGCATCCGTCCTGCGACGCTTCCCGGGCAGCCCCGAAGTCGCTCAACGGGCGCACCGCCACCCCCGCACGGGCGGCGTGCTCCAGGAACGCGTGCTCGGGGCCGTACCGATCCGGGAGCCGGACGATGGCGTGTGCAGTCCCGCCGCGATGCCGCTCACCTCCGCTCCGGAGAAGTGCCCGGCGAGGGCGGCGACGAGCGCGTCCCGCCGCTCCCGGTAGGCGCGCTGGCAGCGGCGCAGTTGCCGGTCGTATCCGCCGCTCCCGATGAATTCGGCCAGCAGCGCCTGATCGATCGCGGGATTGCCCAGGTCCATGGTCCGTTTGCGCTCGACGAGTTCGCCCATCAGGTGCGCGGGTACGAGCAGCCAGCCCAGTCGCAGACCGGGAGCCAGCGACTTGCTCACCGACCCCGTGTAGGCGACGCGTTCGGGGTCGAGGCCCTGGAGGGCGCCTACGGGAGTAGGTCCAACACTCTGGGACCTTCCGGGTAGCGGGACGTTTCCGCAGGTCACAAAGGGTCCGGCATGGCTACGGCAGCGAACGTCAGCGCTTCGGGGAATCCCTCCCGCTCTAGGCAGGGTGTGAAGGCACCTACGCACGTCAGCGCGGGCAGGCAACCGACTCCCTTGACCAAGGTTGTGAGGACACCTACGCGCGGGGACGAAACTCCGTCTACGCAGAGCACGACCGACAGCAGGCCGGAAGTGGACCTGTTGCTGAGGAAGTCGAAGATCGTTCGGGAGGGTGAGCGCGCCCTGTCGCTGCGGGCACAGGAAGAGCGGGGGCGACGCTGGGCAGACGAAGAGGGCTACCAGGTCCGCAAGGTCTGGAAAGAGAACCTGTCGGCGTGGTCGGACGTACAGCGCCCGAAGTACGACGCGGCCATGGAGGCCGTGATGAACGGGGAGGTTCCGGCGCTGTGGGTGTACGCGCTCGACCGATTCAGGAAGGGTGCTGAGGCGGTCGTCCCTATCCTGGGTAAGGCGCGGGTCATTTTCGACTACGAGCGTCTTGACTCAATGGATGAGCGGGACCGCCGATGGATCATCGACCGTGCCGAGAATGCCCGCGAATACTCGACCCGCCTTTCGTACAACGTCCGGAACACGAAAGCGCGTCAGCGCAACGAGGGGCGTTGGTTGGCCCGTGCGCCGTTCGGTCTGGTTGCCGACAAGGGACGCGCAAGCTTTCCTCGAACTTGGTGAAGGTCCGGGGCAAGGAATATTCCCCGTGGTCGATCGTTCTCCGCATCTTCACGGAGATAGCGGAAGGTACGTCCTCGCGCGCACTGGCCCGGAAGTTCAACGAAGAGGGAATTAAGTCCTCAACGGGTAAGAGCTGGCGCGCTGACAGTATCCGGGCAATCATCATTCACCCGGCTTACGAAGGGTGGCTTACCGTCTCTCCGGGCGACAAGTCCCACAAGGCTCCGACGCACTACTTCAACGACGCTGGGGAGCGCGTCCGCTGTGTTGAGCCTGACGTGTTGCCGTCCATGGTCTCGGCTGACTTGGCCGACCGTGCCCGACGTGTTCTCAGCGGGCATCAGATCATTGATAACACGCCCCGTCCCGGACGCGTTAAGTCGCTTCTCGCTGGACGGCTCACGTGTGCATCGTGCGGCAAATCCATTGTGGCTGACGGTAAGTCGTACAACTGTCAGCTACGCGCTTCGGGTGGCGCGTGCAACGCTCCCGCGTCGGCATGGCGTACGGCGCTGGAAACCTACGTGGTTGAACGCTGGATTGCCCGCATAGGCAATGCTGACTTTGACGACCCGCTCATGATTGCCGTTGCAGAGCGCTGGCAGGCGCTTACGCGCCCGAAGGAAACGACGGAGATACGGGAAGCCACGGCAGCTCTCAAGTCCGCCGAGAAGGCGCTAGACAAGTTCCATGACGATGACCGCGCGGGCTTCTACGCGGGACGTTCCGCGAAGTACCGCATACCCGCGAAGACGGAAGCTGAGGAACGGCTGACGGCAGCGGAACAGCGCGTAAAGGAACTGTCCGGTGGTCCGGTGGATATCAGCTTCCTGATGAACGGGTACGCGCGGGAAGCCTGGGAGGCAGCGGACGACGCGCTGAGGCGTGACCTCCTCGCGCTTGCCATCGACCACGTGAAGGTGTCCAAAGCTCCGGGGCAAGGTGTGCGGTTCGACGGCCGCGCACGCTGCGATATCGAGTGGGCGATGCCCGCTGAGCAAGAGGACTTCTCAGAAGCCGCGTAGGGCCGCCTGAGCCCCGAACTAGCCCCGTTGGTCCCCCGTGACCAGTGGGCTTCTTCGTGCCCGCAGGAAGCCGCTGCGCTCTCAGGCAACCGACACTTTAGGTCCAATTCGAAGACCGTTCGGCCCCGGCCTCGCGCTGGGGCTTTTCTCGGCTCCACTCTGCGCAAGTTGTGCAAGCAACGGAGCGAGTGACGGATGACGGTCACATTTCCGGTTGCCGTTTCACGTGAGACCAGATGCACACACGTAACTTGCTCACCTTGCAAAGCTCCTGCTTACAGCGGGATCGGAGTTGTGTGTTTCTTGCTCATCGTTTGCCAATCTCTTGAACCTCTCTTGCAAGACAGCGGGGGAGAACACTTTCCGAAAGGATGCGAATGGAAGAGCTGAAGAGTTCCAGCGTGGGCAACTGGGCCGAAGCCATTGAGGAAGCAGCGCGACGCCACCTCAGTGCGCCCGTCCTGTGGTGCCCCGCTTCGCGTTGCTGGGTGGAGGGGAAAGCGCCCTACGCGCCACTTGACCCAGCCCTATGGCGCGTCCACATGTCGTCGTTTCTCAATACGCTCGAAATGCACGCGGACGGCCCCGGAGAGTTCGGCATTGCCGAAGAGGGGAAAGAGCGCGTGTCTTCCCGCTCGAAACATCCCACATGGGAACGCATGGCCCGTTCGATCCGCTACGCGTCCGGCCCCGTGACGCGGGACCTGAAAGAGGTCTTGTCCGGCGCGCCCGCTTTCCGGCGTGAGTCCGCTATGACGCCTGAGTGCTGGCTCAAGCTGTGCGAACAGTCAGCGGGCGGTTTCGTTTCCCGTCGTGACCTGATAGCCGCTTTCCGGCGGGACTGCCCTGATGCTGCCATTGGGGAGCGCGCCTTTCTCGTCTCGCCAAGCCCTCGGACGAGACGGCCGTTTCGGCCCTATGGGTGCGCGTGGCCCGTGGGGTTTCAGGGTGCGCCTGCCTCGCTGATACCCGACTCAATCTAGCCTCTGCCCCGGCTTCTCAACCGGGGCTTTTCTATGCCCGCAGACAGGATGGCTCCCGCATGTACTACAACCCAACTGGCGTGACAGAGAACGAGATTGAGGCGCTCATTGACTCTCCTGACGAACTGACCGAGCACAGAGACCCCGCGCTTGTCCGGGCGTTCATGCAGTGGGACACCAGTCGCTCAATGCAGGGCGAGAGTGGACCGGTAGGAGTGCGTTCTGGCTTTGCCCGTGGCTCGTACCGGCTCATAGCCGATCCGTTCCGGCCCTTGTGGGAATTCCCGCCCGCGCTGCGTAGGGACGTGCTCCGCTCTCGGCTGATCATCCGTCGCCGCGAAGCGCGCCCCATGCCTTGGACGACGAAGGGCGGAACTATCTGCGTGGTGGAGGGCGTGAAGGTCTTCACGGGCGCGTGCCTGATGTGTCACCAGGCCTACGAGGAGAAGCGTCCGGAAGGGCAGAAGCGCCGTTGGCCGCTGTATTGCTCCGGCTGCAAGGTGGAGCGTGAGCGGCAGCGTAAGCGCGAATGGGCCGCGAAAAGGCGCGCTCAGAACAAGGCCGCGTAGACGTTTACTAATCCCCTTGAAGGGGCTTTCGGAGAATTTCATCTCAGCCCCCAGCCGGCTCGGACCTGCAATTTCACAGTCCGGGCCTTTCTGTTGCCTTCAAGAGGATAGTAAGGGGCCTTCGGTGAATCATGCCGAGATCGCACGCATCGCCTTTGAGAAGCGGGAAGTCGCGACTAACAAGCTTCGCGAACTAACGGACCGAGTGGGGAAGCGTTCGCTCACTTCCCCTGAGCGGAACGAAGAGACGCGCCTACTGGACGACATCAAGGAGGACGACGACAACGCCAAGCGTCACATTGCCGCGTCTGTCGCTGAGGAAATGGCCATGCGAGTCACGTCCCCGCTTCACGAGATGGGGACTACGCGCGGCCTTTCCCCCAACCGGTCCACTGTTCCTGGCGTGAGCGCTGGGGAGATGCTGAGCCGGTCTATCTCCGAGTCGCGTGGAATTACCACGACCGGCACCGGTAAGGCGTTCTCTCCCGAAGAGACGGCCCGCAACTTCGTTGACCTTCTCGCGCCTCAGTCGGTCGTCATGCAGAGCGGCGTTCAGCGCGTCCAGACCAGTGCGGAGACGTACGCGTTTCCCGTGATCCGCTCGGACTTCTCGGCTGGGTTCGTCGGTGAGCTTGACGACCTGCCTACGGGTGGTTTCGGCGCTGACCCGCTCAAGGTGACGCCGAAGAAGATTGCTGCCGCTGACATGCTCGCCAACGAGCTTGTGCAGGACGGGGGTTCGAGCTTCCTCAACCCTGTCGCGAAGTCGCTTCTCCGTTCCGTCGCGCTGGGCTTCGACCGTGAGGCGCTGGTTGGCACCGGGGCCGGTAAGGGCTTCACCGGAATTGCTCAGACTGCCGGTATCCAGACTCACGCTGTCGTCGGTGGACTCAAGGACCTTGACCCCTTCGTCACGGCTTTCGGCAAGCTGGAAGCGGCGAATGCGAAGGCCACCGCAATTGTGATGAGCCCCACCGCGTGGGCCGGTCTTATGGCGCTGTGTGAGGCGTCCGGTTCGCTCAAGCCGCTTCTGAGTGAGTCGGCTGGTTCGCCTACTGCTGGCATTCAGCGGTCGATCCTCGGCGTGCCGGTTTGGCTTTCTTCGTTCATGCCGGACGCTGACATTCTCGCCTATGAGGCGGATCAGGTCTTTGCCGTTTGGCGCAAGGATGCCGGTTTCCAGATATCCGAACAGTTCGGATTCCTCAAGGACGGCACGGCTGTCCGCGCGATTGCCCGCGCCGCAATCGCTGTCCCGAACGCTGCCGCTGTCTGCAAGATCACCGTCTCTGCCTAATAGGAGTTCAACCCATGTCTTTCTTCAACACCACTGAGCCGACCGTGACTGTCCGCATGACCGGCTATATGAGTTACGGCCCGACCAATAACGGCATCCCCTCTCACGTCCTTGAGAACGGCGAGACGTACAACGTGCCGAAGGGTGAGGCTGAGTGGCTTCTCTCCACTGAGCTTGCCGAACTGGCCTAATACCTATGTTCGTTGAACTGCTCTCAGGGGTGCACATTGACAGTGTGCCCCTGGGGGCGGGTATGCGCGTGAAGTGTCCCGCCGATGTAGGGGGGTACCTCATCGAAAAGGGGTGGGGTCGAAAGGTAGGCACTCCCCATAAACTCAGTGACGGACGACTACTCGCCTTCAAGGTGCGCGAGATTCCGGGCACAGGTGAAGAGTTCAGCGAGTGGTCATCCTGGATGCGCCCGGCGTGGGTTCGGCCGGATGGTCGCGCAGTGCTCAGCGAAGATGACAGGCAATGGGTTCCGGCACGCTGCCGATCCTGCCCGCGCTACTCGTACGCGCCGAAGGACAAGATACCTTCCGACGCTGAGCGCGACTCACGTCGGATGCGTGGGTCATTCACTGCAAGCATTGCCGCCCTTGCTCTTGACTCGTGATCACGCGAATGATTCAGGGTGACTCGTGCTGATCCTCGCTGAGGCAGGGCGTATGCGGGTCGAAAGTTCCCGTCATTGCCGCTCAGCGATCCCGGTCCCAGCACGGAAAACGCGTCCGTCCCGGACAAGCCTTTCCAGACTGTCCGCTAACTCGAAAGGCAAGCGCATGAAACGAAGGTGCGCGCACGCCCCGTGCGATGCGCCGATTCCCTCTGATGCCGATCGGCGTACCCGCTATTGCAGCGAGGCGCACCGGAAGGCGGCAGCACGCAACCGGAAGGCAACCGCCACGGCATCCAAGAATCGCCCTGAGTCCGTCTCAGCGGACGCGGAGCGCTACCCGGCACTCCGGGCCGTCTGGGACGCCGTAGCCGCTCAGATCGCGTCACGGTCCCCGGTTCGTCCGGCGTGCCCGTGGCACACCCGCTCTTGCGATTCCTGGGGCAGCTCGACGCGGCCTTGTCGGCACACGAGAAGACGGCCGACCCTGCCGCTTCGGCCGACCCCATCGACGCTGCCCGCGCGGCTGCCGTCGTTGCTCTGGATGCGTACCGCCGTGGCGAGTGACGAACTCCGGGAACTGTGCTGCGAGTTGGCCGAGCGCGAAGTTCCGGAGGCACACCCGCTGTGGCCGGTCTTCGCCATGCTCTACCGGCTCGAACTCCGCACGGAAGCAAGCCCGTTGGACCTGTTCACGGTCGGGTGCTGCCCCCGGCACTTCTGACCCTTGCCCCCGATGGCTGCCCGTGCTGGGTGGTCGTTGGGGGCTTTCGGCATTTCTGTCACCAGGCGTGATTGCCAGTCGGCAAGGAGGGGTGAGTGATGCCGCTATGTCCAAATTTTGCAAGGTTCAGCCGGCGAAAAGCCTGGCTACATAGAGTGACCCACTGCTAGCTACCGCTTTCGAGTGCTTTCAGGCCCTGGTACGCCTCCCGCAGGTCTGGGGCTTCCGGCAACTGCCGGGTTTCCACAGCCTTGACGACTTCAAGCGCACGCCAATGGTTCGAGGGGACAATGCGACCGGACATTATTGCCCGCTGAGCTGCATTACACGCTTCGTCCAGACGGTCACCACCAAGCAGAGCCAAAGCCAAATCGATATTGGCTGATGCCACCCGACGCGGCCATTTGTGAATATCGTCAGCGGGGGCCAGCCTGGCAATTACTTCCCGCGCATACGTCTCGGCAGCAGGGTCGCCAATCCAAGCTAGCGTCGTTGCCGTGTAGGCGAGTGATTTACCGGGGTCGTATTGGTAGTGGTGTTCGGTTCCCTTTCTCGGTACGAGTGCAGCCGACATTCGCTGAACCCGTTCGATGGCAACGTAAGTCTCTTTCGTCTCACCTAGGCGCGCTCTTGCCCTCCCCTCTTGAGCTGTCGCCTGAATGGCAACTGAACTTCCTACCGGGGCAAGCTTTTGCGCGACTTGGGACAGCTCAAGTGCGCGACCATATTCGCCGTCTGTCAGGACTCGCCAAGCATCCGTCTCGTAGCACCATGCTTGGATTTCAGAATGTTCGGCGTGCTGGGCAAGCGTGGCAGCCGACTGCAACCGGGCCGTAGCCGCGTGCTCCTGGTTAAGGTCAATATGGAGCGTCGCGCCCAATAGCTGAAACCAGCCCCCGACAACGAACAAGCGCCGTTGTTCACCAAGGGTCATGCGTGCGTCCATGAGGTGCGCGACATACGCGGAGTGTTTCCGCACACGTTCCAAAAGGGCTTGCGGCGGAGACACCGGATATTTCATGGCGAGTTCGTCAAAGGCGCGTTCAAGTCGGTCGAGGGTTTCCGACCCAACGTCGCTCGCCCCCACGCGACGCGCCAATTCAAACGCTTCAAATTCGTCGTCAGTAGCGGGCGCGGTGACGGCAAGCCATCCATTAGCAGGCTGTTGGGGCGCGTAGGCATCCGGAGTGAGAAGCGCGTCAAGCTCTTTGGCTGTGACGCCCAAAGCCTGAGCGATCTTTGGCCTTTGCCATGGCTGTGGGCCATGGTCGCCTTTTTCCCAGCGCTGGACTGTAGAACGGTCTACGCCGACCACTTCCGCGAATTGCTCTTGATTCAATCCGCACGCCTTCCGGCGCTCCGCGAATCTCCGTCGCCTGCTGGTCATCCTGCCCGTCCTCTCCGTCCGGGTCCTGTCCGCCCCTGGTCAGCGTAGCCACTGCGGCCGGTGTGCGGCCCGGTGTGCGGCGGAACTGCGGCCTTTCTGCGGTGGTGCTGACCAACTCCACGCGCTTCTCTGGGCCAACACCCGAGAGCAGCACCGGACGGTTGAGGGAGCAAGCGGGATGGCGACCATGGCGGAAGGCTTACCGAAGCGTGTACCCCACGTTGACGCGACGGAGCTTGAGACGGGCGTTGCCCGGGGCGACTTCTGGCGACTCACGCCGGACACGGTGAGCTTGCCTAACCGGGTACCGCTGCCCTCATGGGTGCCGCGTGGTCCGTATGCCAAGCCAACGCGCCTTCTGCTGAAGGAAGTTGAGTCCGGACTAAGGCGGGTTCTGATGGTCTGCAACGAGCACACCGCGTCGGCCCCGGCGCTGCCGGACCCCAACCTTGAGCCCGTGCCCGTGGATGGCTGTGGTGTCTGTGCCGCACTGGCCAAGCAGCGCGAGACCGCCCGCACGGCGGGGAGCCCCGTCACGGTCCGGAGCTGCAACGCGGAGTTGCAGAACCACCCGCACCGCAGATCCGTGGACCGGAAATGAGCCCTCAAACGGCCGTTGCGCCCGTTCGTAAGCCATGGTCCCGGAAAGCCCCGGAGAAGCCCGCAGCGGAGCCCCTAGGGCCACCGAAGGAGTATTGCGGGCAGTGCACTGGGCACCGTGAAGTCAGGTGTCCTGACTGCTGGGGATTTGCTGGCTGCCGGACGTGCCGGGGCACATGCAAGGTGGCGTGCTCCCGTTGCGCTGGTGGGAAGTTGGAGCCAATCCGATGGTGAGGCGCGTTGTTGGCCGCTTCGCTTGGCCCATTTTCGTATTCGGCGTGGCCGTCGCTTGCGGCGTGATTCTCACCCTTGCCGCTACGGGCACCCTATGAGCTCCGTCCCTGCCGGACGTAGCCGAATTCGAGGCTCCCCCGTCTTCGATTCGGAATCCCGGCAGGGACGGTGAGAACCCCCGCCCCGGTTTCGGAAACCCTGGACAGGTCGAGTGGCCGGGGCGGGTCGCAGAACGGCGCGGGGACCGTCTCCCCGCACGTACGGCGAAGGGATAGGCACCATGACCGCAATCCCCGAATTCGAGTTCCACACGTCCAACGCGTGCAAGTACGACCCCAACGACCGCCGGTGCGTCGAGGTGGCGATCAACGTTCCTGACAAGGTGGCGGTCCGCAACTCCGTGACCGGTCAGACGGTCGAGTTCACGGCCGTTGAGTGGACCGACTTCCTGAGCGGTGCCAAGCTGGGTGAGTTCGACCTGTCGGCGTAGGAGTTGGCCCATGATTCAGTGCCCGCATTGCGGCAGTGACGCTGTACCCGACCCTGAACATGAGCGGGTGATCTGCTGCCTGTCGTGCTGGCACACCTGGGCACTCCCGAAGGAGACGAGCTGTCCGGGCTTCCTGCCCCGCCTCATGCCCGCGCTGCGGGTACTTGACGAGTACAGGGACCTGAACCGCTGAGTCCCACAACGGCCCCGTCTGTGCGCTGCCCCCGTGGCGCATGGGCGGGGCTTCTCGCTGCGCTGACCTGCACACATGTCAAGTTGCCAGGGTGTAGGGTCCACCGGGGCGCGGTCGTAGCGGAAATCGCCGTCGTAGTCGTCCTCGACGACCAGTCCGTCCACCGCGCGCGCCCAGCCGAGGAGTTCCGCCCTGCGCTCCGCCGAGTAGCCGATACCCAGCGGGAACTGATGGGCGGGCGTGGTCACCACGGCGCGCACCCCGCTGTCGTGCAACGGCCCTGTGGCCAGTCCCCCGGCGTCGAGTGGCAATGGGACAGCGCTGACCCCGGCGGACGCGAACAGCGCCGTGTGTTCCGGGCTGCCCGGGTCCTCGACCCCCACGCTCGCCTGTCCCCGTCCCTGCTCCCGCTCCCGCAGGACGAAGCCGAGTAGCGTCATCGCCTGCGCCACACCGGAACAAACCAGCAGCCTCTCGGGATCGGCGACCGCACCTCGGCGCCGTGTGAGCAGCCCGGCGAGGGCCGAGCGCAGCTCCGGCAGCCCGCGCGGATCGGGGTAACCGAGGGCATGGTGCGGCAGGTTCCCGAGAACGCTCCGGTGGGTGGACGCCCAGGCCGTTCGCGGGAAGAGCGAGAGATCGGGCGTTCCCGGGCGGAAGTCGACCCGTACGCCGGGGGCGCGCCGCGCCAGATCGCGCGCCTCGCGCGCGGCGGACCGTGCCGCGCCCCCGACCCACGTTCCCGCGCCCCTCCCGGTGCGCAGATACCCCTCGGCGGTGAGTTGTTCGTACGCCTCGGTGACCAGCCCGCGCGAGACGCCGAGATCGGCCGCGAGCTCACGGCTCGACGGCATGCGCGTCCCGGCTGCCAGCCGCCCCGACCTGACCGCCTCGCGCAGCGCCGACTGCAACGTCCGGCCGCGCTGCCGCGCCGGCGCCGAAGCGGCGGGCAACAGGAACTCCCACGCGGGGGACCGGTCCGGGCCCTGCGCCGCCGCTGAATTGGTCCCCGATAGCGCCATGGAAGTGGACCTTAAACCAGCCCGGTGTGCTGCCTAGCGTCGTTCCCATGAACAGCACATCCGTAAGAGGGGCGCTTCTCGCGGCCTTCGCCTGTGTTCCTTGTGGGGGGTTCCTTCTCCGCCAACAGCGTTCTTGGCGACTACCCGTACGCGGGCGGCCAGGCGCTGCGCTACGGCCTCGCCTGTCTGCTCCTGCTGCCCCTCCTCGGCCGCGCAGGCGCCACCCCGCTCCGGAAACTGACCCGTCGCCAGTGGGGCAGGGTGGCTCTGCTCGCCGCCGTCGGAATGGTCGGCTTCAACCTGGCCGTCCTGGCCGCGGAGCGCACCGCGGAACCCGCGGTCCCCGGCGTCTTCGTCGGCTGCGCCCCGGTGGTCGTCGCCGTACTGGTGCAGCTCCTGGACGGCCGCCGCCCCACCCGCCCCGTCGTGCACGGCGCCCTGTTGGTCGCCGCCGGGGCGTTCTCGGTGCAGGGGTGGGGGCGTACCGACGCGTCCGGGATCGGCTGGTCCGTCGCCGCACTCGTCGGCGAGGTCGGCTTCGCCGTGATCGCCGTTCCCGTACTGCGGCCGCTGGGCCCGAAGCTGCTCTCCGCCGCGGCCTGCGGTGTCGCCGCCGTCGAGTCCACCGTCATCGGGCTCCTCCACGACGGCGCCGACTGGCTGCGCATGCCGGGGCCGGTCGAGGGCATGGCGCTGCTGTGGCAGGCCGTCGTCGTCACCGTCGTCGGCTTCGTGTGCTGGTACATGGGCGTGCAGCGGATCAGCGCCGAACGGGCG
This sequence comes from Streptomyces sp. ISL-100, assembly GCF_018614615.1. Classification (GTDB taxonomy): domain Bacteria; phylum Actinomycetota; class Actinomycetes; order Streptomycetales; family Streptomycetaceae; genus Streptomyces. The sequence goes on along the minus strand of NZ_JAGGOK010000080.1, from coordinate 8,344 downwards.
ACGCTCTTCTCCGGACTGATCCCCGTAGCGGCCGCCATGACCGCTCCGCTCGTCGGAACAGGCTCCTACGGCGCCGCGCAGATCGCGGGCAGCGTGCTCGTCGGCGCCGGGGTCGGCCTCGGCTCCGGGGTTTTCGGCGGGCGCGCCCGGGGCGTGTCAGCCGCTCGTGTCGAGGATGACCCGGGCCACCAGCGCGGGGTCGTCGTTCATCGGAACGTGGCCGCAGCCGGGCAGCCTGACCAGCCGGGCGCCGGGGATCGCGTGCTTGGCCCTGACGCCCTGGCGGCGCAGCAGCAGCCGGTCACGGCTGCCCCAGGCGACGGTTACGGGTATGCCGGGAACGTCGTCGGTGAACAGGACGCTGCGGCCCGCCGAGAGCGTCTCGCTGAACCCGGTCGCGTCGCGCAGCGCCAAGGTCTCGGCGACGACGGCCTCCGGTGAACGCCATCCGGGCCGCGCGTAGATGGTGCTCGTGAGCGCGGCCCGGCCGACGGCCGTGCGCGCCATGCGCTCCACGACCGGCAGCGGGAGATTCTGAGCCCCGAACCGCATCCCGCGCAGCGCGCCGAAGGCGTAGCGGCGCTCGCTCTCCGTCCAGAAACCGGCGGGGGACAGCGCCGTCACCGACCGCACGAGCTTTTCGCGGCCCAGCTCCAGGGCGAGCAGGCCGCCGAGGGAGTTTCCCGCCACATGGGGGCGCTCGATGCCCAGCGCCTCGCACAGCGAACCGAGTACGGGAACGACCGTCGACAAGTCGTAGGAGAGGCCGTTGGGGAGCGCGGTCGACCCGCCGAAACCGGGCAGGTCCACAGCGATCACGTCGCGCTCGGCGGCCAGCGCGGAGAACACCGGCTGCCACGCCTGCCAGTGATGGCCTATGCCATGCAGGAGCAGCAGCGGCTCGCCGGCGCCCGCCCGTTCGTACGCGACGCAGAGCGTGTGACTGCCCGTGGGGGACTCGATGCTGAAGGAGACCTTTGCGGCCATGCTGCTGCTCCCTGGGTGGGGTCGGCGCTAGACAACGTGTCAGCAACAATTACCGTTGAGTAGCTTGGAGTTCAAGAGGCCGGACAGTTCCGGCCGCGACGTACCCGTGCTGCCTGGACATGGCGGGAACGGTCGGATGGGATGGAGGTGTGACTGCCGACACCGTGACCGACGTCTTCGAAGAGCACCGCCCCGTTCTGACCGGGGTGGCGTACAGGATGCTCGGCCGCGTCGCCGACGCCGAGGACGTCGTGCAGGAGGCGTGGCTGCGCTGGTCTGCCCGGGCGCGCGACGACGTACGGGAACCACGCCCCTATCTGGTGCGGATCACCACCCGGCTCGCCATCGACCGGCTGCGGCACGTACAGGCAAGACGCGAGGCGTACGTCGGGCCGTGGCTCCCCGAGCCGCTCGAGACGGACTTCGGTGCGACCGTCGAGGACACCGCGGAACGCGCGGTTCTCGCCGACTCCGTCTCGCTCGCGGTACTCGTCGTTCTCGAGTCGCTCTCCCCGCTGGAGCGCGCGGTGTTCGTACTGCGGGAGGCTTTCGGCTTCCCGTACGGCGAAATCGCAGCCACCCTGGAACGCTCGGAATCGGCCGTACGGCAGCTCTCGGGACGCGCCCGGCGGCATGTGGAGGAACGTAGGCCGCGCTTCGACGTGGATCCCGCGGAACGACGGGACCTCACCGAACGGTTCCTCGCCGCCGCGTCGGGAGGAGACCTCGACGCGCTGCTCGCACTGCTCGCGCCGGACGTCAGGCTCGTCGGCGACAGCGGCGGCAAGGCCAAGGCGCCGCTGCGGGTCATCGAGAGCGCCGACAAGGTGGGCCGTTTCCTGTTCGGGGCGGCCAGGAAGGGCATCCCTGAGGGCGAGTTCCGCTTCCTGGAAGTCAACGGCGGTCCGGCGCTGCTCGTCCTCTCCGGCGGAAAGCCCGACTCGGTCTTCCAGCTTGACGTCGTGGACGGCCTCATCCAATGCGTCTACATCGTGCGAAACCCGGACAAACTCGCCGCACTCGCCGCGTAAGGGCGGCGCCCGTCCTGTGCTGATTGGTCTTGACCAAGGCAGACCCCGGACTTATGGTCGCAGAGTTAGTGCAGGAACCTTTAATAAACAAGGGCGCGGAAACTCGCCCGGGGACCAGGCCGATTGCGGAGGATCAGGGTGGGGACCACGCAGCTCGATACGGTGCCGGAGCCGAAGTACTGGCACCTCAAGACCGTGCTCAGCGAGGCGCTCGACTCCGATTTCGCGGTCGGTGAGATCCTGCCCAACGAGCGCGAACTCGCCGCGCGCTTCGGCGTCGCGCGTGCCACGCTCCGCCAGGCGCTCGAACAGCTGGAGCTCGAAGGCCGCTTGCAGCGCCGCCGCGGCGTGGGGACCACCGTCGCCCCGCCGCGCGTGGGGGTGGACGTCGGGACCTCGCAGCACGGCTGGCCGGGAGCGACCGGCGACTCCTGGCAGCCCCTCGACTGCACCAGTGCCGTCCCCCCGGCGGCAGTGGCCCGCATGCTCGACGGCGACTTCGACGATGAGGTCCACACGGTCCGCCGGATCCGCGTATCGCACGGCCAGCCGGTCGCGGCCGAGCTGCTGTACGTCCCCGTCGCCTCCGTGCCGGACCTCGCGGCCATTGAAGCGCCCTCGGGCGCCGCCCGCGCGCGGAGCGTGCTGCGGGAGTTGCAGCGCCTCGGAATGGACGGCCAGGACCGCGCCGTCGAGCTTGGCTCGGCCCGCGCGGACGACGCGAAGGAGCTCGACCGCCTGCCGGGCGCGCCCGTCCTCGTCGTCACCACGCGTTACTTCGCCGAGGGCAGGACCGCCGCCGTCTCGGTGGCCACCTACCGGGCGGACACCTGCCGGCTCACCTTCGGTGACTCGGGCGACCTGGAGATCAGCCACCACACCCAGGAGCGCAGGGCCTCCTGATTCCGCGGTGAGCCCGAACGTCGTACGGCACGGCCCATCGCACTCAGCGGCGGGCCGTCACCGTTTTCTCGACGGCGAAGAGCTCTTCCTCGACATGGTCGAGGGCGAGGCGCAGCGCCCCCGTCGCCACCGCCGCCTCACCCAGCACCGACAGCGCCACCCGGGGCGGACGCAGGCAGTAGCGCGCCAACTCGCCGCGCAGCGGCTCCAGTACGCCATCGATACCGGCCGCCCACCCGCCGATCACGACCAGCTCGGGGTCGAGCGCCAGGACCAGCGCCGCCACACCGTGCACCAGCCGCTGGATGAACCGCTCGACGGCCTCCTGCGCGGCGGAGTCACCCTGCCTGGCGCGCCGGAAGACGGTGGCCACGGCCTGTTCGTCGAGGGGGAGCACCGGCTCGTCCGTCGTCGACAGCAGCATCTCCGGCGTTGCCTCGCGGCCCAGCAGATGCAGCGCTCCGATCTCGCCGGCCGCGCCGCCGAACCCCCGGTGCAGCCGCCCGCCGATCAGTGATCCCGCGCCCGGGCTCAGCCCGGCCAGTACGAAGACGATGTCGTCGGAGTCGACGGCAGCGCCCTTCCAGTGCTCGGCGACCGCCGCCGCGTTGGCGTCGTTCTCGACCAGCACGGGGCAGCGGAAGGACCGGCGGAGCCGCTCGCCGAGCGGCAGCCCGGTCCAGTCGGGAAGGGCCGTTCCCAGCCGCACTGTCCCGTCGGCCTCCACAATGCCCGGGGCCCCGACCCCGACGGCACGCAGTGAGCTGCGCGGAACGCCGGCTCGGCGCAGGACGTCGGCGACCATGGCGCGCACCCGCTCCAGCCGCTCGTCCGCCGAGGCGGTCTCGGACACGGTGCGTGAGCCGGCGCCGATGACACGGCCGTCGAGGCCCGACAGCAGGGCAGCGATGCGGTGCGGACCGATCTCGACGCCCATCAGGTGCCCCGCCTCGGCGCGGAACCGGAACCTCCGCGCCGGCCGGCCCCGCCGCCGCGCCTCGCCGTCCTCGGGCGGGGCCTCGACGACGAGCCCCGTCTCCATCAGCCCCTCGACCACACCCTCGACCGTCGGCCGGGAGAGGCCCGTGATGCGCGTCAGGTCAGTGAGCGTCGGGGAGCCGGCGCCCCGCAGGGCGTGCAGCACCACAGCGGAATTGATCCGCCGCAGCAATGAGGGGTCCCCGCCGGTCAACCGCCCCACGGTGTGTCCTCCCAGCTCGCGCGCTTGTTTTGCCGGATCGTACTCGCTGGTTACGAGCACTGCGAGCGCCGCCCGACCAGGCGTTCGCGCCGGGGCGCGTCAGCTCGGGGAGACGAATCCGGACTCGTACGCGGCGATGACCGCTTGCGTGCGGTCACGAGCCCCCAACTTGGCCAGCACCGCGCTGACGTGGGTCTTCACCGTTTCCGTGCCGACGACGAGCTGCGCGGCGATCTCGGCGTTGGACAGACCGCGCGCCATCAACCGGAGCACCGCCCCCTCCCGCTCGGTGAGCGCGGCCCGGTCGAGGTCCGCCCGCGCCTTGTTGCTGCCGAACTCGGCGGCGAGAGCGCGGACCGCGGCGGGAAACAGCAGCGACTCCCCCTCGGCGATCAACCGCACCGCGTTCACGATCTCCGAGGGCCGGGCGCGCTTGATCAGAAATCCGTCGGCCCCGGCCCGCAGTGCCTCGTACACGTACTCGTCGTTCTCGAAGGTCGTCACCACCAAGATCTTCGGCGGCGAGTCCACGGTGCGCAGCACTACCCGGGTCGCCTCGATGCCGTCCATCAGAGGCATCCGTACATCCATGGCGACCACGTCGGGCCGCAGCCGGCGCACCAGTGGCACGACCGCGGCGCCGTCGGCCGCCTCTCCCACCACCTCGATATCGGGCTGTGCCTCCAGGACTGCGCGCAAACCCGCGCGCACAAGAGGCTCGTCGTCGACCAGAAGCACGGTAACCGGCATCCGGTCAGCGTATTCGGTCCAGCGGCAGGCTCGCGTGCACCACCCATTCGCTTTTGTACGGACCGGTCTTGGCCTTCCCGCCGAGCAACGCGGCCCGCTCCCTGATCCCGCGCAGGCCACTGCCGCCGCCGGGCGAACCCGCTGATGTGCTCAGCGGATTGGACACCTCGAGCTCCAGCCAGTCGTCCGCGACGGCCATCCGGACCCGGACCGGCACAGCACCGGAGTGGCGCAGCACGTTGGTGAGCGACTCCTGAAGGATGCGGTAACCCTCGCGTGAGACCGGTGCCGGCACCTTGGCCAGTGGCCCTTGTACGTCGACGTCGAGCTTCGCCCCCGATGCGCGGGCCGACTCGAACAGGCGGCTTGCCTCGACGAGGGTCGGCCGCTGGGTGGCGGGGGTCCGCTGCTCCCGCAGCACGCGCAGCACCCGCTCCAGGTCGTCCAGCGCGTCCCGCCCGGTCTCCTCGATCGCTGCCAGCGCCCGGTCGGTGAAGTCCGGGTCTTTCGCTGTTCGTGCCGCGGCCGCCTGGACGACGGCCACGGTCAGGGCATGACCGATGGAGTCGTGCAGCTCGCGCGCGATGCGATTACGTTCCAAGAGCTGCTCGGTGCGCTCCTCCAGGGCCAGCAACCGCTCCTTGGGGGACGGCCCCAGCAGTCGACGGGCGATGGCGGTGACCACGTCTCCGAGGGCTGGCATGCAGGCCAGCATGGCCACGATCGGCAGCGGCGCGAGCAGCGCGTACCACCAGTGCGGTTCAAGGGTTGTCAGCGGCCTGACGTTGCCGTCGGCGCGGCGGAACGACAGCGTGAGCAGATCAATGGCGAGGACCGGCAGCCATACGGTGATGAGCGTGGCCACCGCCGCAAGGGCGAGCCTCACCTGGATCCAGAGCACCACCCGCCGGCGCTCTGCCCACGTGGCGGACGCCGCGGCGGCGATCCGGGCGTCGGGCCGGCCCCGTTCCTCGGGCGTCAACAACAGCTGTGCTTGCAGCCCTTCCTCCAGCCGTACCGCGGGGATCAGACCGACCGGCAGCATCACGAGCGCCGGCACGTACCACGTGTCGATGGAGATGAATATCCACACACTGAAGATCAACACCGGGATGCACAGGTGCAGCCATCGTGTGTAGGTGACCCCGTGGGCCAGCCGGCGGAAATAGCGGAACATGCGGCCATCGTGCCAGGAGACCGGAGTTCAACGGCTCCCCCGCGCGGGGGAGATGATCCCCTCGGACGGGGGAGGCCACCGGTACGGGACGAGCGCCAGTCTGGACCCATGAACAGCATCGACGTCCAAGATCTGACCAAGGAGTACGGCACCAAGCGCGCCGTGGACCGGCTCACGTTCAGTGTGCGGCCCGGCCGGGTGACCGGCTTCCTCGGCCCCAACGGCGCGGGCAAGTCCACCACGATGCGGCTCGTCCTCGGCCTCGACCGGCCCACCTCGGGCACGGCCACCATCGGCGGGCGCCAGTACACGCGCATCGACGACCCGCTGCGCGAGGTGGGGGCGCTGCTCGACGCCCAGTCGGCCCACGGCTCGCGCACCGCCCGAAACCATCTGCTGGCCCTCGCCGTCAGCAACGAAATACCCGTGCGCCGAGTCGGCGAGGTGCTGGAGGAGGCCGGCATCGCGGAGCTCGCGGGCAAGCGGATCAAGACGTTCTCGCTAGGTATGCGCCAGCGGCTCGGTATCGCCGCCGCACTGCTCGGTGACCCCGAAGTGGTGATCCTGGACGAGCCGTCGAACGGCCTGGACCCCGAAGGCACCATCTGGACCCGTGAATTGCTGAAGCGACTCGCCCGTGAGGGCCGAACTGTCCTGGTCTCCAGCCACCTGATGAACGAGACCGCGTCCCTCGCCGACCACCTTGTCGTCCTCGGCAAGGGCAGGCTGCTCGCCGACACCCCCATGCGGGAGTTCCTCGACGCCCGCAGCCGCCCCCGGGTCCGGGTGCGCACCACCGAGTCGAGCCGACTCGGCGAGGTCCTGACACGCAGGGGATACACGCCGGTTCGTGGCGACGACGGCCGCTGGGTCGTCGACGGGGTGAGGGCCGAGGAGATCGGCGTGATCGCCGCACACGAAGGGATTCCGATCCTCGGACTCTCCGACGAACAGGCCACGCTGGAGCAGGCCTATCTCGACCTCACAGCCGAGGAGACCGAATTCGCGTCCGTCGCATCCTCCACTTCCTCAACTCTTCCCTCGACCGGCCAGGAGGCCTGAATCATGTCGACCATCGCAGTCCTCCACTCAGAGTGGATCAAGATCAAGTCGGTGCGGGCATCCGCCGGTTCGCTCATAGCGGTCTTCGCCGTCACCCTCGCCATCACGGTGCTCGCGTATGCCACCGTCGGCCAGGCCGAGGCCGACAACGACGGATACGACCCCGTGTTCGGCGCCTTCTACGCCCTGAACTTCGGCCAGTTGGCCGCCATCAGTTTCGGAGCGACCGCGCTGTCCTCGGAGTATCTCAACGGCGCCTTGCGGGTCTCGCTCGCGGCGGTGCCGCGCAGAGGGCTCTTCTACTCGGCGAAGATGGTGGTCACGGGCGGGCTCGCGCTCGTCGTCGGGTTCGCCACCAGCTTCGCTTCCTTCCTGACGGGACAGGCGTTCATGGGGGAGTACGCCATCGGCCTCGGCGACCCGGGCGTGCTGCGCGCCTGCGTCGGCAGCGGTATATATCTCGCGCTCATGGCGCTCCTCGCCGCAGGTCTCACCGCACTGCTGCGCAGCGGCGTCGCCGTCCTCAGCCTGCTCATCCCCTTCATTCTGATCGTCTCCTTCGTGGTCGGGGACATAGCCGGAGGAGTCGCCCAGTATCTGCCGGACCGCGCGGGGCAGCAGGTGCTGCACCTGAACCCGGAGGGCGATCTCGGGGCGTGGACGGGGCTCGCGGTGACCGCGGCCTGGGCAGCGGCCGCGCTGCTCGCCGGGTGGTGGGCCGTGCGCCGTCGCGACGCCTGACGGCAGGCCAATTGTCAGTGCCGGGAGGTTTACTGACGACATGAGCACCGCACGGTATCTCGCCCTCATAGACCTGCTGCGCGCACAGGGATTACCGGCACAACGCCGCAGGTCGGACACCGGATTCAGCGGACCCGGCTATCACACGGCCCAGCTGAGCGCGGCCGACGAGCTGGGGGACGAGGACGCCGCTCAGCGTCTGGAGATGCGGGAACAGTGCGTGGCGGAGCACGAGGCGCTGCTGGCCGTGCTCGGTGACCAGTGGGGTGAGCCCCAGGTCTTCAGCCTCTGGAGTGTGCTGGAACGGAGCATCTCGGGAGAGGAGATACCGGCGCCCTGGGAGGAGTTGAGCGCGGGGTTCGACAGTCTGCACATCTGGCGGGCCGACGGCAGATGGGTAGCGGTGGGACTGGCACTGGAGAACGAGGGGGCGTCGTACGAGCTGCTGGCGGTCATCACCGAGGTAGACCCGCCCTAGAAGGCCGCTGAAGA
>NZ_JAGGOK010000008.1 GCF_018614615.1 Streptomyces sp. ISL-100 | reverse complement strand
GAATTACGGATCAAGTCTTAGGATCGACTCGTTGATCCGATGCCAGCGCATTACGGGGGTCCTCGGGCCCTCGACACACTTGGGAGGACTCGTGGGAGTCAGCCTCAGCAAGGGCGGCAACGTCTCGCTGACCAAGGCCGCCCCCAACCTGACCGCGGTCATCGTCGGTCTGGGCTGGGACGCTCGTACCACCACCGGGGGTGACTTCGACCTCGACGCCAGCGCGCTGCTGACCAACGCGGAGGGCAAGGTCACCAACGACTCGAACTTCGTCTTCTTCAACAACCTCAAGAGCCCCGACGGCTCGGTCGAGCACACCGGTGACAACACCACCGGTGAGGGCGAGGGCGACGACGAGGTCATCAAGGTGAATCTGGCCGGTGTGCCGGCCGACGTCGCCAAGATCGTGTTCCCGGTCTCGATCTACGAGGCCGAGGCGAGGCAGCAGAGCTTCGGCCAGGTCCGCAACGCGTACATCCGCGTCGTGAACCAGGCCGACAACACGGAGCTGGCGCGCTACGACCTGAGCGAGGACGCCTCTACCGAAACCGCGATGGTCTTCGGCGAGCTGTACCGCAACCAGGCGGAATGGAAGTTCCGGGCCATCGGCCAGGGTTACGCCTCGGGCCTGCGCGGCATCGCGCAGGACTTCGGCGTCAACGTCTGAGCGGGCTCCCCTCACGACCGTCCGGCGCCGCACTCGCAGTGCGGCGCCGGACGCGCCTCACCAATCATTTCCGTACCGCGGGGAGGAAGCAAGATCATGGGTGTCACGCTCGCCAAGGGAGGCAATGTCTCCCTCTCCAAGGCCGCACCGAACCTCACTCAGGTGCTGGTCGGGCTCGGCTGGGACGCGCGCTCCACCACAGGAGCCGACTTCGACCTTGATGCCAGCGCGCTGCTGTGCCAGAACGGCCGGGTGCTCGGCGACGAGTACTTCGTCTTCTACAACAACCTCAAGAGCCCCGAGGGCTCGGTCGAGCACACCGGCGACAACCTGACCGGTGAGGGCGACGGCGACGACGAGTCGATGATCATCGACCTCTCCCTGGTGCCCGAGCACTGCGACAAGATCGTTTTCCCGGTCTCGATCCACGACGCAGACAATCGCGGGCAGACATTCGGCCAGGTCAGCAATGCCTTCATTCGGGTGGTGAACCAGGCGGACGGTCAGGAACTCGCCCGCTACGACCTCTCCGAGGACGCCTCCAGCGAGACCGCGATGATCTTCGGAGAGGTGTACCGATACGGCGGCGAATGGAAGTTCCGAGCCGTTGGGCAGGGGTATGCGTCGGGTCTGCGGGGCATCGCCCTAGACTTCGGGGTCAACGTTTCGTAAAGCCGCGCACGGCGCGGGGGAGACCCGTACTTACACGATGGGGTAGCCAGTGGTTCTGAAAACCTTCGGCTGGTCGTTTGCCGTCACGGCACTCGGACTGGCCTTCGCCGCCTGGCAGTGGGGGTGGGAGGCGTTCGGGGTCGTACTGATCCTGTCGATCCTCGAGATCTCACTGTCCTTCGACAACGCGGTCGTCAACGCCGGAATCCTGAAGAAGATGAATGCCTTCTGGCAGAAGATCTTCCTCACGATCGGCATCCTGATCGCTGTCTTCGGTATGCGGCTGGTCTTCCCTGTCGCCATCGTCGCGATCAGTGCCAAGGTCGGTCCCATCGAGGCGATTCAGCTCGCGATGGACAAGCCCGAGCAGTACGAATCCCTGGTCACGGACGCCCACCCGGCGATCGCGGCCTTCGGTGGCATGTTCCTGCTCATGATCTTCCTGGACTTCATTTTCGAGGACCGGGACATCAAGTGGCTCGGCTGGCTCGAGCGTCCGCTGGCCAAGCTCGGCAAGGTCGACATGCTGTCGGTCTGCATCGCGCTGATCGCCCTGCTCGCAGCGGCGATGACCTTCGCGACCCACGCGCACACCAGCACGGGATACCAGGACAAGTCGGCCACGGTGCTGCTCGCCGGTGTCGCCGGCCTGATCACGTACCTCATCGTCGGCGGTCTCTCCAGCCACTTCGAGAACAAGATCGAGGAAGAAGAGGAACGCGAGCACGAAGAGGAGGAGAAGGCCAAGGCGGAAGGCAAGGATGTGTCCGCCGTGGGCCTGGCGGGCAAGGCCGCGTTCTTCCTCTTCCTCTACCTGGAAGTCCTCGACGCCTCGTTCTCGTTCGACGGTGTCATCGGCGCCTTCGCCATCACGAACCACATCTTCTGGATGGCGCTCGGCCTCGGTATCGGCGCGATGTACGTACGTTCGCTCACGGTCTACCTGGTCCGCCAGGGGACCCTGGACGACTACGTCTACCTGGAGCACGGCGCGCACTACGCGATCGGCGCGCTCGCGGTCATCCTGCTGATCACCATCGAGCACGAGATCAGCGAGCTCATCACAGGTCTCATCGGCGTCTTCCTGATCGCCGCCTCCTTCTGGTCCTCGATCCGCCGTAACAAGGCGCTCGCGGCAGCCGAAGGCGGAGAAGGCCCGGCCTCGGGGGACAAGACTGAGGTCCAGTCCGGGGTGTGACCCCGTAGGGATTGAGGAACGCTCTGAGCGGGGCGGTCACGAGGCGTCGGCCTCGGGGCCGCCTCGCGGCGTTATCCGGCTTATACGAGTACGAGCCACCTGGGGGGTGGGCGGGATGGCCATCTGGGACAGCCTGCGGCGGGACAGGTCGGCCGAGCAGTTCGCGTCCGGCAGTGCGGCGAGCAACGCGATCGAACTGACCAAGCGGAACCCGTCGGTCTCGCTCACCAAGCAGGGCGCGACCACCGGTAATCTGCGCGTCAATCTTTCGTGGCGGATGCGCACCTCGGACATCGGGGGCAACAAGCAGCGGCGCAGTGGGAGTGTGCTGCGCCGGCCGTTCAAGTTCTTCCAGCCGGAGCTGGTGCAGGCGCACACCCAGGGCGTGGTCAATGTCGACCTCGACCTGGGCTGCCTCTACGAGCTCGTGGACGGCACCAAGGGCGTCGTACAGCCGCTGGGCAGCTTCTTCGGGAGCCTGAACGCGCCGCCGTACATCAAGCTCAGCGGCGACGACCGCTTCGGCGCCCCGTCGGGCGAGACGATCTACGTGAACCTCGACCACCGCGAGGAGATCAAGCGGCTGCTGGTCTTCGTCTACATCTACGACCAGACGCCCGCCTTCGACCGCACGCACGCCGTGGTGACGCTCTACCCGAGCAATGGCCCCCGGATAGAAATCGAACTGGACGAGCGTGCCCCGCAGGCGCGCTCGTGCGCGGTCTTCACCGTCGAGAACGTCAAAGGCGATCTGATGGTGCGCCGCGAGGTGAAGTTCGTCTACGGCTTCCAGGCAGAACTGGACCGCCTGTACGGGTGGGGCCTGCAATGGGGCCGCGGCTACAAGACGAAGGCGTGACAAGGCGGCTCGCAGCGGGGCTCCTTGCCGCCCCCGGCCCGGAAGGGGCGGGGGCGGGGTGGGCGGGAAAGAAAAACCCCCGCACCGCCCCTACTGGCCGCGCACGAACTGCGGCCCCTGCGGCGGTAGCCGGAAGTTCGGGTCCGGAGCAAAGGCAGCGGCAGCAGCCGGCTGCGGATAGCCATAGGCGGGCTGAGTCGAAGCCGACTGGGGGAAACCGTAGGCGGGCGCGGGCGCGGGCGCGGCAGCCGGCTGCGGATAGCCGTACGCAGGCTGCATCGGCTGAGTGGGCTCGGAGGGCTGGACCGGCGTCGCCCGGGCAGCCGCAGGGGCCGGATCCGCCCCGTCCGCCCCCTCCGTCTCGTCCACCGAGATCCCATGATCCGTGGCCAGCCCGATGAGACCGTTCGAGTAGCCCTCACCCAGCGCCCTGAACTTCCACCCCTCGCCGCGCCGGTACAGCTCCCCGCAGATCAGCGCGGTCTCCGCCCCCGTCTCCGGCTTGACCTCGAAGTACGCGAGCGGCTCACCGCTCCCGGACGCGGTGGCGTCGTACACCTGGATGCACAGATCCCGCACGCGCTCGAACGGCACATCGTCCGTCGAGGCGACGATCAGAACCCGGTCCACGGCCGGCTCCAGCGCCGCGAGATCCGTCTGCACGGAGTCGGTCACGCCGTCGGGTTGGCGCTTCTTGCCCAGACTCCGCACCAGCCCCGAGGGGTGGCGGGGCTGGTTGTAGAAAACGAAGTCCTCGTCGGAGCGTACGCGCCGGTCGACGCCGAGCAGCAGGGCCGAGGCGTCCACTTCGGGGACGTCGGGGCCGGGGGTCCAGCGCAGCACAGCCCTTACGGCTGTGGCATCGAGCGGGACGTTCGAGCCCTTCAGCATGGCGTGCGTCATGTCGGTCATCCTGCCTCCCCGGGGCTCCCCCGGACAACGCGGGGGCCCCTTCCAGGCATAGGTGCTTTCACGTGGGTAACCTGAAATTCACGTATGCGGGGAACTCTTGACACCACCCCTACGTACTATTACCGGCCATACAACGATGGGCCGACACGGCGGCACGGGGGGATTTTCATGCGTCATTTCGGACATATTCCACCCCCTGTCCGGGAGAGCCTGTTCCATCAGGAGCCCGTGACGTTCGACGCCGGCTCCTCGGCCCGTACGCTCTCCGCCGCTCTCGGCGCCACGCTCTACAGCCCGGCCACCCGGCCGCGACTCGCTGACGACGTGGCGAAGCAGGCGGGGCGCGGGGTCATCTCGATGGTGCTCTGCCTGGAAGATTCCATCGACGACGGGGAAGTCACCGGCGCCGAGGAGAACCTCGTGCGGCAGTTCGCGGAGCTCGACGCGCGCGGCCTGGAGCTGCCGCTGCTGTTCGTCCGGGTCCGGGAGCCCGCCCAGATTCCCGATCTGGTGCACCGGCTCGGCCCCTCGGCTCGGCTGTTGTCCGGATTCGTACTGCCGAAGTTCACCGAGGAGCGGGGCGTCGCCTTCCTGGAGGCGCTGACGGCCGCGGAGGCGGTGAGCGGTCACCGGCTCTTCGCGATGCCCGTGCTGGAATCGCCGCAGCTGCTCCACCTGGAGACCCGGGCGGAGACGCTCGCGGGCATCGCACGCACGGTCGACAAGTACCGGGAGCGGGTCCTGGCGCTGCGGCTGGGCGTCACCGACTTCTGCTCGGCGTACGGGCTGCGCAGGGCGCCCGACATGACGGCGTACGACGTCCAGATCGTGGCCGGGGTCATCGCTGACGTGGTGAATGTGCTCGGACGCTCGGACGGGACGGGCTTCACGATCACCGGCCCGGTGTGGGAGTACTTCCGCGTCCAGGAGCGGATGTTCAAGCCGCAGCTGCGTCGCAGCCCCTTCGTGGGGCAGGCGGAGGCGCTGCGTGCGTCGCTCATCGAGCACGACATGGACGGCCTGCTGCGGGAGATCTCGCTCGACCGTGCGAACGGGCTGCTGGGCAAGACCTGCATCCACCCTTCGCACGTGCTGCCCGTGCACGCGCTGTCGGTGGTCAGCCATGAGGAATTCAGCGACGCGCAGGACATTCTGCGGCCGGAGCGGGGCGGTGGCGGAGTGATGCGTTCCGCGTATACGAACAAGATGAACGAAGTGAAGCCGCACCGCGCGTGGGCCGAGCGCACGCTGCTGCGTGCCGAGGTTTTCGGCGTGGCGCGCGAGGACATCGGATTCGTGGAGCTGTTGACAGCGGGAATAACCGACTGAGATGGGGACGGACGAAGTGGTGTGGTCGGGAACGTGGGTCGCGGAGCGGCTCGGCGTCGAACTCGTCGGTGACGGCGAGGGGCAGGGGCCGGGCGGGCTGCACGATCTGCTGGGCCTGGCCCTGCGCCGCAACCCGAAGCGGGCCCATCTGCTGGTGTCGAACGTGCTCGGCAAGCACGTACCGCAGCTGCCGTCGCGGGTGTACGGCGCGGGATTCGCGCTCGGCGAGGACGTACGGAAGCTGCTGGGCGAGGAGGCGGCCCGGCGTGCCGTGGTCCTCGGGTACGCCGAGACGGCGACCGGGCTCGGCCACGCGGTGGCGGACGGCGTGGGCGTAGCGCCGTACCTCCACTCGACGCGGCGCCCGGTGGACGGCGTCGCGACGGCGGGCGGCTTCGAGGAGTCCCACTCGCACGCCACCTCGCACCTGCTGCTGCCGGAGGACCCCGCGCTGCTGGCCGGCGATGGGCCGCTGGTCCTCGTCGACGACGAGTTCTCCACCGGCAACACGGTGCTCAACACCATCCGCGACCTGCACGAGCGCTATCCGCGCGAGTGGTACGTGATCGTGGCCCTGGTCGACATGCGCTCGGCGCGGGACCGGGGGCGGCTGGAGGAGTTCGCGCAGGAAATCGGCGCCCGGGTCGACCTGATCGCGATGGCCTCGGGCACGGTCCGCCTGCCGGCGGACGTACTGGCGAAGGGCCAGGCCTTGGTGGCGCGGTACGACGACACGGCGGCTGGTAACGCTGTGGCCGCTGGGACGGACGTCGGTGCCGGAGGTGCCCAGGGGGCCCGTGGCGCCCGCCTGAGGCCCGCCGACGCCCCTCCCGGGGCTGCCAAGCCCACCCGCGTCGAGCTGGGCTGGCCCGAACCCGTGCCCGACGGGGGACGGCACGGGTTCGGCCCCGCGCACCGGGCCCTGCTGGAGGCCTCGCTGCCGGGCATGGCGGACCGTATCGCCGGGGCGCTGCCCGAAGACGCCCGCCGCGTACTGGTCCTCGGCTTCGAGGAGCTGATGTACGCACCGCTCAGGCTGGCAACCGCGCTGGAGAAGCGGGTCGACGCCGAGGTGCGGTACTCGACCACCACACGCTCGCCCGTGCTCGCCGTCGACGATCCGGGCTACGCGATACGCACGCGGATCGTCTTCCCCGCGCACGACAGCCCCGCCGACGGCCCCGGCACGCGGTACGCCTACAACGTCGCGGGCGCCGGCTTCGACGCCGTCGTCGCCGTCGTCGACTCCGCCGCCGACACCCCCGAACTTCATGCCCCCGACGGCCTGCTGGCCCGCCTCGCCGCCCACACCGGGCACGTCGTGCTGGCGGTCGTCCCTTCGTACATACCCGCCCCTTCGCACATACCCGGTGTGCCCGGCATACCGGACGCCGCGTCCGAGCAAGTCCCCCAACGGCAGGAGCCGCCCATGCCCGAGCCCCTCCGCGGCCCCGCCTTCTCCTCCTACGCGCCCGACGACGTCGGCTGGCTCCTCCAGGACCTCTCGGACGTCGAGCTCGAGGCCCCGACGGAGGAGCGCGAGGAGGCGATCCAGAGCGGCGGCGCGCACTACGCCGAATCGCTGCCCGTCGAGTACCAGCCGAGCCCGCAGTACCAGCAGCTCTTCAAGGCGGCCCTGGAGACGTCGGCGGCCCGTATCGCCCGCGCCGTGGCCACCGTCACCGAGACGGTCCTCGCCGAGCGCTCACCGCGCCCCGTGCTGGTCTCCCTCGCCCGCGCCGGCACGCCCGTCGGCGTGCTGATGCGCCGCTACGCCCAGCACCGGCACGGGCTCGACCTCCCGCACTACGCCGTCTCCATCGTCCGCGGCCGCGGCATCGACGAAACCGCCCTGCGCTGGCTCGCCGCACACCACGACCCGGCCGATGTCGTCTTCGTCGACGGCTGGACGGGCAAGGGCGCGATCACCCGTGAACTCGCCGAAGCACTGGACAACTTCGCCGCCACCACCGGCATCGGCGGATTCGACCCCGAGATCGCCGTCCTCGCCGACCCCGGCGGCTGCGTGAAGACGTACGGCACCCGCGAGGACTTCCTCATCCCCTCCGCCTGCCTCAACTCCACCGTCTCCGGCCTGATTTCCCGTACGGTGCTGCGGTCCGACCTGGTCGGCCCCAACGACTTCCACGGGGCGAAGTTCTACCGCGAACTCGCGGACAACGACGTGTCCGGTCACTTCCTCGACACCGTCGCCGCCCGCTTCGACGAGGTAGCGGACGCCGTGGAGGCCGACGTCAAGGAACTGCTGTCGGCGGACCGTGCGCCGACCTGGGAGGGCTGGGCAGCGGTCGAGCGGATCAGCGAGGAGTACGGCATCCACGACGTGAACCTCGTCAAGCCCGGTGTCGGCGAGACGACTCGCGTTCTGCTGCGCCGCGTCCCCTGGAAGATCCTCGCGAAGCGCGACGCCGGCGCCGACCTCGACCACGTGCGGCTGCTGGCGGAACAGCGCGGCGTACCGGTCGAGGAAGTCGACGGCCTCCCGTACACCTGCGTCGGGCTGATCCACCCCAAGTACACACGCGGCGCCACCGGCGCGGACGGCAAGGCGGTGGCGGCGAAGTGACCAGCCACCCTCCCGTCCTGATCGCCAGCGATCTCGACCGCACCCTGATCTACTCCACCGCCGCCCTCGGCCTGCGCATGCCCGACGCCCAGGCGCCGCGCCTGCTGTGCGTAGAGGTGTACGAGAGCAAGCCGCTCTCCTACGTCACCGAGACCGCCGCCGCCCTGATGGTGCAGCTCGCCGCCGGGACCTGCTTCGTACCGACGACCACCCGCACCCGCGAGCAGTACCACCGGATCCGGCTCCCCGTCCCCACCCCCGCCTTCGCGATCTGCGCCAATGGCGGACACCTGCTGGTCGACGGAGTGTCCGACCCGGACTGGCAGGCCCAGGTGGCCACGACACTCGCGGACGAGTGCGCCTCCCTGGCCGAGGTCCGCGCCCACCTCGTCGCCGCCGCCGACCCCGCCTGGCTGCTCAAGGAGCGGGTCGCCGAGGACCTCTTCGCCTACCTCGTCGTCGAGCGCGCGCTGCTGCCGGACGAATGGGTCAAGGAACTCGGAGAGTGGGCGGAGGAACGAGGCTGGACGGTCTCCCTCCAGGGCCGCAAGATCTACGCCGTACCGAAGCCGCTCACCAAGAGCGCGGCCATGCGCGAGGTCGCCCGCCGCACCGGCGCCACACTCACCCTCGCCGCAGGTGACTCCCTCCTCGACGCGGACCTGCTACTGGCGGCGGACTACGGCTGGCGGCCGGGACACGGCGAGCTGGCCGACACGGGCTGGACCGCCCCGCAGGTCACCGTGCTGCCCGAGGCCGGTGTCGCGGCGGGCGAGGAGATCCTGCGCTCCTTCATCCGCGCGGCCGGCCGACACCCGGTCTGAACACCCGGCGGCGCAGGGGGGAGTGTGCAAAGCTCGCCGGGGGACCTGACAGCTCGCCGGGGGGTCTGACAGGGAGTGCGATGAGCAAAGGAAAGAGCACCGCGGTCACCGACGAGCTGTACGCGTACATGCTGGCGCACAATCCGCCGCTGGACGCCGTCCAGCGGGAGCTCGTCGAGACGACCCACCGGCAGCTGCCCCAGTACGCGCGCATGCAGTCCGCCGCGGAGCAGGGTCCGCTGCTTGCCTTCCTGGTCCGGCTGACCGGGGCGCGGCACGTCGTCGAGATCGGTACGTTCACCGGCTTCTCCGCGCTGTCGATGGCGCAGGCCCTGCCCGCCGACGGCCGGCTGATCACGTGCGACGTGTCGGAGGAGTGGACGGCGTACGCACGCGAGGCCTGGGCGAAGGCGGGCGTCGCCGACCGCGTCGAGCTGCGCCTCGGCCCCGCCCTGGACACCCTGCGCGCCATGCAGGCGGAGCCGCACATCGACTTCGCTTACGTAGACGCCGACAAGGAGAACTACGTCCCGTACTGGGAGGAGCTGGTGCCCAGGATGCGGCAGGGCGCAGTGATCGCCGCCGACAACGTCTTCTGGGGTGGCGGGGTCACGGACCAGGACGCGACGGGTGCGGCGGCGGCGATCAAGGAATTCAACGACCGGGTGACGGCCGACGAGCGCATGGAGAGCGTCATGATCCCCGTCGCGGACGGAGTGACGCTCTCCAGGAAGCGCTGACCCTCAGCCGCAGCACCCGCCGCCGCAGCACCCGCCCCCACCGGAGGGCGCGGGAGAGGGGGACGACTTAGCCGTCCCGCCCACGGCGACGGCGGACAGCAGCTTGACGGTGTCGTCGTGCCCGTCCGGGCAGGTGGCGGGCGCGGAGGACTCGGCCATGGGCCGGTTCAGCTCGAAGCTGGTGCCGCAGGAGCGGCAGCGGTACTCGTAACGGGGCATGCGAACAGGTTACTGAGTCCTACCGAGTCGCCGACCGGCTCAGGAGCCCGCGCCCCGTTCCTCCCGGATGTCCGAGACGACCCGCGCCACCGTCCGCCGTACCCCCTCCATCTCGGTCAGGAAGTGCCAGTAGTCGGGATGGCGGCCTTCCAGACCGGCGACGGCCCGGTCCAGCCGGGCCACCGAATCGTCGAGGGGGCGGGCATGCCGCGGATCGGGCGTATTGCGCCCGGCCATGGCCAGCCGCTGGGCGTCCCTGATCGCGAACCGCGTCCGCTCGATCTCATGCTGCGGGTCCTTGGACACGGCGTTGAGCCGCTGAAGCCGGTCGCCGGCCGCCGAAACCGCCTCGTCGGTGGAGTTGAGCAGCGCCCGGACCGTACTCAGCAGCGAGATGGCGTCCGGCCATCGCTGCTCGTCCCGCGCCTTCGCCGCTTCCCTGATCTTCTCCTCGGCCTGCCGGACCGTGCTCGCCGTCTGCGCGGGTACGCCCTGAAGGTCCTGCCAGCAAGCGGCCGTGAACCGGCGGCGCAGCTCGCTCAGGACCGGCTCGACCTTGCCCGCCCGGGTCGTCAGCGCCTGGGCCCGGGTCCGCAGCGACACCAGCCGCCGGTCGATCTCCGCCGCTCGCTCCGGAAGCCGCTCGGCCTCGGTCCGTACGGCATCGGCATCACGCAGCACCTGATCCGCGCGCTGCAGCGTCTCCGGTACGCCGTGCCGCCCGGCGCCCTGGTTGAGCTTGGTGAGCTCGGGCGCGAGGGCCGCGAGGCGCGCCGCGAGATCGTCGGCCCTGAGCCCCGAGGCCCGTACCGCGTCAAGAGCGTTGCTCGCCGCGAGAAGCGTCTGGCGGGCTCGCTCCACTGCGGGCGCGAGCCGGGCGAGCTGCGTCTCGGCGGTTTCGAGCAGTGGCCCGAGCCCCGCCGCATACCGGTCGAGCTCACCCTTGACCCGTACCAGCTCGTCCTTGGCACTGCTCAACTCCGCGCGGGCCCTGGCAGCCGTCGAGGCCTCCAGGTCGTCGCGGTCGAGGTCGTGGGCGTCGACGGCGGTGATGTACGAATGACTGACCTCGTCGATACGCCGACCGAGCGCCGCGAAGTCCTCCACGGCCTTGCGCGCGGCCGGCGTACTGTCCACGGCCGTGATCGTCTCGATCGAGATCCGCAGGTCACGCTGGGCGGTGTCCAGCTCGTAGAAGGCCGCGGCGGCCGCGTCCTTGGCGGCCTGGGCGTCGGCGCGCACATTTTCCCCACGCCCGCCGAACCAGCGCCTTGTACCGCCGCCGGCGAAGGCGAGGGGAAGCGCGACGAGCAGCGGCACCGGCAGCAGCAGGAGCGCGACGACATCCCTGACGGCACGTACTCGCTGCGTGTACGGCTGCGCGTGTGTCGCCGTCACATCCCTCTCCCGTGCTGTGTCCACCTGCCCGGTTCATTCTCCCACCAGGAATGACGAACACAGGGGCCGGTTAGTTCGCGCTTCGCACGGTAACTTCCCCGTTGTCGCTGCGAGCCCGCACGACATGCGGACTGCTCGGATCGCGCGGCACGTCGATCCGCACGTCCCCGTTGTCGCTCTTCGCCGCAACGCTGTACGTGGCGTGGGGCAGTTCGATGCCGATCTCGCCGTTGTCGCTCGTGGTCTCCACCAGGTCAGGGACGACCGCAAACCCCATCCGCACGCTCCCGGAGTCGGAGGTCGCGTTCACCCGCTTGGACGAGATCCCTTCCCCGACGATTTCCCCGTTGTCGCTGGTCAGCTCCAGCGGCCCGCTGGAGTCCTTGACGGTGACCTCGCCGTTGTCGGACCGAAGCGTCAGAGCGGTGTCGAACCCGGCGGCCGTCACGCTCCCGTTGTCGTCCTTCACCGTGACGGCGACCCCGCGCGGCACCTTCACCCGATGCCACGACTCGCAGTCGCTCACCATCGCCGTGCAGTGCTGCCGCAGCACGAGCTTCCCGCCCTTCATCTCCCAAGTGGACTCGGGCCCCTCCCCGAGAAACACCCACCCGTCGGCACGCCGCGTGACCTCCACGTCCTTCACGTCGGCCGGAACGAGCTCCAGGGCGGAGTTGTCCGCGTCAATGGTCAGCGAGTCCCCACTGAACGGAAACGACCGCTGCTCGGCGGGAGCGTCCTTGGCCTCGGTGCCACAGCCACTCAGAGCCACCACGCCGACGAGGGCCCCGCCGACGGCCAGAAAGGTGCGGGTACGAAGTGCCACGGTGATCGATCCCCCAAGTAGTCCCACGTGTGAGCCTTCACCGTACGAACGGACCCCACCCAGCACGATGCGGACCACCACCGAACCGTGGTGGGGTTATCCCCACCAGCCCGCGCGCCCGACGCTCCACAGCGCCCCACCAGGCAACCGATTGCAATCCCTCCCCCCACTCCATGTACGCTGTTGCCTCATCCACGGGTGCGTAGCTCAGGGGTAGAGCGCTGCTCTTACAAAGCAGATGTCGGCGGTTCGAAACCGTCCGCGCCCACCAGTGTTGAGCAGCAGGTGAGAGCCTGATTGCAGCCCCCCAGGACGGTCATTCCTGGGGGGCTCTTTCATGATCAGAGTCCGCATAGGGTCCACATCCCCGGCCAGCCCTGCCGAGAGCGTCACCCGTTCGGGGGGTTGTACAGCAGTGCTGGGGCCGTAGAGTGCTGACCACGGGAGGGGCAGGCCGTCTCCCCACGCGTGCCTGACACGCGCCTCCCGCATCCTGTGCGTACCCGGCGGGGAGGCTGGGACCACAGGGAAGGCCCCCACCGGTTATGTCGGACGCTGACTCTGTCGGGGATCTTGGAGTGGTTGAGATCAGGCGCGGAGGGTTCGCCAGGACTTCGACCGGGGGAACCCGTTCTTGTCCAGGTAAGTCTGGAAGGCAGTCGGTGGTCGGGCTGAGCGGACTTCGTCGGTGGGTTCCCGGCTGCTGAGGCGTTCGATGTTGACTGCGATGGCCGTGAGTACGTGTTGCAGGTGGGCTTTCGGTTGCCCGCGGTAGCGGCAGCGGCGCATGCCATGTCCGTGGACGAATTCGTTGATGGTGCCCTCGACTCCGGAACGGGCCGCGTAGCGGGTCTTCCATTCGGGTGTCCGCTGCTCGGCCCGGACCCGGAGTTGCAGGTCACGGAGTTCCCGCGGGGGGAAGCCGACGGTTCGGGCGCTGTCGGCGGTGGTCGTGCAGCGGGCGCGGACCGGGCAGGGACGGCACTGGCTCTTGGTGAACCGTGCCACGATCAGAGGTGCCGCAGTGGGTGAGGAGGTCGGGTAGGGGCCGTGCCATCCACGGCTGATCTCGCCCTGGGGGCAGGTGACCTGCTGGCGGTCGAAGTCGATGTGGAAGTCATCACGGCCGAAGCCGTCGTTCTTACGGTGCTGGCGGGTGGAGTTGACCGGCAGTGGCCCGGTGACCGCGACCTGGTGTTCCCGGGCTGCCTGCTCCAGATGGACCAGGGAGGTGTAGCCGCCGTCGACCAGATGCTCGGCCGGCAGCAGCCCACGGCGCTTCAGCCGGGTGTGGATGCCGGGTAGAGCCTTCGCGTCGTAGCCGGTGGCGTCGGTGGTGGCCACGTCCGTGACTACGTTGATGCCGTCGGGAGTACAGGTCTCGGTGAGGTGCGCGACGAACCCTTTCCAGCGGGTGGTATGACCGCGGCGCGCGTAGCGGACCGTCGGGTCGTAGGGCGAGACGACCGCGACCGACGAAGGAGGCAGCCCGCCGTCCTCGGCGGTTCGCCAGCGCAGGCGGCCGGCCCCGTCACGGTAGTAGTTCTGCACCATGATCTGGCGCAGAGCCTGAACGCGGGGACCAGACAGGCGTTCCGCATCGTGCTGCCCGAGGTGCTCCAGCAGCCGGACGGCGTCGTTACCGGTGGCGAGGATCCTGCTCTTGGGGCGGGTGGGGTTCTTGCCCAGACGGACCGGGCGGCCGTAGCGGCGCCCCCACTCCTCGTCGATCAGGCCGGCCAGCAGGTGCCCGGCGGTACTGGCCAGCTCTTCCAACGCGGCCCGCACCGCCTCGGTGACCAGCTCCAGCCGAGTCAAGTCACGCACCACGGCCAAGACATGAGTGGAATCGGTGCGCTGCGTGGTGCGCTCACCCACCAGCCCGGCGTCCTTGAGCCGGGCCAGCGCCAGGTCGAGGAGCCGATCAGCGCGATCGCCCTCAATGAGGCGTTCACGAAAGTCGGCCAGCACGCTGTGGTGGAAGCCTGGATCGTCCAGCTCCAGAGCCATGGCGTACTTGAAATCGATGCGGCAGCGCACTGCCTCAGCCGCCTGCCGGTCCGAGAGACCGAGAAGGAACTGAAGTACGCAGACGGTGGCCAACTGGGCAGGTGAGAGTCCCGGCCGCCCGTCGCGTGGATACCAGTCGGCGAAGTCCTCGTCGTCCCACAGCCCGTCCAGCCGGTCTCTCACCCACATCGCTGTCGTTCCGTTCGGGTTGCTGGCCCGTGCGATCTGCACGGTCAGAGAAGGGACTTGCTCACCAGAACGCGAACGGAACGACAACGAACACCTCGGCGACTACATCGGCCTGCGGGACAGCCCGAGCATGCCCGCTGATCATGCTGCCGCACCGGGAAACTCCAAGATCCCCGACAGAGTCAGCGTCCGGTTATGTCGGTGGGGGCCTTCTGCGTCCAACGTAGACCGCCCCGCACCCTAGTGGGTGCGGGGCGGGACGCCTTGACCAAGTCATAGCGTCTAACGGCGCAATCTGGCGGACACGCGGACGCCAGTGCGCCGCTGGGGAGCCGAGCGCCGGCGGCCGTGGGGGCGGGCGAGGGCTCGGCAGTCTGCGGGTACCTCGTTCGAAGATCACTAAATTTACCTGTACAGGAAAGACTTACGCACATGATCATCCGACGTTGTTCGGGTGCCAGTCGATCCCCCGCCCGCATGGGTACTCGCCCAGCGCAGGACTGTCGGGGACCGCATCCGGGCCGCGCGCTTGGACGCGCAGCTGAGTCAGGTGAAACTCGGCGAGCTGGTCGGCGTCGACCACAAGACCATCCACCGCATTGAGCACGGCACATCGGATCCCAGCCTCGGGGTACTGCTCCTCATCGCCGACGCCATCGGCGTACCGCTCGCGGATCTCGTCAGGCATTGAAGCTCTCTCCCGGCTGAAGCCGGGAGATTCCCTTCTGGATTGCTCCGAGGGGTTTGACGGCTCTTGCGTCCGTCCGTACGACGATCCTCCCGACCGCCGGGCAGGTCGGTGACCTGCCAAGTTTCGCCAACTTGGTTGTCGCTGGTGGATGTTCACACTCTACAGGGAGCTGCGACGCTCCGCGTCGCAGAGACGAGGGATGGCCTTCACCTCCCCCGTAAACGGGGGAGCACTGGCCAAGATTGAGGTAGAGGGTTAGCCCTCCATGTTGCCGCAGTTGTTACAGATGAACATGGGGTACCCGGTGGGGTTGCCCTGGTCGTCCGTCTCGACGGTGCGGTACATGGTGCCGCCGCACTTGCTGCACCCGCGGGTCTGAATGGTCTGTCCCATGGTCTTCTCCATCTCGCTGATGATTCGTCGGTCGGCGTCGCGCTGCTTGGCGCGCGGACCGAGAGCGGCGTCCAGCAGGGCGATGGCGTGCTCGCGCTCCTGCTGGTGCCGCTCAATGTCCTCCGGACTGTCCCCAGGGATCGCGTACCGGGTGCACGTGCGGCAGTACCAGCGCTCGGGGAGCGCGGCCGCGCGGTGCATCGGGGTCTGGCAGCGGGGGCAGATCACACGTCCTCCATATGGCCGCAGGCGGAGCAGACCCACAGGTCTCGCTGCATCCACATCGTCCTGCGGCAGCGAGGGCATCCGGTCGTCTGGATGCCCAGCCGGGTCATGAGGGGCGGGTCCGGAGTGGCGGCCGCGTACGCGACGATCCGCTCGCGCTCCTGGTCGTCATCGCTGGCGGCCATGCGGAGCAGTCGGGCGGTGCGGGTACGGGCCTCGTCGGCGAAATTGGTCATCTCGCCGGGCAGATTACGCCGTCAAGGGCATGGGGCGGGGCTCGCTGGCGGACTTCACCCGGCGGTGTCATGAACGGCCCGCGTTACGGTGCGGTCGGCCGCGTCTGTGACACACGCACGCGCAGCGAACCCGGACGGCTACTACGCCGCCGGCCTTGATGTCCTGTTTGCCGTCGCACAGCGGGTGCTCGCCGAGCTGGCACTCACCCGTCACGTCCGAGCGGTGCCCCGTCGTAGTGGTCATGCGTCAAGCCCAGCGCGGTCAGCCGCTCGCCTTGCGATGTCCGCGGCGGCGGCCTTGCGGCATTCGGCGCATGCCTGGACCGGCACGCACGGGCCCGAGTTCGTCATGCCCCACAGGGCGTCGAGCTCGGTGTCGGTAGGGCCGTCGTGCCAGTCGCACCACCTCTGAGAAGCCGGCGCTACCTTGCACCGAGGACAGGTGCAGGCAGGGAAGCCCAGGGAATCGGGCAGTCGGTCCCCGTCACCCGGAACGACAGTGACGACCGGTCCGACATTGCGTCGCCGCCCGTCCGGCCCTACCCGGTACACCTGCATCGTCATCGTCACGGTTGTCCCCCGCCGTCATTACCGGTGGTACCTGCACTGATGACGACGGTAGGAGCGGCGGATACGCCAAGGGGGTACAACCTGTACCCCCTCGATCAGGGGTAGAGGTTGTACCCCCTACGAGAGGTACAGGCTGGATTTGTGGCTAGGCGGGGATGCCCAACTCCTGCGCCAGCCACCGCGCATCGTCGCGGATCATCGCAGGCCCGGTCTCCACCAGGTCGGGCAGAGCCGACCGGGCGAACAGGTTGTAGCGCACGGTCTCGGGCGACTCCTCATGAGCCTTCTTCAGCAGGTGCACGACCGCCAGGTGTTCGCCGCCCATGCTGTACGCCCGCGCTGCCTCCAACTGGTGGAAGCTGCGGCGCGTGGCGGACGGCATCGGGGCAAGGTCGATCGTGGTGGCCACGTCGATGGCGCCACCGGACTGCACCAGGTCGTTGTGCATCGTCAGTCGGTAGGCGTCGACCATGCCCGGCCCGAAGATCAGCCACGGGTGCGAGTAGTCCTCTCCGAGGCGGCGGGCGGCGTCATTTGCCTTGTCCCAGTACCGCCACGCGTCTCCCTCCCGGCCGCGCTTCGCGAACGACAGTGCCGCGGCAAGGTGGAGCAGACCCCAGCGCGCGAGGTCCTCGGGGTTGTCGTCGACCGCGTGAAGTAGATCAGCGGCTTTCATCGCCAGGTCGACACGGGCTTCGTGTGCTTCGCCGGCGTCGCGGAAGACGTGGTTCATGTACCAGGCGGCGCATGCGATGGCCTGCGGGCTGTCGGCGTCCTGCGCCGCGGTTATGGCCCGGTCGCCGGTGAGCATCACCAGCTCGGGCGCGGGCTGGAAGGAGAGGTACAGCTGGATCAGGTGGTAGGTCTCCGCCAGGCCGACGAGGACGCGGCGCCGGTCGGTGCCGTCGAGAGTACGGGCGGCGTGCTGAAGATCGGCGAGCAGGCTCGGGGCGATCGTGGCGATGCGGGAGCGGTGGTCACCGCTGCCGTGCCACAACTGCCACGCCTGCCGGACGCGGGCGAGTAGAGACTCAGCGCTCTCGGGTTCCTCATCGCGAGGCCGGAACTGGTAGGCGGTGAGGGAGGCTTTCACTGCTGGCAGTGCCTTGTGCGAGGCCTTGCTGTACGTGGCGGCGGAGATTCGCTCCTCGCCAGTGAGCTCGCCAACATCCACGCCGAGGACTTCAGCGAGGCGGAGCAGTAGGGGCAGGCGAGGCGTATGGAGACGTCCGGTCTCGATGGCTTTCACCCACTCAGCAGAGCGGCCCACGAGCCCGCCAGCAACGGCGCGCGTCAGGCCTGAGCGCTCCCGTGCGCGCCGAACGCGCTGGGCGAAGGTGTCCGGGGAATCGGTCGGTGTGTCGGATGGTTGCGGCATACTGAACTCCGTTCTGACCTAGACACTCAGAACGCTACTCCCCAGCCGCGGTGGGGAAATGACAAAGGCGCCCCCTGCTCTCCCTTCGGGGAGGGCTGGGGGCGTTCTGCGTTCACGGGTACTGGCGGCGCTGCGGGTCCAAGCCCAGCGACAACGTCCGCTGCTGCGGCGCCGGGTCAGGATCAGGCGCACCATCGCGGCGGCAGACTTTCGCATCTGGGTCGTAGTCCGGGGTCTGCCACGAGTGATGACCCGTTGCCAGTCTGCAGCGGTCATGCTGCCGTGCGTACTGGTCGGCCCTGACGATGCGAGACAGTGCGTGCAACTGGCCTGGCACAGCCCAGTCAACTCAAGTTCGAGGCTGCGCAAAGTGGGTCGGACAGCGGTGCTCATGGTTTCCTCCTGGGGCGGTGCCGCGCCCCGTTGGCGCGGTCGTGGCGTGCAGGTTGAGCAGGCCGCCCCGGCCCGGGGCAGTGCCTCCGGGCAGAGGGCTGCGGTACTGGGTCAGGGCAGGAGTATGTGCTCGCCCACGCACTGGGTCATCGCCGCGTCTCCCGTACTGCCCGCCGCAGCTCGGCTCCGGTCTCACGCCCGTCGGGGCACGTCGCGCAGTCCGTGCAGTGAGTGAGGAGCGCCGCGTACTCGGGGGATGCTGGGGTGTAGGTCTGCGTGATCGTCTCAACGTCTACCGGGCACTCGGTCACCGTCGGGCCTCCGCCTGCCGGAACCGGCCGTACAGCACGAGCTGCGACACCGCGCCCGGCGTGCACAGCGCTCCGGGGCCGTTCATCGGCACGGACCAGTAGGAGGGGTACGCCGGGTCAGTCAGCTTCGGGCTCGGCACGCCGACGAAGCAGTTCACGCCCAGGCATTCCGTGTTCGGGACGTCCCACCGGAGCGCCGTGCTCGCCGGGACCAGCGCGTAATACCGCCGTGAGTAGGCGTCGGCGAACACCGGGCCGTCCTGCAACGCCTCACAGAGGTAGGCGTCGACCGCCTCCGTGTCGTCTGTGCCGGCCGCCGCACGTACGACTGCGGCAGGGATGCGGATCGCGGAGAAGATGCTGCCGCACCGTAGGAGTGCGATACCGGACGTCTCCCGCTCGACACGGGCCGTTCGGCGGTCGTTCGTTGCGGTGAGGAGCCAGTGGCCGACCGCCAACTCCTGTGCCTGGCGCGTGTGCACGAGCACCCCGTGCGTGCCCAGCGGAGGGTCCAGATCCCGGCAGGGTTCTGTACTCGTACCCACCATGCCGTGATGCTCCTCGGATGCGATCACGACGTGCCTGCCGCTTCGCGCCGCTGCTCGCCGGCACCCGGATGGGGCGTTGGCCGGTAGCTCGGGATGCCCGACCGCCATTCCTGCCGGGCTTCCTCCGGCGTGAGGAGGGTGGATGCGAACCACTCCGAGGCCCTGCCGTCGCTCGATGGTGCGCGTCTTGCATCGTTTTCCGTACGTCTCCTGGTCATGTGGCGATGATGGGCGTGCACGGGAGCGGGGTAATAGGCCGGCACGTGGCCACGTAGCGGCCACGGCCGGGAGCACGAGTGATGACACCTCAGACTGGGTTCAGGGGCCGCAATGACGCGCTGAGAGCCACAAGGCTTCGTCGTGGGTGGCGCACCATCGAAGCAGCTGCTGCTGCGCTCCAGGAGCACGGTCAGCAGCTGCTCGACGATCCGCACTTCACTGTGTCCGCCAGGACATGGCGCCGGTGGGAAGGCGGTCGCCCCGGGTGGCCGGCGGAGGAGACAGCGATCGTCATCCACGACGCGCTCGGGCGCTGGCCCGAAGACCTCGGGTTCACCTCGCCGTCGGGGTGGATCCGCCCTGCGCACCAGCAAGAGGACGATGTGAACCGTCGAGCGTTCGTCTCCGTCACCGCCGCTGCGCTCGTCGCCGGGCCGGTCGCAAGCCAGAACGTTGATCCCGCGCTGATCGACTACTTCCAACAGCAGTTGGAGGGCCACTACCGGGCAGACATGTTCCTCGGCCCGCACGATCTGATCGGCTCGGTCTCCGCGCAGTACCAACTGATCGACAAGCTCACCCGGTCAGCGACAGGCGAGACCCGCCGCGGGCTGCTCCGAGTAGGTGCGGCTTACGCCGCCCTTGTCGGGTGGCTGTACCAAGACGCCGGCGACATGGACGGCGCGGCATTCTGGCGTGGGGTCACCCAGGAGATCGCGATGCGGTCGCGCGACCCGCACCTGATCGGGTATTCCCTGGTCAACCAGGCGCAGGTGCGTACCGACCTCGGCGACGGGCATGCGGTCATCGAGCTGTGCGAGGCCGCGCTGGACGAGGCTGGGCGGCTGCTGCCGAAGGTGCGGATCATGGCATGCAGCAGCAGGCCCACGGGGCCAGCCTCACCCAGGACCGAACTGCTGTTGACCAGCTCATCGACGACGCCGCCGGGCTGCTCACGCGCGTCGATGACGACCTGCCCTGGGGCAACGCATGTAAGAGGACGCCTGGATACCTCGAAGTCCAGCGCGCCACCTGCTACGGGCGTCTCGGCCTCGGGGTGGAAGCAGGGGCGCTTTGGGGCCAGGTGCTGCAAGTCGTGCCGGAGACCGCACGTCGTGACCGTGGGGTGTACCTCGCTCGGCACGCCACGGCCGCCGCCACGGCGCGCGAGCCCGATCAGGCTGTTGAGATTGCGCGTCAGGTGGCACAGATCGCTGTCGAGACCCGGTCCGCCCGGATGCTCAGCGAGTTGCGAGCCCTGGAGCGGGCAATGCGGCCGTGGCAGGATGCCTCGATCGGCCAGGCGCTCCAGGAGTTGCTGGCCCCCGTGACTGAGAGGGGATGACGTGGCGCAGGGACTGGTACCGCTGACGGACCAGGAGATAGCTGAGCGTCTGGAGCAGCTGCCTGGCTGGGAGCAGGCAGGGAATGAGATCACCCGCCGGTACGACATCCGGTATCACGCGGGCGTCGCGGTGATCGTGCACGTGGCGGACCGCGAACGCCGGATCCATCACCACGCGGACATCGACCTGCGGATCGACCATCTGCGGTTCGGCATCACGACCCACGACGCGGGCCACGTGCTGACCGCAGCAGATTTCGATCTGGCCGCCCGGATTGATGCGATCGTCGAGGCGCACCAGGCAATCCCACTCGGCTGACCCCGGACAGGCAAAAGGCGCCCACCGGGCGGACGGCTCGTGCGGTGGACGAGGACGTCGCCCACCGCACGAGCCGTGGGTCAACCTGACCGCCCGGGGCGTCGAGGCGATCAGGGGGAATCCGGCCCCCAGTCATGTGCATGGTTCTGGACGGCTGCGCGGCCATGCTGCACAACGCCGCGATGCTGGTCATCGCCGTACAGGTCTGCCTGATCTACTCCACCGCGGGCTGGTACAAGATCCAGGGCCTGCGGTGGCAGGAGGGCTCGGCCCTGTACTACGCGCTGCACCTGGACTACTTCACCCCATGGCCGTGGCTCTCCGCGACCATTGCGGCCAACGCGGTGCTGACACTGGCCCTGAGCTACCTGACGGTCATGGCGCAGGTGGCGTTCCCGTTCACGCTCGGCAACCGCAAGGTCAAGAACGTCCTGCTGGCGGTGATGGTCGCGGAGCAACTGGGGATCGCGGTCCTGCTCGGCATCCCCTTCCTGTCGCTGGTGACGATCGTCTGCGACACGGTGTTCCTGCCCACCGCTTCCTGCTGCGGCTCGGCCCATGGTGCGGGCGGCTCATGACCCTCGGGCGACGCCGCCGGCCCCTGTGTCAGAGCCCCCGGCGCATTCCGCTCCACCGGACGAGTAAGCAGCGGCACAGGTTCCGCTGCGGGGGTTGTGTGAGGCGCTTCAGGCGTTGATGTCGTGCTCGCGCACCGCTATGCGGGCCAGTTTCGTCAGCATCATGCCGTTGCGGATTGCCACCACGTAGTCCACCGGGAGTCCGTGCATCCGGGTGCCGGGGCCCCGGAGGGGGTGCCAGTCGAGGATGAAGAGGGTGTTCTCGCCCCAGGGGATCAGGTTCATGGCTATGCGGGCGGCGCCGAAGGGACCTGCCTTCGCTTCCAGTTGCAGGCGGTGTTGCGGTTCGCAGATGCGGACGACGCAGGTGTCGTCGAGGGTCAGGCGGCCGACGCCGACTCGGACTTGCAGGCGGGCGCCTACTTCTGGCCAGTGCGGGTCCACGGCGAGGACTTGCTGGGTTCCTGTCACCCACTCCCCGTAGCGATGGCCGTCGGACAGGAGACTCCAGAGCTCGGACGGCGAGCTCAGGATCAGACTGCGGTTCCGGGCCACGCTGACCACACCCCTTCCGGTGTTCTCGACACTAGACGCGCGGTACGCCTCGGGCATCCGCAGGCGTGCGCCGAGGCCGAAGCGGCGTGCGCCCCCGAGCAACCGCCATGGGGCGCCGTGCACCGGATGGCGGAGCGGTGCGCCTTCCGGTGACGGCATACGCCCCGTAAGCCTGGACTGGTCCTCACGACAGCCGAGACCGAGGGGGAATCGTGGCTCGTACGCAGTCCAGGTGTGGAGCGCTGACGGAGAAGGGGACGCGGTGCCGACGACTGGCGATGATGGACGCATCGAGGTGCGATCTCCACCGCGGCGACTGGTCCTCGTACACCGTCCAGAGGCGCAAGGAAGCCGAGCGCCAAGCGAAGGCGCCCAGGCGTCGCGAGTGACACAGGTCCGGTCCGCAGCGTCCGCACCCGCCGCGAAACACCAGGTGAAAGCCTCAGTCGGCGCTCCGGCCAGATCGGCCCCGGCGGCTTCGGTGGGGCGTGTGGGCGGTGGGCTATGTTGAGCGTCGTGGGACGAGAGGGAGGCACACCGGTGCCATCACGGCAGCAGGCACGCGCACAGGCGTCTGCGATTACGCCTGGAAGGCAGGCTCCGGAAGGGGAGGGATCTCCGGAGGGGTCTCCCAGGGACCGAGTGCGCGCGCTGTTCGGTGGGCACCGGCTGTCGCCCGCGCAGCGGCGCATCGCCCAGTACATCGTCGATCACCTCACCGAGGCCGCCTTCCTGTCGATCACAGATCTGGCGGAACGGGTGGGGGTCAGTCAGCCGTCCGTGACGCGCTTCGCGTCGTCGTTGGGGTTCAGTGGGTTCCCCGCGCTCCGTGAGGCCCTGCAGCCCATCGCGCTCAGCTCCGTCGCCGGCTCGCGGGAAGAAATCCGGCGCAACGAGCTGCAGGCAGCCGTCGATGCCGAGATCGAGAACCTGGAGAGCCTGCGGCGCACCCTTGCCGACCCCGGCCGGGTCCTCGACGTCGGACGGGAGCTGGCCCGTTCGATGCCTCTGACGGTTCTCGGGCTGCGGATCTCCGTGTCCTTGGCGGAGTACTTCGCCTACGCGGCCCGGCGGATCCATCCCGACGTACGCCTGGTAACCCGCGGCGGAAGCGTCGCCTACGACGCGCTGCTCCAGTCGCGGGAGGCCGGCGGGACGTGGGTGGTGGCGTTCGCGATGCCGCGGCATGCCAACGAGACGCTGGCGGCGATGCAGGCCGCCCGCAGCACGGGGCTGCGCGTCGCGCTGATCACCGATCTGTCGCTCGGGTCGCTCGTGGACGAGGCCGATGTGGCACTCACCGCCGGCACCGGATCCCGTCTCGTCTTCGACTCCTACTCGGCGCCGGGTGTCCTGTCCGCCGCCGTCCTCCAGGCCATGGCCGATGCCGACCCCGTGCGCACCCAGGCACGGCTTGAAGGGTACGAGCAGGTCGCGGACCAGCACAGATTCTTTCTTGAGGACTGAGACGGCCGGTCCGTCCGTCGGTTACTCAGTGCGCCCTTTCATCGCACGCAGGGTATGAATTTTTTCATACCCTTGCGTACTCGGCGGTATATATGTTTACTGCGTGTGGCCGTCACAGCCCTTGCACGTCACATCAGTGGATACCCATGAGCGGCGCACTCCTCCTCACGTCGCCACGGGTGTTCTCTCCGGGCAGTCCGCTTTCCTCGGCGGACGGCCCTCCCCGGCGGTCCCGGTCTACCCCTGGGCCGGGACCGCCCACATATCCCCGCGGCACCCCGCGATCAGAGCCCGTCCACCACCCGCCGGAGCGACGACGATGTCCCAGACCCTCTCACCGCTCAGCCCGGACTGGCCGTGTCAGGTCAAGGCCCCCGGCAGCCACGACTGGGAGCGCACGGCGGCCCGTTGGCTGCGAGATCTCCTGCCGGCCCGTTACGCCGGATACTCCACGCTCACCCGCCACCCCGTCCTCCTCGCCCGCCACGCGCAGCTCCAGGTCGAGCACGAGATCCGCGCCGTACGGGTGGCGCTCCGTACCTGCCGCGCGGAGCTGCCCACCCTCGGAGTCTCCGAAACGGTCATCGAGGGCACCATCAGGCTCTACGCGGTTGAGCTGGAACAGCTCAACCGGCTTGCCCGCGCCGTCCGGCTCATCACCGAAGCGCTCCTCGCCGGTACCCGCTGACTGGCGCTACCGTCGTTGTATGTGCCGCAGCATCAAGACGCTCCGTCCGCCCGTCCTCCCCGAAGAGGCCACCGACGAGGACATCCGCGCGGCTGCCTTGCAGTACGTACGCAAGGTCTCCGGATTCCGGGTGCCCGCCGCTCACAACCGTGAGGTGTTCGACCAGGCCGTCGACGAAGTGGCCGAGGCGACCCGCAAGCTCCTCGCCGGTATCGAGGTGCGAGGAGGAGGGGGAAGGGTGGTCAGGCAAGAGGCTTAAGGCGTGACCGTTGCCGGCGGCGCCGCGACCGGGCGGCGTACGAACATGGCCGCCAGCGAGCCCGCCACGAACAGCGCCAGCAGTGAGACCGCCGCGCCCAGCCAGGACGCGCCCAGCCACTGGGCGCCGAAGTAGCCGAGACCCACGCTGTAGCCGGCCCATGCCATGCCCGCCAGGACTGACCACGGCAGGAACTCCCGCACCTTGCGGTGCGCCGCTCCCGCGCCCAGGGAGACCACGGAGCGGCCCGCCGGGGCGAAGCGGGCGATGACGACGAGGATGCCGCCGCCGCGGCTGAGCGCGGTGCCGAGACGTTCCTGCGCGGTGGTCAGGCGGCGTGATCGGGCGATGGCCCGGTCGAGGCGTTCGCCGCCGCGCCAGGCCAGCCGGTACGCCGCGAAGTCACCCAGTACGGACGCGGTCGTCGCACACACCATCAGCGCGAGGATGTCGGGCACTTGGTGCGCCACCTGGCCGGCCGCTCCCGCGACGGTGACAGTCGTGGTGCCCGCCGCGGCGGCGGTGGCGGCCGTGATCACCAGTACCCCGCTGGGCAGAACCGGCAGGAAAACGTCCATGACGACGGAGACCGCGACCACGGCGTAGATCCATGGGCTGCCGGTCAGCGCCCCCACACTTTCGAACAACGTGACTCCCCGGTTCGTAACAACGCCGCGACGTCGCAGGGGAGCGGCAGGGGCGGCTGTACAGCCATACAGCGTACGCCTGCGATATCGGCGGAGATCGTCAGGGGCACGGCGATGTTGGACATGTCACGTTCAATGGGGCGTCGGGAATACGGGCGGGAACGGGGCCGAAAAGCCTCGCTCAGGTCGGTGTCCGGTTCGTCTGTGGCGCGCCGATGGCCGCATTCGTACGTACCGTCGCCGCCGCCCGCAGCGCCGCGCGCGCCACCGCGTCCGCGTCCGTCAGCGTCACCGAGTCCACCCCGGGCCGCGCGCCCGCCGCGGTCACCCAGTGCACGCCCTCCGTGGGCACTCCGAACGCGAACCGGCGCAGGTGCGCCCGCCCCTGACTGCCTATCAGGTGATACGGGCGGCGCGTGACGTCCAGGCCACCCGTCTCATAACCGTCAACCGTGTGCGGGCGGCACTGGCCGGTCTTCAGGAGCCGTGCGAGGAGTTCGTCCGACGTACGCCGCAGATCGGGCTCCGGCAGCCGCGCCTCGATGAGAGTCGTGGCCGATACCTCGGAACCGGGTATGTCGGGGGAAGACGCGACGAAGGCGTTGGCGGACGTTTCCACCGTCATGCGTGGGCCTATTACGTGCAGTGCGCCCGCCTCTATCAGCGCCGTCATCTCCTCGATCCGCCTGCGCGGCGGGCCGATGGAGAGGAAGGCGTTCAGCGGCGTGTACCAGCGATCGAGGTGGTCGCGGCGGGACGCGCCCGGCAGCCCGGCGTGGTCCACGATCTGCCGCAGTTCGTTGCGCAGGTCGCGCAGTACGTCGAGCGCCGCCTTGCGCGGGCCCGCGACGTTCCCGAGCGCAGCGTGCGCCGCGTCCCGCCGCAGGTGGCGCAGCAGCCAGGCGCGGTGGTCCGCCGGGTCGCGGAAGGTGTGGCCGGTGTACGGGCGGGCGGTCACGTCCCAGCACCAGCGTTCCTCGTGCGGCACGCCGAACTGGCCCAGTACGTCCGCCTCCTGGGCACTGCGGTGCGCGGTCGCGAGGAAACGCCCGCGAAAGCCCTCGCTGTGCGACGTGGCTTGCGCGCCGAGCAGCGTCTCGTAGTAGACCGTCTCCACCTCCTTCGCGACCAGCGGCCATATCTCGGCCAGGAAGTCGGGAGGATCGCCCGCGTCCGCGCGGGCGCGGAAGGCCGCGATCACGCCGGGGGTGAGGAGCAGCGGTTCGTGCCTGCCGTACGGGCCCTTCGCGTTGTCGCCGCGCGCCTGGTGCGGTACGCCGCGCCGCGACCCCGCGTACAGCCGCGGCTCGCGGCCCGACGGGTGATAGACGAGGCCCCCGCCGGGGGCGCGGGTGAAGGTGCCGCCGCGCCCTGCGGTCAGCAGCGCCATGTGGTCGAAGAAGTTGAGGCCGAGACCGCGCAGCAGGACCGCTTCGCCGGGGGCGACGGCGGAGAGGTCGAGGTCGGCGGGGTTCGCGGGCGGCAGGTGGCGCAGGCCGTGGCGGGCGGCGAAGGAGGCGAGGTACGAGTCCGACTGGTCGGGGTGCACCGGCAGATGGCCCTGGGCGAGGACGACCGCGCTCAGGCCGGTGAGCGTCTCGCCGGTGTCGAGCACGAGGGTCTGCGTGGAGTCGGGAGCGTCCTGGAGGCTTACGGCCCGGGCCTGATGCACCCGTACGGTGACCGATTTCGGTGCGCAGCGCACTACTTGGCGGAACACCCACTCCAGGTAGCGGCCGTAACAGGCGCGGGTCGGGTAGTCGTCGGGGCCGAGCGGTGCGTCGCGGCTGTGCGAGGCCGCCCACTCGTACAGGCTCGGCCCCGGGCGTATCGGGCCCTCACAGTCGACGCTCGCGTCCGTGAAGAGTGTGACCTGTGAGGCCACCGTGTTCATCAGCAGCTCGGCGGGCTGTCCGGTACGCCAGACCCGGCCCGCGCCCGGCGGCGCGGGATCGACGACATGCACCGTCAGCCTGGTGTCCGGTGCCAGGGCGGGCACGGAGGCACAGAGCCTTTCGAGCACGCTGGTGCCGCGGGGGCCGGCGCCCACGACGGCGAGGGCTTGGTGCACTGCGGACAAAGCGGTGACTCCCGGGGCGAGCGTGGTGTGGGGGGCGCTGGAAGCGGAGGGTCCGCATCATCATGCCGGTGGAGTGCGGGAAGTCGTAGCCCTGCTACGCAGGATCTCCGCCGCTGTGGGAAGGATAACGGTGGGTGACCGCCGGGGGTGCGGGGCTCTCGATTCGCGGGCCGCTCAAGCGCCGGCCGCGGCTGAGCGTGTCCGCCGCGGCCAGGTTCGCCAGGTCCCTCTCCAGTACGGTCGCCAGCCCCGCGCCCCTGCCTCTCCTCGCTCGCGCCTGGTCCAGCCGCAGCACCGCCGAACGGCCCCGCAGTGTCAGTGTCATCAGCTGGTTGCCGAACCACGGGCCCGACGTCTTCCGCCAGCCGATCCGCGGCTCCCCGGCCCGCCCGTGCCGTGCCAGGAAGCGGCCGAGGCGCCGGCCCGTCCTGCTCCAGCCGAAGCGGAATCCGAGGCGTATGGAGGCGGGAATGCTGTTGTGGACCGGGGAGCAGGTCAGTTGCAGCACCCGCGCCGACGGGCCGGCCGCGCCGCGCCATTGCGGTTCGGCGACGTACGCGTGATGCACATCGCCCGACAGCACACAGACCGTCGCCGGGGCCGCCGGGCCCGAACCCGCCTCCGCGATCAGATCCGTCAGCTGCTCGAAGGATGCCGGGAACGCCGCCCAGTGCTCCAGGTCGGAGCGTCTGCGCAGGTCCTCGGCGAAGCGCGCCCAGCGGCCGCCCGGCCCGCCCCGCTCGCCCCGGCACAGCGCCGCGTTCCAGCCCTCCGCGTCATGGATGAGCGGCGGCAGCAGCCAGGGCAGCGAGGTGCCTATGAGCAGATGGTCGTACGAGCCCGGGTCTTCCAGTGCCTGGTCGCGCAGCCACCGCGCCTCGGCGTCGTCGAGCATCGCGCGGCTGTCCTCCTCCAGGACGCGGGCCGCCCGCGTGTCGACCATGAGCAGCCGCACCCGCCCGAAGTCGCGCCGGTAGCTCCAGCGCACGCAGGCCGGGTCGGCGTCGGCCCGCGCCGTGAACTCCCGCAGGGGGTCCGTCCCGTCGGGGACAGCCCGTACGGCCGCGTACAGCTCGTGGGCCGCGAGCTCGGACGGAGAGAGGTTCCCGAGGTGCTGGTAGACCCAGTACGACATCAGGCCGCTGAGGACCCGCTCCCGCCACCAGGGGGTGGCGCGCATCTCCGTCAGCCACGACGCACTGGTGTTCCAGTCGTCTATCACGTCGTGGTCGTCGAAGATCATGCAGCTGGGGACGGTGGAGAGCAGCCAGCGCACCTCCGGGTCCAGCCAGGACTCGTAGTAGAGCTTCGTGTACTCCTCGTAGTCCGCGACCTCCGCGCCCGGCGGCTCGCGCAGGTCGCGCCGCGCGGCCAGCCAGCTCCGCGTCGCCTTCGATATCTCGTCGGCGTAGACCTGGTCGCCCAGCAGGAGCAGTACGTCGGGGCGCATCGCCGTCGGGTCGGCCGCGAGGCTCGCGGCGAGCGTGTCCAGGGCGTCGGGGCCGACGGGGTCGTGCTCGCCCTCGGCCGGTGCGGCCCAGCGGCACGAGCCGAAGGAGACGCGTACCTCCTCGTTGCCGACGGCGGGCGTACGGATGGTGCTCGGCGGGAAGCGCGAGCCTTCCAGCGGCCACACCCGCCGCCCGTCGAGCAGCACTTCGTACGCCGTCTCCGAGCCGGGGCGCAGCCCGGTCACGGTGACCAGCGCGTAGTGGTGCCCGGCGATCTGGAACGTCCGGGACGAACCGCCCGAATCGCCCTCCTCGCACCGCACTTCCGCCGTGCACGGCCGGTCTGTCTCGACCCACACCGTCGCGGTGTCACCGGTCTCGCGGTCGACGTACCGCAGCAGTGGTCCCAGGCGCAGCCCGGCCATAAGTCGTCCTCCTCTGTCGCCCCGTACGGTACGGAACGGCAGAGGGGGATGGCGAGGCTCTTACGGTCCCGGATCCGGTCCAGGTCCTGGTTCCCGTCCTGGTCAGCAGTTGTTGAGCACGCCCTGGAGCGCGCTCTTCTCTGCGGAGTCCACGGTCAGGTTCCAGTGGTGCTTCACGTGCACCCACATCCGGGCGTACATGCAGCGGTAGGCGGTGCGCGGCGGAAGCCATTCCGCCGGGTCCAGGTCGCTCTTGGCCTGGTTGACGTTGTCGGTGACGGCGATGAGCTGCGGGCGCGTCAGGTCGTTGGCGAAGGACTGCCGCTGGGCGGTCGTCCAGCTGCTCGCGCCGGAGCGCCAGGCCTCGGCGAGCGCCACGACGTGGTCGATGTCGACGTCGGACGCGGCCGACCAGGTGGCGCCGTCGTACTCCGAGTACCAACTGCCGCTGACCGCCGCGCAGCTGGAGTCCTGCTGGACGTTCGTACCGTCGCGCTTGAGGACGACCTCGCGGGTGTTGCAGGCGCCCGACTGGGTGCTCCAGTGCGGGAACAGGTCGCGGCTGTATCCGGTGGACGAGCCCTCGGCGCGTTCGGTCAGCTGGCCGAGGTATGTGCGGGCGGTGGCAGCGCTCACGGGGGTGGGCGGCGACGCCTGGGCGGTGGGGGCCGTGAGCAGGATGCTCGTGCCGGCGAGGGCGGCGGAGGCGGTGAGGACGGCTATTCGCCGGGCGGTTGGGCGGGCGGCTCGAAGGGCGGCTCGACGCGCGTAGACACCTGACATGCGAACTCCTCTGATGTGGGGGGCCTGACCGGACGCCCGTCGCCATCCCGGGCTCGGTCATCGTGGCGGCGCCAGATTGCCGGGGGATGGGCGCCAGGTAACAGCGTGACGACATGAGCACGTCACATCAAGGGTTCTGACATCCCGACACCGTTCCTCCACGGCCCTAGAGTTGAGCGGTGCCCGCCCCGCCAGCGAGACCTCTCGCCGCCGACGCCCAGGTCCTGCTGCCCGCCAACCTCACGCTCGGAGCGGTTCTCGCCGTACTGCTCGCGGTCGCGGTGACCGTCGTCGCCTGCGCCCGCCTCTCCGACGACGGATCACGCGGCCGGGGCCGCGCCGTCGCCGTCGCGGGCCTGCGGGCGGCCGTACAGCTCGCCGCCGTGTCGCTCCTGATCGGCTGGGTCGTACGCTCCGGATGGCTGCTGCTCGCGTTCCTCGCCCTGATGTACGCCGTCGCCGTACGCACCGCAGGACGGCGCATCACCCCCAACGCCACCTGGTGGTGGGCCGCTCTGCCCATCGGCGCGGGCGTCTTCCCCGTCGTCGCCGCCCTCCTGCTCACCGGGCTCGTACCGGCCGACGGCATCGCGCTCGTCCCCGTCACCGGAATCCTCATCGGCGGCGCGCTCACCGCGACGGTGCTGGGCGGGCGGCGGGCGCTCGACGAGCTCGAGACGCGGCACGGGGAGGTGGAGGCGGGCATGGCGCTCGGCCTCCTCGACCGCGACGCCAGGCTGGAGATCGCCCGCCCCGCCGCCTCCGACGCGCTGCTGCCCGGCCTCGACCAGACCAGGACGGTGGGCCTGGTCACACTGCCGGGCGCCTTCGTCGGCATGCTGCTGGGCGGCGCCTCGCCGCTGCTCGCCGGGGTGGTGCAGCTGTTCGTACTGGTCGCGCTGCTCGCGGTGCAGGCGGTCGCGGTCGCGGCGGTGCTGGAACTGGTGGCGCGGGGGCGGGTGCACCGGGAGGAGGGGGACAAGGAGGGGGACAAAGGGGAGGCTTCCCGGGACCAAGGACCCTGACCGGGGCCCGGACCCGGTCGCGTACCCTGTTCGGAGCAGAAGGGGAGTAGCTCTTCGCCGGACCGTCGACATACTGCTGAGCACGCCTCAGCCGGCGCCCGGAGGCGGAATCTGGTACGTCCGCCAGCGAGACCTTCGGCCGCAGTGTTGTTGTCTTTTACGACGCTGCCGTGCCGAAGCGACCCCTGATTCACGCAGGTTTCTCTCGGTGCGGGCAGCCCGACCGATTGAGGAACCCAACCCCCCATGATCAGTTTCACCATCATGGCGATCACCTTCGGCACCGTCTTCCTCGCCGAACTCCCCGACAAGACCGCCCTGGCCGGCCTCATGCTCGGCACCCGCTACCGCGCGTCGTACGTCTTCGCGGGCGTCGCCGCCGCCTTCGCCGTGCACGTGGCCCTCGCCATCGCGGCGGGCAGCGTGCTGACCCTGCTGCCGCACCGGCTGGTGCAGGCGGTCGTCGGTGTGCTCTTCCTCGCGGGCGCGCTGGTGCTGCTCTTCAAGAAGGACGAGGGCGAGGAGGAGATCAAGGCCCCCGCCGACCAGTCCTTCTGGAAGGTCTCGGGCGCGGGTTTCATGCTGATCCTGGTCGCGGAATTCGGCGACCTCACGCAGATCATGACGGCCACCCTCGCGGCCCGCTACGACAATCCGGTGTCCGTGGGCATCGGCGCGGTGCTCGCCCTGTGGGCGGTCGCGGGAATCGGCATTGTGGGCGGCCGGACGCTGATGAAGTACGTGCCCCTGAGCCTGATCACGAAGGTGGCGGCGGCGCTGATGCTGGCGCTGGCGGCGTTCAGCTTGTATGAGGCGGTTGCCGGCTGACGCCGGACGGGGCCTTACCTGGTCAGGCGGTGATGTGCAGCCGCACCGTGCCGTCGGCCAGGGCCTCGATCCGTACCTGCGTGAGGTCGTCCTCACGTGCATTGTCGGGGCGTGAACGGCCGCGCGCGGCCACACGCCCACGACGCGCATCCCGGTCCGGGAGCAGCACGGCCATGGTGGCGTACCGTTCCTGAGCAGTGAGCAGGAGTGAGTCCGCCCACTGGCGCGCTCCGAACGGTCTTGGGCGCACTGGTCGCCCGCTTTCGCATCCGGGTGGCGACACGGATCGTGTCCGTGGTCCTCTCCCGAATGGGCGGGGTCCCTCACGATCTGGCCAGGTGAACCCGGCCAGAGGCGACGGGGAGGCCCTGAACCATCTCTCTGGTGGAGCAGGGGCCCCGCACGCTGGCACCGTGTTCGGCGTCCCAGATCGCACTCGCGACGCTACCGCACCGTGCGCCAGGTCTTACAAGCTGTTGGCCCGTTAACCACTCAATCGAGCTAACGCACACTCATTCACCCACCCTCGCAAAGTAGTTCCCAACCCTGGCGGCCATCTATGACCGGGCCGCTTCCGGGGCCAGGCCGTGCGCGGCGGCCCAGCGACGCCAGACCCGCTCCACGACCGCGTCGGAATTGACGAGCGTGCCGTCCATGTCCAGCAGGAGCGCGTTGGCGTTCAGAACGGTGGTGGCTGCCGGCATCGGCGTACTCCAGAGCGCGGAAGAAAGAAACAAGCGGCCCCGCCCGCCGGTCAGGGAAAACGAGCGGAGGCCACTTTGTTTCCCCACGATACAAAACGAAACGGGAGAACGCCAGCCCGCCCCCTTCACGGCATCGGCAAAGCCTCCGCGACGGCCGGCGGAGAGGGCTTGGGCCTGCGCGGTTCGCGTACGCCGGAGGGCGGCGGTCCGCCGTCGGGACCGTTCCAGGTGCCGGCGGTACGGCGGCGGAGCAGCCGAAAGATCAGGAGTAAGGGAAGGAGCGGAAGAAGCGGCAGGGCCAGCAGCAGCCAGTTCTTGTTCATCCTTCGACATTCCGCCTCGGGCGGCGCGAACGCCATAGCCCGTCAGGACCCGTCAGGACCCGTCAGGACCGGTCAGGCCCCGTCTGACGGCCCGTCTCAGGGCTCCTGCGTCTCCGCCTCCAGCGCACGGCGGGTGTTGGGGCCGTAGGTGCCCTCGGGGTCGCCCTGGATGTTGTGCGACGACTGGTAGGCACGCAGAGCCTGCTCCACACGGTCGTTGAACCGGCCGTTGTCGGGGCCGTTGTAGAACTGGGCCTGCGCCAGCCTGTCCTGCAGTTCCACCACCTCGGGCCCCCGGTCGCCCCTGCTCAGCACAGGGCCGCCGGTGGCGGGCTGCTCGGGTGCCTGCTCCACCGTGTCCGCGGTGGCCTCCGCCGTGGGGGCTGCCGCCGACGAGGCCGCCGTGGTCGGCGCCGACGAGCCGGGCAGGGCGGCCGGGGGCGCGTCACCCGACCGCGACGCCGAGGCCGACGCCGCGGATCCCGACGTGGAGGCGGATGCCGAGGGGGCCGGCGCGAAGGACGCGGTGCCGGACTCGGTCGCGGACGCCGTCGATGCGGTCGCCTCGGGGGCGCCGCTCGGTGCCGGCGGGCTGGTCGCCAGGTCCGGCAGCGCGAATTCCTGCTCGTCGCTCCCCGAGAACAGGCCGCCGGCGAACGCCGCGGTGCCCACCACCGCGACGACGGCCGCACCCACAGCGAGCCACACAGCCGGGCCCTTGCGCTGCTCCCGGCGGCGTGCGGCACGCCCCTGACCGGAGCCCAATGCGTACACGGCGTCGGTGTTGCCCGCGTCGTCCGCGTCGTCCGCGTCGTCCGCGTCGTCAGGGTCTGCGTACTGCGAGTACTGCGAGCCCTCCTGCCAACTGCCCGGCTCCGGCCGATCGTGCTCCGGGTAGGGAGGGAGCGCGCCCCCCTGCGCCTCCGGCGGCCCGTGCAGCGTCACGTACGGACGTATCCGGAGCGGACTGAAATCCTCCGCCGTCGGCGCGCCGCACCCGCACCCGGGTCTGCCGTCGTCGGACGCGACACCCCGGTCCGTACCGCACTCGGGACATGTGTGTCCGTTCACCGTGGGTCCCCTCCCTCGAACTGCCAGCGATTATGCAGACCGGCCGACCCGATGCCCAGCGGGGTCCCCCGCCCGGCAGGCCATTCGGCAGGCCATATCGCCCCACAACGATCAGGATGGAAGAGGTGTACGACTCCCAGGGGACCCGAGGAGTAGTTCATGGCCCAGCAACCGAGCGGCGCCCCCGCCGCGGCCCCGGCCGCCGGCCCCGGCCCAGACACCGGAGACAGCCGGCGGACCGTTCTCGTAGCCATCGGAGCGCTGCTGCTCGGCATGCTGCTCGCCGCGCTCGACCAGACCATCGTCTCGACCGCCCTGCCGACGATCGTCAGCGAACTCGGCGGCATGGAACACCTGTCCTGGGTCGTCACGGCATACATGCTCGCCGCGACCGCCGCCACGCCCCTGTGGGGCAAGCTCGGTGACCAGTACGGCCGCAAAAAGCTGTTCCAGGCCGCGATCGTCATCTTCCTGATCGGCTCC
This sequence comes from Streptomyces sp. ISL-100, assembly GCF_018614615.1. Lineage (GTDB taxonomy): Bacteria > Actinomycetota > Actinomycetes > Streptomycetales > Streptomycetaceae > Streptomyces. Next base: position 106,173 of record NZ_JAGGOK010000008.1, on the reverse strand, counting down.
GCGCTGTGCGGCGTAGCGCAGGACATGTCCCAGCTCATTGCCTTCCGCGGTGTCCAGGGACTGGGCGGCGGCGGCCTGATGGTGCTGTCCATGGCGATCGTCGGTGACCTCGTGCCGCCGCGCGAACGCGGAAAGTACCAGGGGCTGTTCGGGGCGGTCTTCGGCACGACGAGCGTCCTCGGGCCCCTCCTCGGCGGGCTCTTCACCGAACACCTCAGCTGGCGCTGGGTCTTCTACATCAACCTCCCCATCGGCGTCGTCGCACTCCTCGTGATCGCCGCCGTGCTGCACATCCCGGTCGGCTCCTCCCGCCACACCATCGACTACCTCGGCACCGCCCTGATCGCCTCGGTCGCCGTCTGCCTGGTCCTCGTCGCCTCCCTCGGCGGCATCACCTGGGCCTGGGGTTCGCCGCAGATCATCGGGCTCGCGGTTCTCAGCGCCGTACTGCTCCTCTGGTTCATCCGCGTGGAACGCAAAGCCGTCGAGCCGGTCCTGCCCCTGAAGCTCTTCAAGCTCAGGACGTTCACGCTCGTCGCGGTCATCAGCTTCATCGTCGGCTTCGCGATGTTCGGCGCGATGGTCTACCTCCCGACGTTCCTCCAGGTCGTCCAGGGCGTCACCCCCACCATGTCCGGCGTGCACATGCTGCCGATGGTGCTCGGCATGCTGCTCACCTCGACCGCGTCCGGCCAGATCGTCAGCCGCACGGGCCGCTGGAAGGTCTTCCCCATCGCCGGTACGGGCATCACCGCCCTCGGCCTGCTCCTCCTGCACCAGTTGACCGAGACCACCGGCGCCTGGGAAATGAGCGCCTTCTTCTTCGTCTTCGGCGCCGGACTCGGCCTGGTCATGCAGGTGCTGGTGCTCGTCGCGCAGAACGCCGTGAGGTACGAAGACCTCGGCGTTGCCACCTCCGGCGCGACCTTCTTCCGCTCCATCGGCGCGTCCTTCGGTGTCGCGGTCTTCGGCACCATCTTCACCAACCGGCTGATCGACAAGCTCGACAACGCCCTCACCGGCCAGCCGCTGCCACCCGGCGTTGGCCCCGATGGGATCGCCGCCGACCCCCGCGACATAGCCCTGCTGCCGCCGGGGCTGCGCCCCTCGGTGCTGCACGCGTACTCGACGTCCATCACCGACGTCTTCCTGTACGCCGCGCCGGTCGTCCTCGTCGGCTTCGTGGTCGCCTGGTTCCTGCGGGAGGACAAGCTGCGCCGGTCGGTGACGGCGCCCGACGCGGGCCAGACGCTGGCGTCCAACCCCGTCGAGCGTTCGTCGTACGACGAATGTGTCCGCGCCCTCTCGGTCCTCGCCACGCGGGAAGGGCGCCGCAGGATCTACGAACAGATCACCGCCAGGGCGGGCTACGACCTGCTGCCCGCGGCGAGCTGGCTGCTGCTGCGCATCAAACGCGCGGGCGCCGTCGAACCCGCCCGGCTCGCCGACGTCACTCCCGTTCCGCTGCGGGTCATCACGGACGCGTCCCGGCAGGTGGAGGAGCGCGGGTTCGCCCGGCGCGAGGGCCTGCAACTGGTGCTGACGGAGAAGGGAACGGCGGTCGCGGCGAAGCTCGCCCAGGCGCGCGAGGAGTCCCTGGCGGAACTGCTCGGCGACTGGTGGGGGCCGGACCGGCCGACCGATCTGATCCAGCTGGTCCAGGAGTTGAGCGCCGAGGTCAGCGGCTCCGACCAGGACCGCCCGTACAGTCCGGGGCCCACGCCCGACCACCATCTGTGAAGGCCGTGCGAAGGGCCGTGCGGCTCACAGCGACTTGGCGAACCAGTGCTCGGCGTACGGGCCCTGGTTGAACGCCGGGACCTCGACGTACCCGTGCCTGGCGTACAACGCGCGTGCCTCTACCAGGTCGTTGCGGGTGTCCAGCCGGATGCGCTTGATCCCGAGTTCGCGGGCCGCCGTCTCGATCGCGGCCAGCAGCAGCCCGCCGCCACCGCTGCCGCGAAAGGCGGGGCGTACGTACACCCGCGTCAGCTCGGCGGTGTCAGCGGTGTTGGGGTCCACCACGCGCAGCCCGGCGCAGGCGGCGGCCTTGGCGTCGTACCGGCCTACGACGAACTCGCCTGTGGGGGCAACGAGCCGCTCAACGCCGTCGTCGGTGAGCCCCTCGTCGATCTCCCGCGTCGTCGCCGGGCGACCCCAATAACGGCTGGCCACCTCGTCGTAGTAGTCGCGGCGCAGGGCCGTCGACTCGGGGGTGTCGTAGCGCTCGGGGGTCACGTTCCAGGCCATGGTCATGTCTGTACCGGTACGCCGGACCGTTTGGCCAGCGAATTACTGGCTACCCGCAGCGGGACAAGCCGTTGCAGGACCAACTACCGAGAAGCGAGTACCGACAACCGAGAACCGGGAAGGCAGTCATGTCCACAGTCTGGATCATCGTTCTGACAGCGGTGGTCGTCATTCTCCTGGCCGCCGTGTTCCTCGTCGCCGGACCGGGCAGGCGAGGTGGCGGGCGCGGACTGAAGAAGCGGTTCGGTCCCGAGTACGACAGGGTCGTCGCCCACCACGACGGCGACACGAAGGCGGCCGAGCGCGAGCTCGACGAGCGCGTCAAGCGGCACGGGTCACTCGAACTGCGGCCGCTGACCCCCGAGACGCGCACGCGGTACGTCGACCGCTGGGCGGCGATCCAGGAGCAGTTCGTCGACTCCCCGCAGCACGCCGTCGTCGAGGCGGACCGGTTGCTGGCACGGCTCGCGGCCGACCGGGGCTTCCCGGCCGACCAGCAGTACGACGAGCAGGTCTCCGCGCTCTCCGTGCACCACGCGGACAAGGTGCAGGGCTATCGCCGGGTGCATCGCGCGGCGAACACCGACAGCAGTACGGAGCAGATGCGCGAGGCCATGCTGGAAGCGCGTGAGCTCTTCGAGACGCTGGTCAGCGCCAAGCCGGCGGACAGCGGCAGGCACCGTCCGCAGCGCGCCGACGACCGCCACGGCCGTACGCACGCCCCGTGGTCGCTGGGCAGGGGCCACCACCCGAAGGGGAGTGGCGCGTAATGACGTACGACGCCAATCCGGGCACCGGGGCGACCACCTCCGCGAGCCCTTCCGAGGCCCCGCTGATCCCCCAGGGCGAGCGCGACAAGCTGGCCCTGCGCCTCCAGCAGGCCGTCAACACCTTCGTGGACGGCCCCCTGCGCGCGGTCGAGGAGGCCGACAGTGTCTTCGAGGAGGCCGCCCGCTGCCTGACCGACGCCGTGGCCGAACGGCGCGGCTTGCTCCGCTCGGCCTGGGCGGGCAAGGACCGGGAGACCGAGGCCGAGACGGAGGAACTGCGGGTCGCCCTGCGTACGTACCGCGAGGCGACGGAGCGCCTGTTGCGGATGTGACGCAGGCCGGAGGGAAGCTGATCAGCCGTTCTTCGGAGCGGCCTGCTGGACCACCTCGAACGACCACAGTGTGGAGCCGGAGGCGGCGGGCTTGGGACGCTCGCCGCCTTCACCCGCGCCCGGACCCTGGTGAGCGGCCTTCATCGACCCCTCCATCCACGCCTGGAACGACGCCTCGTCGGCCCACCGTGTGTAGACGAGGTACTGCTCGGTCCCCTCGACGGGCCGCAGCAGCTCGAACCACTCGAAGCCGTCGGAGTTCTCCACGGACCCGGCCCGCGCCGAGAACCGCTTCTCCAGCACCTCACGCTGCTCGGCCGGCACAGTCAGCACGTTGATCTTCACGATACTCATGCGCCCATCCTGCCGTACGCCACCCGCACTTCCCGGACTCGCACTTCCCGGACTCGCGCCCCAATGGCGGAACGGGGATCGTGGAAAGCAAGGCCCTTTGGGCAAAACCGGATGGCAGTCAGGCGAATCGGGGGTTGCCTGCGTCTTCTGTACGGTCAGTGCGAGGCTCTACGCACCGGGCACGTGGGTGCGGGGACAGGCGGGGAGGGTCGGGCGCGACGTGGCGAATGTGGAGCGGGGCGGACCGGGCGGCGCGATCGGAGCGATCGGCGCCGGAAACAGGGTCGCGGCGGCGCGGATAGCCCTCTGGGCCGTTGTGGCGGCCCTGGCCGGGCGGCAGGTCACGATGCTGCTGCGTACGCCGCCGGGCGAGCGCCTCACCGACCTGGAGACCTGGATCGGCGACCAGGGCGTACTGCACGTCGCCGGCTCCCTCTACGACGGCGGCCGCTTCACCGGCACCCCCTTCGCCGGCCTGGTCCTGAAGCCGCTGGCCCGCTCGGCCGAGGAGAGCCTCGGCGTGGCCTGGACCTTCGGGACGCTGCTGCTCGTCGCCGTACTGGGCATGGTCGTCGCCCGCGCACTGCCGGGGCCCGTCTCCCGGCGAACCGCGCTGCTCGCCGCGCCCGTAGCCATCAGCCTGCTGATGGTGTCGCTGCCCGTGCGCAATACGTTCCACCTCGGCCAGACCAGCATCATCCCCGTCCTCTTCGTTCTCCTCGGCTGCTTCCAGGCGCGCGGTGAACGCAGCTCCGGCGTCCTCATCGGCATCGCCGCGGCCCTTCAGCCCACCGTGCTGCTGTTCGCGCCGCTGCTGTGGCTGACGGGGCGCAGACACGCCGCGCTCACCACGGGCGCGACGTTCGCCGGCGGGTCGGCCCTGGCGTGGGCGGCGCTGCCGCAGGACTCATGGACGTACTGGGTGCACCATGTGGCCGGCGCAGGGCTCGGCGCGCGGCCCGACAGCCTCGCCAACCAGTCCATGCACGGCGCCCTGCTCCGGCTCGGCCTCGAAGGTCCGCTGGAGATCGTCCTTTTCCTGCTGCTGGGCGCGGCCGTCGTCGTACTCGGACTGCGGCGCGCCGTCCGCTACGCCAAGGACGGCCAGCTGCTCCTCGCCGTCGCCCTGACCGGCTGCGTCGCGGTCGCCGTGTCGCCGACGGCCTGGCAGCACCAGCTGCTGTGGGTGCTGCTCGCGGTGGTCGGCCGGGTCGGAAAGCGGTCGTCGGACCGCAGGGTGTGGCCCGCGGCCGTCGTCCTGGTGATGACGCTGCCCGGCACGATGCTGCTGCCCAACGTCGCGCCGCTCATTCCGGTCCGCGACAACGCCCTTCTGGTGGCGGCGCTCGCGGCGGCCTGCGCGGTGCCCTTCGTGTCGCGCACCTCGCCGTACTGGCTCCGGCCCCTTCCCACCGACTACGCGAAGCCGGCAGCGGGCCGCTGGAGACGGGTGCCGCTGCTGCCGTTCTGGCGCCGGGTCCTCACCCGCCCCAACCTGCTCCTCGAACTCCTGCTGATCCGCGCCGGCTACTCCGCCTACTCCGAGGTGCGCACCGCCGCGGCGGGCGGGCGCACCGCCGCCGAGGAAAACGCGCGGCAGATCGTCTCGGCGGAGGAGTTCCTGTACATCGACATCGAGCGCTGGATCAACCACGCGGTGGCGGAACTCGACCCGCTGGAAGCCTTCTTCAACTTCTACTACTCCTCGTTCCACTTCTTCGTACCGCTGACGATCCTCGCTCTGCTGTACGTCCGCCGCCCCGCCGACTACCGCTGGGCCCGCAGCTCGCTCGGCTTCGCGACCGTGCTCGCGCTGGCCGGCTTCTGGCTCTATCCGCTGGCCCCGCCGCGCCTGATGCCGGGCCTCGGCTACATCGACACGGTCCACGGCCCGCAGGACCTCGCGAGCCCCGAGTACGGCGCGCTGACGGCCCTCACGAACCAGTACGCGGCGATGCCCTCACTCCACTTCGGCTGGTCGCTGTGGTGCGGCCTGGTGGTCGTCCTGATCGCGCCGAAGCTGTGGATGAAGCTGGTCGGCATGCTCCACCCCTTCTTCACCGTCTGCGCGATCGTCGCCACCGCCAACCACTGGGTGCTGGACGCGGTCGGCGGGGCGGCGGTGGTCGCCGCGGGCTTCGGTCTGACGTACGTCCTGGCCGGCCCGCGCAAGCTCCTTCAGCCCGCGTCGGCCGCCGAACGCGAACCGTCGCTCCCCAGCGCCGATATGTGCGACGGCAGGGAAATCCCGGCGGGCAGCGCCGGATCGGGCTCCGGTACGCCGAAGTAGGTGCCCATCGGCACGACCCCTGCCCACAGCCCCAGCTCCCCGTCGGGCCCGTCGCCGTCCTCGGGAGGCCCGGACGCCACCTTTACCGACGCCTCGTCCAGCGGCAGCGCGAGCCCTGCTGGAGCGCCTGCCCGACGTCATGCTCGCGGTCGACCCGCAGGAGCTGGCCTGGCGCCCCTCCATCTGGATGCGCGGCCTGACCACCCTGCCGGTGTCCTTCACCCCGGCGTCCCACTGAGCGTCCGCGAGGTGCTGCCGGCGTCGAGCGGGTGCAGGGCGTCCTGCCGCGCTCGTCCCAGGTCCGGCGCTGTCGCGCCAGTGGAGCATGCCGGTGGTGAAGGCGTCGCCAGCCCCGACGGCGTCCGCGACGGTCATGGCCGGGGCGGCCCGGCGCACTGTATTGGCGGGATCCGCCGTCGACGCGGCGGAACACCTCGCCCCACCTCTGTGACTCAGCAGGCGATGCCCTGAGAGCGCAGCCACTCACACTGGGTCTCACCGGAAGTCTTGCCACCGTCGTACGCGCGCGGGTCCTTGTAACCGGGGCCGACGGGCTCGTGCGGCTCAAAGACGCCGTCGCCGTCCAAGTCACCGCCGTTGGGATCGATCTTCCCACTGGGGTTACGGCAAGCTGATCGGTCGGCCGGATCCGTCGTGCACACCTTCCGGCTGTCCGTGGAGGAGTCGGCGGCCTTGCGTTCGGCGGCCTTCTTGGCCTCCGCGTCCTGTGCCGTGACCTGCGCTTCCAGCGCGTCAGTGAGCGAGGAGCTGAACTGCACGGACACGACGGCCGGTTGCCCCGCCGGGGGCTCGGCGGAGCCGCACGCCGACAGCGTGAACGGCAGGCCCGTGGCCAGGAGGACTGAGCCGGCGAGGACAGCAGCCCGGCGGCGGATGCGGAACGTTACAGCCATATTGAGCCCAATGAGCGATTGGCGCTGTTGGTCCGCTTAACACTACGGCGACGTCCGAGAGCAGGTCAACGCATTGTCAGCGGATCCCCCGATGGTTGACACGCGAGTAACATGCGCGCAAAATCGCCGCACCGCACGACATTGTCGAACGGTGTTCAGGCCGAGACCCGTATCGTGCCCGCTCTCGTCTCCACCGCAGCCACCCTCTGTGGTTCCGCTTCCCTTTCGCCTCAGAAGGACACTCCCGTGTCGAGACTGCGCTCGATCCTGACCGCCGCCGCTCTCGCGGTCACCGCAACCGTTGCCTGCCCCCTTCCGTCCGCCGTCGGCGACACCACCGATGTCTCTCCGCCCGGCGCCAATGACTGGTCCTGCAAGCCCGGCGCCGAGCACCCGGAGCCGGTCGTTCTCGTGCACGGCACGTTCGAGACGATGGCCAAGAACTGGCCGACGCTCAGCCCCAGGCTGAAGAGCGAGGGGTACTGCGTCTTCGCGCTGAACTACGGCGGCAACGCCATGCGACCCATCGCCGAGTCGGCAAAGGAACTGGATTCCTTCGTCGGCGCGGTGCTCGGGGCGACCGGCGCACGCAAGGTCGACCTTGTCGGCCACAGTCAGGGCGGAATGATGCCCCGCTACTACACCAAGAACCTCGGCGGCGCGACGAAGGTCGACGACCTGGTCGGGATAGTTCCGTCCAACCACGGGACAGAGACCGTGCTCGTACGGCCTGCCGGTCTCGAGAACACGGCGTGCCCGGCATGCGACGAACAACAGGCGGGCTCGGAGTTCCTGACCGGCCTGAACGCCAAGGACGAGACGCCGGCGGGCCCTCACTACACCGTCGTCACCACCAGGTACGACGAGGTCGTCACGCCCTACACCAGCGCCTTCCTGGACGGATCGGCCCGCGAGGTCACCAACGTCACTCTCCAGGACGCGTGCCCGCTGAACGCCATCGAGCACGATCAGGCGCCCAACGACCCGGTGGTCCACCAGTGGGTTTTGCACGCGCTGGAGCGCACAGGACCGGCCGACCCGGCCTTCAAGCCCTCCTGCGTCGCCTGACGTCTCCCCGGCGCCCCCAAGGCAGCGCCCCTGACCACGCCGGAGACCCCCTTGACCACCATCGGGTCCACCGGCGCGGGGAAGGGCGGCCCATCAGCCGACGGGCGTAAAGGCCACCGGCACAGCCTGCGGCCCCCGGGTGAACACGCCCTGCTCGACGATCTCGGCGCCGTCCGCCAGCCGGATGTCGGGCATCGCGTCGAGCAGCTGGTTCACGCCGGTCTGCACCTCGGCCCGCGCCAGCAGAGCGCCGACGCAGAAGTGCCGTCCCAGGGCGAAGGCCAGGTGATCGGCGGCGGCTGAGAAGGCGTTCGTCGCAGTGAGGTCCCGCCGGCAGATATCGAATGAATCCGCATCGGCGTACCGGCTCTCGTCACGGTTGGCGGAGCCAATCAGGCACGTGACCGTGGCGCCGGCCGGGATCGTGCCGCCGCTGAGCGTCACGTCCGCCGCCGTCTGACGCGTGATCATCTGTACGGGCGGAGTGAAGCGCAGCGTCTCGGCGAAGGCCCGGTCGATGAGCGTGCGGTCCTTCTGTACGGCGGCCAACTGCTCAGGGTGCGCCAGCAGATTCGCGAACAGCGCGGCAATCGCCTTGTCGGTGGTCTCGCCCCCGGCGGCGAGCAGCAGGCTGCAGAACGCCTTGATGTCCTCGTCACTCATCCGTACGCCGTCGACCTCGGCCGCGCACAGGGTGGACAGCAGGTCGGTGCCCGGCGCCTTCCGGCACTCCTGGATGACAGGGATCATGTACTCGGCGAATTCCACGCGCGTACGCTCGCCCGCCGCCGCCACTTCGGGGTCACCGGCCAGATTGCCGAGGAAGGCGATCACGGTGGTGTACCAGTGGTGGAACTTCGCGTGATCACCCTTGTCGAGACCGAGCATGTCGGCGATGACGTTCACGGGGAAGCGGGTCGCGAACGCCTCGACGAGGTCGACGGTGCCCCGGCCCCGGAAGGTGTCAATGAGCTCGCGGGCATTGCGCTCGATGACCGGCAGGAACATCTCCTGGAGGTCCTTGCCCCGAAACGCGGGAGCCACCAGCGCACGGCGCACGGCGTGTTCGCGCCCGCTGAGCTGAAGGATGGTCTTCCCGTGCACGGGCTCGATCTGCCAGTCGTAGTTGTCGGTGGTGAACACCGACTCCTTGTCCTTGAAGGCCCGTTCGACGTCCTCGTACCGGGATATGACGTAACTCTGCATCGCCTCGTGCCAGAACAGCGGCGCGGATCCCGCATCACCTTGTAGGCGGCGTACGGATTCGCGGCGAACTCGGGCGAAAGCAGGTCGGGGACGTGCTGGGCCGTCGGCATTGGGCGGATGCTCCCTCGATCGGTAACGGGCAGACCACCCAACGTCATTGATCATTCACCAGTACGGACAGCCCAGGCCCACGTCGGCGACCGTACGCCGGATGAACGGGCGGCGGGGTCCATGGCGGGGGGAGAGACGGTCCCCCGCCGCCCGAAGGTGCGGGTCAGTCGCGGCTGACCTGGAGTTCCTTGATGCCGTTCAGCCACGCGGACCGCAGCCGGCGGGGGGCGCCGGCGAGCTTGAGATCAGGCAAGGCGTCCGCGATCGCGTTGAAGATCAGGTTGATCTCCAGCACAGCCAGCGACTTACCGAGGCAGAAGTGCGGGCCCCCGCCGCCGAATCCGAGGTGCGGGTTCGGATCCCGCGTGATGTCGAACTGCTGCGGGGCGTCGAAGACTTCGGGATCGTTGTTGGCGGAGGAGTAGAAGAGCCCCACCCGGTCGCCCTTCTTGATCTGCTGCCCGCCCAGTTCGACATCTGCCGTCGCCGTCCGCTGGAACGAGACCACCGGCGTAGCCCAACGCACAATCTCCTCGGCGGCCGTCTCGGGACGGTCCCTCTTGTAGAGCTCCCACTGCTCGGGATGCGTAAGAAAGGCATGCATACCGTGGCTGATCGCGTTGCGGGTCGTCTCATTCCCCGCGACCGCCAGAAGGATCACGAAGAAGCCGAACTCGTCCGAGCCCAGATTCCCTTCGCCCTCCGCCGCGACGAGCTGCGACACGATGTCCTTGGCCGGACATTCCTTGCGGGCGGCGGCGAGGTTCATCGCGTACGTGACGATCTCCATGGCCGCCTCGGTGCCGACTTCCTCGGTGATGGCGTACTCGGGATCGTCGTACGCCGCCATCTTGTTTGACCAGTCGAAAATCTTCGTCCGGTCCTCCTGCGGTACGCCGATGAGCTCGGCGATGGCCTGGAGAGGAAGCTCGACGGCGATGTTGGTGACGAAGTCGAAGGTGTTGTCGTCGGCAGCGCCGGCAATCGCGGTCTCGACAATAGAGCGGGCGCGGTTGCGCAACGCCTCCTCAAGGGAGCGGATCGCACGAGGAGTGAAGCCGCGCTGGACGATCTGGCGGACGCGGGTGTGCTCGGGCGGGTCCATGTTGAGCATGATCAGCTTCTGGACCTCGATCTGGTCGCGGCTGATCGACTCGTTGAAGCGGATGACGGCGGTGTTGGTGTTCGAGGAGAAGAGCTCCGGGTGCGTGGAGACGTACTTGACGTCGGCGTGGCGTGTGACGGCCCAATAGCCCTCGTCGTCGAAACCGGAGATGCCGGGGGGTTGCGCGCACCACCACACCGGGGCGGTCTGCCGCATCTGCGCGAACTCCGGATGCGGTACGCGGGCTTGGAGCAGGTCGGGGTCGGTGAAGTCGAACCCTTCGGGCAGCGCGGGGCAGTGCATCGGCAGCTCCAATGTCTGACGACCCATCAGAAGTTGAGTTGCCGGGAATGTAGTAACGAGTTCTATAAGAGGCAAGGCTCCCGGCGCCATCTGTTGCGTGTGGAGTGCGTGCACAACGCGTGCAAGACCCTTGCGCTGCCGGGGCGGCACTCATAAGACTACTCAGATAACTAGAACGCGTACTAGTTGCGCAGCTGCCGTGGGGGCGCCGGGGGGACGTCCTGCGGACAAGGAGAGGACGAGCTCATGGCCGCGGAACCCGTCATCGTCGAAGCTGTACGCACCCCCATCGGCAAGCGCGGAGGCGCGCTCGCCAACCTCCACCCCGCCTATCTCCTGGGCGAGACCTACCGCGAACTTCTCGGCCGTACCGCCATCCATGCCGACTGCGTCGAGCAGATCGTCGGCGGTACGGTCACCCACGCCGGCGAGCAGTCCATGAACCCGGCGCGCAACGCGTGGCTGGCGGTCGGTCTGCCGTACGAGACGGCTGCGACGACGGTCGACTGCCAGTGCGGCTCGTCCCAGCAGGCCAGCCACATGGTCGCCAACATGATCGCCGCTGGGGTCATCGATGTGGGCATCAGCTGCGGAGTCGAAGCCATGTCGCGGGTGCCGCTCGGCTCCGGGTCCAAGTACGGGCCGGGAAAGCCGTGGCCGGACGAGTGGAACGTAGACCTGCCCAATCAGTTCGAGGCGGCCGAGCGGATAGCGCGCAAGCGCGGCCTGACGCGTGAACGGGTCGACTCGCTGGGCCTGCTGTCCCAGGAGCGGGCGGCCACCGCCTGGGCCGAGGAGCGTTTCAAGCGGGAGACCTTCGCCGTGCAGGTGCCGACGACCGAGGAGGAGCAGGCGGCCGGGCAGGGCATGTGGCGGCTCGTCGACCGGGACGAGGGGCTGCGGGATACGTCGATGGAGGCGCTGGCCCGGCTCAAGCCGGTCATGCCGACCGCCGTGCACACGGCCGGGAACTCCTCGCAGATATCCGACGGCGCGAGCGCGATCATGTGGGCGTCCAAGCGGATGGCGCGCGCACTCAAGCTCAAGCCGCGCGCGCGGATTGTCGCCCAGGCGCTGGTCGGATCGGACCCGCACTTCCACCTCGACGGACCGATCGACGCGACGCGGGCGGTGCTCGGCAAGGCGGGGATGTCGCTCAAGGACATCGACCTCGTCGAGATCAACGAGGCCTTCGGCTCAGTGGTGCTGAGCTGGGCTCAGGTCTTCGAGCAGGACCTGGAGAAGGTGAACGTAAACGGCGGGGCGATCGCGCTCGGCCACCCGGTGGGCGCGACGGGCGCCCGGCTGATCGCCACGGCGCTGCACGAACTGGAGCGCCGGGACAAGGAGTTCGCGCTCATCACGATGTGCGCGGGCGGCGCGCTGGCGACCGGGACCATCATCCAGCGGCTGTAGCCTCGACGGGCGTACAGCGCCAAGCAGGTGCGGACTGAGGGCCGGGTGGATCAGTGGATCAGTACCAGCCGTTGGACTGCCAGAAGCTCCAGGCGTCGCACGGGCTGCCGTAGCGCTCGTTCATGTAGTCCAGGCCCCACTCGATCTGGGTGGCCGGGTTGGTCTTCCAGTCCGCGCCCGCGGAGGACATCTTGGAGGCGGGCAGGGCCTGGACCAGGCCGTACGCGCCGGACGAGGCGTTGCTGGCCTGCGGGTTCCAGCCGCTCTCGTGCTCGACGATCTTGTCGAAGCACGCGTACTGGGCGGCGTCCGGGATCATCTGCTTGGCCACGGTCTGCGGGCTCGCGGCAGCGGCCTCGGCCTCGGAGACGCCGCCACCCATGACCACCACACCCATTGAGCCGAGCAGCACGGCAGCGCCGGCGGCGACGGACTTGGGGCGAGCGATGAGGCGGTTGATGATCGAGAACGACACGCGGATGCCTAACGTCGGGTACGGGGGATGTCGCGGGTGGGCCGGTGGCGACCGGCGTGCTGCGCCCGGCGACTGCTCCAATGAAGCAGCCCCGCAGCCGTGCCGCAATCGCCCCTCTTACTAGCAGAACTGGTAAATCGGGCATGACGACCTGGTGTGCGCTAGTGGCGATCTGTGCAGGTCAGCGCATTGGAGGAGCGGTCTGCGGCGGATCTGGAGGGCTACTATCCCGCCTAGTCGAGGACCAAGGTCCTGTGGGCCCTCTCACCGCTCGGTCAGCGTTGCGGGCCCTCGAATGTGACGTGGGCCTCGAAGGCCGCGCGGCGCGTGGCCCGGCGCAGTGCCTTGAGGAGGGTGCCGCCGATGGTGAGGGTCAGTACGACGGTGAGCGTGGCCCGGCCCAGGTCCCAGCCGAGCGATGTGGTGAGGCAGAACACGACGAAGCGGGCCAGGTTCTCGTGGAGAGGCTCGCCGCCCTGGAAGGAGACGCTGGATGTGCCTTCGCTGTAGTAAGGCCAGCCCTGCAGGTTCATGACGACGCCGTAGAGGACGGCGGCGACACAGGCGTACGCCGCCAGCATCGCCAGTTCCATACGGCCGCGCAGGCGCTCCGCGCCCGGCAGCAGGCCCGCGCCCATCGTGAACCAGCCCAGGGATAGCATCTGGAACGGCATCCACGGCCCGACGCCACCCGTGAGCAGCGCGGACGCGAACATCGTCACCGAGCCGAGTACGAAGCCGAAGCCGGGACCCAGGACGCGCCCGCTCAGCATCATCAGAAAGAACATCGGCTCCAGGCCGGCCGTCCCCGCTCCCAGCGGGCGAAGCGCCGCGCCGACGGCGGCCAGTACGCCCAGCATCGCGACGGCCTTCGCGTCGAGCCCGGAGTCGGCGATCGTCGCGACGACGACGGCGACGAGGAGGGGGAGGAGAGCGGCGAGGAGCCAGGGGGCGTCCTGGGAGTGGTCGCGGGCGAGCCCGGAGGTGGGGGCGGCGAGCAGTGGCCAGCCGAAGGCGATTACCCCGATCGCGCTGATGAGGAGGAGTGCGGCGACGGAGCGGGGCCCGAGACGTACGGGCCGGGTGGCCTTTGGGGGCTTCGTGGTGGTCATGCCGTGGTCCCGTTCCCGGCCAGCGCGTCGCGTACCTGCGTGACGGTCAGCCACTGCTGCGGCGCGAGGATCTTCGCGACCTGCGGGGCGAAGGCGGGGGAGGAGACGACGGCCTCGGCCGTCGGGCCGTCCGCGACCACCTCGCCGTCGGCGAGGATCACGACACGGTGGGCCAGTTCCGCGGCGAGCTCGACGTCGTGGGTTGCGAGGATGATCGCGTGCCCTTGGGTGGCCAGGTCGCGCAGCAGACCTACCAGGCGGGCCTTCGCCGCGTAGTCCAGGCCGCGGGTCGGCTCGTCGAGGAGGAGGAGTGGGGGGCGTCCGGTGAGTACGAGGGCCAGGGCGAGGGCGAGGCGCTGGCCCTCGGACAGGTCGCGGGGGTGCGTGTCGTCCTGGATGCCGGGCAGTAGCTCGGCGACCAGGGACCGGCAGGTGCCGGGGTCGGCGCCGGCGTCGCTGTCGGCCGCCGCGCACTCGGCGGCGACGGTATCGGCGTAGAGCAGATCCCGCGGCTCCTGCGGGACGAGGCCGACCTCGCGGACCATGTCGCGGGGGCGGGTGAGGTGGGGGGTGCGGCCGCCGACGGTGATGGTGCCGGTGGTGGGCTCGATCATGCCGACGAGGGCGGAGAGGAGGGTGGACTTGCCGGCGCCGTTGCGGCCCATGAGGGCGATGGTTTCGCCGCGGGACACGGTGAGCGTGACGCGGCGCAGGGCCTCGATGCGGGCGCGGCGGATGCCGAGGTTGGTGACGGTGGCTACGGTGCGGGCGCCGGTGCCGGTGGCTTCGGCGGAGGGCGGCTCGGGGCGGCGGCGCACCAGGCGAGCGAGCTTTTCCCCTACCCGCCCCTTCCCGAAACTGGGGGCTCCGCCCCCAGACCCCCGGTCCTCAAACGCCGGACGGGCTGGATGGTGCCGGGCAGCGGGCTTGCTCGGCTCGTGGTCCCCAGGACGCCCTTCGGCCGTGTCCTCAAACGCCGGACCGGTTGGATGCGCGCGCCCAGCGGCACGGTCCCGCTCAGCGGGCATATCCAGCCCCTCCGGCGTTTGAGGAGCGGGGTCTGGGGCGGAGCCCTCCACGCGGCGGAGCCGCAAAGTGTCACAGCGGGAAGGGGCGGGGTAGGGGAGAGAACCCGGCTCCGCCTCCGCCAGCCGCGCCCGCAGGGTCGTGGCGCGGCGGCGGGCGTCCCGTACCGAGAGGGGGAGCGGGGTCCAGCCCGCCAGGCGGCCCAGCGCCACCACCGGCGGGTGAACCGGGGACACCGCCATGACGGCGCCGGGTTCACCCATCACCGGCGCCTCGCCCGGCCCCGCCAGCAAGATCACCTGGTCCGCGTACTGCACCACCCGCTCCAGGCGGTGCTCGGCCAGCAGCACGGTCGTACCCAGGTCGTGGACCAGGCGTTGCAGCACCGCCAGCACCTCCTCCGCCGCCGCAGGGTCCAGCGCCGACGTCGGCTCGTCCAGGACCAGCACCTTCGGATGCGGCGTCAGCACCGAGCCGATCGCGACCCGCTGCTGCTGCCCGCCGGAGAGCGTGGCGATCGGGCGGTCGCGGAGCTCCGCGAGGCCGAGCAGGTCCAGCGTCTCCTCCACCCGGCGGCGCATCACGTCCGGCGCGAGGCCGAGCGATTCCATGCCGTACGCCAGCTCGTCCTCGACCGTGTCGGTGACGAAGTGGGCCAGCGGGTCCTGGCCCACCGTCCCCACCACGTCGGCGAGTTCGCGCGGCTTGTGGGTCCTGGTGTCGCGGCCGTCGACCGTCACGCGGCCGCGCAGCGTGCCGCCCGTGAAGTGCGGGACCAGGCCGGAGACCGTGCCGAGCAGCGTCGACTTGCCGACCCCCGACGGGCCGACCAGCAGCACCAGCTCGCCCTCCGGAACGGTGAGGTCGACGCCCTGGATCGCGGGCGACGCGGCATCGTCGTAGCTGACCGACACATTCTCGAACCGGATCACTGGGGAGTCGCTTTCACTGCGGGAGGAGGTACGGAAGGTGCCGGAGGTACGGAAGGGGCCGGCGGTACGGGAGCCACGAACGCCGGTAGCAAGCCGATCAGTACGGACCCCGCCGGCCACAGCGGGAACTCGGGCGCCACGAGCGGGACGACACCGGGGTGCAGAGCCACCGGGTCGTACGCCGCCGCCCAGATCATCAGCGCCGCCACGGCCGCCCCCGACCCCGCCACCAGCCACGCCCGTATGCCCCACTCATCGGGCCGGTAGCAGGTACGGACGCTGCGCCGGCCGCCGAGGCGCAGTCCCGCCAGCGCGGCGACGAGCCCCGCGGCCATGACCGGCAGACCGTACGTCGCACCTTCGGCGGCCAGCAGCCCGTACGACCCGGCGCACACCCCCAGCAGACCGCCCAGCGTCAGCGCGGTCGTCGTGTGGCGTACGGCGGGCGGGACTTGGGCGGTGCGGCCGTAGCCGCGCGCGTCCATCGACGCGGCCACCGCCACCGACCGCTCCAGCGCGCCCTCCAGAACCGGCAGCCCGATCTGGAGCACTGCTCCCACCCCACCCGTCGGCCGGCCGCGCAGGCGGCGCGCGGTGCGCAGCCGCACCACGTCGGCCACCATGTTCGGCGCGAACGTCATCGCCACGACGACGGCGACCCCCACCTCGTACAGCGCGCCCGGCAGCGACTTGAGCAGCCGGGCCGGATTGGCGAGCGCGTTCGCGGCGCCGACGCAGATGAGGAGCGTGGCCAGCTTCGCCCCGTCGTACAGGGCGAAGACGAGCTGCTCCGCCGTCACACGCCCACCGATCCGCACGCCCTGCGCCCAGTCGGGCAGGGGTACTTCGGGGAGCGTGAAGAGGGTGTGGCTGCCGGGGATCGGTGAGCCGAGGAACGTCGAGAAGACGAGGCGGATGCCGATGACGAGCAGGCCGAGCTTGACGAAGGCCCCGTACGAACGCGCCCACGGCGCATCCGTCCGCCGCGCGGCCACCACGTACCCGGCCACCCCCACCAGCATCCCGAGCAGCAGCGGATTGGTGGTCCGGGACGCGGCGGTGGCCAGGCCGAGCGCCCACAGCCACCAGGCCCCGGCATGCAGGGCGTTGCTGCGGCTGGCTTGAGGCGCACGGAGCGTCATGGAGAGGGAGGTCATCCGCGGCGGCGGCGCGCCTGCCACACGCCTGCGGCGCCGAGCGCGAGTACGGCGGCGAGGCCGACGAGCAGTCCGGCGGACGGTCCGCTGTCGTTGCCATCCCTGTCGCTGTCGCTGTCCGTGGGCTTACGTGTGGCGGGAGCGTCGTCGCGGCCTGCCACCTGGTCACCGCAGCCCGTCTTCGGGTACCCGGAGATCGCGCAGAGCAGCGCCGTGCTGTCGTAGCGCAGCGGCTTCGCCACCGAGGCGAGCGCGTCCGCCGCCGTCGCGTCCGCAGCCGTCCGCGCGCAGGCGGTGCGCAGCGCGGGCGGCTGCTCGCCGTCCGGGGCGTCGGCCGCCGTACCGGGGTCGATGACGACGGCGATCCGCTTGGCACCGTCCTTGGCGGGCGTCTCGTCGTCGCAGATGGCGTCGAAGGAGTCGGCCGCGTGGCGCGGCTTCGCGGAGTCCTGCGAGTCCTCGCTCACCGAGAACCGGAAGCCGATCACGTCACCGTCGGCGGGCCGGGCGGTGGCGGGCCCCTGGGTGGCGTACGTCCACTCACCGCCGTCGCTCTCCCAGAACGACCAGTAGCGGTAACCCGACGACGCGAACTGGGCGGATGCCACCTGGGCGGACGCGGCCTGCGCCGACCCCGCCGCCGCCCCGCCCAGCACCGCGAGCGCGGCGCCGAGCGTGAGGACGGCGGCCGTCAGCCGCCTACGCACTCCCGCAACTGTCACAGCTGCTGGTTCTTCTTCTTGCGGCCGCTGAACAGGATGCCGGCGCCGACGCTGGCGATGAAGATGACCGCCACGATCCACCACGTGCCGAAGGCACCGCCGTCGTCGCTGTCCTTCTTCTCCTCGTCGGCCGACTCGGCGGCCTCGGGCGCCGGGCCGGTCGCGTTGAGCGCCTTCACGAGGTCGGCGCCGCCGAAGCTCTTCGGGTCGGTGCCGGTCGCGTTCGCGGCGAGGACCAGCTGGGCGTACGCGGCGGGCCCGTTCTCCTTGGCCCAGGCCGCGGAGTTCTCCTCCAGCCACTCCAGCGGCTTCTTCGCCTGCTCGGCGCCGCCCTGCGCGGCCAGCGCCACGACGGCGTCCGCCGTGTTGCCGAAGTCGGGCTGCGGCTTCGCGTCCTCGGCGCCGGGCATGGGGGCCGTGTCGAGGTGCCCGGTCTTGGCGAGTACGCCGGTGAGGTACGTGGCGCCGTTCGCGGCGGCCTGCGGGGGCGCCAGCTTGCCCTTAGCGCACTTGACGGGCTTCTGGCCGGGCTTTTCGCCGCCCTTCTTGCCCTTCGCGTCCAGCCCCTGGCCGAGCCCGCCCAGTACACCCGCCGCCGTAGCGTCGGCGTTGGGCGCAAGCTTGCCGGACTTGTCCGGCTGGTAGGCGAACGCACCGCCGCCCGTCTTCGCGTCGCACGGGATCGAGAAGGTGACGAGCGCGTCGTACGGCGACTTGCCCTCCTGCGACTTCACCTCGGCCGGCTTCTCGCCCGCCGCGGCCAGTGCGCCGATCACGATCGAGGTGGAGTTGGAGTCGCTCGCGCCGCCCGGGTTGTAGCTCCAGCCGCCGTCCTGGTTCTGCACGGACTTCAGCCAGCTGACGCCCTTCTTCACCGCGGCGTCCTGCCCACCGAGCGCCTTCAGCGCCTGCACGGCGGCGGCGGTCGCGTTGCTGTCCATCATGGTCTTCGACGTGCACGGCTCGGCGGCGTCGGCGCGGAAGGACGGGAAGCCGCCGCTGTCGCACTGCTGGCCTACCAGCCAGTTCACGGCCTTCGCGGCGGGCTTGACGCCCACCGTGTCCTGGGCGAGGAGGGCCAGCGACTGCCGCCAGACACCGTCGTACGTCGGGTCCTTCTCGCCGTAGAGCCCCGAGGGGACAATGGGCGTGGGGGACGGTGCGGCGACGGCGGCGGTCGTGGTCGTGGCCACCGTCGTGGTCGCGGTCGCGCAGAGTACGGCGGAAGCTGCGAGCACGGTGGCTGCGCTGCGGCGAAGGGTCATGACGGGCGGGGGCCTCTCCTGCTGAGGAGCCGGGCCCGGGCACGCGGAAACCACGCACCAGGCTCCGGCTCCGTATACCTCGACGGTGCCGAGCCAGTAGTCATGCCGGACCGGGCGTTCCGACTCACCGCCCACGAGGGGCGGCTCACGGCTGCGGGTCAGTGCCGGATTCGCACCGGCTTCCCCCAGAACGGCATGCTGACGACTCGCACACTGTACCGGCCCGTAACAGGCCGCCCCGGGGGGGCGGTCGGTCCGCGAAACGGACCGGTCTGTACGCCGTACTTCAAACGGCGACGTACGTCACCGGGTCCCCGCCCGGCACCGCCTCCGCGTGCCCCAGCTTCACCAGGCGGCGCAGGTGGGCCTCCGCCTCCGACACCGCGATGTTCCTCGACCCGTACGGGATCTCCGCCCAGGGGCGGTTCCACTCCATGCGCTCGGCGAGCTGCCAGGGGGTGAGGGGCGTGGCGAGCAGGGCGCGCAGGCCGGTGAGGCGGTCCTCGTGGTGGTCGAGGAGTTCCTGTACGCGGGCGGGGGCGTCGGTGAACGCGTGCTGGTGGGCCGGGAGCACCTCGGCGGGGGCCAGGCGGGCGATGCGTTCGAGGGAGTCGAGGTAGTCGCCCAGGGGATCGGTGACCGTGGTGTCGTCCGGGTCCTCGTACAGGCCGATGTGCGGGGTGATGCCGGGCAGCAGGTGGTCGCCGGAGAAAAGCCGGCCGTTGCCGGGGAGGTCGGCCGGGTGGGCTTCCTCCAGGTGGAGGCAGACGTGGCCGGGGGTGTGCCCCGGCGTCCAGACCGCGCGCAGGCGGCGGCCGGTGAGCGGGAGCAGGTCGCCGGGGACGATCTCGCGGTCGGGGAGGGCGGCCCTGAGGCCGGGGAGGGTGCGCATGCGGCCCGAGTCGCGGGCGGCGCGGAGCGGGGCGAGGTGGTCGTCGGGGGCGCCGGCGGCGGTGAGCTTGGCGGTGATGTAGTCCAGCCAGGTGCCGGGCTCCGCGCCGCGGGTCCGGCGTACGACCTCCGTGTCGGCGGCGTGCATGGCGATCCACGCACCGGACGCGTCGCGCACCTGGCCGGACAGGCCGTGGTGGTCGGGGTGGTGGTGGGTGATGACCACGCCGTGGATGTCGGTGACGGACGTACCGAGCGCGGCGAGACCGGCGACCAGCCTGTCCCACGACGCCGGGTCGTCCCACCCCGTGTCGATCAGTACCGGTCCGTCGTCGGTGTCGAGCACGTGAACCAGGGTGTGGCCGAGCGGGTTGTCCGGAATGGGGACCTTGAGGGACCACACGCCACCGCCGTGGTCGGTCACCTGCGACATGGATCCCCGATTCCTCAGTCGTTCCCCGCCGGCCCCGGTGCTCGGGCGGCCAAGACTAGAACTCGTTCCAATAGTCGCCCAAGTCGACTTCTTTGCAAAGGGGTTCTGCCCGCACCGGGTCATGGACTCCCCCGACTGGAACTGGTATCAGTTCTGATGCACCGTCAGATATTCGGACGCCCACGCAGCGTCGCGGGCCCCGGGCCCTGGGAGGCAGAAGTCATGACCGAGCTTGTGGAGCACCGGAAGCTTTACATCGGTGGCGAGTTGACCGATCCGCTGGGGACCGAGTTCATCGAGGTCGTCTCGCCGCACACCGAACAGGTCATCGGCCGCGTGCCGCACGCGTCCCGCGCCGACGTCGACCGCGCGGTCGCGGCGGCGCGCACGGCGTTCGGCGAAGGGCCCTGGCCCCGGATGACGCTCGACGAGCGGATCGCCGTCGTCACGCGGATCAAGGACGCGATCGCCGTACGGCACGAGGAGATCGCCCGCAGCATCACCTCCGAGAACGGAACGCCGTACACCGCGAGCGTCATGATGCAGGCGCTGGCCGCGATGATGGTCTGGGACGCCACGATCACCGTCGCGCGCGACTTCCCGCACGAGGAGCGGCGGACCGGCGTGCTCGGGTCGATTCTCGTACGTCGCGAACCGGCCGGGGTGGTCGCGGCCGTCGTGCCGTGGAACGTCCCGCAGTTCACGGCGGCGGCCAAGCTCGCGCCCGCGCTGCTGGCGGGGTGCACGGCCGTACTCAAGGTGTCGCCCGAGACGCCGCTCGACGCGTACATCCTGGCCGAGATCGCCACCGAGGCCGGGCTGCCGGAGGGCGTCCTGTCGATCATCCCGGCCGACCGGGAGGTCAGCGAGTACCTGGTCGGGCATCCCGGCGTCGACAAGGTGTCGTTCACCGGCTCGGTCGCGGCGGGCAGGCGCGTCATGGAGGTCGCCTCGCGCAATCTCACCCGCGTGACACTGGAGCTGGGCGGCAAGTCGGCGGCCGTGATCCTCCCCGACGCGGATCTGGCCACGACCGTCGCGGGGATCGTCCCCTTCGCCTGGATGCTCAACGGGCAGGCCTGTGTGGCCCAGACCCGCATCCTCGCCCCGAGCTCGCGCTACGACGAGTTCGCCGAGGCGTTCGCCGCGGCGGCCGGTGCGCTCAAGGTCGGCGACCCGCTCGACCCGGCCACCGAGGTCGGCCCCCTCGTCGCCAGGCGTCAGCAGCAGCGCTCCCTGGACTACATCAGGATCGGGCAGGAGGAGGGCGCGAAGATCCTCACGGGCGGCGGGCGTCCGGCGGGCATGGAGCGGGGCTGGTACGTCGAGCCGACGCTCTTCGGCGGGGTCGACAACTCGATGCGGATCGCCCGCGAGGAGATCTTCGGGCCGGTCATCTGCCTGCTGCCGTACGACGACGAGCGCGAGGCGGTGCGGATCGCCAACGACTCCGAGTACGGGCTGAGCGGCAGCGTCTGGACCGCCGACACAGACCACGGCATCGACATCGCGCGCCGGGTCAGGACCGGAACGTACTCCGTGAACACCTTCAGCATCGACATGCTCGGGCCCTTCGGTGGCTACAAGAACTCCGGTCTGGGGCGGGAGTTCGGGCCCGAGGGATATGGCGAATACCTGGAGCACAAGATGATCCACCTCCCCGCCGGCCACGGGGAGGCGTGATGGGGGACCGCTGGCACGTCGAGGTCGACCGGGCGGTGTGCATCGGCTCCGGCATGTGCCTGAACCACGCGCCGGGCGCCTTCACCCTCGACGCCGCCCGCCAGTCGCACCCGGCGGCCCCGGACCTCGACGCGAACGAGAAGGTGCTGGCGGCGGCGGAGGGCTGCCCGGTCGAGGCGATCGCGATCACGCTGGTGGGCAGCGGGGAGGTGGTCTTCCCGCCGGAGGAGTGACGGGCCGGGACGGGCTGGGCTGGGCTGGGCGGGCGGACCCGCGTTCTCTCGAACGCGTGCGAACGGTTCTTTACCTATGAGTACCGCACTGTCACGACGTGACAGCTGTGACTGTTCTTCCCCCGCGGCTGCGTGGAAATCTCGATGTCACCGCAGCCGAGGGGGGACCCATGGACAACCGGTACGAGGTTTTCTGCCTCGCCGACGGACAGTTCTACGAGACTCCGGACCGGCCGTCCCCGGGCCGCGAGGGGCAGGCGTCGTCGATGCCTCTCTTCGAGGCCGCCCAGCGCGAACTCCCCCACGGATGGCGCCGGTTCGTCTCCGGTGACTGGATGCACATCAACCCGGTCGATGCCGAGGGCGCGCCGCTGCCCGGCCGGCCGGCGCAGGGCTGGAAGATCCACGTTTCGGCCTGTCTCGACAACGCGGAGAAGACGGCGGCCAAGGTGTGGGACTTCTGCGTCCCGCGCGCCGTCCCGTTCAAGTTCGTACCGGGTCCGCAGCCGCTCCACCTGCGCAATTCCAAGTACGCCGGGCGCGGCTCCAGCGGCAAGTTCGCCACGCTCTATCCCGCCGACGAGGCTGAACTGCACCTCATACTCCGGGAGCTGGGCGATCTGCTCGACGGGGAGCCCGGACCGTACATCCTCACCGATCTGCGCTGGGGCAACGGCCCGCTGTACGTCCGCTACGGCGGATTCGCGCACCGTTACTGCGTCGACGCCACCGGCGCCCTGGTCCCGGCGATCGAGAACCCGGAAGGCACTCTCGTCCCGGACCTGCGTGAGCCGGCCTTCCACGTGCCCGAGTGGGTGGAGCTTCCGGCGTTCCTGGAGCCGCACCTCGCGGCCCGCAACGCGACCACCATCAACGACCTGCCGTATCGCATCGAGAGCGCCCTGCATTTCTCCAACGGCGGCGGGGTCTACCTCGGCGAGGACCTGCGCAGCGGTGAGAAAGTGGTCCTCAAGGAGGCGCGGCCGCATGCCGGGCTCGCCGCCGACCGGGCCGACGCCGTAACGCGCCTGGAGCGGGAGCGGGCCGCGCTGGAACGGCTGTCCGGGCTCGGCGTCGCCCCCGAGGCCCGCGACTGGTTCATGCTCGGTGACCACAGCTTCCTGGTGATGGACCACCTGCCCGGGCGGACGCTCAACTCCTTCTTCGCACAGCGCCACCCGCTGCTCGAACCCGAGCCGGACCCGGCCGCCGTCGCGGACTACACCCGCTGGGCGCTGCGTATCCACCGCGCCGTCGAGGAGGCGGTCGCCGCCGTCCACAGCCGCGGGGTCGTCTTCAACGACCTGCACATGTTCAACATCATGGTCGGGCCGGACGAGGAGTCCGTACGCCTGCTGGACTTCGAGGCCGCCGCGCACGTCGACGAGAACCACCGCCAGGCCATTGCGCACCCCGGCTTCATCGCGCCCCGCGAACGCACCGGGTTCGACGTGGACCTCTACGCCCTCGCCTGTCTGCGGCTGGCCCTTTTCCTGCCGATGACGACCCTGCTGGTCGTCGACCGCGACAAGGCGCACCATCTGGCGCAGATCGTGGCGCGCCAGTTCCCGGACGTACCGCAGAAGTTCCTGGACGCGGCGACCGAGGTGATCTGCGGTACGGACCGGGCCGGCCGGGCCCCGGCCGAGCCGTACGTGCCGGCGGAGCCGGCCGACTGGCCGCGCAGCCGTGACTCGATCGCCGCGGGCATCCTGGCCTCGGCCAGCCCCGGACGCGACGACCGGATCTTCCCCGGCGACATCGCCCAGTTCGCGGACGGGGGCGGACTCGGCATCGCCCACGGCGCCGCCGGGGTGCTCCACGCGTTCGGCCAGGCCGGTCTGCCACGGTACGAGCAGGGCGAGGAATGGCTGCTGCGGCAGACCGCCCCGCCGCCGCTCGGCACACCGCTCGGCCTCTACGACGGACTGACGGGCGTCGCCCACGTCCTCGACGGCCTCGGCCACCGCGAACGCGCACTGGAACTCGTCCAGCGGGTGCTGGACGAGAAGTGGCAGCGACTGGTTCCCGGGCTGTACGGGGGGCTCGCCGGTATCGGTCTCGTACTCGCCGAGCTCTCCCGCACCTCCGGGGAAACGTCCCTCCGTGAGCAGGCGCTGACAGCGGCCCAACTGCTCGCCGACCAGCAGCAGTCAAAACCCGGCAAGCGCGCCGGGCTGCTCCACGGCGCCACCGGATCCGCCCTGCTCTTCCTGCGGCTGTACGAGGACACGGGCGCCCCGCAGCTCCTCGACCTGGCCGCCGACGCGCTGCGCGCCGACCTCGCGCGCTGTGTCCGCAACAGCGCGGGCACGCTGCTCGTCGACGAGGGGACGCGCACCATGCCCTACCTCGGGGCCGGGTCCGTCGGCATGGGCATGGTGATCGACGACTTTCTCGCGCACCGCGAGGACGAGGAGTTCGAGGCGGCGCGAGCCGGCATCGTGCGGGCCGCCCGGTCGCGCTACTACGCCCAGCCCGGGCTGTTCAACGGGCGGGCCGGCATGGTCCTCCACCTGGCGAGGACCACCGCACCGGAGGCCGCCCCCGGCCACCTTGCGGCTCAGCTCGACGGCCTCGGCTGGTACGCCCTGCCCTACGAAGGCCGACTCGCCTTCCCCGGCGACCAGATGATGCGCCTTTCCATGGACCTCGGCACCGGCGGCGCCGGCGTACTCCTCGCCCTGGCGGCGGCACACGGCACCGGCGCGCACCTGCCCTTCCTCCCGCCGCTCCGGCGGCCCTAGAACCGGTCCGGTTCCGACCCGGAGCCGTACCGCACCAAGAAACCCCGTCCCCACGGGAACGGACAACCGAAGGGAACCACCATGGCACTCCTCGACCTTCAGAGCCTGGAGACCCCCGAGACCGACGGCGGCGGCGACCAGAGCAGCCTGAGCCTGCTGGCGTGCGACAAGCACAGCTCCAACAGCTTCCTGCTGTGTCTGTGACGTCGGCACACATCTCCGAGGTGCTCTGACGAGGTGCTCTGACGGAGATACGGCCCCGGGCGGCACCGCCTGCCTCCTGGGGCCGTAAAGCTCCCCGTACGACAAGGAGGGAATCGAGCGCGCATGGACGAGAGGCGTGACCAACACCGCCTGGCCGACCGGCTGCTGCGCGACTCCCTCCGGCACAGCGCGCTCCCCGGTGCGGCGATCCTGGTCCTCAGCACAGCGGGCGCCGCGGCCGGCCTGGCACTGCCCGCCCTGCTCGGCCACACCCTCGACCTGCTGCTCTCGGGGCGTCCCGCCACCGCCTGGCTCACCGCCTGCGCGGCCCTCACCTGCCTGCTCGTGGTCCTCGACGCACTCGACGGCCTGCTGACCGGCACCACCAACGCCCGCTCCACGGCATGGTTCCGCCGGCGTCTGCTCGGACACGTGCTGGCCGCCGGGCCGCGCTGCACGGACCGGGTCCCGCCCGGCGACATCGTGGCCCGGCTGGTCGGCAACGCGGCCCACGCGGGCGGCGCCCCGGCCGCGCTCGCGGGCACGGTCGCCGCCGTCGTGACACCCGTCGGCGGGCTGGTCGCCCTCGCGATCGTCGACCTGTGGACGGCCGGGGCCTTCCTCGTCGGCATGCCGCTGCTCTTCCTCCTGCTGAAAGCCTTCGTCCGGGAGTCCGGCGACAGCGTCGCGCGCTACCAGGAGAGCCAGGGCGAGATCGCCGCACGGCTTGTGGAGGCGGTGGGCGGCGCCCGTACGATCGCGGCCGCGGGTACGGCCCGGCGCGAACAGGCCCGCATCCTGGAACCGCTGGCGGGCCTCAGCGCCCAGGGTTACCGGATGTGGCGGGTCCAGGGGCGTTCCACCGCGCAGGCCGCCGTGGTCGTGCCCCTGCTCCAGATCGCCGTACTCGCGGTGGCCGGAACTCGCCTGGCGGCGGGCGAGCTCTCGTTGGGCGGACTGCTTGCCGCGGCTCGGTACGCCGCGCTCGCGACCGGAATCGGCATGCTGGTCGGGCGGCTGAACGGCCTGGTGCGCAGCCGGGGTGCGGCACGCCGCCTCGCCGGCCTGCTCGCCGTACCGGCCACCGCGTACGGCGACGCGCGACTCCCGGCCGGGGAAGGGGCCCTGGAACTGCGCGGCATCACGGTCGTCCACGGTGACCGAACCATCCTGGACGGCCTTGACGTCACCGTCCCCGGCGGCACCTCGCTCGCCCTCGTCGGCCGCTCCGGATCCGGCAAGTCCACCCTCGCCACGGTCGCGGGCCGCCTCGCCGACCCCGACGCGGGAACGGTCACGCTCGACGGCGTCCCGCTGAGCGAGCTGCCCCACGACGTCCTGCGCCGCGCGGTCGGGTACGCCTTCGAGCGGCCCGCGCTGCTGGGCGGCACGATGGGCGGGACCATCGCCTTCGGCGGGTACGAACCGGACGCGCCGGCCGTACGGAAGGCGGCCTCGGCCGCCTGCGCCGACACCTTCGTACGCCGCCTGCCGCACGGCTACGACACCCCGTGCGCGCAGGCTCCGCTCTCGGGCGGCGAGGCCCAGCGCCTGGGCCTGGCAAGGGCGTTCGCGCACCCGGGGCGGCTGCTGATCCTCGACGACGCGACCTCCAGCCTCGACACGGTCACCGAGCTGCGGATCGGCGAGGCCCTCACCCGTGACGCGGGGGCCGGCACCCGTCTGCTCATCGCGCACCGGGCCTCGACGGCGGCCCGCGCCGACCAGGTCGCCTGGCTCCACGAGGGTCGCATCCGCGCGGTGGGCCCGCACACGCGGCTCTGGCAACTGGACGACTACCGGGCGGTCTTCGCCGACGGAACGGACGAGCCGGACGATGACGACTGACGCCCCGACCGACGACGCCACGACTGACGCCCCCCGGCTGCGCGCTGAAGGCCTGCGCTTCCTGAGCCGGCGGCGGCCCGTGCTGTTCGCGCTGGCGGGCTGGTCGCTGCTCGAAGCCGCGCAGACGTTCCTCTTCGGGTACGCCCTCGCCCGCGCCCTCGACCACGGGTTCCTCGCGGCCCGGCCGGTCACCGGGCTCGGCTGGCTGGCGGTCGCCGCGGTGGCCGTCGCGGCCGGAGCGTACGGCACCGGGCGGGTGTTCCGGGCCGTGTCCGCGCTGGTGGAGCCGCTGCGCGACGGTCTGGTACGCCGAGTCGTCGCCGGCGCGCTGCGGGACGCCGACCATGCGGCGGTGTCCCGGCTCACGCATCAGGTGGAGATCGCCAGGGACACCTTCGCCGGGCTGGTGATGGTCTCCCGGTCGTTCGTCTTCACGGCGGCCGGGGCGCTGGCGGGTCTCGCCTCACTGGCGCCGGTCCTGCTGCTCGTCGTGGTGCCGCCGCTCATCCTGGGGCTCGGCCTGTTCCTGGTGACGCTGCGGCCGATGGCCCGCCGCCAGGAGACGTTCCTCGCCGCCGACGAGGCGGTCGCGCAGAGCCTGGACGCGACGGCGGCCGGGCTGCGGGACATCACCGCGGCGGGCGCGGAGACGCGGACGGCAGCCGACGCGGACGCCCGGTTCGCCGCCGAGTTCCGCGCCGCGCACACCCTGGCCCGCTGGGGCGTGCTGCGGGTGCTGGCGGTTGCGGTCGGCGGACGGCTCCCTGTCGTCCTGCTGCTGGTCACCGCCCCCTGGCTGCTCGGCCGGGGGGTGACGCCCGGCGACCTGGTGGGGGCCCTCACGTACCTGATGTACGCCCTGCTGCCCGCCCTCCAGAGCCTGATGCAGGCCCTCGGCACAGCGGGCTCCCGCCTGACGGTAGTCCTCCGCCGCCTCACGGCCCCGGGGCACGACCCGTCTGCGCCTTCGCGCTCTTCGAACGCCGGACGCGCCCGTCCCTTCCAGCCCGTCCGGCGTATGAGGACCGGGGTCCGGGGCGGAGCCCCAGGTCGGGAAGGGGCGGGGTGGGGAGAAGGTCCGGCTCGCCCCACCACCCACGAGCGCGCCGGGGGCGAGCGGGCGCCCGGCCTGCGCCCGCCTGCGGCTTCCGTCCCGGGGACGACGCCATGCGGGGACGCCGCAGTGGAGCTGCGCGGAGTGACCTTCGCGTACGGGCCGCATGCCGAGCCGGTGTTCGACGGGCTCGACCTCACCGTCCCCGCCGGTTGCCGTCTCACCGTCGTCGGCCCCAGCGGCATCGGCAAGTCCACCCTGACCGCCCTCGTCGCGGGTCTGCTCGTCCCCGACCGTGGCGAGGTGCTGCTGTGCGGCGAACCGGTGCACCGCGGCACGCACCGCCGGGTCCTGGTGCCGCAGGAGGCGTACGTCTTCTCCGGCAGCCTGCGTGACAACCTGACCTATCTGTGCCCGGACCCGCCGCCCGATGCCGCCGTGCTCGCCTCGGTCCGCGCCGTCGGGGCGTACGAGCTGCTCCTGCGGCTCGGCGGCCCGGACGCCGCTGTGGTCCCCTCCGGACTCTCGGCGGGGGAGCGGCAGTTGATCGCCCTGGCCCGCGCGCACCTGGCACCCGTGCCTGTCGTCCTGCTCGACGAGGCGACCTGTCATCTGGATCCCGCCGCCGAGGCCCGCGCCGAGCGGGCCTTCGCCGAGCGCCCGGACACCACGCTGGTCGTCGTCGCCCACCGGATCAGCTCCGCCCGACGCGCCGACCGCGTGCTCGTGATGGACGGCACGCAGGCGGTGTGTGGCAGTCATGAGGAGCTGATCCGGCGCTCCGCGCTCTACCGCGATCTGGCAGGCGGCTGGTCAGAGCCAGCCGGCGCACTGGGAGATGCGAATGGCGTCCACCCGGTTGCGGGCCCCGGTCTTGCGGGTGATGGCGGCCATGTAGTTGCGCACAGTCCCGTTGGTCAGATGCAGGCTGTCGGCGATCTCAGTGACGCCGGCCCCCTCGGCGGCGAGTGACAGCACGCTCAGCTCACGCGTGGTGAGCGGGCTCCGGGCTGCTTCCAGGAACTCGTACGCGAGGGAGTCGTCGACGAAACGTTTCCCCGACGCCACCAGCCGTATCCCCTCAAGGAGCCGGCCCGTGGGGGCCTCCTTGCTGACGTACCCGAGAGCCCGGGCCTCGTACGCGCGGCGCAGCAGTCCCGGCTTGCCGGCGGGGACGAGGGTCAGCAGCGAGCAGCCGGGATACGTGTCACGGGCGGCCGACGCCTCAACGGCGGCGTCGAGGGCCGAGGATCCCGGCCCCTCCGCGTCGACGACGCACACACGGGGCTCCAACGACCGTGCCGCGGCCGGGGCTTCCACCGATGTGCTGGTGGATATGTCGATGTCGTGCTCCTTTTCGAGCAGTGCGGCCAGTCCCGACCGCATCAGACAGATGTCGTGCACGAGAAGAACGCGAATCATGCGGGTCACTACCTGCTCCCCTGGGTCCCGCTGTGCTGCACTGCATGGACATGGCACGTCGCCCATTAGTACCCGGGACAGCCGGTGCGAAGGGCACGGATTTGAGCCATTGGGGAGCGTGAGAGGGGCACATCGAGCGCACTGCGGGCGCACGTGCGCCTGTTACCTGGGGTAATCCGGGTCTGTCAGATCGATCAGGCGGCACACGGTCTCGATGTCGATCTTCACCTGGGCGATCGACGCCCGGCCTGAAAGCCACGTGATCAGCGCCGAGTGCCAGGTGTGCTCGATGACCCTGACCGCCGACAGCTGCTCCGGGGTCGGCGCCCCCTTCACGTCCATCGCGTCCAGGATGATCGCCGTCGTCTGTCGGGAGACCGTGTCCACCTCGGGGCTGACGCTGCGGTCCGCGAAGGTCAGGGCCCGTACCATCGCGTCCGCCAGCTGAGGCTCTCGCTGAAGGGCCCGGAAGGCGCGCATCAGGGTCTCGGCGACCCGCTCGGACGCGCTCTCGCCGGCCGGCGGCCTCTTGCGGAGCGTGGTGTGCATGTGCTGGAGCTGGTCCTGCATGGTGGCGACCAGCAGGTGGACCTTGGAAGGGAAGTAGCGGTACAGCGTGCCCAGGGCGACTCCGGCGGCCTCGGCGACTTCGCGCATCTGTACCGCGTCGAAGCCGCCCCGGCTGGCCAACTGCGCGCTGGCGTGCAGGATCCGGCGGCGGCGAGCCTCCTGGCGTTCCGTCAGAGGCGGCGACGAGAGGTTGACTGGGTTGACTTCCGCTGTCATGCGTCCCATTCCATGGCATTTGTCCGTACGCCGGGCGTGGGGGACCGGGCCCCCCGGGTGGCACAGCATGGCAGGGCACCTGCCGTGGCGCGAATCACCTGATCCGGCCGCTTACGGTTGCGCTACCTGCCGGTAGATTCAGAGCTCGTCGGATGCGTGTTGAGCGATCGATACTGAAACTTGTTCTAGGTTAACGCCAGCGGCTACGCTCCGGTGAAAGAGCAGTGATGAAGGGGGCCGGGAGTGACCGCTGAGGCCATAGAGGCGAGCCCCCACGCGGGGGACCCCGTCCAGGGCGACCGCCCGCTGCGCATCGCGCTCCTGACGTACAAGGGCAACCCGTTCTGCGGCGGCCAGGGCGTCTACATACGTCACCTCTCGCGCGAGCTCGCACGCCTCGGCCACAGCGTCGAAGTCCTCGGCTCCCAGCCCTACCCCGTACTCGACGAGGGCGTGCCGCTCACCGAACTGGCCAGCCTCGACCTGTACCGCAGCCCCGACCCCTTCCGGACTCCGAAGCGCGACGAATACCGTGACTGGATCGACGCCCTCGAAGTCGCGACGATGTGGACCGGCGGCTTCCCCGAGCCCCTCACCTTCTCGCTCCGCGCCAGGCGCCACCTGGCCGCCCGCCGAGGCGAGTTCGACGTCATCCACGACAACCAGACACTCGGCTACGGCCTGCTCGGCGACCTCGGCGCCCCCCTGGTCACCACCATCCACCACCCCATCACCGTCGACCGGCAGCTCGACCTCGACGCCGCGACCAGCCGCCGCAAGCGCGCCTCCGTACGCCGCTGGTACGGCTTCACTCGCATGCAGAAGCGCGTCGCACGCCGCCTGCCCTCCGTGCTCACCGTGTCCGGGTCCTCCGAGCAGGAGATCGTCGAGCACCTCGGGGTACGCCAGGACCGTATCCGCGTCGTGCACATCGGCGCGGACACCGGCCTGTGGTCGCCCGACCCGTCCGTCGCCGAGATCCCGGGGCGGATCGTGACGACGTCCAGCGCGGACGTACCGCTCAAGGGCCTTGTCCACCTCGTCGAGGCGCTCGCCAAGCTCCGCACCGAGCAGCCCGACGCGCACCTCGTAGTCGTCGGCAAGCGCGCCGAGGACGGCCCGGTCGCCCAGGCCATAGAGCGGTACGGGCTCCAGGGCGCCGTCGAGTTCGTCAAGGGCATAAGCGACCAGGAGCTCGTCGACCTCGTGCGCAGCGCCCAGATCTCCTGTGTCCCCTCCCTGTACGAAGGCTTCTCGCTGCCCGCCGCCGAGGCGATGGCCACCGGCACCCCGCTCGTCGCCACCACCGGCGGCGCCATCCCCGAGGTCGCGGGAACGGACGGCGAGACCTGCCTCGCCGTACCGCCGGGCGACGCGGGCGCGCTGGCCGCCGCTCTCGGCCGGCTGCTGGGCGACCCCGAACTGCGCCGGCGGCTGGGCGCGGCCGGGCGTAACCGCGTGCTGGACCGCTTCACCTGGGCCAAGGCGGCCCAGGGCACCGCGGACCTCTACCGCGAGCGGCTCGCCGCCCATGGTGCGGTGGGCCGGGGAGCCCGGTCGGTGAGAGTGCGTTGACGCGGACCCCGCACAACCCCGGCCGCCCCGGGGCCTCAGCCATACGCGCCCGGCGGACCGGCGCCGTAACCCACCCCCACCCGGAAGGGCAGACCCCGTGCTGACCGTGGACTTCTCCCGCTTCCCGCTCGCCGCGGGCGATCGCGTACTCGACCTGGGCTGCGGCGCCGGCCGGCACGCCTTCGAGTGCTACCGGCGCGGCGCCCAGGTCGTGGCCCTCGACCAGAACGGCGAGGAGATCCGCGAGGTCGCCAAGTGGTTCGCCGCCATGAAGGAGGCCGGTGAGGCCCCGGCGGGCGCTACCGCCACCGCCATGGAGGGCGACGCGCTCAACCTCCCCTTCCCCGACGCCTCCTTCGACGTCGTGATCATCTCCGAGGTCATGGAGCACATCCCCGACGACAAGGGGGTGCTGGCCGAGATGGTCCGCGTACTGAAGCCGGGCGGGCGCATCGCGGTCACCGTGCCGCGCTACGGGCCCGAGAAGATCTGCTGGGCGCTGAGCGACGCGTACCACGAGGTCGAGGGCGGGCACATCCGCATCTACAAGGCCGACGAGCTGCTCGGCAAGATGCGCGAGGCCGGCCTGAAGCCGTACGGCACGCACCACGCGCACGCGCTGCACTCGCCGTACTGGTGGCTGAAGTGCGCGTTCGGAGTGGGCAGGGACGGCAAGGACGCAGCGCTCCCGGTCCGGGCGTACCACAAGCTCCTGGTCTGGGACATCATGAAGAAGCCCGCCGCGACGCGGATAGCCGAGCAGTTGCTGAACCCGGTGGTCGGCAAGAGCTTCGTGGCGTACGCGACCAAGCCGCACCTGCCGGCGTCAGCGGTAGCGGCGGCCGCCAAGTGACTGTTTTCGGGCGCGGCCCTGAACGTACGGAACACCTTGTCCTGCCCGGTGTTCTGACCGCCGAAGAGGCCGCCGAGACCGTGGCCGGCATCCTCGCCGCACAGCGCGAGGACGGCGCCATCCCGTGGTTTCGCGGTCACCACCTCGACCCGTGGGACCACACCGAGGCCGCCATGGCGCTCGACGCGGCCGGCGAACACGACGCCGCCGCCCGCGCCTACGAGTGGCTGGCGAGGCACCAGAACGCGGACGGCTCCTGGTACGCGGCGTACGACGACGGGGACGCGGAGCGCGTCACCGACCGGGGCCGCGAGACCAACTTCTGCGCGTACATCGCTGTCGGCGTCTGGCACCACTACGTCGCCACCGGCGACGACGCGTTCATCGACCGCATGTGGCCGGCCGTCTACGCGGCTACGGAGTTCGTACTCGGGCTCCAGCAGCCCGGCGGCCAGATCGGCTGGAAGCGGGAGGACGACGGTACGCCCGTCAAGGACGCGCTGCTGACGGGTAGTTCCTCCATCCACCAGGCACTGCGCTGCGCGCTCGCGGTCGCCGAGCAGCGCGAAGAGCCGCAGCCGGACTGGGAGCTGGCGGTGGGCGCGCTGCGCCATGCCATCCAGCACCACCCCGAGCGGTTCCTCGACAAGAGCCGCTACTCGATGGACTGGTACTACCCGATCCTCACGAGCGCGATCACGGGAGTGGACGCCAAGGCCCGTATCGAGGCGGACTGGGACCGGTTCGTCGTTCCGGGGCAGGGCGTCCGCTGCATCGTCCCCAACCCGTGGGTGACCGGCGGCGAAAGCTGTGAACTCGCGCTCGCCCTGTGGGTGATGGGGGAGTCGGACCGGGCGCTGGAGATCCTTCAGTCGGTCCAGCACCTGCGGGCGCCGGGCGGCATGTACTGGACGGGGTACGTCTTCGAGGGCAACCGGGCCGTATGGCCCGAGGAGCTCACCACCTGGACGGCGGGCTCGCTGCTGCTGGCGGTGGCCGCCCTGGGGGGAGACGAGGCGACCACCGCTGTCTTCAGCGGCGAACGGCTGCCGCTGGGCCTGGACCCGGACTGCTGCTAGCCGGCGACTTCGCTCAGTGGCGGCGCAGGACGTTCGCCAGCGCGTGCCCGGCGAAGAGGTACACGATCGCCGCGAGGCCGTAACCGGCCACGACGCGCGCCCACGCCTCGTCGAAGGTGAACAGGTCCCACGACCAGCCGGCCAGCCAGCGGGCGGCGTCCTGGAGGAAGTTCACCAGGTCGTTCGCCCGGTTCGCGTCGAGCAGGTACATCAGGATCCAGAGGCCGATGATTCCGGCCATGATGTCGGCGATGACGATGATGATCGTCGCCGCCTGGTTGCTTCCGCTGCGCTGACTCGGGGACATGCCGAACGTGTTGCCGCTTTGCGCCGCCTGAAACGTAGAGTGCGCGCATGACTGATCTGGGGCACGCCCGCTACTGCGACGAAATCGTCCGGCAGACAGACTCGTTGAGGGCCGCGCTGGTCGGCGCGGACCTGAGCACAAAAGTGCCGACCTGCGCCGAGTGGACCTTGGGCCACCTCGCGCGGCACGTGGGTGGCGCGCACCGCCGGGTCGAGACGATCGTACGGACGAAGGCTTCCGCGGACGTCTCCGAGAACGAGGTCCCCGACTTCGTCGGCCCCGGCGACGGGGAACCAGCCGCCCTGGACGCGTGGTTGGCGCAGGGCGCGCAGAAGGCCGCCGATACGCTGCGGGCGGCCGGGCCGAAGGCCAAGGTGTGGTCCTGGAGCGCGGACCGCAGCGCTGCCTTCTGGGCGCGCCGTATGACCCACGAGACGGTGATCCACCGCGCGGACGCGGCGATCGCCGCCGGCATCACCTTCGACGTGGCCCACGATGTCGCGGCGGACGCCATCGACGAGTGGCTGGGGATCGTCGCCTGGTCGCAGTCCACCGGCGCCGACGAGGAGGCGAACGAGCTGCGCGGAGTGGGCCGCTCCATCCACCTCCACGCGACGGACGCGGCCGACGCGCTCGACGCGGAGTGGCTGATCGAGTTCGGCGAGGACGGCTTCACCTGGCGCCACGGCCACGAGCGGGCCACGGTGGCCCTGCGCGGCCCGCTCGCCGACGTACTCCAGGTCTTCTACCGGCGGCTGCCCGCCGACAGCGACCGGGTGGAGGTGCTGGGCGACGCGGAGCTGCTGGACTTCTGGCTGGCGCGGGCGTCCTTCGGCTGAGCCGACCGCTGTGCGGCGTGCGGTACGAAGGCCAGGGACATGGCGTCGGCGTCGATGGACACGTCCAGCTGTGCGTCGAGGGCGGAGGCCAGCTGCCGCAACAGAGGCAGCGTCGGTGCGGCGCCACCGCCCTCGATCTGCTCGACCTCGGCCTCGGTGAGACCGGCCCTCCGGGACACCGAGCGCGACGCGGAAGTCGTACACCGCCTGACCGAGGGCGATCGAGGCGCCCGCTTCGATGTACGCGGGGTCGACGCGGTGCTCATCCGGATCTTCCACTGGGTGTGGTAGCCGCCGCTCATCCTTGCTCCTCGAATGTCCGCGTGCCGTTCGACGAAGCGGTAGTGCTCTCTCGGAAGGGACCCGAGCCAGGCCCGCACCTCCGGTTCGATCTCGATTTCGTACCGCGGTTCCATGCGGCGAACCCAGGCGAGCCGGCCGACGTGGCGGGGCGGAAACCCGTACGGCTCACTCGATCGTGAGAGCGCAGACCTTCAGCCGTTCAGGTCGGCCAGTACGCGCAAGGTGTGCATGTCCGGTGCCGTTACCAGGAGGTCGGTGACCGGGCCCTTGCGCCAGAGCTTCAGGCGTTCCGCGATGCGCTCGCGCGGGCCGACCAGGGAGATCTCGTCGGCGAACGCGTCGGGGACCGCCAGGACCGCCTCCTCCTTGCGGCCCGCGAGGAACAGCTCCTGGACGCGGCGCGCCTCCGCCTCGAAGCCCATGCGGGCCATCAGGTCGGCGTGGAAGTTGCGGGCCGCGTGGCCCATGCCGCCGATGTAGAAGCCGAGCATCGCCTTGACCGGCAGCAGGCCTTCCGTGACGTCGTCGCAGACCTGCGCCCGGGCCATCGGCGCGATCATGAAGTCGGAGGGGAGGGCGGCAAGCGACGCCGCGTACACGTCGGTGCGCATCGGTGACCAGTAGAGCGGTAGCCATCCGTCGGCGATACGGGTCGTCTGGGCGATGTTCTTGGGGCCCTCCGCGCCGAGGAGGATGGGAAGGCCGGCCCGGAGCGGATGCGTGATCGGCTTGAGCGCCTTGCCGGTGCCGGTGGCGTCCGCGCCCCGGTAGGGGAGCGGGTGGAACCGGCCGTCCAGCTCAACGGGGGCTTCGCGCCTGAGCACTTGGCGGATTACGTCGACGTACTCACGGGTCGCTGTCAGCGGGCCGGCGGGGAACGGCCGCCCGTACCAGCCCTCGACGACCTGTGGCCCCGAAAGCCCTAGCCCGAGCATCATCCGGCCACCGGAGAGGTGGTCGAGGGTGAGGGCGTGCATGGCCGTGGCGGTGGGTGTGCGGGCGGCCATCTGCGCGACGGCGGTGCCGAGCCTGATGCGGGAGGTGTGCGCCGCGATCCAGGTGAGCGGGGTGAAGGCGTCGGAGCCCCACGCCTCGGCGGTCCACACGGAGTCGTAGCCGAGGCGCTCGGCCTCGCGGGCCAGGTCGAGATGGGCGGGAGCGGGGCCGCGGCCCCAGTAGCCGAGAGCGAGTCCGAGGCGCATCGCTGATCCCGTCTGACGGTCCGTCAGGACATGGTGACCGGGCGACTGTACGACAACGGCCCCCCACCCGGAAGGGGCGAGGGGCCGTCGTGTCGGGCTACGGGCTCGTCAGCCGCGCTGGATGCCGGTGGTGTCCTGAAGGACACCGCGGCGGCCGTCCTGCGTCTGGGCGACCAGACCGGGACCGCGCTGCTCCACGGCCAGGTACCAGGTGCCGGGCGCGAGCTCGGCGATCGGCGTCGGCGAACCGTCCTCGGCGTACAGCGGACGGGCCACCGGAACCGCGAACCAGAACGGCGCGAAGTCGGCGGCGGCAGCGGGCGCCGCGGCCTGCTGTGCCTGCGCGGCCGGGGCCGCCTGCTGCTGCGCGGCCTGGGGCTGGTCCTGGTGCGGCTGGGGCTGCGCACCGTACGGCTGCGGCTGGCCCGGCTGACCGCCGTAGGGCGGCTGCTGGGCGCCGGGGTAGCCGTAGCCACCGGGGCCCGGCTGACCGGGCTGGCCACCGTACGGCTGCGCGACCTGCGGCTTCGGGGCGCCCATGAGCGGGCCCTTGAGCGCCGGGACGAGCGGGGCGGCGACGGCGCCGGCGGCGAGGATCAGCACCGCGAGCAGGCCGAGGATCTGGCCGGGGCCGGAGTTGCTGCCGTCGATGATCGTCCAGAAGGCGGTCCAGGCCGCGAAGACGGCGAACGCGACGCCGAACTGGCCGAGGTCGAGACCGGCGATCTTGCGCTGCTGCGGCATCGAGCGGGACACCACGATGAGCGCCGCCGCGATGACGCCGGCGAGGTAGATGCTCATCAGAAGGCCCAGGCTGTCCCAGGCGTTGAAGGAGTCGAGGGAGGCCGGAGGGCAGAACTCGCCCGAGCAAGCCGGCTTGTCGTACGACTTGAAATCGAGGAACGAGGCGATGAACAGCACCACCGCTGCTCCGATCACCACGCCGTCGCCTCGAGTGAGGGAGCGGATGTTCACTTTGAAGGTCCTTAGTGGGTCGACTCGTCGGGGCGGCACAGTGTGAAGCTCGGGGGCGGCTCCCCATCGTACGGATGAATGTATCGTCCCCCCCGGGCAGGGTCGGCCGCCCGGTATCAGCCTTACCTCTTGAGGTAACTGCCGATGCCGTCGGCGATCCCCTGCGCCGCCTTCTGGCGCCAGCCCTCGTTCGTCAGCAGGGCCGCGTCCTTCGGATCACGCATATTGCCGCATTCGATGAACACCTTGGGCACAGTCGACAGATTGAGGCCGCCGAGGTCCTTGCGTACGTCCAACGCCGTACCGTCGCCCACGTAGTTGGACGGAGCGCTGCCGGTCGCCTGGACGAACTTGCCCGCGATGCGCGTGCCGAGTTCGCGCGAAGGGCCGACGATTTTCGCGGTGTCCGCGGCGCCGCCCTTCACCAGGGCGGGCAGGATGATGTGGAAGCCGCGGTTGCCGACCGCCGAGCCGTCGGCGTGGACGGAGACGACGGCGTCGGCCTTCGCCTCGTTGCCGATACGGGCCCGCTCGTCCACGCAGGGTCCGTACGGGCGGTCCTCGTTCTGCACAAGCTTCACCGTCGCCCCCTGCTGTTCGAGGAGGGCGCGCAGGCGGCGCGAGACGTCCAGGGTGAACGATGCCTCGGTGTAGCCGCCGTTGGTTGAGGTGCCGGTGGTGTCGCACTCCTTGCGGTGCGTGCCGACATTGACGAGTTTGTTGATTTCGCGTGTATGGCGGAAATTGCCCGGATTGTGGCCGGGGTCGACCACCACGACCTTGCCGGCGAGCGGGCCGGTCGCGTCCGGCTTCTTGTCTTTCTCGTCCTTCTTGGCTCCGGAAGGCGAGGGTGAGGCGGGGGGCCGGGAGGCGGCCGACGCGGGCGGCGGCGTCGTGGGTCCCGACGGCTTCGCGTCGGTGGGCGGCGACGCGGACCGGCTCTGGCCCGGCAGCGGCACCACCTTCGGCGGCTCGCCGTCACCGGGGCCGCTCATCGCCTGCCACACGAGCCAGCCCGCGAGGGCGGTCGGGACGAGCGCGGCGACCGCGACGGTGACATTCCCGCGGCCGAGGCGGCGAGGAGGGGTGGGGGGAGTGGGGGAAGCGGGGGGCTGGCTGTCGTACGACACCCGGCGATGCTATCCGGGCCTTTCAGATCCCCGGCGAAACGCGGCGCAGGACGCGCAGCGAGTCGGTTACCGAGATTTCGGTGAAGGCACCGGACGCGAGGGCGCGCTGATGCACGCGGTACGGGGCCTGGCCGCCGTCCGCCGGGTCCGGGAAGACGTCGTGGATGACGAGCAGGCCGCCGACGGCGACGTGCGGGGCCCAGCCCTCGTAGTCGCCGTTGGCATGCTCGTCGGTGTGCCCGCCGTCGATGAAGACGAGACCGGCCTCGCCGCCCCACACGGCCGCGACCTGCGGCGAACGCCCGACGATCGCGACCACGTGCTCTTCGAGGCCCGCCTTGTGCAGCGTGCGGCGGAAGGTGGGCAGTGTGTCCATCAGGCCGACCTCCGGGTCCACGACCGTCGGGTCGTGGTACTCCCAGCCCGGCTGCTGCTCCTCGCTGCCCCGGTGGTGGTCGACGGTCACGACGACCGTGCCGGCCTCGCGGGCGGCGTCGGCCAGCAGGATCGTGGAGCGCCCGCAGTACGTACCCACCTCCACCAGCGGCAGCCCGAGCGCCCCGGCCTCGGCGGCGGCGGCGTACAGGGCGAGCCCTTCGCGTACTGGCATGAAGCCCTTGGCGGCCTCGAACGCGGCGAGCGTCTCGGGCTTGGGCGCAGCGGCGGCGGCCATGGGGTTCCTCCGGTCATGCGTGTACGCGTCCGTGTACGTACTGGGCGGTCACATAGTAGGCGGGGCCGAGCCGGGCTTCGCGTCGCACTCGAACCAGACCGTCTTGCCCCCGGGCAGCGGCACCGTGCCCCAGCGGTCGGTCACGGCGTCGACCAGGAGCAGCCCCCGCCCGCCCTCGGCGAGCTCGTCGCCTCCGCCGCCCCTCGTGTGCGCCGGGCGGGGGCACCCGTCTGTGACCTCCACTCGGAGTCCGCCCGGTCGGCGGAGGATGAGGAGGTTGCAGTGCCGGCCGGGCACATGGCGTACGACATTGGCGACGAGCTCGGTGAGGGCAAGCTCGGCGGCGTCGGCCAGCTCGGCCATGTCCCAGCGGGCCAGAAACGTCCGCACGATGCGCCGCATGTGCCGTGCCGAGTGCTCACCGACGGTGAAGGCCATGCGGTAGCCGGCGTCAATTTGCGCTGGTGGGTGGTCGGTTGTGTGATTCATGCCACCAGGATGCGACGGCGCGATTACGCTCGGCTACTGACCGAAAGGAACGCCTCACGGCGTTGAACTTGGGGGTGGCCTCCGCATGGTCAACATCCGCGATCTCGATCCCAGCGCATCGCCGCTGGACTACTACGGCTCAGAACTGCGCCGCCTGAGAGAGGCCGCAGGACTCAAGCAGGGCCAGCTCGGCGACATCGTCTTCTGTACGGGCTCGCTGATCGGCCAGGTCGAAACGGCACGCAAGGTGCCGACCCGCGACTTCTCGGAACGGATGGACGCGGCGCTGGGGACGGGCGGGACGTTTTCGCGGTTGGCGGGGCTGGTGCTGCGGAGTCAGTTGCCGCACTGGTTCCAGCCGTATGCGGAGATGGAGGCGAAGGCGGCGTACATCTCCACGTACCAGGCGCAGCTGGTGTACGGCTTGCTTCAGACGGAGGCGTACGCGCGGGCGGTGCTGGGAGTACGGACCTGCGAGAACCTCGATGCCCGTACGGCCGCCCGAATGGAGCGGCAGCGCATACTGGACCGCGACAATCCGCCACTGATGTGGGTGGTGCTGAGCGAGGCCGTCCTGCATCAGGAGATCGGCGGCGCGGAGGTCATGCGAAACCAACTGGCCCACTTGTTGGGGCTGCGCGGGCGGGAGTGGGTGAAGGTGCAGATCCTGCCTTTCGAGGTGGGCTCCCATGTGGGACTGGACGGTACGTTCAACCTGCTGCGGTTCGAGGACGACCCGGACCTTGTCTATACCGAGGACTTTGTCCAGGGCCATATGACGGCCAATCCTCAGGCTCTCAGGGAGGGTTCGCTCCGTTACGATCACTTGCAGGCCGCCGCGCTCTCTGTGGAGGACTCGTCGGCACTGATCGCCCGCGTAATGGAGGAGCGTTATGGACACCATCCAGGACCTGACGGGCGCGCGGTGGCGTAAGTCCTCGTACAGCGGGACCACCGGCGGTGACTGCGTCGAGTGCGCCCCCCTCGGCGCCGCCGCCTGGCGCAAGGCTTCGTACAGCGGCGGCACCGGCGGGGACTGCGTCGAGATCGCCGCCCAGCCCTGCCGTATCGCCGTGCGCGACTCCAAGAACCCCGGGGGCGCCGCCTTCA
The DNA here is from genome assembly GCF_018614615.1 of Streptomyces sp. ISL-100. Classification (GTDB taxonomy): domain Bacteria; phylum Actinomycetota; class Actinomycetes; order Streptomycetales; family Streptomycetaceae; genus Streptomyces. The sequence continues at coordinate 65,529 of NZ_JAGGOK010000008.1, read as the reverse complement.
CCGTCGCGCCCTCCGCCTTCGCGGCCTTCGTGGCGGCGGCGGTCGACGGCGCGGTCTAGGAAGACGATCGCGAGGGGCTTTCTGGTCGGGGGCGTCCGCCTCCGGCCCTCCGCATCGGCGTAGGCAGCGTCAGCCCGAGCGCGATCTGACCTTCCGTCAGATTGAAACGTGTTCTAGTCTGCCGCGCATGGGTATCGGAATCACGCAAGAGCACCGCGACCTGGCGGACTCCGTACGCCGCTGGCTCGCGCGGGCCGTGCCGCCCGAGGCCGTGCGGAAGCTGCTCGACGGGACACTCGACGGGGCAGGGCAGGGGCGGCGGCCCGCGTACTGGGACGGGGCCGCAGAGCAGGGGCTGCACGGGATTCATCTGCCCGAGGAGGACGGCGGCGGGGGAGGCACGCTGCTCGACCTCGCCGTCGTACTGGAAGAAACCGGCCGCGCCGCGCTCCCGGGGCCGTATCTGCCGAGCGTGCTCGCCTCCGAGGTGCTGCGGCGGGGCGGGCAGGGTGGGCTCGTCGCGGAACTGGCGGCAGGCGCGCGCACGGGCGCCGTCGCGCTCGACGCGGGGACGCTCACCGCCACGCCGGTCGACGGCGGTTACCGGATCGACGGGACCGCCCCGCCGGTCCTGGGCGGCGCGCAGGCAGACGTACTCGTGCTCGCCGCCGGAAGCGCGTGGTTCGCCGTGGACGCCGGGGACCTGGTGGTCCGTACGCACGAGAGCGCCGATCCGACCCGGCCCACTGCCGAAGTCACCGCGCAGGCAGTCGTCGTCCCCGAGGGCCGCCTGCTCGCCTTCGACGACGCGGCCGACACCGTCCGCGACCTCGCTGCCGTGCTGTACGCCGCCGACGCCTGCGGGACCGCCGCCTGGGCGCTGCACACCGCCACCGAACACGCCAAGGTGCGCGAGCAGTTCGGGCGGCCCATCGGGCAGTTCCAGGCGGTCAAGCACCTCTGCGCCGACATGCTCGTACGCCTCGAACAGGCGCGGGCGCTGGTGTGGGATGCGGCGCGGGCCGCCGCCGACGCCGCGGCGTGCGAGCCGGGCGTACGTACGCTCACCGCCGCGCTCGCCGCAGCCACCGCCCTCGACGCCGCGTACTCCTGCGCCAAGGACTGCGTCCAGATCCTGGGCGGCATCGGCTTCACCTGGGAGCACGACGCCCACCTCTACCTGCGCCGGGCGCTCGTGGCGCGGCAACTGCTCGGGCCGGGCGACGCGCACCGGCTGCGCGCCGCACGTCTCGCTGCGGCCGGCGCGCGTCGCGAGCTCTGGCTGGAGCTGCCGGCGGAAGCGGGCGCCTACCGGCAGCAGGCGCGTGAGGCAATCGAGGGCGCGCGCGGCCTCGACCCGGGCGCCGCCCGCCGCGCCCTCGCGCCGACGGGGTACGCCGCCCCGCACCTCCCGCCGCCGTACGGGCTGGGGGCAGGGCCCGTACAGCAGCTCGCCGTACAGCAGGAGATGCGCGAGGCGGGGGTGAAGGTGAGCGATCTCGGGATCGCGACCTGGGTGGTGCCCTCGCTGATCGCGTACGGGACGCCCGAGCAGCAGGAGCGGTACCTCGGGCCGACGCTGCGGGGGGAGATGCTGTGGTGCCAGCTGTTCTCGGAGCCGGAGGCAGGGTCGGATCTCGCATCGCTGCGGACGCGGGCGGAGAAGACGGCCGAAGGCTGGCGCGTCAACGGGCAGAAGGTATGGACGAGCGCGGCGCAGTGGGCGGATTACGGGATCCTGCTCGCGCGTACGGACCCGGAGGCGCCGAAGCACAAGGGGCTGACGTACTTCCTCGTCGACATGAAAGCGGCGGCCGAAGGCATCGACATCCGGCCACTGAAGGAGATCACCGGCGACTCGCTCTTCAACGAGGTCTACTTCGACGACGTACTGCTGCCGGACGACGCGGTGGTCGGGGAGGTGGGCGGCGGCTGGCAGGTCGCCCGTAACACCCTGGGCAACGAGCGGGTCCATATGGCCGACCAGGTCGCCTTCGACACCGGACTGGAGGCGTTGATCGCGGGATCCGGCCAGCTCGACGACGCTTACCGGGCGCGCATCGGGGCGCTCGCCGCCGAGGCGCACGCCCTGGCCTGCATCGGGCTGCGGACGGCGACGCAGCAGGTGTCGGGTCTTGAGCCGGGCGCGGGAGCGAGCGTACGCAAACTCGTCCAGACCCCGCACCAGCAGAAGGTCGCCGAACTCGCCCTCGAACTGCTCGGCCCGCAGGGCGCCGTGCGGGAAGGGGCGGGAGAGCGGGCCGTGCACGGCTTCCTGATGTCGCGCTGTCTGACGATCGCGGGCGGTACGACCCAGGTTCAGCTCAATGTCGTGGCCGAGCGGATTCTCGGCCTGCCGCGTGACTGAAGGGGAGAGGGAGACCTGCTGATGAAGGCTTACATCGTCGGTGTCGGGATGACGAAGTTCGAGAAGCCCGAGAGCCGTGACTGGCGGTACTGGGACATGGCGAAGGAGGCCGGCACCAAGGCGCTGGACGACGCCGGGATCCCGTACGGGAAAGTCCAGCAGGTCTCCGTCGGCTACTGCTTCCAGGCCTCGACGGCCGGGCAGCGGGCGGCGTACGAACTCGGTCTGACCGGCGTCCCCGTCTACAACGTCAACAACAACTGCGCCACTGGTTCCACGGCGCTCATGATGGCGCGGCAGTTCGTCGAGGGCGGCATCAGCGACTGCGTGCTGGCGCTGGGCTTCGAAAAGATGAAGCGGGGCGCGCTGGGGGGTGGCTCGGACGGTGGGGACTTCGCGACTTCCCCCGTCGCCCGGCACTACGGCGTCATGGCCGCCGCCCACGGCTTCGAGATGACCCCGCCCACCGCCCAGATCTTCGGCAACGCGGCGCGGGAGCACATGGAGCGGTACGGCACGACACAGGCGCAGCTCGCCGCGGTCGCCGCCAAGAACCACCGGCACTCGGCGGACAACCCCAACGCCCAGTTCCAGGACGTGTGGACGGTCGACGAGATCCTCGCCGCGAAGACCATCCACCGGCCGCTGACCAAGCTCCAGTGCTCGCCGACGTCCGACGGCGCGGCAGCAGCTGTCGTGGTCTCCGAGCGCTTCCTCGTCCAGCACGGCCTGCACGGCAGGGCCGTCGAGATCGTCGCCCAGGCGATGACGACGGACACCGGGGAATCCTTCGCCTCCGGATCCTGTATCGACGTCGTGGGCAAGCCGATGTCGCGGGCGGCGGCCCTTCAGGTGTACGAGGCGTCCGGGCTCGGCATCGAGGACGTCGACGTCGTCGAGCTGCACGACTGCTTCTCCGTCAATGAGCTGCTGACGTACGAGGCGCTTGGCATGTGCGGGGAGGGCGAGTCCGGGAAGCTGGTGGAGAGCGGGGCGACGACGTACGGGGGACGGTGGGTCGTCAATCCGTCGGGCGGACTGATCTCCAAGGGCCACCCACTGGGCGCGACCGGGCTGGCGCAGGCGGCGGAACTGACGTGGCAGTTGAGGGGCGAGGCGGGGGTGCGACAGGTGGCGGGAGCGCGGGTCGGGCTGGCGCACAACATCGGGCTCGGCGGCGCGGCGGTGGTGACGATGCTGCGGGCGGCATGAGGTTGCCGCGCGTGGCCAAAACCCGTCGTCTAAGGTAACGCGCGACAGGGGCGGGACAGTGGCATGGCGGGACAGTGGCATGGGGGTAACGGCGATGGTGCGCCGACGTCTGAGGTTCGCGGCGGTACTCGCGGTGGTGGTGCTGGCGCTGACCGGCTTCCAGACATCGACCGCGGGCAAGAGCAAGGGCAAGAGCAGGGGTGGCAGCAGTAGCAGCGGTGATGGAGGCGGCTGCTCCAACTCCGGGAAGAGCAACGGTGATTACGACGACTCCGGCGATGACCAGTCGTCGTCCGGTGGCTCGTACACCAGCGAGCCGACGCCCACGCCCACGTCGACCTCTGCCGTCGATGTCGTCATCACCGAGTGCGTCGACGCCAAGGAGCGCGAGCTCAACGGCAAGCGCAAGGGCAGGGGCAAGGGGAAAGTGAAGGCGTCGCCGGGTTACGGCGATCCCGAAACGACCGCGACCGTACGCATCACCTCGCGCGAGGCCGAGGAGCGCACGTACCAGGTGTCCGTCGAATTCGTGTCCGCGCGCGGCAGGGTGGTTTCCTCGGGGTACTCGGACGTTACCGTCGAGGCCGGCGGGACCGAGCGCTTCGATGTCGCCATGCTCAAACCGGAGCGCGCGAGGCTGGTCGAGGAGTGCAGGGTGAGCGAGATCAGTCCGGTGGACTGAGGCGTTCGCCGGAACCCGGATGTACGGGGCAGACCAATGCTGCGACCATGACGCCCATGGTCCAAGCCTCCTCTTCCTCCTCCTCGGACTCCGAAACCCGAATACCGGCCGCCCGTAAGGCATCCCGCACCTGGGTGGTCGTACTCGCCGCCTGCGCGGGCCAGTTCCTCGTCGTCCTCGACGTGTCCGTCGTGAACGTCGCGCTGCCGTCGATGCGCGCCGACCTCGGGCTGAGCGCGATCGGTCTGCAATGGGTGGTCAACGCCTACGCGATCGCCTTCGCCGGCTTCATGCTCCTCGGCGGCCGCGCGGCGGACCTCTTCGGTCGAAAGCGGACCTTCCTGACCGGACTCGGCCTCTTCACCGCCGCCTCCCTGGCCGGCGGGCTCGCCCAGGACGACTGGCACCTGCTGGCCGCCCGCGCGGCCCAGGGCCTCGGCGCGGCCGTACTGGCGCCCGCGACGCTCACCATCCTCACCTCCGCCGTTCCCGAAGGCCCCGCCAGAACGCGGGCCATCGGAACGTGGTCGGCGGTCGGCGCGGGCGGCGGAGCCGCGGGCGGGCTCGTCGGCGGCCTGCTGACGGACGCGCTGTCCTGGCGCTGGGTGCTGCTGATCAATGTGCCGGTCGGCGCGCTGGTTCTCGCGGGCGCCGCCCTGTGGCTCGTCGAGAGCCAGGCCAGGGACGGGCGGCGGCTCGACCTCCCCGGCGCACTGCTGGTCACCGCCGGGCTCGCGACTCTCGCGTACGGGATTGTGCAGACCGAGGCGGAAGGCTGGGCGGCGGCGGCCACCCTGGTGCCGCTGGCGGCGGGACTCTTGCTCCTCGGCGCCTTCGTGGCGGTGGAGGCGCGGACCAGGGCGCCGCTGATGCCGTTGAAGTTCTTCCGGGTGCGGGCGGTATCGGCCGCGAACGCGGCGATGTTCGTGAACGGCTCCGCGATGTTCTGCATGTGGTTCTTCATGACCCTGTACGCCCAGAACGTCCTGGGCTACACCCCGCTCGGCGCCGGGCTCGCCCTCGTCCCCAGCTCCCTGAGCATCGTCATCGGCTCCAAGCTGGCCCCGCGCTTCATGGCCAGGTTCGGTGCGCGCCGCGTCGCGATCAGCGGCGCCCTGGTGGCGGCCGCCGGCATGGCGTGGCAGTCCACGCTGAGCGCCGAAGGGACGTACCTCACGGCCATCCTCGGCCCGGGCGTCGTGATGATGGTCGGCGCCGGCCTCGCGTCGACCCCACTGGCCTCGCTCGCCACATCGAGCGGCGAACCGGGCGACGCCGGGCTCCTGTCCGGCCTCATCAACACCTCGCGCACGATGGGCGGCGCGCTGGGTCTCGCGGTGCTGTCGACAGTCGCGGCGTCCAGGACGGGTGGCGAGCTGAGCGCGGAGGCACTGACGGCCGGGTACGCCCTGGCGTTCCGGGTGGGGGCCGGGGCGCTGCTCGCGGGGGTGGTGCTGATGCTGGTCTGGCTGCCGCGCCCCCGTAAAAAGCAGGCGTAGCGCGAGGAAGTCAGAGCCACCCCTGCTGCCTCGCCGCCCGTACCGCCGCCCTGCGGTTGCGGGTGCCGGTCTTGCCGATCGCCGACGACAGGTAGTTCCGTACGGTCGACTCCGCTCACCAGGAAGCCGGAGCGAGTGGAAGGACCGGGGCGGCCCCGTCGTCCCCTGCCGTTGTCGTTTTCATACGGACGACGTTACGGAGACGGCGCCCGCCGACGGCAGATGCGCTTGTACGGACTCGGCCGGGACAAATGTCCTGGCACCGAGCTGTCAGTAATCTGACGCAGCGTCAGCGAGCTGTCTTCACAACTGCCGGGTGGTGCGTTATACATAGGCCCCATCGGCCTAGAACGCGTTCTAGAAGTGGCGGTCGGCGGCCGGTCCCGTACGACCTCGGTGCGACCGACGGTGCGGACGGCCGCACCGAGGTCTTCCATCCATCAAGGAGCAGCATCCCCATGCCCATCGATGCGGCAAAGGCCGTCGCAGCCGAACCCCGCAGCGCCGAGATCGCCTGGGACCACAAGGACGTCCAGCTCTACCACCTCGGCCTCGGCGCCGGTACGCCCGCCACCGACCCCGACGAGCTGCGCTACACCCTCGAATCCCGGCTGCACGTCCTGCCCAGCTTCGCCACCGTCGCGGGCGCCGGCATGGCCGTGGTCGGCGGACTGTCGGCGCCCGGCATCGACGTAAATCTCGCCCACGTCCTGCACGGCGGCCAGCGCATCGAGCTGCACCGCCCGATCCCCGTCAAGGGCAAGGCGGTACAGACGTCCAAGGTCCAGGCGGTGTACGACAAGGGCAAGGCGGCGGTGCTCGTGCTGCGCTCCGAGACCGCCGACGACGAAGGGCCGCTGTGGACCAGCGACGCCCAGATCTTCGTACGCGGCGAAGGCGGCTTCGGCGGCGAGCGCGGCCCCTCCGCCCGCACCGAGCAGCCCACGGGCGCGCCGGACGCGGAAGTCGAGCGGCAGGTGCGCGAGGACCAGGCACTGCTCTACCGCCTCTCCGGCGACTGGAATCCGCTGCACGCCGACCCCGAATTCGCGAAGCTCGCCGGTTTCGACCGACCGATCCTGCACGGCCTGTGCTCGTACGGCATGACGCTCAAGGCCGTCGTCGACACCGTGCTCGGCGGAGACGTCGCGCGCGTGAGCTCGTACAGCACCCGCTTCGCCGGGGTCGTCTTCCCCGGCGAGACCCTGCGCCTGCGGATGTGGAAGTCGCCGGGGCGCGTCCAGGTGTCGGTCACGGCCGTCGAGAGGGACGACGCGCCGGTACTGGCCGACACCACCGTCGTACACACCTGACCTGAACGTCGTGAAGGGAGCCGTACCGTGCGCGCAGCCGTACTGCACGAGATAGGGCAGGACAAGCTCGAAGTCCTCGACGACGTCGAGGCGGTGGGCTTCGGGCCCGGCAAGGTCAAGCTCCGCGTCCGGGCCACCGGACTCTGCCACTCCGACCTCTCCGCGATGAGCGGCGTACTGCCGCAGCCCGCCCCCTTCATCCCGGGGCACGAGGGCGCGGGCGAGGTCATCGACGTCGGTGACGGAGTCACGGGCCTCAGTCAGGGGGACCGGGTCCTCGTCTGCTGGCTGCCCGCGTGCGGCGCCTGCCCGTCCTGCAAGCGCGGCCAGGCGCACCTGTGCCTCGCCGGCCTCATGAACGCCGGCACGCCCAACTTCAAGCGCCCCGGCGGTGACGTCTTCGGCTTCGCCGGGACCGGCACCTTCACCGAGGAGGTCGTGGTCGACGCGGGCTGCGCCGTCCCGATCCCCGACGACCTGCCGTACGAGATCGCCGCCCTCATCGGCTGCGGAGTGACGACGGGGCTCGGCGCGGCCATCAACACGGCGCAGGTGGAGGCCGGTTCGTCGGTCGCCGTCATCGGGTGTGGTGGCGTCGGGATTTCGGCGATCCAGGGCGCGCGCGTCCAGGGCGCGGCGCAGATCATCGCCGTCGACCCGGTCGCGTCGCGGCGGGAGGCGGCGCTGAGGTTCGGCGCGACGGAGGCCGTGTCGCCGGACGAGTTCGCCGACGCCAAGCAGCGCGTTACGGCGGGGGAGGGCTTCGACTACGTCTTCGAGGTCGTCGGCAAGGCGGCCACGGCCCGCACGGCGTACGAGACGACGCGGCGCGGCGGGACGCTGTGCGTCGTCGGCGCGGGGGCCATGGACGACTTCTTCCAGGTCAACATGTTCGAGCTGTTCTTCGACGAGAAGCGGATACTGCCGTCGATGTACGGGGGTGGCGACGTGCTGCGTTCGTACGAGCGGGCCATCGCCCTGTGGCGCGCGGGCCGGATCGATCTGGCCGGCCTGATCACCCACCGGGTGCGGCTGGACGGGATCAACGACGCGCTGGACCAGATGCGTACGGGCGAGGCCCTGCGCACGTGCATCGAGATCTGAGGGGGGCTTGGATGTCTTCGATGTCACTGCCACTCGACGGCCTGTCCGCGATCGTCACGGGCGCGGGCCGTGGCCTCGGCCGCGCGGAGGCGCTGGAACTGGCCCGGCTCGGCGCGAGCGTCGTCGTCAACGACTACGGGCAGCCCGGGCGCGACGGCTCGGGCGAGGCGTCGGCGGCCCCGGCCGAGGAGGTCGCCGCGGAGATCCGGGCGGCGGGCGGGCAGGCCGTGGCCCACCTCGGCGACGTGTCGGACCATGAACAGGCGGGCGCGCTGGTCCAGTTGGCCGTCGATACGTACGGAAAGCTGGACATCCTGGTCAACAACGCGGGGATTCTCCGCGACCGGATGGTCTTCTCGATGACCGAGGACGAGTGGGACTCGGTTATCCGCGTCCACCTCAAGGGCCACTTCAACACCACGCACTTCGCGGCGGCGCACTGGCGCGCGCGGTCCAAGACGGCGGGCGGCCCGGTCTACGGCCGGATCGTCAACACGTCGTCGGAGGCGTACCTGGCGGGGTCGGCCGGGCAGCCGAACTACGCGGCGGCGAAGGGCGGGATCGTCGGGCTGACGACGTCAACGGCGCTGGCGCTGGGGAAGTACGGCGTTACGGCGAACGCGATCTGTCCGCGTGCGCGTACGCGGATGACGCAGGACGTGTTCGCCGGCTTCGCGGAGCCGGCGGGGGGTGAGCTGGACGCGCTGGCTCCGGAGCATGTGTCGCCGCTGGTCGGTTACTTGGCGTCACCGGCCGCGGGACGGGTCAACGGTCAGCTGCTCGTCGTGCACGGGGGCATGGTCGCGGTCATGGAACGGCCGAAGGTGGCGGCCAAGTTCGATACGGCGAAGGAGGTTTTCTCGTACGAGGAGCTGGCGGAACAGTTGTCGCCGCACTTCGCGGGTCGCCCGCCGAACGAGACGTTCGCGGCGGCGGAGGTGCTGGGTCTGAAGCGGAGGTGAGCGGGGACGCCTGCGGCGGGCTTCTTCCCCACCCCACCCCGCCCCTTCCCCGCCTGCCCCTTCACGAACTGGGGGCAGGCCCCCAGACCCCCGGACCGCACAGACGCCCTGCGGGCGCGTCCTCAATCGCCGGACGGGCTCCTATGGAGCCCCTCCGGCGAAAAGGCCCCTACGCCCGCCGGTGGCGGCCGTGCGCCGGAGTGCTGGAATCCTCTTTCGCGGCCGCACCCCCGCGGTGCCTACCGGAGCGGTGGCCGGCGTCGGCCCGTTCGGCGGCCGAAGGCTGCGGCCGCGTGTGGGTCGTGTCGGTTCGGGCTTCAGACATGTTGGGAGATCCCCTGGAATCGCTGCGATCACTTTCAGTGGTGCAAGGCCCGCCCCGCCGTCACCGTCGGCGTTCAGCCGCAACGACTGCGTAGCCCCGGACCGAGTTAATCACGTGCCCCGCGCCCGGTGAGAGGCGCCTGCTGGAGCGGTACGGGCTTGCACACCACAGGAGTGTCCGGAGCCCGGAATGGTTCCCCACCTGCGGATTCCACTTGTGGGGGTTCAGTGATCATCGCGTCTTCCGGGGCATCGAAACGTGCCACCCCGCACGGCACCGCCCCCGTAACGTACGGTAGTTGCAGCACCGCGTCGCGCGTCCAGAGGCCCGTCCCCGCCAACCACCCCTGCGGTGCCGCGAGGTGATGCAGCCTCCGCCCGGCGGGCCGCCACACCCCGACCCAGCTCCTCCCCGCCACCCCGTCCACCCGCAGCGCCACCGCGCAGCTCTCCGGCGTCAGTACCTGCCCCGGCTGCACCGCGAACGGCGTCACCGCGCAGTCGGCCGGAGCCAGACACTCCGGGAAACGCACCGGCAGCATGCTCCCCAGCACACCCCACCCCAGCCGGTCGCGCCCCGGCGCGTCCGACCGGATCAGCAGCAGCCCGCTGTCCGGATCCGCGAGCAGCAGCCGGTCGTTGCTGCCCTCCGCGATCTGCAGCAGCGGCGTCACCTCCCCGCCCCGCTCCAGGTCGACCGCCACCGCCTTCGTCACCCCGTCGGCCTCCCGGTCCAGGGCGAGCATCCGTCCCGTACGGTCGAGCCATACGCCGCCCGAGCAGCGCCCCGCGACCTCGGCGACATGCTCCGGACCGAGGGTGCCGCCCGCCACCTGCCATACGGTGGTGGACAGTTCGCCCACGGACAGGGCGTACGCACGTGAGCCGTCCGGGGCCGGCGGCAGCAGCTCCAGCCGCTCGCACTCGACCGCGCCCACCGGCAGCTCCCCGGTCCGCGGCCCCGTCGGGTACAGCAGGGAGAAGCAGTGCCGGCCCCCGCCGCTGCCGAAGGCGTGCGAGGCGCCTCCCTCGCGCCGGTGGATCAGCACCCGGCCGTCCGCCATCGGCAGCAGTCCGGTGTCCGGCTCCTCGGGTTGGTCGGCCGGCAGTGGCACGGCGTAGGGCTCGGGTCCGTCGAGCGTCCAGCGCTCGGGGAACCGCGCGTCTCCCTCACCCGCGAGCCGTGCGGCGTAGGAACCGTCAGCGGCGATTGTGAACGCCGCCTCGCGCACCGCGTCGCCGTCGGCCGCGGTCTCGATGGCACAGGCCGTCATCAGGCCATCACCTCCGGCGACCGAAGCTAGTTTTCGCACTTCCTGCCGAACAACACGAGACCGCCCACTTCACACATAAGGGTGGCCATCACCCGATTCGGCTGAGCCGGCGGGGGCGGGTGTGCTGGGCGGTACACCCGTGGCGATAAAGTAAGGCGAACCTAACCCACCCCCAGCAGGAGCTCTTGATGTCCGTACGACGCCGCGGTGCCGCCGCAGTCTCCCTCGCCGTGGCCGCGGCACTCGCCCTCACCGCCTGCGGGGGCGGCGACACCGACACCAAGAGCCAGGAGGCGACCGGCAGCGGCGACAAGAAGGCCGTCGCACAGGGGGGCAAGGACTTCGGCGACGCCGCCGCCAAGACCGCCGCGTACGGCACGGACAGCAAGCCCGGCCAGTTCCCGCGCACCCTCACCCACGCCATGGGCAAGACCGAGCTCAAGGCCGCGCCCAAGCGCGTCGTCGTCCTCGACGTCGGCGAACTCGACAACGTCGTATCGCTCGGCATCGAGCCCGTCGGCTACGCGCCCGCCGAGGGCGACGAAGGCATCCCCGGCTACCTGAAGAAGGACGCCGGAGCCCCCAAGAGCGTAGGCACCATCAACAGCCTCAACCTTGAGGCGATCGCCGCCCTCAAGCCCGACCTGATCCTCGGCAGCCAGCTGCGCGCCGCCGACAAGTACAAGGAACTGTCGGCGATCGCGCCGACCGTCTTCTCCATCCGCCCGGGCTTCACGTGGAAGGAGAACTACCTCCTCAACGCCGCCGCCCTCGACAAGAGCGCCGACGCGAAGACCAAGCTCGCCGCGTACGAGAAGAAGGCCGCGCAGCTCGGCACGGACATCGGCACGGCCGGGAAGAAGCCCACCATCTCGATGGTCCGCTACCTCCCCGGCAAGATCCGCCTGTACGCGAAGGCCTCCTTCATCGGCACGATCCTTGAAGACGCCGGCCTGCCGCGACCGGCGAACCAGCAGATCAACGACCTCGCCGCCGAGATCAGCCCCGAGAAGATCGACGAGGCCGACGGCGACTGGATCTTCACCGGCGTCTACGGCGACCCCAAGGCCACCAGCCAGGACAAGGCCGAGGACAACGCCCTCTGGAAGAAGCTCGGCGCTGTGAAGAAGGGGCAGGCCAAGGACGTACCGGACGAGACCTGGTACCTGGGCCTCGGCGTGACCGCCGCCGACGAGGTCCTCGACGACCTGCGCGGGTACCTGGCCAAGTAGGCCGCGTACGCCATGGCCGGCGGGGCACGCAGCGCAGGTAACCTGTCTGCGTGCCCCGTCTGTCTGAAGTCATCGCCGCACTCGACGCCCTCTGGCCCCCCGAGCGGGCCGAAAGCTGGGACGCGGTCGGTACGGTCTGCGGCGAACCCGACGCCGAAGTGACCCGGGTCCTGTTCGCCGTCGACCCCGTCCAGGAGACCGTCGACGAAGCCGTGAAGCTCGGCGCGAACCTCCTCGTCACCCACCACCCGCTCTACCTGCGCGGTACGACGACGGTCGCGGCGACCACCTTCAAGGGCCGCGCCGTGCACACCCTCATCAAGAACGACATCGCGCTGCACGTCGCCCACACCAACGCCGACAGCGCCGACCCCGGCGTCTCCGACGCCCTCGCCGGAGCGCTGGACCTGCGGGTCACCGGGCCCCTGATCCCCGACCCCACCGACTCCTCCGGCCGCCGCGGCCTCGGCCGCGTCTGCGAGCTCGACCCTCCGGCCACCCTGGGCCACTTCGCCGCCCGCGTCGCCGCCCGGCTGCCCGCCACCGCGCAGGGCGTCCGCGTCGCCGGCGACCCGGACGCCCTCATCAGCCGGGTCGCCGTCAGCGGCGGCTCCGGCGACAGCCTCTTCGCCGACGTACGGGCAGCAGGAGTCGACGCCTTCGTTACGGCCGACCTGCGCCACCACCCGGCCTCCGAGGCCCGCGAACACACTCCCCTCGCGCTGATCGACGCCGCGCACTGGGCCACCGAATGGCCCTGGTGCGAGCAGGCCGCCGCACAGCTCGACGAGATTTCCGACCGTCACGGATGGGACCTGCGCGTCCACGTCTCGAAGACGGTCACCGACCCCTGGACCACCCACCACTCTTCTGGAGCCCCCAACTGAACGCCGCGCCCGCCGACCAGATCCGTCTCCTTGACGTCCAGGCCCTCGACCTCCGCCTCTCCCAGCTCGCCCACCGGCGCAACTCCCTCCCGGAGCACGCCGAGATCGAAACGCTCACCAAGGACCTGGCGCAGCTGCGCGACCTGCTGGTCGCAGCGCAGACCGAGGAGAGCGACACCACCCGCGAGCAGACCAAGGCTGAGCAGGACGTCGACCAGGTCCGCCAGCGCGCCGCGCGTGACCAGCAGCGCCTCGACTCCGGCGCCGTTTCGTCCCCCAAGGACCTGGAGAACCTCCAGCGCGAGATCGTCTCGCTCGCCAAGCGCCAGGGTGACCTGGAGGACGTCGTCCTCGAAGTCATGGAGCGCCGCGAGTCCATTCAGGAGCGCGTCGCCGAGCTGACCGAGCGCGTCTCCTCCGTCCAGGCCAAGGTCGACGACGCGACCGCGCGCCGCGACGCCGCGACCCAGCAGATCGACGGCGAGGTCGCCACGGCCACCAAGCAGCGCGAGGTCGCCTCCGCCACCATCCCCGCCGACCTGCTGAAGCTGTACGAGAAGATCCGCGTCCAGTCCGGTGGCGTCGGCGCGGCCCGCCTCTACCAGCGCCGCTGCGAGGGCTGCCAGCTGGAGCTCAACATCACCGAGGTCAACGAGGTGCGGGCCGCCGCCCCCGACACGGTGCTGCGGTGCGAGAACTGCCGCCGCATCCTTGTCCGTACGTCCGAGTCCGGCCTGTAGCCATGGGACGCAGCCTCGTCATCGAGGCCGACGGCGGCTCCCGGGGCAACCCGGGGCCCGCCGGCTACGGCGCGGTCGTCCTGGACCCTCGGACGGGGGAGACGCTCGCCGAAGCCGCCGAGTACATCGGCGTCGCCACGAACAACGTCGCCGAGTACAAGGGACTGATCGCCGGCCTGCGCGCGGCGCACGCGCTCGCGCCCGACGCTTCTGTCCACGTCCGCATGGACTCCAAGCTCGTCGTCGAGCAGATGTCCGGCCGCTGGAAGATCAAGCACCCGGACATGAAGCCGCTGGCGGCCGAGGCCGCGACGGTCTTCCCGCGCGTCCGGGTCACCTACGAGTGGATCCCCCGGGAGAAGAACAAGCACGCCGACCGGCTGGCCAACGAGGCGATGGACGCGGGCAAGAAGGGCAAGCAGTGGGAGCCGTCGGCTTCCATGGCCGACCTTGCCGCTGCCTCCGGCCCGCCTCGTGTGGTGGGTGACGCGGTGGCGGGCGCGGCGAAGGCGCGGGCCGCGCTGGGGCGCGCGGTGGCTGAGCCGCTGACCTTGCCGGACGCCTCGGAGGCGGAGCCTGCGCCTGCTGCCGCGACCGTCGGCTGGGGGGCCTCCGCGGACCTCGGTACGCCCGCGACCTTCGTGCTCCTGCGCCACGGTGAGACCGCGCTCACCCCTGAGAAGCGGTTCTCCGGGAGCGGGGGATCCGACCCCGAGCTTTCGGCGATCGGCCGCCGCCAGGCCGAGGCGGTCGCCACGACCCTGGCCGCGCGCGGCACCATCCAGGAGATCGTCAGCTCCCCGCTGCGGCGCTGCCGCGAGACGGCGGAGGCGGTGGCGGCGCGGCTCGGGCTGGACGTACGCATCGAGGAGGGCCTGCGCGAGACGGACTTCGGGGCGTGGGAGGGCCTTACGTTCGGCGAGGTCCGGGAGCGGTACCCCGCCGATCTGGACGCCTGGCTGGCCTCCCCGAAGGCGGCGCCGACGGGCGGCGGCGAGAGCTTCGCGACGGTGGCGCGGCGGGTGTCGACGACGCGGGACAAGCTGATCGCCCGTTACGCGGGACGTACGGTCCTGGTGGTCAGCCACGTGACGCCGGTCAAGACGCTGGTACGGCTGGCGCTGGGCGCCCCGCCGGAGTCTCTGTTCCGCATGGAGCTGTCGGCGGCGTCGCTGTCGGCGGTGGCGTACTACGCCGACGGCAACGCGTCGCTGCGCCTGCTGAACGACACGTCGCACCTTCGCTGATCGGTGACGGTGACGGTTCCGGGTGCCGGGCCCTACGGGAACGGCATTCGGGACTGCACGACCCGAACACCGCTCCCTACGGATGTGCAGCCGTGCCCGGCAAAATCCAGCCCCTCCGGCGTTTGAGGAGCGGGGTCTGGGGCGGAGCCCCAGTGGTCCACCCCCGGTGTCTTCAGCCCGTCCGGCGTTTGAGGACACGCCCGTAGGGCGTCTGTGTTGTCTGGGGGCTGGGGGCTTGCCCGCAGTTCGGGAAGGGGCGGGGTGGGGAATG
Source organism: Streptomyces sp. ISL-100 (assembly GCF_018614615.1). GTDB lineage: Bacteria > Actinomycetota > Actinomycetes > Streptomycetales > Streptomycetaceae > Streptomyces. Next base: position 50,414 of record NZ_JAGGOK010000008.1, on the reverse strand, counting down.
AGCCCGCCGCAGGCGCTACCGCCGCAGCCCCGCCGCCTCACGGGCCAGCGCCTCCACCCGCCCCCAGTCCTTCGCGGCCAGCGCAGCCGCCGGCAGCATCCACGTGCCGCCCACGCAGCCCACATTGCCCAGTGCCAGATACGACGGCGCAGAGGCAAGCGTGATGCCGCCCGTCGGGCAGAAGCGGGCCTGGGGGAGCGGGGCGCCCAGCGACTTCAGGTACGGCGTGCCACCCGCCGCCTCCGCCGGGAAGAACTTCATCTCCGTCACGCCCCGCTCCAGCAGCGCCACGACCTCCGAAGCTGTCGAAACCCCCGGCAGGAACGACACCCCCGACGCCTTCATCGCGTCCAGCAGCGCATCCGTCCACCCCGGGCTCACCAGAAACCGCGCCCCGGCCGCGACAGCGTCGTCGACGCCCGCCGGGGAAATCACCGTGCCGGCCCCGACCACCGCGTCCGGCACCTCCGCCGCGATGGCCCGGATCGAGTCGAGCGCGGCGGGCGTCCGCAGCGTCACCTCGATCGCCGGCAGCCCGCCCGCGACCAGCGCCCGCGCGAGCGCCGCCGCGTCGGCGGCGTCCTCCAGGACAACGACAGGGACGACGGGCGCGAGGTCGAGCAGGGAAGTCATGCCGACATCCTGCCGCCGAGAGGCGTTACACGCAACGAGCGTTGCGCATCATGCAACGCCCTTCAGTGAATCTGGCTCACCACCACGTCCAGCCCCCACGCCTTCCCCGCTTTCACCGGTGCCGACGCCTCCACGACGTACCCCAGATCCCGCAGCACCGACACCAACTCCGCCGGGTCGGCGGGAGCGGCTCCCGCCAGGAGCAGGTCCCGTACGATCCGGCCCTTCGTCGCCTTGTTGAAGTGGCTGACCACGGACCGCTTCTCGACCCCCGCCGCGTCGATCTGCGAGTGCAGCACCCGCACCGTGGCCGTCCGCCCCGCCACGTCCCCCTTCGGCTTCCAGGCCGCCGCGTACGCCGACGACCGCAGGTCCAGCACCAGCCCGTCACCGGCGGCAACCGGCATCGCGGCGGCCATCGGCTCGCGCCAGTACGCCCCCAGCGCGCCCAGCGCCGGCAGCTTCACGCCCATGGAGCACCGGTACGAGGGGATCCGGTCGCCGATGCCGACCGCGCCCCAGAGCCCGGAGAACACCAGCAGCGACTGCCGGGCCAGCCTGCGCGCGGCAGCGTCGAGGGTGGAAAGGCCCAGCGCGTCGTACAGCACGCCGGTGTAGATCTCCCCGGCCGGCCGCGCCCCGGCGGTCCGCAGCTCGACGTTCTTGGCGATCTCGCCGCGCAGCCCCTCGCTCAGCCCGAGGACGACCCGCGCTTTCTCCTCGTCGGCGGTGCACAGCTCCACCAGCTCGTCCAGCACCGCGGCCCGCGCCCCGGCCAGCTCCGGCAGGGAGAGGGACTCCGGCTTCAGGGGCGCGCCGGAACCGCCGGCGGCCTTTCCTTCGGACGGCGGCAAGAGCACGAGCACAGCGGAACTCCTTCGGATACGTACACAGTGAAACGCCAGGGTAAGCGGATCCCGCCGTGCCGCCCGGCCCCACCCGGCCTACGCTCGGACCATGCCCCGCCGCCATATCCATGTGACCGGTGCACCGGAGGCTCCGCTCCGGGCAGCCCTGCGTGCGCTGCGGACCACGCTCGATGTGCGGGACGAGTTCCCGGCCGACGTCCTCGCGGAAGCGGAACAGGCCGCGAAGGCGCCCCGGCTGCCCGCGTACGACGCGACCGGCATCCCGCTGTTCACGATTGATCCGCCGGGTTCCGTCGACCTGGACCAGGCGATGCACCTGACCCGCCGCGAGGGCGGCGGTTACCGCGTGCACTACGCGATCGCGGACGTGGCCGCCTTCGTCGCACCGGGCGGTGCGATCGACGCCGAGGCGCACCGCAGGGTGATGACCCTGTACTTCCCGGACGGGAAGGTTCCGTTGCACCCGCCGCAGTTGTCCGAGGGCGCCGCGAGCCTGCTCCCCGACCAGACGTGCCCCGCCCTCCTGTGGCGCATCGACCTCGACGCGCACGGTCGTGTCGAGGTGGTCGACGTGCGCCGGGCGCTCGTCCGCAGCCGGGCCAGGTTCGACTACTCCGGCGTCCAGCAGCAGATCGACGCGGGCACCGCCGAGGAGCCGGTGGCGCTGCTCCGCGACATCGGGCTGCTGCGGGAGAGGCTGGAGCGCGAGCGCGGCGGGATCTCGCTGAACGTACCGGAGCAGGAGATCGTGGAGCACGGCGACTCGTACTTCCTCGGCTTCCGCGCCCCGCTGCCCGCCGACGGCTGGAACGCCCAGATCTCCCTCCTCACCGGCATGGCCGCCGCCACAGTGATGCTTGGGCAGCCTCCGGCTGAGGGCATGACCGCCACCGGCACCGGCATCCTGCGCACCCTGCCCGCCGCCCCCTTCGGCGAGGTGGCGCGCCTGCGCCGGTCCGCGAAGGCGCTGCGCATCGAGTGGCCGCATCACACGTCGTACGCCGAGATCGTCCGTTCCCTGGACCCGACGAAGGCCGCGCACGCCGCGTTCCTCCAGGAGTGCACGACGCTGCTGCGCGGCGCGGGCTACACCGTCTTCACGAATGGCGAGGTGCCTGTCCCCGCCGTCCACGCGGCGGTCGCCGCCCCGTACACGCACTGCACCGCCCCGCTGCGCCGCCTCGTCGACCGCTACGCGGGCGAGCTGTGCGTCGCCGCCGTCGCGGGCGAGGAGCCGCCGCAGTGGGTACGGGAGGCACTGCCCGGCCTCCCGGCGGAGATGGCGCTGGGGACGCGGCGGGCGGGAACAGTCGAGCGCGAGTGCGTCGACATTGTCGAGGCGGCGCTGCTCAAGGACCGGGTGGGCGAACTGTTCAACGCCCATGTGGTCGATGTGCAGGAGCGCGACCGGGCCGTCGGCGTCGTTCACCTGGAAGACGTGGCGGTCGTCGGCCGTGTGGAGGGCGGCGACGGGGATCTCCCGCTGGGGGAGCGGATCAGGGTACGGCTCACGCAGGCGGACCCGGGGTCGGCGAAGGTGGTGTTCGCCCCCGCGTGACGGCGGCGACGAGCGCGACCGGGTCGTCGGCGTGGAAGCGTACGACCCGCGCCTCGCGGCGCGCCCCGAGCGGCCGGAGGTAGGCGACGGGCCGGGTCAGTTCCAGCCGCACGCTCGTCTGCCCGCCCACGCCAAGGCCGAGGACGCCGGTCTCCTTGGCGTCGGTGTAGCGGCGTTCGACGCGTACGGTCCCTATCGCGGCAGCCGGCACGCGGACGTCGTAGAACCCGCCGTACCGGATCCGCAGCGACCCGTCCGTGCCGACAACATGCGGCCGGGTCACGCAGCCGGCGTGCAGGCCGAGGATCTGGACGATCGTGTAGACGTCCAGGAACAGCACGATCTGGTGCACCAGCGGCCACGGAATAAGCAGCGCCAGCATCACGGTCTCGACGACGGCGACGAAGAGGAGCCCGTACATCATCGCTGTCTGCGGCCCGGTGTACGGCGCCGCGTAGGCCCCCGGCCCGACCCCGTGCCGCCGCCGTGCCACCCACAGCGCGAGGCTGTGCAGCGCCCGCAGCTCGTGCCCGACGAGCCGCACTGCCCGCACCGGGGCGGCGGCCCGCACCGCCGCCCAGCCCCCACCGACGTACAGCCGCCACACGCGAAGCGCCTGCCACACCAGCGCCGCGAGCACCAGTACCTCGGCTGCGACGATCACCGCACGGGGCACGTCAATGCCGGCCAGCAGGCAGGCAACCAGCGCGAGTTCGGCCGCCAGGACGAAGGCCGCCGCAGCGCGCCCCCTCACCGCTGCCCTCACCGCCGCATCCTGTCCGCGAGCAGCTCCATCACCCGTCGTACGACCGCGGCCTGGGCAGGAGCGAAGTCCGCGAGCATGGCTTCGCCGTACGCACCCGCGGCGGCGACGGGCCCCTCTGCCGGGATCGCCGCGACCACCGCGTCCGGGACGGCCGCCGCGAGCGCGTCGGCGAGCGGCCCGATCCGGGGGTCGTCGCGTGAGGCCTCGGCAAGCTCGTCGAGGCGCTCGTACAACGCCACCACCTGCGGGTCCCGGGTCAGCGGAGCCATCGCCTCCAGGATCCGCTCGCTCTCCTCACCACCGGCCAGCAGCGTCAGATGCTCCCGGTCCTTGGCAGCCGACGGCGAATCGGTGACCGGCAGCCCGCCCAGCAGCTCGGCCAGCGCGGGCGGGACGGGCCCCTCGGCGGGCAGCGTCCCGGCCTTGGCCTGTGCCAGCAGCCCCGCCAGCCGTTCGCGCCGACGCCGGATTTCTGCCTCCTGCCGGGCGAGGTCCGCGTCGAGCTCGTGCAGTACGACGGCGAGTTCGGCCCCGGCGTCGTCGGCCAGGACGTCCCGTACTTCGTCGAGGCCGAGTCCGAGTTCGGTCAGCCGCTTGATCCGGGCCAGGATGACGGCATGCCGCACCCCGTACACGCGATAGCCGTTGGCCAGCCGCGGGGGCTCGGGCAGCAGGCCCTGGTGGTGGTAGTGCCGCACAGCCCGGGTGGTGACCCCGGCGAGGGCGGCGAGTTCTCCGATCCGCATGGGGCCAGTAGAAACCCTGACGCTGCGGCAAGGTCAACCACGCCGGCCTGGCGGGTAGCATGGTCGGCACGGCAGACGAGCCGGGCGGACGGCCGCGTGGAGATCTTCGGATCTTCCCGAGGAACGTCCGGGCTCCACAGGGCAAGGTGGTGGCTAACGGCCACCCGGGGTGACCCGCGGGACAGTGCCACAGAAAACAGACCGCCGGGGACCTCGGTCCTCGGTAAGGGTGAAACGGTGGTGTAAGAGACCACCAGCGCCTGAGGTGACTCAGGCGGCTAGGTAAACCCCACCTGGAGCAAGGTCAAGAGAGGTCGTCGCAAGACGGCCTTGCGCGGACGATCGAGGGCTGCCCGCCCGAGTCCGCGGGTAGACCGCACGAGGCCGGCGGCAACGCCGGTCCTAGATGGATGGCCGTCTCCCCGGCCGCCGCGAGGCGACCGGGCGACAGAACCCGGCGTACAGGCCGACTCGTCCTGCCGGAAGGGGCCTCTGGCCAGCTTAATTGCTGGTCAGGGGCCCTTTCGCATACCCGCAGAGGGCTATCCCAGACCCCGGTACGTACGGGCTGAAACGGGTCCGTGTGGCTACGTACGTAGCCATCAGAGTAGCCACGGGGCCAGGGCGCTGCGGATGGCGACGATGGGGCCTGACCTGCGACAAAAGCTCTCTGTCCTGGGCCATCCAGTTGATGCCGCCACGGTGGCCGAGCAGGGTTCGAAGCCCTGGCCAGCCTGTACCCCTTTGCCTGCCCCATTTGAGAGCAAGCGTCAACGACGTGGCGCGCATCACCTGATCCGGTGGTCCTTGAGGGCGCCGGCGCGGAGGCGAGACCAGCGAGCCGAGAAACGCAGAAGCGGGGCTGAGGCCCGTGTTCGGCCTCAGCCCCGCTATCGAGGGGGCTCCCTGGCTGCCGCTGCCACGAGGGGCAGCGAGCACGGGGGTCAGTTCGTCATGCCGCCGCGACGTGCACTGGCGACGGCTTCGGCCGCGCAGTCAGGCTCGCGGCTACCGCTCCGTGGGTGTCGGCGTGATCCCGCAGGAGGTGGCTGTACGTGCGGCGCAGCTCCTCGACGGAGTCGCCCACCCACGCGGCCACGGTGTGCTCGGGGATCTTATTCTGGAGGCACGTGGAGATGAAGGTGTGCCGCAGATCATGGAAGGTCGGAAGGTTGCCCTCCTCGTCCTTGATGCCCAGTTTCAACAGTGCGGGCTTCCACACGCCGTCGTTGAAGTGGTTCCGGCAGTTGAGGTTCTTGCGCGGCGTCCAGAACAACGCCCGCACCGTGCCGCGCTTGCAGTCGTCCATCTTCTTCTTGTGTTCCCACAGGATGTTTTCCGTGCTCCGCGGCGGGTGACGCTTCATGTACTCCTCCAGGACTTCCTGGAGGTACGGAGGTATCGGCACCGACTTCGTGTACAGGCGTGGGCTCGTCTTGAGTCGGTCTACGACGGTGGGGCGGTAGCGCGTCTCCTTGGTCCTGAGTACCTGTCGCCGAACGGTGAGCAGCCTGTTGTCGAGGTCTATGACGTCGTCGCACACACCAAGAGCCTCGGCCTGCCGGAGGCCGCAGGCGAAGCCCAGCATGGGGATCGGCCGGTACTGCTCGGGGAACTCGTCGTAGAGCGCCCAGCACTCCTCCGCACTGAAGACGTATGAGGTCGACTCGCCGACGTAGGGCCCGTCAACCTCGTAGGAGGGATTGGCGTTGATCTTCCCGTTCTGGAGCGCGTCCTTGATGATCATCTTGAAGACTTTCCAATGGCCCTCTGCGGTGGAGTTGGCGAGCTTCGGATTCGCTTCCATCTCCTGAACCCACGCTTCGACCTGGGCCTTCTTGATGGTGCGCAGGCGTTGGTTGCCCCAGCGCGGGTTGAGGTGGAGACGTATAGCCGTCTCGTAGCTGCTGACGCTGATCTCTTTCGCGCGGCGCCTGCTGAGCCAGTCGGCTGCCCACTGCTTGAAGGTGAGGTTCGTTTCGACGGGCTCCGGCTCCACGCCTGGAGTCATGCCGTCGAGGACGGCCTGCGCCTGGGCCCTGGTCAGCCCGACGGACTCGGGGATCGTCGCGCGCGTGCGGTTGCCCTCGTCGTTCGTGCGGTTGTAGGACCAACTATGTCCACAGCCGCCCTTCTTGGGCCTGTTCTGGTCGGGGCAGTCGCACCGCTTGTAGACAGTGGGCTTGCGTGCCACGGGACGCCTTTCGCGATCTTGATCGGTTCGTAGATGACTCCCTGGCCAGGGGAGTTGGACTTTACGTAGGCGCAGCCATGGCTGGTCAAGCCTTCATGTGGGGGTGGCGCCGTCGGCGATCCGCCTTCAATTTGCTGCGATAAACGCCCGGCCGGCGCGCCGATTCACTGCGTGCGGGCGTCGAGCCATGCCTCGAAATCGCGCTCCCGGACGCGGAGAATGCGATCGCTGATGCGCACGACGGGGATATCCCAAGTCCTGTAGTTATCGAGGACCGTGCGCTTTGTGAGTTCCATGCGATCGGCAATCGTCTCGAAACTCAGCAATACGTTGGAGCCACCGCGAGGCATTTTCGTCCTTGTCCACTCGTAGGTGTCCCCCGGCGTTCCGGCCGGACGGAGCCGGTTGTGTTCAGTCCGGCACCGGTACGTACGTGGATCAGCGAAATCTGTTACACCCCGGTCGGGGGCCGCCGAGCTGGAGGGCGCGGTGAGGCGGCGGCGGAGCAGGGGCCCGGTCCGGTCGCGTGGCTGGCGGGCATCCTCTTGCGGAACGTGTCGCGTGTGCGTGGGTGCTACTGCTGGAGTCCCAGCGCGCGGGTGCGCGGGCGGCGCGGGCCGGGGTAGATCCGCATGACCTGCTGTGCGGGCCCCTTGCCCCGGGATCGCAAGATGCCGCGTCGACGGCCGACACGGGCGAGGGTGGCGGCCGTGCTCTCGTCGACTTCGGCGTGCTGTGCGGCAACGCTGAGCGAGATCCACTCCTCGAAGGGCAGTCGCATCAGTGCGTGGTCGGTGGCACTCGAGGGCATGGCGGTGAGCCTTTCGGTCGGGGTCAGGGCGCCGGGTTGCTCTCCCGGCGTGTGCTGCACCGTATAGCACAGCGTGCGTCGACAGGTATCGCTAACCCGTTCGACTGAGTCCGTAAATGACCGGTTATCCTGCCTCAACGTCGCCGCGGAAGATGATCCTCCTCCTGTGGGGAAGCGGTGGAGGTCGCGCTCAGGTGACGTTTGCAAGATCAGCGCGGTATCGGCACTTGGGGGAAGCGCGCCGTGACAGACATTGTGGAAGCCCTGGTCACACGCGCCGCAGCAGGCGGGCCAGACGGGGCCGATGCCATCGCGGCGTTGTACGACGAGCTCAACGACACCGTCTACAACTGGGTCCGCTTCTACATCCGGGACGCTCACGTTGCAGAGGACCTGAGCCAGGAGGTCTGGCTCAAGCTCGCCCAGAACGTCAGCATGTACCGGCCCGGTACGAACTTCCACGGGTGGCTGAGGACGATCACGAAGAACACAGCCCTCGACTACCTGCGGTCGGTGCAGCGCCGACCATCCGAGGTGCTGTATGCCGATCACCTCGAACTCGACCGGCCACGCATCGGCCAGGGGCCCGAGGAGTACGCCGAGCGGCAAGCCCTCGCCGAAGCCGTGGCGGCCCACCTACACAAGCTCCGGCCTCAGCAGCAGCAAGTCCTGATCCTGCGCTTTTTCGACGGGGAAAGTCCTGGGCGTACCGCGGAGATCATGGGGAAGACGGACGGTGCTGTGCGTACATTGACGGTACGGTCATTGCGCAGGCTTGCCGAGGTCATGCCAGCTGGGGAGTCTTCCTCACAACTGGTCGAGGAACTGCTGACGGCGGCTGTGGGCAGAAACAGAGTTGTCGGTACACGGGTTGAATCACGAGAGGGTAGAGCGCATGTCGCGACGCGCTGACCAGAGCGAGCGTCTGGAGAGGGCGCTGGACGGCGGTCCTATCCCTCACGACGAGGAGACCCAGCGGATGCTGGCCGCCGCGGGATCGCTGGAGCCCGGGAACCGTCGCAACCCCGCGCGTGTGCGTGCCACCAAGGAAGCGATGCTCCGGGCGTACGAGCACGCCCAGAACCCGCCCGAGACCCGGGATGACGCCGGGACGGACGATGGTCTGGATGAGCCGGAGATCCACCGTCAAGAGATCGACCTGCCCGGCGGCGGCCACCTTGTCCTCACCGACATCGAAGCCATCACCCCGGAGCGGGCCGAGAAGACGGCCGCACGCATCGCGCGCATTCTGCAGAGCAGTGAAGAGAAAGATCGCCTGAGTTGACCAGTGCCATATCTGGTGGCATGACCGTGGGGAAGCGGTCGTGACTTCCTCCCTGCCGCCTATCAAGATCCACGTCCTTGGTCCGGACGCCCATGATGACGACGTTCCGCTCACCGACGTGGGTGTGGTCAATCTCGACGGCGAACGCCACCTGTTCCTGAGCCCGCAGAGCTTCAATTCGGCGGTGCGACAGGTCAGCTCAGCCATGCCCGACCTGCCCATAGAGCAGGTGGAGCGCTTGGTGCGTGATCACTGCGACTTCCGGGACTTCGACGAGCTGCTGGCACCGCCCGCCGAGCCCGCCCCGCCCGTCGACTTGCCGCCGCCTCCGCATGAGCCGACAGCCGCCCCCGCACGAGCGGGCGGCGGCCGCGCGAAGAAGTGGGCCATCGCTGCGGCCCTGCTGCCGGCGTTCGTTGGGACATGGGCACTGGGCCATGCCACCGGTGAAGATCAGGCACCGACCGCGGCCAGCACCCCAGACGTGAGTCCAGACGCGGCGAACGCTCCCGTCGGAGACAAGAACCTGGGGCCGGAGCCGTTCACTGCCCGCGACTTCATGGATTTCTCCGATGCGGGCAGGATCGACTGCAACCCCATCGACAACCTTGAAGCCGAGTGCACCGACTCCGATGGCATGGTGATGGCCACCAAAGCGGCTACCGGCCCGGACAGCACTATCTTCACGTTCAGCTATGGGGCTGAGCGCCTGGGGCTGCGGATCTTCGGAGACGGCGAATATGCCGAGACGTGGAGCAAGCAGGACGGCTCCCGGGAGCTGTACCCGAACATGGTTCGCTCCGGCCGGTACGTCCTATGGGGCACGGACAAGGGCCGACTGAATGAATACCTGGATCTGCTCAAGCAAGGGCTGGTGAAGAAGGCGACCCAGGCGCAGGCGAACACCGTGAGCTTTGCCGAGCCGCTGCCGCCCCGCCTGGCTGCGCTCACCTTGGGGACGCTCGGGCTCGACGAGTCCGACGTGAACACGATCCTGTTCTCCCCGCAGGACGCGCCGGTCGACGCGCCGGTACTGATGGCGGCCCAGGCTGTACTGGGCGTCGGCGGAGGGAGCGCACCTACCGGCGATCCAGGCGCCGAGGACATCGTCGCGCTGGCCGCGGGGCTGGAGCTTCCGCCCGCCGAGAGCAACGAAGGGGAATCGAGCGCGCACACCGGGGATGGCGCCGGCAGCGTGGTCGTGGTCACTGATCCGGCGCCCGCAGCGTCGACTGGCGGTACCTCGACGACACCCCCGGCCACCGACCCGAGCCCCACGCCAGACCCCAAGCCGTCCGGGGACGGCCAGACGCAGGAGCCGGTTGATCCGCCCGAGCCGGAGACGCCCGCGACTCCGGACCCGAAGCCGGAGGAGCCGAAGCCCACCGAGCCGGAGACTCCGCCGGTGCTGCCCGGCCCGCCTCCGGTCGACCCGGCGCCGCCGGTCACCACCCCCGTGCCGCCGATCGTCACTGATCCGCCGGCACCGCCCCAGGAGCCGGACCCGGCAGAACCGCAACCGCCAGCACAGGACGACGGGACTGGGGAGCCGCCCACCACCGGCGAACAGAAGCCCTCGGGCGACGTCGGCGACGGCCAGTTGGCCCTGCCATACGCCTGGATCGCACCGGCCGCGTAAGACGACGCGCCGCGCAGGAGACACCCTGCGCGGCGCGCTCGTTTCTGGCCGGTCAGAACGGAGGCTCGGTGGCCCACTGGTCATCGGCCACGGGACGCCCGGCCCCGTTAGGGTTCGGGCGCTGTCCACCGGTCTTCGTGACCTTGGCGGTCGCGTTCTTCAGGCTCACGCCGACGTCCTCGACGTCGAGTTCGTACACGGTGCGTCGGACGCCTTCTCGGTCGTCGTAGGAGCGCTGCTTGAGGCGGCCCTGCACGATGATGCGGGTGCCGCGGCTCAGCGACTCGGCGACATTTTCCGCAGCTTGCCGCCACACCGCACAGGTCAGGAAAAGGCTTTCGCCGTCCTTCCACTCGTTGCTCTGCCGGTCGAAGGTGCGCGGGGTCGAGGCGACGCGGAATTTCGCCACGGCGGCGCCGGAGGGGGTAAAGCGGAGTTCGGGGTCGTCGACCAGGTTGCCGATCAGGGTGATGACGGTCTCGCCTGCCACAGGAGCGGGGCCTTTCAAGGTTGCTGGTCGGCCCGCGTTGTGGCGGGCCGACCAGGGAGCAGGATCAGGAGAACAGCAGGCGCCAGGTGAGCGACCCGGGGATGCCGTCCGGGTCACCGCTCAGCTCCTTGCGGGAGCGCTGGTAGTCGGCGACGTTCTTGCGGTCCGCGTCCGACCACTTCGGGCCCGGCCCGGAGGTGTAGTGGCGGCCGAAGCCCTTCTTCACGAGCTGCGTTCCGAGCAGGGTGATATGCGAGTTGTTCTTGCCCGGCCCGAAGTAGGAGGCGCCGGGGAACGGCGGCATGGGCTTGGCGGTCACCTTGCCGGGCAGGGCGCCGAGGAGCCGTTTCAACGAGTCCTCACCGGGGACACCGTCAGCTGCCTTGCCGCTGTACCCCAGCGACTTCTGGAAGTCGCGGTAGTTCTCGGTGTCGACATCCGTCCAGGTCGGGCCGGGCCCGGAGGTGTAGTGACGGCCGAAGCCGCGCTTGACCAGGGCCTCGCCGACCTGGGTCACATGCGCGCCCTTGGCCCCGTACCCGTACGTCAGGCCGTTGATGGTGGCCTGGTAGCGGGTGACGGACGACCCACCCCCGGCGCCGGTGGAGCCGCCGGGGTCCGGCGCGGGCTTGTAGTCCCCGGCCGGCATCCCCGCCTTGACCCACGCGTAGAGCTTGGTGCCGGGGCAGGCCGTGGCGAAACCGTCCTTGTGGCCGCGCTTGGCGAGGGAGCGTCCCGTCTTCTTGCACGCCTCCTCGTACAGGGCGCGGCACGCTGCGAGCGCCTTGGCGCTGGGCTCCTGGCTGCCGCCGGCGGCGATCTGGACGCCGATCCCGGACACGTTGTGGTTCGGGCAGTGGGCGCCCTGGAGCGACCAGCCGCGGCCCTCGTAGACGTTGCCCTGCTGGTCGACGACGAAGTTGTAGCCGACGCCCGCCCAGCCCTGCCCCATGTGCTCGGCCTCGATGGCGCGCATGATCGAGTAGCCGGTGCGGGTGATGGGGGTGCCGCCGTCGTAGTGGACGAAGAACTCCGTACGGCGGCTGAGGGAGATGGCGGCCGGGGTGCCGTTCCAGGGCTTCGCGCCCCACTGGGAGCGGGTGATGATCTGCATGGGTGGTGCCCTCCGGTGACTGTGGTCAGGGAGGGGGCACCGTGCAGGGCTACCGGGGTTAGTGTCGCGTGCTGCCCTCTGGAGGCGCTGATCAGCCGTCGATCACCTCAGCGTCGACGACGCTGCCGTCCTCCAGCTCCGGCGGGTCGGGGTACTGCACCGCGAACAGCGTCTGGTTCAGCCGCTCAGCGAGCGCACCAAGGTCCACTCGCTCCTCCTGGGCTGTGTCGCCACTATCCAGACCGGTGATCTCGACGGCGATGGCAGCGTCCTTGCCGTAGTGATGGCGGTGCTGTCGTTCCAGGTACCAGGCGTCCGCACGCCAGTCCGGTGCCGTGCGGTCCTCAGTGACCTCCTCGACGATCTGTCCGGTCTCCGGATCACGGAACTTCCGGGTGGTGACCTTGGTGACGATCCCGCCGTCGGCCACGCGCCTGACGTTGGCCATGGCGCGGGCAGCGGCCATCGCGCGGGCCGTGCGGACCTTCTCGAACAGCTCGACGTACGGGTCTTCATCCCGGCTCGGACTCTGCCCGTCCTCCCGGGCGGTCACCTCGGCACGGCCGCGGGCCATCCACCGGCGGTAGGTGGCGCTCGAGATGCCGGCGGCTTCGGCGGCGAGTTCGATAGCGATGCCGGTGCGGGCGGCGACGATGATGCGGCCCTCGACCTCTTCGGTCAGCAGGCTGCGCCGTCCGCCCTTGTTGACGCTGCGTGCTTTGCGGCGGAGTGACATAGGGCGGCTCCTCATCGTCCGGGCGTGAACATGTGGCCGCAGGCCGGGCAGTTGGCCAGGCGTGCACGTCCCTCGTCGTCTGGGCTGAGACCGTCGCCGCCCAGGTCCTCGTCTCGGTCGTCGGGCAGGTGCAGCGCGGGCGCCTGGTTCTCGTTGACGGCGCAGGGCAGTGTCTCGGGATCGACTTGGCGCAGAAGGCTCTCCAACTCGTCCTCGGGGATGGCGAGAGAGTCGAACAGCTCGGCATCAGCCGTCACGATGTCTTCGAGGTAGGTGGCCAGAGAGCGCGGCTGCCACCCGCCGTCTGCACCGATCTTGTTGAGCTTGATGTTCAGGGCCTTGGCCTCGGTATCGGACCGGGAGGCCCAGCCGCGTTGGACGGGGACGAGCCACCCGCCGTCGTTGTCCAGGAGAATCCCGTCCGGGAGCGAGGCGCCGCGTGACTGTATCTCGATGAGGGCTTCACGACGGCCATGTCCACCGAGGATGGTGCTGGTGCGTTCGTCGGCGATGGGCTGGTCGACGAAGCCGTGCGTCGTGATGCTCTCGATGATCCGTTCGACCTCGTGGCGCTTCGGGTTTCCGGGGGCAGGGGTGAGGTCAGTTAGCGGCACGTAGGTGGTGTAGCGGGGCGCGGGCACGGTCTCGGTCACGACAGTCCTTCCGGAGGTTCGGAGTGCCGGCGGCGGGGGCGGTCTGCGAGCCCGCGGACTTCAACCGCGGCGCCCCGCCTCGCAAGCGGGGCAGGCCGTCATGGCCGGGCTGCTCCCGCCGCCGGGCCGGTGGCGCCTTCGTTCCGGATGGGGCGACACCGGGGCCAGCCGCTCCTGGTGACGTCACCAAGGGCGGCAGGGCCGAGCGGAACGTAGGGGGCGCGGCAGCTTTGTGTCGCGACGTCAGTCCGGCATCAGGGCGGGTGATGTGCCGTGATCGGTGAGTTCCCGTGCGAGCACAGACACCAGCCGACGCGTGCTGTACTATTCATTGTGGCTGGGAGAGCAACCCAGCTGCCTGGGCCTAGGTGTCACAGATTTCGCCGATCGACGTACTTACAGGCGACGCCCTCTGCACCCCGCCCAGGACAGACCCGAAAAGCCCTGGGCTACGCCTTGGGTGAGAAAGGACCCGCATGTCGTACGACGACGTCGACCAGACGCCGGAGCCCGCCCTGTCCTTGGGGGACGCCGCACTCCTCTCGGTCTTCGCCAAGCTGTTCAAAGACCAGGTCGTCCCCGCGATCGACGAGAAGATCGCCGCTGTGAAGGGTCCGCTCCTCGCCGCCTACGACAACCCCGAGAGCAGCACGAAGTCCATCGACGCCAAGGTCGACGGCATGGCTGTCGCCACCCACACGGTGGCCATCTCCAAGGACAAGTACGCAGTTGGCGACGAGGAGGCGTTCACCGCCTTCGCCGAAGACAGGGGCGAGGTCGAGGTCATCATCCGCGCCCGGCCCGCGTTCCAGGACGCGATGCTCAAGCGCGCCAAGTACGACAAGGCGACAGACGCCATCGTCGACAGGCTCACCGGCGAGTTGATCCCCGGCATCATCCGCATCCCCGGCGGCAAGCCGACCGGCTCCGTGTCCCTGCGCTGGAAGGACGGCGGCCAGGAGGCCGTCATGGAGGCGTTCCACAAGGGAGAGCTCGACAGTCTGCTGCGCGGTGTGCCCATGCTCCCCGCCACTCCCGCCCGCGAGCCCGAGCAGCAGTAGCCCGCGCGCTGTCGAACGACCGGCCCGGCTGCTCCTCGGCAGCCGGGCCCCTCCCCCAAGGACCCCACCTTGTCCAGCAGAACCGTTGACATCGCCCCCGCGCTCGGCGGAAAGCTCTCCGACCGCGCCTTTCGCCTGTACTGCTACCTCGTCCTGTTCGGCCAGGACTGGGTCACCGTCCAGGACGCCGCCGACGCGTGCAGCCTGACCAACCACCAGGCCCGCGAACCGCTCTCCGAACTGCGAGAGGCGGGCATGGTCGAGTCCCGGCGCGTGTACGAGATGGGCTCCCACGGCCGCAAGACCTGGCACACCCACTTCCGCCTGCAGCACGAGACGGCGAACGAGGCAGCAGCGTGACCAACCGCAACGCGCTGCGCCGCAACCGCCGCCACCTTTTCGTCCAGATTGAATCCAGCACCGCCCGCGACACCCGTCTCAGCTACCGCGCCCTTGGCGTGCTGACCTTCTGCCTCGACCAGTCCGACAGCTGGAACGTCCGCTCCGAGCAGCTTTCACGCGGCGAAGGGCGCGAGGGGCGCGATGCCGTGCGCAAGGCCCTCCACGAACTCGCCGCGAACGGCTACTACCGCCTTGAGCGACGCCGCTTCCTCGACGGCACGACGGGCATGGGCGCCGCCGTCAGCGAGTACCCCGTAGAGCAGTGGGCCAAGGACTATGTCATTTTCGGCAACAAGCTGGACATCCCCGTCGTCGAGCAAAAGGGCGGCTCTTTCTGCGTCCGTTACGCCGACGGCAGCTTGGGCACCGATGGCTTCGCGTCCAACCTGGATGCTCCCGAGCCCGCCGCGCCCGAGTCGGACGCAAGCGCCGAAGAGCCCGCCCCGCAGCCGGAGAAGAAGGAACGGCGAGCCACCCCGCCGGCCGCCGCCCGCTCCGCCGCGCGGAAGAAGGCTGAACACGAGGCGAAGGCCCCGGCCCCAGTTGCGACGCCGGTTGAAGAGGAGCAGGCGCCGAAGGAGAAGACTCCTGCTCAGGAGGTCGCAGGCTGGTACTACGACCATGCCAAGCAGCACCTCGGCCCGTACGCGGGCAGCAAGAAGTCCGGGTGGTACTTCGGACTCGTCAAGCTCAGCGAACAGGCCCTGGACGCGCAGTACACGCAGAAGCAGGTAGCCAAGGCGTTCCAGCGCACCGGCGTCCACTTCCCGACGGCGCACCAGTTCCAACGCGCCCTGAGCGACGAGCGGAACAACAAGCCGATGCCCGCCCAGTACGGCGGACGGCCCGCCCCCTACAGCGACGCAGCGACCTGGGGCATCCATGGCTCGGCAGGTCCTTCGACCCCGACCGTCACCGAAGACATCGACGAAGACGCCGAGTTCGGCATCGTCCCGGCCTGACACGAAGAGGAGAACGAGCGGTGAGTGCCATGACAGCAGAACGCTTCATCCCCGAGCGGGAACCGAAGCGACTGTTCGAGGTCACCGGCCGTCTGCTGGCGACCCTGCGACGAGGAGGCGCCGACCTCTCTCAACTCGGCATACCTGCCATGCCCGACCAAGAAGATGACCTTGAACTGTGGGAGGACGTTTCCGTGCCCAAGGCCAACGCCCGCGCCCTCGCGTGGACCAACAGCATGAAGGCCGCCGACCATGACGACTACCTGAAGTGGCGGTTCGCCGACCTCGACGACTACCAGCGCCCCCAGGCGCTGGGCGGCTGGCTCGACTCGCTCATCGAGGCCAAGAGGAAGAAGGCCCGACCCAGCGCAATGCACTTCATCGTGTCCGGGAACATCGGCTCTGGAAAGACCACGATGGTTGCCGCGCTCGGCAACGAAGCCGCGAACCGGGGCCTGCTCGTTCGGCTCGTGCAGCACTCCACGTACCTGACCTGGCGGCGTCCCGACGGCGGCCCCGACGGCCTGAGCCGCTACGAGATCAGGAAGCGACACGTCGAAGATCCGGACCTGCTGATCCTGGATGAGCTGTGCGGCGAAATGGACGGCGTACAGACCGAGTTCGTGCGACGCGAGACGACTGACCTTGTCGGCTCCCGGCTCGCCTCCGGCCGCCCGACGGCCTTCTCCACCAACCTCAAGCGCGACGGGATCGCGACCATCCTCGGTGAACGGCTGCTGTCGCGGATCGAGGACCGCGCCTACCTGGCGAAGGTCGTCGGCCCGGACCGCCGCGCCCCGCGCAAGGCGCTCGATTGGTGAACCCGCCCGCCCGCAACCGGTGATGGAGGGTGCGGACGGAACAAGAGCAGCGCGACAGCGGGCCGACGCTATATCGTTTGGGCAACCCGAGGACCGACGAGCATAGGTCCCTCGGGAAGACCCGAACGAAAGGGACGTGTCTTGCCCAAGTTGCCTACCATTCGCGCCATTACGCAGGGCGAGCGGGAGTTGCGAGATTGGCACCGCAACATCCGGATCGGAGCCGCAGCCGCGGGCTTCGGGATGATGCTCGCCTCCCTCTACCAACTCCACTGGGCCGGAACACTCATCGGCTTCCCCGGGTTCGCCGCCGGGGCGATGGCCGGTTCGCTCGAACTGCTCCTCGCCTTCAACGCCGGGGCGGTCACCTCCATTCGGAAGCGCAAGCCCGACGGCACGGAGGGCCGCTACTACTGGTCGCTGTGGTGCATCTTCGCGTTCCTGCTGCTGATCTCCATCGCCGCCAACGTCGGGCACGCCGTGGTAGCGCTGTCGGAATGGTTCAGTGCCGGCCGCGCCCCGTCCGTCATGGCCCAGAACGAGATGGTCGTGTACGTCATCGGCGGCGCTGTCGCCGCGATGGTGCCGCTCGGTGGGTCCTTCGGTCTGCACATATCTGGGTTCGTCCGTGCACGGGGCGCGGGCTCCGACTGGGTCGACGCCGACGGCACCGGCGCTTTGCTCGACACCGCCGCCCCCACGGCCGTGCCACAGCAGCAGCGGAAGGCCGTCGTCGTACCGCGCCCGGCGACGAAGGCCCCCGCTCAGCCCCACGCTTCCGCGCCCGCCCCGGTCTCGCTGGAGAAGCCGGAGGCCCCGGCGGTGGAGCAGCGGGACGAAGAGGCGATGTCGTCACCGGCAGAACCGCAGGAGACGGCGAAGATCGAGCCCGTGCAGGTCGTCTCCGAAGAGGAGCTGTACGCGATCTACAAGGCCGCCAGGGAAGCCAACGAGGAACATCGCTTCGGCCCCCGCGGGGATCTCAACCCCACTCAGCTCGGACGTCGGCTGGGACAGAGCCCGCAGAACGGCCGGAAGAACGTCGGCCCGCGCTTCGACTCCCGCTACCGCGCCGAGGAGCAGGAGAGGCGTGGCGACGGCGTAGACATGGACGGCCTTGCGGCCAGTAACGAGACAGCTCAGGCATCCTGACCCTCCGCACCTCGCACGACTCGCGGCGGGCGCCCCTCACCGGGGTGCCCGCCGCTGGCACGATCGGACCCCTCCATGAAGACCAGTGCGCGTATGGCGGAGCGCGCCGGCCACAGCGTTCGACGGCGCCGAAGGTGACGCGCGGGTCCTGGACCACTGGCACCGGCCTCACCGCGAGGACGCTGGTCCGGCCGTCGATAATCCGGTGTCCGACCTGCTCCAAGCGGATTGATTCTCAGCCAGGAACCGCTAAAATAATACAGCGCGCGTCAGGGCGCGAAGTTAAGGCCCTGAACGCCGCAGCATCCGGGAGAGCAACCCGGAAGACCCGAAGCGAAAGGCCCAAGTTCCGTGGCTGGAATCATCGCGCCCCAGCGCACCCGCAAGAGCCGGAAGCCCACCGGCAAGCCCAACCCGCCGATCATCCTGCTCACCGGTCCGGAAAAGTCCGGCAAGAGCTACGAGGCCGCCCGCGGCTCCGGCTCCGAGCTGATCGGCACGACCTACTGGATCGAGGTCGGTGGTACCGAGGGCTCCGCCGACTACTACGGCCGCGTTCCCGGCGCCGCCTACGAGATTGTCACGCACGACGGCTCTTTCCAGGACATCCTTGACGCGATCCGCTGGGTGAACCACCAACTCCGCGTCGACGGCAAGCCGAACATGCTGGTCATCGACTCCATGACCTCCCTGTGGGACATGCTCTGCGACGAGATCGCCATGTACGCCCGCAACCGCGCCATCGCGAAAGCGCAGCGAAACCGGTCCCGCATCCCCACCCTCGACGACCCGGTCGTCATCGACTCCGACCTGTGGAACCGCGCCAAGGACCGCTGGGGTGAAATCCTGTGGCTGCTCCGCCGCCACCAGGGCCCGTGCCTGCTGCTCGCCCGCACGGAGATCGTCACCGCCTTCGAGAACGACAAGCCCACGAGGAACACCACCCGGAAGGTCAAGGCGGAGAAGAACCTGCCCGCCGCCGTCGACGCGATCGTGGACCTCCATGCCATCGGCGAAGCGTGGCTCACCGGCGTGCGCACCCTGCACATGGACATCAAGCCCGGCGAGAGTCAGCGCTTCCACGACTTCACCGTGGACACCCTGCTGCGCCGCCTCGGTCTCCAGGACGCCACCGAGTCCCGCTCCACCTCCGAACTCCGTCCCGACGCCACCTTGCAGGAATCGGGCCAGCAGCCGCAGCAGCCCGCTGTACGACAGGCCGCACGCCCGGCCCCGGCGCTGACCGGCGAGCAGGCCGCCAAGCTCATCCGGGACGCTCTCATGCACCCCACCGACCCGGAGAACGCTCTGCGCGAGCTGCGCGAGGAACACGGCCGCCGCACCCTCAATGAGGTGAAGACGGACACCGGGTGGGGCGTGATGAGCGCCGACGACCTGATCACCAAGTCCCTCGACCACCTCAAGACCAAGGCCGAGCAGGCGGAGGACGGCCAAGGCGAGAAGAGCCCCACCGACACCTCGTCCCGCCAGCCCGGCAACAAGGAGGAGACCAGCCACACCGGCGGCGACGAACCGGACCGGATCGGCGAGGGCACTCCGCCGCCGCCCCCGGACCCGGCCACCGAGCCGCACGTCCCCGAGGAGCCCGAGGACGTCAGCGAAGCCGAGGAGCCGCAGGACCTGCCCCGACCGCGCCCCGCCCCGTCGAAGGGAGTCAACAAGGTCATGGCCGTACTGCTCACCGAAGCGGAGATCCAGGCGCGCATCCTGGGCATGACGATGGACGAACACCTGGAGGCGATCTCCGACCCCCGTAGCGAAGGGACGCCGCCGCCGATGACGAAGCTGCGCTCGTACGTCATCGAGAACCGCCCCGTGGTGATCGGCTTGCTGGAGGAGCGAGGCGAGCGCGACATCGCCAACGCTTACCGCCTCGCGGGCAAGCCGGAACTCAAGATCGCCGCCATGTTCGCGACGCTCTACACCGACCTCCTCACCGCCGCGTGAGGTGACGTGAGGTGACGCGCCCAGCGCGCGCCTGATCCGGCCGAAGACCGGGATGGGGCGCGCCCGCCACAGCACGTCACGTCACCTCCCGAAGGCGCGCCCGCACGAACCAGCCACCGCGCAGGCGCGCCTTCCCCGTGCTGAGGAGCGCGCCCCTCGCGCGCGCGAGAGGCGCGCCAGGCAAAGACGTGGCGCGCCTCTCGTAGCAGGCCGAGCGCGCCACGCGCCACCCAAGCGGAGCGCGCCACCGTACGCGCGCGCCACCCCGGGGCGCGCCCGCGCCTCGAAGGCGCGCCCCACGACGCCCCTCGCTCGCCGGTAACGAGCCGTCCTGCGGCGCGCCCCGCGCCCCCGGGCGCGCGCTACTCAGGGGCGCGCCACCCGCTGACCTGCGCATTCGACGGGCGCGCCTTCTCGCGCGCCACCCGATGCGCCTCCCTTGACGCGCCGCCGAGTGGAAACGACGCGCGTACGCGTCCGACGCGCCACCGCGGTGAAGGCGCGGGAGGACATGAAGAAGGGCGCGCCTTGTGCAGGCGCGCCCATCGTTCGGTTGCTCCTCAGCTCGCCGACCGCTCCTGGTTCTGCCGCTCCGAGCGCCGCTCTCGGCGCACCTCGTCGCGCGCCTTCTGCGCATCCTCGCGCACCGCGTTGCGCAACTGCGAGAACTCCTCGGAGTACTTCTCGGCGAGCAGCCGCATGGCCTGGAGACGGTAGTTCGGCGCGGCCGGCATCCGGCCCCACCGCGCCACCATGTAGTTCAGCGTGTACTGGAGGAATCGGAGCTCCGCCTCCAGCCGGGACCGGAGCTGGGAAATCCGCGCCTCGTGCGCCGTGCGGGACTCGCCCTCGGCGGCCGGCAGGAACTTCGCAGGTTCGCGCATCATGCGCTCGGCCAGGGCCTGAGTGCGCGAAGCCACTTCCGGTGATCGGAACGCCAGTCCCTGGACGGCATCGCGGCCGGAGCGCGCTGCACCGGCGACGGCCTTAACGAACTGGGTCCACTCCTCGGCGAACGCCTCATCGTCGAGCTGGGCCAGGTACTCAGCCTCATCCACGGCCAGGTCCTCGACGGCGGCCACGACAGGTTGTCGGGCCTCCTGAAGCTGCCCGCGGAAGGCAACGATGCGGGCTTGGTAGTTCTTCTTGGACTCGTCTTCCAGTCGCTGAACGACCTGCTTGAACTCGCGAGCGGCACGGTCGGCCGCGGTGAGCGTGCGGCTGGCCAGCTCCGGGGAGCGGAATGCCGCTGCCTGCACTTCGCGCGACACCCGGCGTTCATCGGTCCCGCCCTGTACGAACGTCGTCCACGCCTCGAAGAACGCCTGATGCGACATCTCCGTCAGGCGCTTGACCTCTGCCGTGACCTCGTCGGCAGGCGGCTGCGCGTCGACCATTCCTGCGGTTCCTCCTGGTCCGGCGGCTCGCTGCATTCAAGCCGCAGTGTGCCGCGCTGGGCGGCCGTGCGTAGTAGAGGATGGCCGCCTCGCAACCGAACCCACTCCGTGTGCCGGGTCATCGCAGGAGCAACCGCTATCCGGCCCTGAGCGCTCAGTGCGCGCGCAGTGGTCTCGGGCCATGCGGCTGCTGGTTCGACCCCGGTCGAAAGGGAAACCCCAAAGAACCAGGAACCAGCAGCCAACCCTCAACGCAGTGAGTTCGGCGGCGAGGCGGCCACCTTGGTGCGGATGATACCCGCCGGCGCCCCGGCGAGTTCCCGACCGCGTCGCTATCCGGCCTGTCCAGACCCCTTCGGACTGGTCACCGACTCGATCGCCGGGGCGACCTTGCTCGGCTTCCAGACCAGGTCGTACGTCGTCTGCGACGCCGCGAGGACAGCGGTGATCGTGGCGAAGGTGAGCGTGCCGTGCTGGAACTGCTCCCAGCCGCCGGACGCGGCGACGGTAGCCACGCCTGCGACCAGGGCGAGGACGACGGCCACCACCTTCTTCACCTCCGCTGACCAAGCCGGGCGCTGCACGATCGCGGTGAGCAGAGGCAGGATGGCGCCGACCTGGGCGCCGGTGGTGATGGAGTCGAGCGTCGACATGAGGGTTCAGCCCTTCCGATGGGTGATGCGGAGGGCAGAGCGTGCGCGGCCCGAACAGCTTGTGTCGTGCTCTGGGCTACGCGGCAGAATCGGTCCGCTCGATGTCGGCAGCGATCTCCTGGGGTGGTTCGGGCGCTGGCCGGTGAAGGGCGCCGCGGACCAGGTCGCGGAGGTCGTGGATGTACTCGACCGCGGCCGCCTTCCAGCGGCGCCACTGCCGCTGCTCCTCCTGCAGATGCTCGACGCGGCGCTCAAGGGTGTCGTACTTCGCTTCGAGGGTGGTCATCCGCTCCATCGTCTGGTTCGTCGACGCGCGCTGCTGCTCCAAGAGGCTCGTGAAACCTTCGGTCAGGTTCTTGATGGCGGTTGCTTCGGAGTTCTTCTTGTTCTGCCGGTACACCAGCCACGCGCCGCCCAGCGCACCGAGCATCCCGAAGAGGGGAGCAAGTAGGGGTGCCAGCGAGACGAGCCCATCCACTGGCACTCCCTCGGTCGATCGGTCATGGGTGCGCGGGAGCCGGGACGGCTGACGGTCCACGGCTCCCCGCGACGCGCACCGTGCAGGGCCGCGTGGCCTTACGTCTCGTTCTGGGGGTTCACTCCGGCGGTCAGGTCCCACGCGTTGCGCACTGCGGCGAGGATCAGTTCGTCCGTGACGGCTGACTGTGCGCTGTCGGCCTGGCCGTCGATGCGTCCGGCGTCGGCGGCCGTGGATACGTCGGGGTCGCTGGCGATGACCGGGGCCATGCCGTGCGCGGTGAGGTCGGGCGGGTTGAGGACGCTGCGGGCGAGCGAGACACGCAGCTGGTTTCCAGGGGTTCCCGGGTCTCCTTGCTGGCTCAGGACTTCGCGGGCGACGCGGGTGAAGGCCATGCGGACGCGGGCGCAGAAGACTGGGTTGCTGATCAGGTCGTGTTCGTGGACGAGGGCGGAGCGCGATGGCATGGCGGGTGCTCACTTCGTGTAGGTGACGCGCAGTTTCGGAGGGTTGGTTTCGCCGTAGCCGCGAGCGCGGCCGTAGTAGGTGATCGACGAGTTGTTGGGGTCCAGGGCGATGCCGCGCCACGTGGTGGAGTCGAACACGCTCGTGATGTCGACCCACTTGCCCTGATTCTTAGCCCACGAGATGGTCGTGGCCTCCGAGTCGGAGGAGAAGCTACTCGGCCTGGACGCGTGGCTGTGCGCCTTGATCACGGCCTTGCCGCCGGAGTTGCTGTACCAGTGGTCGAAGTAGAGATAGATCTCGGCTTTGTTGATGGTCGCGCCGGAAAGGTCGCTGGTCATCGCCGCAGGGAAGCCAACGAGCGAGGCTTGCATCCCGTTGGTGGAGGAGTAGTAGCCCTGCATCATCTTGTTGCCGTAGTAGCTGTTGTAAGAGCCGCGGGCGGCATACGAGCCGGACCAGGAAGCCGAGTACGTCTTGACGTACTTCTGCGGCGGCGGCGTGGTGCTGGCGCCACCCGTGTTGTAGACGCCGGTCTCCAGGACCATGGGACCGACGTCTTCGATGTAGAACACGCCTCGGTAGCTGGTGCCGCCGAGGAGTCGTACGGTCTGCCCCGAGGGCCCGGACACGTTCTTGAAGGTGATCAGGAGCCGGTGGGTGCCCTCTCCCCACTGCGTGCCGTGCCGCACGTCCTCCAGGCGTACCCGCTGCCAACCCCCTGTCCCGGCCATGGGGTAGATGGCGGACTGGACCTGTGCAGAGGAGATGAGGGGAGCATTCGCCCCGCCATCCCGGAGGAAGATCTGCACCTCGCCTCCGGCGACGGAGGGGTCCGCGTAACAGTCGAGGACCACGCGGTACATCCGGTCCTTCTCCGCTGTGAAGGCGAGTTCGACGAATCCCATCTCCGTGCCAGTCGTGGTCACGCTGGTGGCCTGATAGTCGACGGCGACGATGCCGCGCGGTCGGGCATCGAGGATCGTCGTGAGGGAGTCACCGCCGATCGTGAAATCACCGGCCACGTAGAGATCCTGGAATCCGGCGTTGCCGCTCTGGTCGATGGTGGCGACGGGGGTCCCATCGGTCGCCAGCGTCAGGTAGTTAGGCCTGCCGCTGACGAGGGCGACGGCCTCTTGGCCGTCGTCGTCGTACAAGAGGAGGCCCTGCGGTGACAGCTCGGCGCGGGCCCCGGGGAACCCGGAGGCCATCACGACGCGGCACACCGCGTTGTCGAAGGTGACGGTGCCGGCGGTGGACTCGTTGGTCGAGATCGTCACGCGTGCGGTGACGGTGCCCGCAGGGGCGGCTTCGTCCGGAACGCCTTGGAGGCGCTGCCAGCCTCCGGTGACGACAGCGCCCTCGCCGGTCGTCACGGTGCTGTAGCCGAGAAGCCCTCCAGCGGCGTCCTCCCAGCGGGCATAGAAGCTGATCCGGCGCCCAGCCCAGTTGGTCGAGGCGAAGAAGTCCACCGCCAGGAACATCTTCTGGCCCGGCACGGCGGGGGCCAAGGCGAGGACGAGGGTGCGGGTGGTCGCCGTCGTTGAGGTCGCGTCGACTCGGACGGCCCGCGGCGTGCTGTTGCCCGGGGTGACAACGCTCCAGTAGGGCGACCCGGCGACGCGCGCGTCGGTGACGGCGTTCTCGAAGGATGGGTCGGCGATCATGTTGCCGTCGGTGCCAAGGGACAGCCGGTCCGCGGTGAGGCTGCCCGCCTTGATGTGGGTGGCGTCGATACTGCCCGCGAGGATCTTGGTGGCGGTCACCGCGTTCGCGGCGAGCTTGTCAGCGGTCACGGACAGTGCCGCGATCTTGTCCGCCGTGATCGCCAAGGCCGCGATCTTCTCTGCGGTGATGCCGAGCGCGACGATCTTTTCAGCCGTCACCGAGTTCACGGCGAGTTCGGTAGCGCTGATCGAGCCGGCGACGACCATGCCGGCCGCGATGACCGTGCGGGCCTCGACGTTGTCGAACCACGCCCGCCCTGCGGAGGCTTCCGACGCCTCGACGCGCAGGGAGGCGCCGACGGTCCCCGCCGGGGCTTGCACCTGGGCCTGGGCGCGCACCCATCGGCCGCCGAGCACGAGGGGAGCGGTGGCTACGCCGTATCCGAGGACCTTGCCGTCGGCATCGTCGTACCGCAGGAACAGCTTCGCGGCCGAGCCGTTGAAGTCAGCCGACACCCTGAAGTCAACGGCGAGGAAGTGGCGTTCGCCAGGCAGAGCCTTGAGGTAGGCGAGGCCGAGGCTGCGCCAGTCCTTGGCTGTGCTCGTGCTGTCGACCGACAGGGCGGTGGGGCTGTTGTTACCAGGTGTGGTGAGGGTCCACTCGGGCCGGGCGGCGATGAGCTGCGCGGTCTGCGGGCCCTCGAACGAGGGGTCCGGAGCGAGGTTCCCAGCACCGAGTGCAAGCTGGTCGGCGCCGATCGCGCCGAGCTTCACCTTGGCTGCGGAGACGGCCTGTTCGGCGAGCTTCTTCTCGTCGATGATCCCGTCGATCAGATCCTGCGAAACGGCCTGGCGCGCGGTGCCCTGCACAGCTGCGGACGGCGGACCGGTGATCGAGGCCGTGTTCTGCGCGATGAGGCGTACCCACACTGGGTCGTAGCCCTCGACCGCCACGGTGACAGTGCCGCCCAGGACTGCAGTGATCGTGCCCGCGAGCGTCGTCACATCGGGGGCGAAGTCCTGGACGGCACCGATGTGGACCTGCATCAGGGAGAAGTCCGTGGGAGTGGCGTACGAGTCGTCCCAGGTGCCGTCCCAGCCGACCACCAGCCCGGCCAACTTCGGCTCGATGGTGGGTGGCATGGGGGTTGGTGGCGGATCGGTATTGACGGGGACGAGCGCGACGCCGCCGTCGGGCTGCACGCCGACGCTGCCCTTGAGGTTCCCGTCGCCGTCGTAGATGTCCATGGCGCCGCCCTCGATCGAGGTGTGGGCGGCCTGGGTGGACCGTTCGAGGGCCTTGAGGCGGCGGTCGTAGTCGTCCAAGAGGGCAGCGAAACGCCGGGCATCCGCTTGCGTGTCCAGGAAGTTGACCATGGCCCGGGATGCTGCGGGGCGCGGGGGCTTTGCGTCGCGTCCTCAGTAGTGGAAGGCGTCGGAGCGCTTCAGGGTCAGGACCACGGTGCCGTCGGCGCTGATCTCGTCGGAGACGATCCGGTGCCACACGTCGACGTCCCCGACCCACGGGACGTGGACCTGGACGCGGATGTCGTCACCGAGCTGCCAGGAGCCGAGCCGGGCGTTGGGGTGGTCGATGACCTGGATGGCCGGGATCTGCAGCGCCTTGGTGCGGCCGGCCGATTCCTGCTGACCGCGAGTGTTGAGCGAGGAGGACGAGGAGAGCGTCTTGTCGGTGACCGTGGCGACGCGACGCAGTCGCCCGTCGTAGCGGTGGACCTGGGCGCGGGCCATCTTCCGGCCTTCGCCCTTCCCGAGGACCACGACCTCGTTGGCGTAGTCGTCGCCCATTCCCTCGGGCTTGGCGATGGCGATCAGATTCTCGCCGTCAGCGAAGCGGAGGTCATCGCGTTTGCGGCCGAGGCGCGGCGTACCGAGGCGGAGTCGGTGCTCGATGGTGTTCCCGGACCCGGACCAGGCGTGCGTCTCGATCCAGTCGAACGGCGTGGTGCTGGTCAGGGTGTCGAGGGTTTGCCCGCAGTCCGGGTTGTCCCACCAAGCCAGCTCCCACGGGTTCTGGCCGTCGCTCGTGCCGAGGAGTTCGCCGAGCTTGTGACTGTCGATCTTCAGGCCGATGTTGCCGTACGGCTTGCTCTGCACGTGAGACCAGACCTTGCGGAACGCGTCGTACACGTCGACCCGGGGCCCTCCGTACGGTTTCGGCGGGTCGGGGACGCGCTGCTTGCCCTTCTTCCCGTCAACCCAGCCGTCATGGTTTTTGTCTTTTCCGGCGTATGGGTCTTTAGGGGTGATCAGGGCGCCGGAGACCATGTAGTCCTCGTACGGGATGCCCTGCGGGTAGCAGGAGAAGCCCTCGCACTGGATGCTCGCCTGCGGCCCGTCGTACGACGTCTTGGTCACGACGCCGCCCCACCGGATCACGCCGTCGATCTCCAGGTACAGCTTGGTGTCCCACTCCTGCAAGATCGGCTTGCCGTCCGCGCCGAGCATCCGCGCGTACTCGGGCTGGATCGTGCCCGCCATCGCGCCAGGCCCGGACAGGTCGCGCTTCGGGTTGCTGCTGAGTGCGAAGGGGACTTCCCAGTCGAGAATTTCCTCGGGCAGGGCGCGCTGAGCGATGAACCGCCACCCGGCCGGCATCAGACCTCTTCCTCGTCCGGGGCCTCGACGAACTCCACGTCGGCGACGATCGACGTGGAACCGTCCACGGACAGGTCACCGGTCTCGCTTTTCGACATGTACGTCTGGAGGTAGAGGCGTTGGGTGGTGCCCCGCAGCGCGCTGGAAATGCTCATGTTGTCGGCGATGACGATGGTCTGGCGCCGCGTCTGGTTGCCGGTGTCGTCGTCGATCACCGTGTTCTGACCCTGGATCGTGCCGAACACGTTCTGCATGGAGGCGTAGACGTCGGCCTTCGTCATGCGTAGACCCGCGATGGTGGTGATGATCTTCAAGCGTGTCGCCCAGGCGGGGACGTCGATATCCCACCGCGCTGGATCACCGGGCCAGTTGTGCCACTTGTTGTCGGAGTAGGTGAGCGTCGACAGGGTGCTGGGGAAGGCGGTGTAGATCCGCCGGTCGCGGCGTGGCGCGACCATCGAGCGCAGGTCCTTGATCATGGCCTGGGTGACGGTCGTGGTGTTCGCCGGGATGTCGATGCGGGCGAGCGCGATTGCGGAGTCCCCGCTCCGGACCTGCCGCACGTTGGTCGTGGTCTTCGAGACGCCGCTAATCACACGGGTGTAGACGTACGGGCCGATCTTGGGATCGGAGGGGTTCGGCCAGGTCTCGCCGTAGCTGTAGGGGTTCTCCACACGGGCGACGATCAGGTCGGAGCGTGCCGAGACGCCGGTGGCGGCAATCGGCACCTGGTCGGCGACAGGCAGCCGGGCAGCGTACGCCTGGTACGCACCGCCCTGGGCGCGGTTGATGACCGCGCAGGCACCGGTGCGGATCTGGACGGCCGCCGCGGGGGTGCTGAGCGCCTTCACCTGGAGGTCTGCAGAGCCGACCACCCCCTCGGCGCCGCCGAATGCGGCGTACGCCAGGAGCCTCGCGACTTCGGAGCTGTGCTCCGCGCCGCCTTCGGTGAACCACGGAACCGAATCCCACGCCATGTTTCCTCCGCTGCTTGCTGGGCGAACCGGCGGGGATTGTTCAGGTGGCTTGAGCCTTGCGTCGCGTGCTGCCCGGCAAGGGGCTTGCCCAATTGGGCAAGAACGATCTTCGTTCGGTCACAGGTAGGCGTATGCATCGCGCCAGGCCACCGTCATGTACGCGGTACCGGTGCTGTCCGTGCCGCGCATCACGAAGTCCTGGCGGCCTACGGGCAGGCGCATGTCCTCGAGTCGCGGCGTTCCGCGGTAGAGGAGTCCGGCAACTGACCCGGTGCCGTTCCGTAGCACCGTCCTGGCCCAGGGGCGGGTGTCGATTGCGACCCGTTCACCCGCTCCGAGAGTGAGGTTGAGGGAAGCCTTCCATCGGCCGACGACCTCGCACACGGGCTGGGTGATCGGCCCGTAGATGGTGATGACGGGCCATGTCGCTCTCGTGCCGCGCACCGTGACGTCCCCCGCCACCTTGCCGCTGCTCTCCCCAGTCATCGTCAGCGGCGTGGTCAGCGGGCCGACGAGACCACGGTGCGGCGGTGGCTGAATGTCCACGCGGACGCTCTGCTCGACGTCGTCGTACGCGGTGTCGTCCTGGCAGGCGAAGGTGCATACGACAGGGGTGTAGCCCTGCCTGGTGAGCTTGGACGCGGCCGGCGCCCACTTGCGGGGGCGGCCGTAGAAGCGGCGGGCCCGGCCGCCCTGCGTGGTCGACAGCGTGGCCGGGGTGGCAAACCGAAGGCGCAGTGCCTCGGCGTCCCACGCCTGTCCGAACGTGGACAACCGGTCCAGGGCCGCGCCGTGCCGACCCTGCTGTGTGGTCGCGTCGTCGACGGCGTCCACACCGACCTCGAAGGTGATGGTCGCCGCGGTCTTGAAGTCCTGCCCGAAGCGGACGCCATCCGCGCGGGGCAGCGGGGTGTCCCCGGCGTCCGTATCTCCGTACGAGATCTCGTACGGCTCCAGCAGGTAGTAGCCGGAGCGGATCGTGCCGAACGTGAACGTGGCTCCGGGATGCACGCCATTGGCGCTGTACGACAGTCTCCACTCGCTCTCAGCCAGCGACATGGGCACCTCCTCGGCGAATGCGGCGCAGCTCGAACATGGCGCCGGTCAGGGCCTCTCCTGGACTCATGGGACGGCCGGTCATGGTGAGGTTGAGGTCGCCACCGACGAGGGAGGGGTTGACGGCCTGGGGAATGGAGGCGCGGGGTGCCGCAGCACGGGTGCCGCGGTTGACGGCCACGGCGCCGTCGGCGTACTGGCGCAGCGCGCCGTTCGCCCAGGCGACGACACCGCCGAACTCGCGCACTACCTGCTCGACGATCTGCTTTGACCGGGTCCGCTTCGACCCAGCCAGCGGCACGTAGGCTTCGCCGCCGGTCTCCGGCTCCGCCCACAGACGCCATTCACCGGGCCGGGCGACCTGCGCGACGTGCCGTTCGGCTCCTGCCGCGAACGCCTTGATGCGGTTGCCGGCGCGCTGGATGCCGCCGTTGGCGAACCGCGTGATGCTGCCGTTGGCGTGTTCGGAGACGTAGGGCTTGCCGATCGTGGAGTACTTGATCGTGACGTGCACGGTCTTGCCGGTGAGGCCGTTGATCTTCCGCTGGATCGCCTCGACGTTGGAGGATGCCGACCCGGTCGGGGCGGTGATCTCGACCTTCTTGCCCTTGAGTTCCTTGACCTTGAAACCCAGGTCCTTGATCATCTTCTGCGCCGTGGCGGTCGGCGCTTCCATCTTCAGCTTCTTGCCGGGCGGCAGCCCCGCGACCTTGTCGCGGATGGCGGTCAGGTCCCCGGTGGCCTTCTTGATGATCGCGGTGACCGTGACGTTCTTCCGGTTCGGGGCGTTCGCGATGTCCGCGGCCAGGGCGCCAATGTCGACGCGGGCACCCTTCGTCGGCGCGGTGACCCGGACGTTCTTCCCTCCGGGGAGCGTGGTCACCTTGAAGCCGAGGAGTTCAAGCTGCTTGCGGGCCTCGCCCGTCGGTGCCTTGACGGTGATCGACTTGCCCGGCTTCAGCGACTCCAGCGTGCCGCGGAGTCCGAGGATCTGCGCTGTCGACTCCGGTATGCCCTTCGTGGTCATCAGCGTGGTCACGGTGTCCGGGATGAACCCCATCTGGTCGGCGAGGGCCTTGGCTTGCGACTTGGGGATGCCCATGTCCATCGCGAGCTGGATCGCCTTCGAACGGGCCCGCTCCATCGCGGCCTGCCCTCTGTCCATCGCCTCGGACATGGGCATCACGCCCTGCTCGGCCGACTGCTGGGCGCTGGTGGCAACGGCGAGCATGGAGTCGCGCAGCTCGCCGAGCTGGCCGTTTAGGGTCTGCCCGTTGCGGGAGGCGGTGTTGACCAGGCCATCACTGTCGACGAGAGCCTTGCCCCAGCCCTCGGCCCGGTCGATGTTGCCCTTCATCGTCTCGTCAATCTGGAGCATGACGGAGTTGAGCTGTGCGGACGCGTCGTGGAAGGACTGCGCGTTGCCGCTGAGGGCGTCGAGCGCACGGCGCAGGCTGTCGGTCCGCTCGTCGGCGCTCTTTGTCTTATCGCTGTAGCCCTGCACCGCGGCCTGGAGGCGGCCGTAGGCGGACGTCCCGGTACTGGACGTCCCGTTGACCGCTTCGTTCAGCTCCTTTGCCTTCGTCTTCGACTTGTCCAGCTCACCGCTCATGCCCTTGAGGGCGTCGGCGGCGGCCTGGTACTTCTCGCCCTGCGGCGTCATCTTCAGGACGTCTGTCTTGGGGCCCATCGAGACGTAGTGCTCTGTCTCCTTCGCGAGTGTCCGCAGCTTCTTCTCCAGGCCCTCGACGGAGCCGCCTTGGTCGAGGTAGGCGTCGGTGACCGACTTGAGGCTGACGTCCGCGCTGCGAAGGGTGTCGACGAGCTTGCCCTTGCCGTCGTTGAGCTTGACGTCCTGGAGGTACTGGGCTGCCTGGGCCCTGACGTTGGCGTCAATCTGCCCGTGGGAGTCAGCGAGGGCCTGCGCCAGGGAGCTGATGCGTTCCTCGTGTGCGGCGGCGGCGCGGGCGGCGGCCTGCTGCTTCGCTGCGAGCAGCCCGAGCCCGATCGTGACCCCGGCCATAGCGATACCCAGTGGGCCGCCGAGCGCTGAGGTCATACCGCCGAGAGTTCTGGAGGCGACCCGGTTCGCGGCGCCGATGCCGCGCAGCGTGCCGGAGAGGCGACCGCCCTCGGTGGAGGCGGTGCGGTAAGCCGTGCCCATGCGCTGCCACATGGTGGCCTGCGGACCGATCGTCCCGGCCGAGAGGCTGCCGCGCATGACGTTGCCCAGGGACGATGCCGATCGCGTCGCCGTGGCGATCGACGTGCCGAAGCCGCGCAGCGCGGTCGAAACGGCGGAGACCACCTTGAGGGCGAGCATCGTCCCGAGCAGCACGGCCAGGGCCGTGTTCGCGCCCGGCACCACGCTCATGATCGTGTTGAAGGCGTGCAGCAGGCCGTTGAAGGCGGCCAGAAGCACGCCGAGCCCAGTGCCGGCCGCCGAGAGATTACCGATCGCGGTGGCGAGGTTGGATACGAGGCCGATCAGTGCGGGCCCGATCGAGTGCCCGATGGAGTCGAAGAAGGTGCCGAGCGCGGGCATCAGCTCGGTTCTGATCTGCCGGATCAGGTCGGTGATGCCGTTGTCCTTCGCAGCCCGGCCCAGCCCCCGGAAGAAGTCGCCGACGAGCCGGTTCAGCTCGTGGAAGGTGGGCGCGGCGTCGGAGAAGAACTGCTTCATCGACGTCTGGCCCTTGACCGAGTTCGCCCACCGCTTGAAGCGGGTCATGGTGCCTTCGAACCCGTCGAGCAGCGCATTGCCGGAGTCCTGGGCGGCCTTACCGACGCCTCCGAGGCCCTTGACCAGGTCCCAGGTGGAGCGGCCGAGCTGGGACGCCTTGTCTCCGGCGTGGTCGAGGAACTTCGCCAGCGATCCGGTTTCGCGACCGGCCTGGACGGAGGCCCGCGCCCATTGCGTGAACTTCTCAGCGCCGCCGCTGACCCGTTCGACGAAAGGGCCGGAGGCCACCAGGAAGTCGAGGCTGGCGTGCCCGAGGTTCGCGAGCCCATCGGTCATGTGCCCGACGGCCGTGCTGTTCGTGGACGCGATCGTCTTGAAGTCGCGGCGGAACGGGCCTGACTGCATGAACTGTGCGCCCCGCTTGGCCAGGTTGCCCATCTGGCCTGCGGTGTCGCCGAGCATGTCCTTCAACAGAGGCAGTACCGAGCCCGACAGGGGCTTGATCTCGTCTGCGACCTGCGAGAAGAAGCGTTCCTGTACGGACTGGCGCATTTTGCGCCATGCGCCGCTCAGGGAGGCGACCGTGGTCACGCTCTTGCGGGCGGAGACGGAAAGCTTGTCGGTGGACTGCTTGAGCGCGTCCTGCTGGGCTTTGGTCAGCTTGGCGCCATTGGCGGCCTGCTGCTGAGCCTTGAGGGTTTGCTTCAGTGCCTCCCCGAACCCGCCGAAGGCAACCTTCGCGCCGATCGCCGCGGTGCCGGCCGCCACGATCAGGCCGGGTATCGCGCCGAGCACACCCACGGCGGGTGCGGCGGCGGATACGAGCGCGGTCAGCGCGGCGCCGTACTGGGTGAGCGCGGCCACGGCGGGCTGCGCGAGGGAGAGCAGCGAGCCGATGCCGAGCATCCGCATCGACCCCCGGCCGCGCGGGAGCCGCATCTGCACCGGCACGTTGACCGGGGTGCGGTCGGCTTCGCCCTGCGCGCCGCGGATCAGGTCGCGAACACCTGCGAGCAGGCCCCCGCTGCGGCTGTGGCTGTCAGAGTCGCCGTCCGGCCGGACCGGTACGCGGACATCGGTTCCTGCGATGCGCCGTGCGATCCCGTCCAGCTCCGCGCGGAGCCGCTGGTCGTCGACCTTGATCTTGACCTTGGCGCTGACGCCCTTCGACGCCTCCTTGACGGCGGCTTCGAGCTTCTTGCGCAGGTTCTTGTCGTCGACCTTGACCTTGACCTTGACGGCCAAGCCCTCGGCGGCCGCCTCGACCTTGGTGCGCAGTTCACGCGCGAACCCGGCGAGGTCGGCGACGACCGGCACGTCAAGGCGGCCAGCCTGCAGGCCCTCAGCCACTGCGGACCATTCCTCTCTGCATCGCGGCCGCGAGCATCTGCCGGTGCCCCGTCATCTGGGGAGCGGCGGTGTGCTGTTGCGGCTGCGCACCGGGCTGCTCGTGAGCGGCCTGGGCGGGGTTGTACGGGCGAGGGATGGACGTCGGTTCTTCACGTCGCCGGTCGGCGGCCAGAATGCCGACCTCTTCGATCAGCTGGGCCAGGAGTTCCGTCTCTTTGGTCCACCCGTTGATCTGGGCGGACTGGATGCGGGACTCCTCGGGGAGGCCGTCGATCAGGACGATCAGACGCCTCAGTCCGAGGAAGCCGGGCTCTCCTGGCTGTCGCCAGATTCCTCGGGCGTCGAGCCCGTGGAATCGGCTGAGGTCGGACTCGACGTCTCCCCACCGCTCTCGGAGGAGCCGCCCAGTCCGAAGAGTTTTCCCAGGTCAACGCCATAGACCTTGATCAGGCCCAAGGTGAGACGGACGTACGCGGGAAGGGAGGGGCCCAGGTCCTCGAACCGCTGGTACTCCTCCTTGCCGAGGAGAATGCGGTGCACCTCGTAGATCGCATCGACGAACTGGCGCGGCAGGTGAGGCCGTTTGAAAACCAGGTCGATGACGACGGACGCGGTCGGGTTCTCGCTCGCCTCGATGACATCGCGGAGCAGGCCGACAAGGTCCAGCGTGTCGGAGAGCAACGGGTCGAGCGCCTTAGCGGGCAGCTCGGCCGGGTAAAGGAACTGCTCCTCGCGGTACTTCACCGGGATGCCGTGGGGGTACTGGACTTCCCGGCGTTCGGCGGCGTCGAGGTCGATGACGAAGGACATGAAGGGCGGGCCTCTCGTGTGTGCAGGCTGAGTCGCGGGATGCGGCAGCGCCGGAGACTCGCAGGCCACCCGCCCTTACGTCGCGCGCAGCTTCCGTTCGTAGCGGGCTGATCGGGCCCGACTGCACGTCAGGCACCGGCGACCCTTGCCGTCGGGTCCCGTCGAAATGTTGTCCTTCGTCAGCGGATGACCGTTGCGGCACACCTCCCGGACCTGCTTCTGGGGAGTGGGCCTCTTGGCGCGTGCCCGCTCAGCTGCGCACGTGCGGCAGTGCCGAGAGCCGCGGTTGTCGGTGTATGTGTTCTCTGACGTGAACTTGTGCCCGTCCTTGCAGAATTCCGGCCGACGCCGCGCGGCGCGGGCGGTACTCGTCTTCACGGCTGGTTCGACGGCTGCCAGATGGTCTGGGTTGATGCAGCCCCGGTGAGGGCACAGATGGCCGCCCTCGCACGTCTCGGGGTGGTGACAGATGTGGTCGATGACCATGCCATCCGGGATGGGGCCGTGTGCCACCTCGTAGACCAGACGGTGTCCTGTGACCATGCGGTCCCCCCACTTGACGCTCACATATCGGGTGGGGTGCTGACCAGGCCAGTAGTAGCAGTCTGGTCCGATGTGCCTGTCCAGGGCCCATTCGACGAGCTGTCGCTGGTCCATGCCGCGGGGCCGGTAGCCCCTGCCCGCCCGGATGCCGTCAGCGGCTCGGGCGGCCCTAGCCGACGCTCGCCGTTCACGGGCTGCGGCTGCAGAGCAGGCCCGGCATGACCGTCCCCCGGCCGGGTTCTCGTAGGTGTTGTCCGGGGTCATCTTGTGCCCTGCTCGGCAATAGTCACGCCGCTTACCGGATTGCGCCCTCCGGGAGTTGACTGAGTTCTCCACGGCGCGCAAGTGCCTGGGGTTGCAACACCGCCGGTGAAGGCAGCCAGCGCCAGGCGCGGGGCAGCCCAAGTCGTGACACTGGTGGTCGATCGTCAAAGACGTATCACCATAGGTGAGTTCGTACACCGCCCGATGCGCCTTGACCATGACACGGTCTCGAGTGCCGGAACCGGCATAGCAGACGGCGTAGCCATTGACGAAACTTCCTCCAATCCACGGCCAACACGCGTCCGGCCCGCCGGAACGGTCGACGTACCGTTCCAGACGGGCCTTCAGGGACTCCAGAGCATCAGAGGAGAGTCGCTCGAGTATCGGCTTGGAGGGTTTGCTCATCCTTGCATGGTACTAACTGCTTGACGGCGCAAAGCTGGGGTCAGAAGTAATAACATACCAAGCGTCGGAGTCGTCACCGCCCTGCACTGCGAGCCTGAGTGGCAACACGGCTTCCTTCGTCTTGGCCAGCTCCGTGTTCACGCCTTCCATCTGCATGGCACGCGGGACCATGTAGCGGTAGCTCTTGCCGCCGTCTATGACTTCGATGCACGCGGCGATCTCGGTGCGCGAGCCGATCCGCGGCGGGGTGAACTTGAAGTGCTTCTTGGTGTCCTGTGCCGTGACTTCGACGATGTCGCCGCCGCCATACACGGCCCGGAAGTTCTCCCCGGACCACTGCTGGAGGTCGACCTCGATCGTCGACGCGTCCTGCGTCTGGAACGTCCGGGTCGGGAAGGACGACTGCGCGGAGCGCACCTGCTCGAAGTTGGGTTCGTTGTTGAACTTCAAGCTGTCTTCGGTGGTCAGGCCGACGGCGCGCCAGCCGGTGGGCATGACGACGGTCGCGTCGGCCGGCGCGGTGGTGCCGACCTCGGCGAGCCACACGCGGGTGAGCGCGGGGATGACGATCTGGTTGTTGTTGGCGGTCTCGCCTGCCATGGCGGGGTCTCCCTGGGGGTCCGGTGATCGGGCCTTGGAACCTTGGGGAGAGCAGAGGGCTAACGTCGCGCGCTGGCCGAGGCGCTAAGCCGCTTCTCAACGAAGTGCACACGGTGTGCTCCGACCTTCCCGCAGCGTGGGACTGCTGGAGAGGTTCCAGAGGTGGCGGAGTGCCTGATTAGCGGCTGGCAGGCGGTGCGTAGGCTGGCAAGGGCCACGCGTGAACGACCTCACTGCCAAGGACCGCAAATGACCGACACTCCACCTCGCGCAAATGCAAGTACCGAGCCGCGAGAACACGTCGACAATGGGGCAGAGGTGCCCGTGCGGCGGGCTGAACTCCCGCACGGCGACGTGGAGTTTCCCCCTGTTGCCAACGGGCTTGACTACCTGGTCAGCGTCGTGGAGATGTTGGAGTCTGGCGAGAGACAGGGCAGTCCACGAAACCTTAAGTACGCCCTACTGCACCTTGCTGCGGGGGCTGAGGTGCTGCTCAAGGCCCGGCTCCAAGTTGAGCATTGGAGTCTGGTCTTCTCCAACCCCGGCAAGGCGACCAAGTCTGCGTTGGAGGAGGGCACCCTGAGTAGTTGTACGCCCAAGGAGGCTCGTGAGCGGCTGACGGAGATCGTCGGCCTGTCCATTGCCAGGCGCGACGAGGAAGCTTTGGATCAACTCGCAAAGAGTCGCAACGCACTTCAGCACTATGGGCTGGTCGGAGCGGCGGCAAATGCCAGATCGGTCGAGTCCCTAACCGCCCGGGTATTGCACTTTCTCATGGTCTTCCTGGAAACCAGTCTTCTACCCCAACTGGGCGACAAGGAAGTGAGGCAGGCCAGCCCAGAGTTGGAGCGAATACGCTCAGGTCTGCATCAAATAGAAAGTTATGTCACAGAACGGATGCGTTCACTAGCCCCGGTGCTCGGCCCCGCCCGTAACCGGACCGTGCGTTGCCCCAACTGCCAACAGTGGGCCCTCGTACCCGCGATCAACGACCACCCACTCTCCTCCGCCATGGACGAGCTCTACACCGTCTGCTGCGAGTTCTGCAGCACGCTGAGCGCCCCCCGCGAAGCAGCACTGCGCTACGCCGACTCGCTACTCGAACATCCGATGCCCAAGGCGCTCTACGAGGCTGGCGCGACCCGATGCTCGGTGTGCGAGCAGGAGTGCCTGGTGCGAGGTGCTTCCACTGCCGCGGCCCCGGACACCCTTGTTGAGTTCTGTTTCTGCTGCGGGGTGGTACTGGCCGTACTTACGAAGTGCCCCCGTTGCTGGAGCATGTACGAGCCTAAGGACGAGGAACATCACCGCTGCATGTTTGACGACCTGTGGTTCGACACGGTCAAGAAGTGAAGGGCAGAGCCTAGGAACCGTGCGCGCTGGGCTAACGACTCCACATCGAGCGTCAGTAGCTCCCCACCTCGTCCGGCCTGGTCGCAGTTCGCGGCCACTTCACGGGTGCAGGGAGACCAGTAGGCCCAGGAGCCAACGAGGCTGTCCGTCGACGAGCGGGGACCAGAGGAGCGTGCCGGAGGGGCGGACGCCGCTGATGACGGGCTGGCCCGGCGTGTGGGTGGCGTCGGGCAGCTCGGAGGCCGCGGCTGCGCACAGGAGGATGATGCGCCGCAGCTCGGCTTGTCCCGGCCAGCCGCCGGGGTCGCCGTACATCTCCAGTGTCACCTCGGGCTCGGTTGCCCACGTGAGGGTGCGCAGGTCTCCGCCGGGCCCGTGGCTGATGCGCAGGTGAGGCCACGGGGCCTCGGAGATCCCGGAGACGCGGCCGGGGCCGCCCAGGGCCTCGGCCACGCGGGGGTGTTTCTGGAGCCAAGTAAGCAACGCCGTCACCGGGTCGGCATCGGCGAGCGCGGCGATGGCGGTCATCAGGTACGGGCGACGTAGCCCGAGAGGCGCAGGCGGCGGGCGTAGTCGGCCGGCACGCGGACCTTCGCGCCGGGCAGGTAGCTGCGGCCTTCGATGTTGAGGTGGTTGGCCAGCGTGATGGTCTCCATCGGCGCGATCGGCGGGGCGGTGACGCGTGCGGACGGGACATCGTCGGCCGGGGCCTCCGGCGCGGCGCTCTGGGTGGTGAGGTTCTTGGCAGTCATGGCGTGCACTGTGGGAGACCGCGGTGCCTTATGTCGCGCTCTGATGTGGTGGGGCGGCTGTGGCTTCCTGCGAGGTGCTGCCGTCAGCGTCGGGCGGCCACGGCTGCGGCAGCACGGGCCATGAAGTGCGCGCCGACGGCGATGAGGTTGCCGGGGTAGACGGTCCCGACTTCGGCCTCGACAACCATCGGGCCGCGGGCGGTGACGGTTACCGTGACCCTTTTGCCGGTGATGATCGGCTGGCTGGAGCTGATGTTCCGTGCGATGCCCTCGGGGTCGACGGCGGTGGCGCAACGGCAGTTCTTCAGGTTGGCGACCGCCCGGGACGTCTGGTCGCGGGGCTGGAGCATGTACGTGTTCGGGCCGACGCCGCGGTGCTTGCGGTCCCAGTCCATGCTGTTGATCGTGAACCGCAGGTTCCCTGGCACGACTTGGCCCTGTGCCTGGACGTGGGTGGGGCGCACCTTGTCGTCGGGCACGGTGACCCACCGCTTTGTGGGTGGGGCGAGACGTTTCGCCTCGACCTCGACCTGGTGGGCGATGCGCTGGACATGCGGGGCGACCATTCTCGCGAGCAGCGTCTCCAAGGCAGGGTTCGGGGTGAACTTGGCCATGTCAGGGCACCTCCGGCGGGTTCTGCGTGGCGGTGGCCTGGATGTAGTCGACGGCCGGGTAGCCGGGCACCCGGTGGAGGCGGGCGGTGGTGACGGTCCATGTCATCCCGGCCTCGTCGCCGACGACATCGCCGGGCTCTACGGGCCAGGCGGCCGGGTCCAGGCGCAGGGACCAGGTGGTGTCCGGCTGCTCCAGGGCGGAGCCGGGCCAGGTGCCGCGCGGCGCCGGTCGATGATTTGGGTCGGGCGGCACGGGGACGCCGTTCGCGTCTCGGGCCCAGGGGTGCGCGAGCGCGTACAGCGTCAGCGCCCGGTTCGCCAGAACGACGGCCATCGTCCTCCCCTTCCGATCATCGCCGGGCGCGGCTCGACGCGTACGGCCAAGGGGCGCGCGGCGGCCGGGACAAGGGCTGGAACACCAGACGGCGCAGCCGGTAGAGGCTGTCGATGGTGGGGAGAGCGCCTGCCTGCCCTGTGGCGGGCGCGGGATCGTACGAGATGGACTGGCCTTCGGCGCTCACGGATGAAACGCGGCGACCCGCTCCTGCTGCTGTCGTGGCTTGGTCGGTGCGCTGTCGGACGGTCTCGGCGGCGTGCGCTACGACATAGCGCACCACCGACTCCTCCTTGGCGCCGTCGAGACCCACGAGGAGGTCCACGTCGTACGTGCCGTCGCCATTGGCCCGGTAGGAGATCACCTCAGCGATGTCGTCGACGTCGAGGTGCCAGGTATCTGCGTCCTCAAGTGCATCCGCCCAGTACGGGGTGAGCCCGCGCAGCGTGGCGACCGAGGGCACCAGGGTCCGGCCGAGGTAGGCGGCGACATCGGCCTGCGCGTTGCGGATCTCCGTCTCGTAGGTGCTCCGTTGGCCAGAGGTGAGCGGGAGCGGAGTACCGAGGGCGTCGGCGACGGCCTCGGGTGACGTGACCAGGCCCTGTCCGGTGGGGAGGTCCAAGCGCACCGATGTGTCCATGATGGTCTGCCCGGATGTGTTCGGGGTGAAGGTGACCGCACCCCAGTAGCGGCCCGGCGCGACGTGGGGGATGTCGAAGCGGTACACCCCGGCGCGCAGGCGGACGGCAGGTGCGGCCGATGCGACAACCGACCCGTCGCGTTCCGGTGTGGCGTACAGGTCGAGGCGTGACACCTCGCCGCCGGCCGGGGCCGGGTCGTAGTGCGCTCCGGCCCACATGGGTTTGTGGTCGTAGACCGACACCTGGCGTCTCCCTACTGGTTGGGGTTGGTGCGCGCGGCCTGCGCGTCGAGGCGTTCGCGGATACGGGCGGCGATGTTCTCGGAGACGACGGCGCCCTTCGGCTGGAGGAGCCGAGTCACGGGACTGTGGTGGGGTCCGAGGAACGTGCGCTCGATCAGGCGGACGGTGCACTGGAGCGTCGAGCCGAACGGGGTGAGGGGTACGAACACCTCGTCGAGGTTGGCGGGCGGCTGCCCGGTGGCGTCGTCGAGAATGACGTCGGCCAGGTTCTCCTCGTCGGGGATGACCTCGGTCGGTGTGACGTATAGGGGTGCGGCCGGGGGCTCGGGAGCATCGTCGACGTGCGGCGGTTCCAGCGGGGCTGCTTCCGGCGCGGTGGGGCCCGAGTCGGTGGGCTCGATGTCCGGTGCAGCCGCCGTATCGTCCTCGGCGGTCGTCTTCGCGGTGGTCTTGCGGGTGCGGGCGGTGGTGGCCATGGATGGCTCCTCATGCGAGTGTCGGTCCGATCGCGCGCACCCTGCACAGGTGGCCCGGTTTGTGTCGTGCGGTGCGGGACGATCGCGGCTTGCGGGAATGGGAGCCCCGGGGCGGTGGCCCCCGGCTCCGCTGGGGCCCCACAGCTGGGGCCCCAGACGGCTCGGGTCAGCCGCCAGCCGGGGCCTCGTAGGTGAAGCCGCTGGTCTTGGAGATGAGGCCGCTGTCATCTGCGAGTTCGACGGTTACGGCTCCCGCTTCGCCGGACGGCGTCTTTACGGTCAGCTCGTTAGCTGAGTGGATGCGCAGTTCGGTTCCGGCGGTGGCGCCGAAGCTGACGGCGGAGACGCCGTCGAGGTGTTCGCCCTTGATCGTGATGGTGGTGCCGCCTGCGGCTGAGCCCTTGGTCGGGCTGATCGCGTTGACGGTGGCTGCGGTGAAGGCGCGATCGATGTTGGATCGCGGGACGACGGTTCCGGCCTGGTAGAGCAGGAAGCGCTTGGAGCCTTCGGGCTGTCCGTCTCCACGCCCGTACGGCTCGGAGACGTAGATGTCTTCGGTGACGCGGACGGGGGGATCGTCGAGTGCGGCCGCGGGAAATGCTGCCTTCGTGATGCGGGTGCCATCCTGGCGATACAGGCCCATGGTGTCCTTCCTCCGATTGCGATGGTCGGCGAAGGATGCGTGCCGGAGCGGGCTAGGGTCGCGCCCTGACGGCTCAATCTTCTACGTGACCGAGGGTGTGACGGGGAATGGAGTTGATCTCTGAGCGAAGATTCACCACACGCGCAACAGGAGCAGGCAGTTCGATACTTGAGGCAACAGTGGCTGGGGCCAGTTGCGCTGGGGTCAAGCCGGGGGCGTTCCGAAACACGGTGTCTCCGTAGAGCATCGCGCCCTCAAGCCGAGCCCCGTGGAGGCTCACGTCGGAAAACAGTGTGTCTTCAATGTCCGCTTCACGTAGGTCCACTTCTTTCATCGTTGCCTCGTCGATGGAAGTGCCTTCCAGCTGGGCATGACAGAAACTGGCTTTCTCTAGCGACACGTTGTGAAACTTTGTGCCCGAGAGCGAGGCGCCATCAAATGTCACCTTGGACAGGTCGCAATCAGTCAGAATTGCCTTGTCGAGGACAGCGCCACTGAGCCGAACCGATTCGAAGTTGCAGCCGATGAAAGTCGCATTATCTAGGTCCGCATCTGAGAGGTCGAAATTCTGCAACCGGCCGCCCTCGACGTGTACGTCCCGCAGAGTCACGTCGTGCAGATCAACGCGGTGGGCCTCGTCGCGGGCCGGACGGCGACAGAGCACCTGGAAGGCCACTATCCCGTCTCGCTCCGGTGAATTCGAGTAAGTGAGCGTTGCCTGTTCGCCGTTGACTTCGACTATTTCGGTCTCATCTTGACGCTCGCAGCGGTTGCGTACAAACGATGCAAGAACTTCGACCACCGTCCAATGATCTTTCTCTGAATCCTTCATGATTCTTTCGAGGGCGTAGATCCCGCCGAGCCGTTCTGTCTCGTTGTCGGAGCCGAGCAGCTTGATTGCCGTCATATACCGCTCCGTGACCTGGCCTTCACGTACGAGTTCGACCTGCTCTCGATCCTTGTCGCGCGTGTGCTGAAGATTCAGATGTGTATACATCAGGCCAAGGCCCGCCACCACGGCGGTACCGAGGGCGACAAGCATCGTGCGGAGCCCGGTAATCACGACACCATCGGCCGGCTGCAAGTCGCTGTCCCGGATGTGGGAACCGTCGAGCCACCAAGGGCCTCTCCAGAGCAGCAGCCCGTAGCCGGTAACCCCGAGAAAAACGACCACAGCAATTGCCAGGCGCCGGACTCGAGTTCCGCCCCGCAGCTTCCAGCTTCGCCTCAACCGAGTATTCACCCGTCCACTGTGCATCGGACGAGGTTCGCGAACCGCCCTTCCGTGAACATCAGAGCAGAACTTGAGGTACTGCTGCGACAGCGGGGAACCTGCGGGGCTCAACAGAGCCATGAAAGTCAACTCGCGTGACAGCGGAGATCTGCTGCACCCGACTGATCTTGCTTAGAGCAACCGGAGGTGATCCCAACCGTTTGGGCCGATGCTGAAGACGAGCAGGCCCGCCGTCGAGACCTCACCGCTGCGGGCCGTGTACCAGTCCGAGCCGTTGTCGAGCGTGGGGGCCTGGATGTGCAGGCGTCCGTTGCCCAGCTGTTGGGTGCGGAAGTGGTGGTAGTGGCCGGTGATCAAGATCGCGGCATCTGCGATGGCCTGGCGGCCGAAGCTCTGTGCCCGCCACCAGTCCCCGGCCTTCTCCGGCTTGGGGTACTGATGGCCGTGCGCGAGTCCCACGGTGGTTCCGGCGATGTCCAGGCTCACGGCCTCGCGCCATTTCCCCGGCATGACGAAGCTGACGTGCCCGTACGCGTCCGTGTTACGGGCGTACGCGTCGGCGATCTGGGACATGACCTCAAGGCCCCAGTCGTCGTTGGGTGGGCCGACCGCTTCGCGGCCGCGCCGCACACGTCCGTGGTTCGAGCCGCAGGTTGCCGCGACGACGCGGCCGAAGCGTCCGGCGAGGCGGTCCAGGCCCTCGAAGGTGATCCGTCTGTGGACGCGGATCATCTCCGTCATGCTCAGGTCGTTGGTGTACGCCTGCTGGGCGGTGTTCTCGTAGTTCTCGACGCAGTCCCCGGCATCCATCCAGTACGCGGCGTCCGGTGCCTGCCCGATCGCCTTCAGGTCCCGTATGTGGTCGTCGAGTCGGTCGAAGCGTTCGGCGACACGGGAGACCAGCTCCGGAGTGCCGCCGTCCCGACCGACCTTGCCGGCCTGCGCGTCGGCGTAGACGACGATCAGGGCACGCTCTGCCGTTTCGGCGGTGGCACGTGGCTTTCGGCGGCGCCGCATCGCATCGCGGACCAGGGCGTCGACGTCGCCAGCGGAGAGCCAGGTCGGGGCAGCGGGTTCGACCACGTAGCGGCAGCGCCAGACCGGTCGGGTGACCGCGTCCTCGCCCTGAGCGTCGCGATGCCACGCGGCCGGATCATGGCGGGCCTCGACGAGCCGCACTCTCCAGCCGTCGGGGACGGCGAGCCCAAGTTCTTCGACACGGGCGCGCCAGTCAGCTTCGCTGTTCGGCGGTTGTTCGGCGGCTGGGGTGGTGACGACCATCGTGCCGCCCGGCTCGTAGCGCACCCCGGACTCCCACCCTCGGGGCGCCGGGGCAGGAGAGCGCAGGACTTCGCTCGGTTGCGACTGCGCGGCAAGGGTGGGCTGGAGCAGTGCTTCCAGGTCGTTCGTCAGGCTCATCGCGCGCACCGGCAACCGTGCGCGGCGCCGCGGCGGCGGTGACGTGCCACGGTGTAGGAGGTGACCTCCCGGCCGTGCTGGTTCAGCACTTCGGCGATAGCGGTGGAGGAGACCTCGGGGGTGCCGAGGATGCGTCGCAGTGCCGCGCCGGTTTCCCCATCGACCGACGCCAGCACGGTCCCGACGGTGCACGGCGGGCCCTTGCGGGTAGGCGGCGCGTCCAGCAATGCTTCCAACCCCGCGACCAAACCGGCGGACTGGCTCTCCGACATCGGGAACCTCACTCTCGTCAGCGACAACGGGGCGGACCGTACGGACCGCCCCGCTTTGCGTCGCTTGCTTGCCTCAGTCGGCTATCGCGCGTTCGTTGAACTCGGCGTACTGGGCCCGCTCGTCAGTAGTTCCGTACAGGGCCAGCAGGCCACGCGCGAAGTCGAGCTTGGGGCCAATCTCCTGGCCCTTGGGTTGGAAGTGCGACCACAGTTCAAGGTTCCCCGACCGGAGGCGTCCGCGTTCGTCCAGGACGAGAGGGCCGTCCGTCTGGTTGTTGTGGCGCTGACCGTCAAGGTGGTGGACGGTCTCGGTGGGCAGCAGGTGCCGCCCGAGCAACTGCTCGATGACCCAACGATGTTCCAGCACCCGGACCGGCTTCTCCTCGCCCTTGTCCACGTAGATCCAGACGTAGCCGCTCTTGTCGATGTATCGGGTGCCAGCAGGTGTGCGCCTGGCGAGCCCTACACATTTCGGTGAGCAGTAGCGCTTGCTGTGTGCGATCTCGTCTGGGGAGAGGGACATCAGGGTGCCGCATTGCTCGCAGGGAGCCTCGGGCCGGCTCACGAGTTCGCGTCCCGTAAGCCACATGCCCTTGCACGCGGTCGAACAGAACCGGCGCTCGCGGTCCCATCCGGCAGCTCGGTACACGGGGGTGCCACATTGCGCGCAGGGCTCCTCGGAGCCCTGTCGGTCCTTCGTCGGCACCGAGTGGAAGCACGTTCGTGAACAGAACGCCCGGTTACTGCTTCGGCTGACGGGACGCGGGGTCGGCTTGCCGCAAGCGAAGCAGGTGGCGTCCACGGTCTTCCCCGCCTTCTGACAGGCGCGC
This sequence comes from Streptomyces sp. ISL-100, assembly GCF_018614615.1. Lineage (GTDB taxonomy): Bacteria > Actinomycetota > Actinomycetes > Streptomycetales > Streptomycetaceae > Streptomyces. The sequence goes on along the minus strand of NZ_JAGGOK010000008.1, from coordinate 5,777 downwards.
GAGCAGAACACCATGCGACCGGCAGCAGCGCGTAGGGCTCTCTTGCGATCTACCTTGAAGGTCTCTCCGCAGTGAGGGCATTGGAGTTGCGTGGCGGGGGTCTTGCCGATCGGCGCGCCCTCAGTGTGGCGTGCCGACAAGTCCTCGTCGTAGTGGCTCCTGCAGAACCCTTTGGCGTAATAGGCACGTCCGCAGTCGCGACGGCTACAAGAACGGCCGGTCACCGTGTGTTCTCCCCTCACCCCGCAGACGCCCCAAGGCGGCCGGGCGATCTACCTGCTGGTGCCAGCCTAAGCGAAGATCGCAACAAGAATCGAGTGGGCGCCGCATCGAAATTGCGGCGCCCACCCTTGGAGCGGCCTGCTGTTATGCGCTCGGCGCCGTCCACGACCCGATCACGAAACTCTCGGGCCGGGGCACCTCCAAGGCAACCCTTTCATCTGCTCGGAATGTGATGAGGCCCTTCTCGAAGTTGTCCGCGTTCTCCGAACTGACGGTGACGGAGACGGACTCCCTGTCGTGGAGCTGGGCGCCGAGGCCGAACGCGCCGATGAGGAAGTTGTCATCCGCCATCGCGGTCGTCTCTACAACGTCCAGGCGCCAGACGCGCTTGGTTGCGCCGACGGCTATCTGCAGGGCGACGCGGAACGCCCCGGTCTTGTCCTCTTCGACTTCGACGTGCTCCCACATCGTCGGCGAGAGGACTATGCCGGTCGGGTCGTACTCGGCGAGCAGGGCCTTGGTGATGCTGCGCCGGATCTGGACGCTGTACTGGTCGGAGTTCAGCCCCAGGTACTGCTGCACTCCAGGGGTGTTGAAGATGCCGGTCAGGCTTTGGCCGTCGCCGACGGAGTGCAGAAGGTCCCAGTCTTCCTGGTACTTCACACCTTCGATCATGCGGCTGTTGATGAAGGTCTTGAGCCTGGGCTCGTCGCTCAAGATGTTCTTGTGGGCGTCGAGGAGGTGGGCGATCTCGCTGACCGGGTACATCACCGGGACGAGCGAGAGCTTCGAGCGGGGCGCCCGGCCCCAGGTGTCGGTCTCTGCGCCCGTCGCCGGGCTGGTGCCGTCGGCGCCGTAACGTTCCTTTACCTGCTTGGCGTTGTTCGTCCAGCCGGTCTCGCGGGCGCCGTACAGCACGGCCTGCTTCGTCGAAGACTTCGGGAACAGGTCGCGGACGTGGAACTTGCGGTACTCGCGCTCCGCGATCCCGAGGTTCTGCACAGAGCCGAGAGTCTGGTGCGTGACCGTCCCAGCCGACAGGCTGAAGATGGACTTCCCTTCCATCTCAGCTCGGACATACGGGCGGTCGCGGAACCCGGCCTGGGCGGCGTGCTTGAAGGCGTCGGACTCGACGAAGAGGTCACCGAGGCTCTTGCCCTCCATGGGGCCCTGCTGCCTCTGTCCGTAGTGCTGGCCTGCGGCGGGCACCGAGTCGGGCTCGGCCAGGTACTGCTTGACCTGGCTCAGGCCCTCGGCGTCTGCGATGAGCTGCTTGAGTTCCATCGCGTCGGCGGACACCTTCTTGAAGGCGGCGGCCTGCTCGGTGCTGACGACGAATCCACCGTTGTCCTCGACCTTGAAGGTCTGGCTGATGCGCTCGGCTTCGGCGGACTTCTCGGCGAGCTGGGTCTTCAGGCTGTTGATAAGGCTCTTGTTCTCAGCCATTGCGGGGTGCTCTCTCCCTGATGCTGGGTGCGGTTGACGTGCGTCGCTCGCCCGGCCAGCACCGGGACGACCCGACAACGCGGAGCATTTGAGAGAGCGGGGGTGGTTAACGTCGCGTGCTGCCGTCCCTCACGTGATGGAGGAAGGCAGCACACGGGCTCTGACCTGCTGATTTGTTGAAGTGTTTGGAGCAGAAACCTCGGGGGCGGCGAAAGGCGGTGCGCGGGCTGAGTCGCGGTCGCTACCCCTGGATCGCAGCGAGCTGGGCCTTCACTTCGTCGGGGTCGAGGAGGACGGTGGCCTCGTCGTCTTCGTCATCGTCCGGCTGCTCGCCCATGTCGTCGGTCGGGGCGGGGCCGTGGGGTTCGTCGTATGGGTCGTCCCACAGGTCGATGCCGCTGCCGGCCATCGGGAACGGTGCAGACGCAGACTCTCGATCGTCCTCGTCGTCGGGGTGGACGTCGAGGCCCTTACGGGAAAGCGCGGCGACGAGTTCTTCCACGGTGGAGCGCAGAGGCTCAAGTTGCTCGGTACCGTCGGCGGCCTGAACGCGGGCGGTGACGTCTGCTAGGGCGCTCATGGCTGGGCGCACGACCAGGCTGTCCGTTGTCTCGTCGGCATCGGCAGGGCGCGCCGGCCCTTGGTCGGGAATGACCACGGTGGTCAGCTCGACAGCCTGGGGAGCGCCGAGGGATATCTCCCTGCCCTCGCCGTCGTACGGGACGGAGTAGGTGGCCGAGGCGCCGCCGTCCTGATGGACGGAGACGATGGCGCGGTCGGGATAGGTGGCCTCGATGCACACCCAGGTGCCTTCCTCGGTGGCGAGCAGCTGTCGGACTGCCGCGCCGACGCGGTCGCGGATCTCCTCGTAGGAGGCGGGCAAGGGCTGGATCGGCGGCACGAGGGCTCCAAGTGTGATGCGGGACTTGGCTTCGAAGACGGTGGTGCGGGCGCTCTTGTTCTCCGGCGTGCGGCCCCTACGGCTTCGGCTGCCTGCGGTCTTCGCTTCGAGCACGGTGGCGCGGGCGGTCTTCGCTTCACCCCGGGCCCGCATTCCAAGATCGTTCTTGACCAATTGGGCAAGCCCTTCGGAGGTCGCCGCTTCTTCGTCGGCATGGCCCGTGAGGCGGACGGGGGTGGCGTCCGGGCCGCGGACGACGTGAACGGTGTCGAAGGAGACAGGTATCGGAGGCACTGCCGGGATGTCGGCGGGCAGGTTGTAGCCCAGGGTGATGTGCGGGGTGAACCCGTGGTCGGTCCGTACCGCCCCAGCGAGGGGCGACACCGCAAGGACGTCGAGGATTCGCGTACGCAGCTCGGTCAGGCCGGGCACGTCGACCGGGACGAACGTCGGCTCGCCGTCTGTGCTGGCGGGGAAGCGCCCAATACCCCCGATCTGGCCGATGAGGGGTTCGACGCCATCGAGCGAGGCGGCGACCAGCTGGGCGAGGTCGTCAGGGTGGCCAGGAAGTTGGTCGGCGTCGCCCAGATAGGCGAGGGTGATGTGCAGGTCACGCGGGTCCGTGCCGTCGCTGTGGGCGATCTTCGCGGCGGTGCCGGCGGGGAGGTAGAGCGCGACCATGCTGCCGCGGCCCACCTGCTGCTCGGCGGCCTTGATGTCAATGTGGCCGCTGGACGCGGTGGTCTTGTGCTCCAGCTCGACGGAGCCGGGGTCGGCCTTGACCTCCAGCGAGCGGGTCATGGGGTGCGCCCCGTGCAACACCGGGGAGACCTCGTACAAGTCGAGCTTGTGGATCACACGCACGCCGTCGGGCCGCTTCGTCGCGCCGCTCGGAGGGACGCGGTAGCCGATGGAGAACTGGGCCTCACCGTGGTCGTGCCACTGGCGCACCTGCTCGTACACGTCGCGGCCCTTGGACGTGCGCAAGTTGAACGCGATGGTCGCGACGAGTGCTCCGGCTTCGGACGGCCAGCTTGGAATGTCGGCGAATCGGGGGTCACCGGGCTGCCACTCGGCGACGTCCAGAACGACGCCGATGGGCTCCTTCCACTCGTGGTGCCAGACAGTCTTGACGGGTCTGGTCGCCAGCGTGTGAGCGAATGCTCCGGGGACGATGAGGTCCGCGACTTCATCGACGACGCCGGTGACGGCGAAGATCGCCCTGCAGATGCCCTTGCGGGGCGCAGGGGCGCGGGACGTGGGGGCGGTCGGCACGGCGAGGAACCTCCGGCGGGTGGACAGTTGGCCGCCGGGACCGTGCCGTGCCCGCCTGCCTACTGTCCTGCGCTGACCTCGGCCTGGGGGGTCTTCGCCTCCGACGCCGTGCGCGCCGCCATGTACCCCTTCGTCCAGTAACGGGCGCCGAACTGCTGCGTCTGGTCGGGGCTGTACTGGTCGTAGGGGCAGGCGTCGGAGGGGTCGCCCGCCGTGAAGGCGTCTCCGCCTTCCTTGAGCAGCGCCAGGTAGCTCTGGCGGTTCAGCTCCACCGTTGTCGCTCCTTAACTCTGCTGCTTCGGAGGGAACAGCGGGTCCTGCCCGCCGTGTTCGGCAGATGCACCGTCGCCAGCGTCGCCACTGGCATGGCTGTGGGTGCGGGTCATCTGAGCATCGTCGACGTCGATGGCCCACACGTCGGGATCGGTGTACCGCCACACCTGTCCGGTGGCATCCCGGACCCATCCGGTAAGTGTGCCGTCCGGAGCCTGATCGAGCCACGCCTCCTCTCCGTTGGCTCCCTGGTAGGCGGCGAAAGCGGCGGCAGGGTCGGTCTCGTCGCCCTCGTCGTACATGTCGCCGGACCACGGCCGCGCATCGTCCTCAGGGGCGGGAGGCGCTTCCTCAGAAGACTCGACCTCGGCCTCTTCGCCCTCCGGGGGTGCCCCTGTCGGGGCGCCCGGGGCTTCCTCAGCGGGTGCGGCGCCGGGATCGGCCTCGTCTTCTGGGGCCTCGTCTGCCGGGCTGCCCGCTGCTGGACCCGCGCCCGGGGCGGCCGGGCCGGGTGGGGTCTCAGTGTCTGCGCCGTCCGCGGCTGCGGTGTCGTGGTCCTGGTCTTCCTCGTCGTCCCCGAACGGCTTGCCGCCCTTGGGGAGTGCCTTGATGGCGAATCCGTATCTGGTCACCGGCGAAGGATGACCGCGCGACCGCGCTTGTGTCTCGGCCGCCCCAGTCCTGCCTACCCGCCACCGCCAGTCGCGTCTGTCCCTCGTCGGGGCTGTAGTTAAATTCGCCCCGCCAGCGTGCGCGCCAAACTACGATGATCGAGTGATCGATGATGGTGGGGCGTACAAACTCATCTTGCATAGAGCGGTGAAGCGGTTCGAACTCGACCTGCGGGAGTGGCCGTGGCCCCCGGCGCACGCCAGTGAAGACTGGGTTACGTACTGGCGAGTCCGGTTCGAGGACACGCTTTTCCGGGTTGGTCTCGGAGTGCGAAAGCTAATTGAGGCAGCAAAGCTTTCGGTTGAAGTGCAGGAACGTCCCATTAGCGTCACGTTCCTGCCTATACGGGACGAGTATTTCCCTGGTGCTATAGATCAACATCGCATTGAGAAATTCTACGATACGGAGGCCGCGCGCCCTGACCGGTTGCCTGTCCTGGTTCTCTGTCATGCGATCGTTCACTCCTACGTTCTCGTTCCCCGCTTCAACGGTTCGGCACATACAGGGCTGCTTCTACAAGACTTCTACCTGGCTTCGGATCGCGGGCGGAAGAAAGGCGTCTACCTGATCGAATGGCGCACTTTCGTTGATGAACTGGTGCGTCCCGTGACATCGGACGCCGTCAATGGGATTGTCATGCGTCGATTGCCTAACGGGGAAGAACTGAGAATCCCATCCGCTTCCCCGGATGCTTCCAGGGAAGCGCGAGACCGTTTGGTGGACCTTTACAGCAACCTGTCGCAGGGGAACGCCAAATCTTTTGATAAATTCATGAAGGAGTGGCGAGCGGCTTATGGCCTGCCGCCCGATTTGGAATCGAAGTCCTGAAACAGGCTCGTTCCGCCATCAGGGAGATTTCAAAGTCGTGGTGCTCTCATGAGTGTGCAGGTCACGGCGGTGTGATGATGCCGGTCGGGTGCGCGACCGAACGCATCGAAGCTCCGTTGTGGAGGTGACCTTCCCAAGTCGCCGTCCCACAACGGACCGT
>NZ_JAGGOK010000079.1 GCF_018614615.1 Streptomyces sp. ISL-100 | reverse complement strand
GGGGGGGGTCGGCCACGTAACCGACGGGCAGCCGACCGCCCCGAACGCACGCCAGGAGCGGAGCTATTGCTCCGAAGACCATCAGCCGGCACTAGCCGGGGCGTGGCGTGTTGCCGATGCGGGCGGTGAGCAGGGCGATGTCGTCGTCGGCGGATACCGGGACCAGACGGGTGATCAGCAAGTCACAGAGTTGGTCGAGCGGTTGCTGGGGTTCGGTGAGCAGGCGGGTGAGGTCGGAGAGGCGTTCGTCGATGTCACGGCCGCGGGCTTCGATCAGACCGTCGGTGTAGAGAACAAGGATGCTGCCGGGGGGCAGGGTGATGTCGGTGGTCGTGAAGTCGATGCCGCCGACACCGAGCGGGGCGCCGGGCGGGGTCTTGATCAGGTGGACGGTGCCGTCGGGCTCCGCCGCGGCGGGCGGGGGGTGTCCGGCGCGGGTGATGGTGCAGCGACCCGTGGTGGGGTCGCAGACGGCGTACAGGAAGGTGGCGAGCATCGGCTCGGCCAGGTCGGCGAGAGTGGCTTCCAGATGGTGCAGCAGTTCGGTCGCGGGCATGTCGAGGCGGGCCAGGGCCCGGACGGTGGCGGAGAGTCGCCCCATGACCGCGGCCGCGGCGATGCCGTGACCCATGACGTCGCCGATGAGGAGGGCTGCTTTGTCGTCGGGGAGATGCAGGACGTCGTACCAGTCGCCGCCGACTTCGTTGACGTCGCTGGCGGGCAGGTAGCGGTGGGCTACTTCGATGCCGGGCGGCGGGGTGATGTGCTGCGGCAGCATGCTGCGCTGGAGGACAACCGCGGTCTCGTGCTCACGGTGGTAGAGGCGCGCGTTGTCTATGCTGACGGCGGCCCGGGCGGCGAGTTCGCCGGCGAGGGTGACGTCGTCGGATCCGAAGGGGCCAACGGGCCGGGTGCGGTAGAAGGTGGCGACGCCGAGGACCAGGTCGCGGGCGACGAGCGGAACCATCATGAAGGAGTGCACGCCCGCCTCGAGCAGCTGAGCCGGTGCCGTGGAGTGGCGGGCCGCGGGGGCGATGGCCCGCTCGTCGAGGCGGGAGATCAGGAAGGGCTGGCGGGCGGCGAGAGCCTGGGTGTACGGAGCGGCTGCGGGGAAGCCGAGGGTTCTGCCGAGCGGGGCGAGGATGTCGGTGATGTGGGAGCCGGTCAGCGGGGCCTTGCCCAGGCGCCGCAGCGCGACGCCGCCGATCAGCCCCATGTCCGGCTCGTCGCCACGGGCAAGGGTGTCCAGGATGTCGACGGTGACGGCATCTGCGAGGTCCGTGACGGCGAGGTCGGCCAGCTCCTGTGCGGTACGTTCCAGCTCCAGGCTGGCGCCCATGCGGACGCTGGCTTCGCTGAGCAGGGCGAGCCTGCGGCGGCCCGCCTCCGCCTCGGTGTGGGCCCGCTGCTGCTCGGTGATGTCGAGCAGGGAGGCGATCACGCCGATCGGCCGCCCAGCGGGATCTTCCACCCGCACATACGAGCACGACCACACCCGGTCGTGCTCCGGATCGGCCGGCGTTCGCCCGGTGCGTCGCCGGTCAAGGACCGGCTCCCCCGTGTCCAGCACCTGCCGCATCGCCTCCTCCATCTCGCCCGCGTTCACCTCAGGCAGCAACTCGGCCAGGCGACGGCCCACGTGTGCGGACTCCGCGAGGCCGTTCATCGCTTCGAGCGCCGGGTTGACCTGCAGGAACCGCAGATGTGTGTCGAGTACGGCGATGCCGACGGGTGAGCGGGAGAACAGCCCGTCCCACACCGCCGACGACCCTCGGATACGGCGCGCCGCGTGGGCGTCGGCGGCGAAGACCAGCACCGCCGAGGCCCCGTGCCGCCCACTGTGTACCGGACAGGCCCAGATCTCGAGCTCCAGCGGGTGTCCGTCGCGGTGCCATACGGTCACCGTGCCCATCACCCCGCGCCCGGTGGCGGCGGTCTCCCAGAGCGACCGGCCCAGGCTGCTGTCGGCCCCCGGGTGCAGAAGGTCGGCGATGTGCCGTCCCACCACCTGCGGCGGTGTGTAGCCGAGCAGTTCCTGTGCGGTGTGGTTCCACCGCACAATCGTCCCGTCGGCGCTCGTGGCCACCTGCGCCACCTGCAGGGCACCCAGCCACCCGCCGGCGTCCTGGGCGGCGCCGCTGATCAGCTCATTGACCGGTATCTGCTCATCCATCCGCAACCTGCCCCCTCTCGGGCAGCCACAGGCAGCCGCCGCAGCATGCCGCTGCGTACGAACAGGAGGGCGGCCGTTCCCTCACATACCCATCCTGGTCCCGCCGGTCCCGGACCGCCCCTTGGCCTGGTGGCCCGATTCGGACCGGCGCCGGTCCTGGGTCGGACAAGTGCGGGCCGGAATGGCGTTTCGACGTGCGCGGCGGCTTCATCGTGGGTGACGGTGGACCCGCCCTGGTTTTTGCGTTCGTGCCCCGTACGGTCTTCGGCCTCGCCAAGGGCGGCCGTTCGGCCGGACCCGCTTTGTTTTGAGGAGGCTTTCATGAACTGGACACTCGAAGTCGTTCCGGTCCCTGTCACCGATATGGACCGGGCGAAGGACTTCTACGCCGACAAGATCGGCTTCAAGGTCGACCTCGACAACGAGGTCGCCCCCGGTATGCGCATTATTCAGATGACCCCGCCCGGCTCGCGGTGTTCGATCGCGATGCTCAAGGGGATGCCGGAGGCACCAGATATGAAGGAGATGACCCCGGGCACGCTGCAAGGCCTGCAGATTTGTGTCACGGACATCGAGGCGGCCCGCGAGGAGCTGCTGGGCCGAGGCGTAAATGTCTCTCCGATCCGTCACGTCGGCGCGACGGGCTGGGAGGACGGCAAGGGTGACACCTGGAACTCGTTCATGACCTTCGAGGACCCGGACGGCAACGGCTGGGTGGTCCAGGAGGCCCCGTCGGAGCTGTCGGAACGCTGAGCAGCCACTGCGCTGAGCAGTAACGGGCGGGGCGGGAGACCAGCCGCCTGGCTTCGGCCCCGCCCGTCGTCTCGGCCGGCCTCACGCCGGCGGCAGCCGCCTGCCACCTGCTCGGGCACGCGGCAGCACAGTCTGGGGGTGTGCGGGCAGGCTGCAGGAAGCGCTGGACGGGGCGGGGGAAACGAACGCGGGCTGCTGAGGCGGCGAAGAGGTGCCTTCCGCTGCCCGTCGGCGTCCGGCGACCATGACGAATGTGACGCTGATCAGCAGAGACCAGGCGGCGATCTTCATGAGGGAGACCGGCTGCCATCCGTGGAGTTGATTCGGGTAGCTCCATGCTCCGACGTAGGTGGCCACGTTTTCCGCGACCCAGAGAAAGAACCCGATCAGGGTGAAGCCCAACGCGAGCGGCATACGGTATCGCCGCTGCCCCACCGAGTAGCCGACCGACGTGCCGATGGTGGCGAGCAGCATGAGGGCGGCGAGAACCCAACGGGCGTCAGGCAGCCAGTGGTGGCTGAAGAAGTTGACGTACACGGCAGCGGCCAGCGGCACCATCACGCGCGGCCGGTAACCGGTGAGTTGGAGTGACATCAGCCGCCACGCCCGGCAGACGTAGCTGCCGACGGCCGAGTAGAGGAAACCGCCGTACAGCGGCACGCCCGCGCACTTGGTGACGGCGTCCTCGGGATAGCTCCAGGAACCCAACTGGACCTTGACCAGCTCGAACAGCAGCCCAATGAGATGACAGGCGGCGATCACCGCAGTATCGCGGGCGGTGTCCCAGCCCACACGGCGGGCCAGGACCGTCAGGAGCACTCCGTAACCGAGCAACAGGTCGTAGCGCGCCACGGGAAGCTCCGGCAACAGAGCGGATACGGCGACACCGCCGACGAGCGCGACCGCGAAGGCGCAGCAGCGCGCCTGCTGCCACCCGAAGAGGAGAACTTGCCGAAATGCGTGCTGCATGGATGTCACACCGGCAAGACGCCTGACCAGGGATGCCGGTTGCATGACGAGACGTGAAGCACACACCGGTTCCAACCGCCCCAGCGCCCGTACAAGGCGGCCCTGACAAGAAGGCGGGACCAGAATTGACCCATGATTCAGGCATTGGAATGCACCCTGTGCCAGGTCTCTTGGCTCCTTAAAGTCGTAGTCACAAGGGCCGCCGGAGACGCCGGCGGCCGAGGTTCAGCACAGGGAGTACGACTATGAACGCCGCCGCACTGATGCCGGTTCTCACCCGCGCCGCCTCCGCCGAGACCACCAGCGACCCCAGCAGTGTCATGACCCTGCTGGCCGACTGCGGCACCGACGGCAGCTCGCTCACCAGCTACCGCTCGCAGTTCGCCAGGGGAGCGGTGGGCGCCCCGGCTCACTTCCACACCCGGGCATCCGAGCTCTTCTTCGTCATCGGCGGCTCGCTGCAGGTGGTCATCGACGACGAGGTCAAGATCCTGGACGAGGGTGACTTGCTGCTCGTACCGCCGCACACTCCGCACGCCTTCGCGGCGGCTCCTGGAGCCGAAGCCGACGTGCTGTTCGTCTTCACGCCGGGCATGCCGCGTTTCGACTACCTGCGGCTGCTGGGCCGGGTGATGCGGGGCGAGGCGAGCCCGCAGGAAATCAAGGACTCCTCCGAGCGCTTCGACAACCACTACGTCGACAGCCCGGTGTGGCGTGCCGCCCTGGAGGCCTCGGCGTGACCGGCTCCACGACACGCGGCCCCGAACGTGGACCTGAATCCCGTTCGTGCCCCGGTTCAGCGCCCGACTTCGGCTGAGGCCGGGGTGGACGCAACGGCCGGGTCGGAGTGTACGTCGATCAGTAACTCCCGCCGCCGTCGCCCGGCGGCCCCCGAAGGCTGCGCCATTCCTCGTAGCGAAGCACTCGGCTGGACGCCACTTGTGGGCGGCCGTTCGTCATTCCGAGTAGACCGGCATCGCGGTGACGCTTCCCCCGCGTGAGATGAAGACCCGGTTTCCGTCCGCCGCGAGCCGGTAGTTGCCGGTGCCGCGGGCCTTGTAGGAGAAGAGACTCCTGCCCGTCGTCTTGTGCACGACAGCCAGCGCTCTGCCCTTGATTTCGGGGAGCCAGACGGTCGCCCCTTGCACCGCGGGTGCCGTGGTGGAGGAGCCTGTGGGTTCCAGTTCGTAATAGCCCCAGTCCGACGCCGCGAAGTCGACGTCGGGGATGGTGTGGTATCGGCGGCCCACCCAGCCTTCCATCGCGAACACCCGGTCCTTTTCGGCGCGCGGGTTGCTCCAGCCGCCGTGGGCGAGGGACGACTTCGCCTTCTCGGTCCAGAGTTCGGTCCCGGTCTTCAGTGAGCGGGCCGTCAGAGTCCGGCCGCCCAGGTAGACGATGCCGCCGGCGATGGCGGGGGTGGTGCCTTGTGTTCCCTGGTCGGGGAGGTCCCAGACATCCTTGCCCGTCTTGGTGTCGACGGTTCTCACATGGCCGTCGCCGGGGAAGAGAACGAGGCGGCCGCTGCCCACAGCTGCTGTGGCCGGGTTGTCGGCGGGGTCCCAAGGCAGGGGGACGGACCAGGAGGTCTTCCGGGACCAGGCATCGAGGGCGAGCAGGCGGTTGTCCTCTGTCGTCACATACACGGTGGTGTCGTCGGCGGCCAGCACATACTCGGCGGATACGTCGGCCTTCCAAGCGAGTTGTCCCGTGGAAGCGATGAAGGCGTGCAGTACGCCGTTTATATCGGCCGCGGCGACGAGGCGGTCCGCGACAGAGACATAACCCGCCGGCGCGTAGGCGTCAGGTGCGCGCCACCGTTCGCGGCCGTCCGTCACCCCGTGCGCGACCAGGCCGCCCTCCTTGGCGTCGAGGAGCAGTACGTCGCGCACGGGAAGCGGCGCGCGAGGCGTGTTGGTTGTCGTTACGTCGATCGGGCCCCACAGCGGGGCAGGCGCCTCACCCGGCTTGGAGTCGATCAAGGAGGCGAAGGCAGCCACGGGCGTCGTCACGGCAGCCGGGACCGCGACGTCGGGGCTCCGGGTCACCCACCAGGCGCTTGCGCCGCCCGCCGCGAGGAGGCCTGCACCCGCTGCGCCGGCCGCGACGAGGAAGCGCCGCCGGGTGGGGGCACCCGGCACGGCTGTGTCGTCTGTCGCGACCAGCCTCTTCGCGGCCGCCTCCCGCTGGGCGATGTCGTCCGCCAGCGGGCCGCGGCGCCAGGCCCGGTCCGCGCCCTTCGGCGGGGCGAAAGCCGCAGCGATCTGAGTGCTTACGGGCCGCAGCGCCGGGTCCTTCGACAGACACGGGCCGATCAGTTGCAGGAGGGCCCGCGGCACCCGGCTCACGTCCGGTGAGCCGTGCACGACTTCGTACTGGACCGCCGCGACATGCCCGCCGTCGAACGCGCGCTGTCCGGTGGCCGCGTACACGAGTACGGCTCCCAGCGAGAAGAGGTCCGAGGGCGGGCCGACCCGCTGCCCGAGAACCTGCTCGGGAGCCCCGTACCCCGGTGTGACCGGAATCTGGCCCGTCGTGGTGAGGGTCAGGCCGTGCTCGGGGCGGGCGATGCCGAAGTCGATGACGCGCGGACCGGACGACGTCAGCACGATATTGGCCGGTTTGAGGTCCCGGTGTACGAGTCCGGCGCTGTGGATGTCGTGAAGGGTACGAGCGAGGGCGGCGGCCAGTGCCCTGACTGCCGGATCACCCATCGGCCCGTACGCGCCGATCGCCTCCTCGAGCGTAGGGCCTGCGAGGAACTCCGTGGCGATCCACGGCCGGCCGCCCTCCGTCTGCGTGCTCAGGACCCGCGCCACACCCTTGCCGGTGACGGCCGCCGCCATCTGGGCCTCGCGGACGAAGCGCTGGGCGAGGTGCTGGTCGTGGGCCAGTTCGGGGCGCAGGACCTTGACGGCGGCGGTGCGGCCGTCACCGTCTTGGCCGAAGTACACCTTGCCCATGCCGCCTTCACCCAGCACCCCGGCCAGGCGGTAGGGGCCGAGGCGGACTGGGTCGCCTGTGGCGAGGGGCTTCATGCTCTGCGCTGCCTTCTGATTCGACTTGATTCGAGGTCTGACGGCCCGACACTCCGACGGTCCGGCGATTTGGTAATTCCGCGAAGTGGAGCAGCGGTCACGCCAGTGGGAACGCGACCGCCGACGTCTCACCCGCGCCGATGATCCGCTTCCTTCCCTTGTCCACGACGTACCGAGTGGCATCGGTCGGGAAGACCCATTCCGACTTGCGCGTCGCGAGGTCGACCGCGCTGAGGCCACCCATGACCGGGGCGTAGACATACTTCTTCCCCACGACCGGAACGGTGTTCAGGACGGGAGTCAAGTCCCGTGCGGCAGGCGCCTCCTCCCACTTCCGCTCCCCCTTGTTCGCGCTCACGGCGATGAGCCCGCGATTGCCTTCGGTGGCGTACACGAGGCCGCCCGCCACCGTCGGTACGCCGTAGAGGGCCTTGCCCTGGCCGACCTCCCAGGCGCTGCTGCCGTCGGTCAGGCGCAGCGCTCGGAGCCGGCCGCCGCCGACGTAGACGTGCCGGCGGTCCGTGGCGAGCTGGCCGGGGATGAGGAAGTAGTCTTCGGGCTTCATGGGGATGCTCCGCTGCCAGAGCCTGATCCCGGTACGGGTGTCCCTGGCCTCCATCTCGAAGTCGGTGCGTTCGCCGTTGAGTTTGCCGAGGATCAGCCGGCTGCCGACGACCTTCGCGAGGTAGAGGCGCGACTCGTTGTCGGGCAGGTGCCTCGCGATGGGGCGGCGCCAGGCCTCTTTGCCCGTACGGAGGTTCACGGCCACCAGGTGCCAGCCGGTCTCCTTCTTCTCGAACGAGTCGTCGCTCTTGCCGAGTCTCGACGCGGCGAACAGCAGGTTGCCTGCCGCCGTCAGGAGTTGGGTGCCGAACCCGGCCCCCTCGAACCCCTTGAGTTCGATGACGCGGGCCGGTGCGCTGCCGCTGCGGGGGGCGAACGTGTGGATCGCCAACGCGTTCTGGGCGGTGTTCGACCGCGATCCGTAGAAATTCGTGCCGTCTGAAGCGATCTCCTGGGGATCCGTGTGCAGATCGCTGGTCCAGAGCTCCTTGCCGTCCTTCGGGTCGAGGACCCTGAACTTGGCGGTCTCCATGAAGCCCACCACGTCACCGGCGAGGAGCGGTGTGAGCGACTCCTCCCGGTCGAACGCCTCCGTCTTCCACAGCGGTTGCCGGTCATCGCCGGGAGCGTTCTTGACCGACGAGGGAGCCGGCGAGGCCGTACCGCCGCCTTGTTGCGTCTTCTCAGCACCGGGAGCCAGCCATGCCCACGCCCCCACTCCCGCCGCGCTTACTCCCAGTACCGACCCGCCGCCGACCGTCAGGAGCCTGCGTCGGGACAGGGAGCGGGGGGCGTCCGGGGTTGTCGGGGCGAGAGACGACTCGGCCGGGGCGGGGAGACGGTAGGGCTGGTGGTGCCAGACCTCTGTCGCGCGGCGCGCGATCTCCGCCAGCAGCAGGTCCGGGAGGTGGTCGGCGAAGTCGCCGTGACCGTCGTGGAGTTCGGAACCGATCCGGTGTGTCGTGGGGCGCTGGGACGGGTCCTTCGAGAGGCAGGCGGTGAGGAGTGGGAGCAGGGACGGCGGTACGTCGAGAAGATCCGGCTCGGCGTAGCGGACGCGGTAGAGGAGGTCCGCCGCCTGGCCGCCGCCGAACGGGCCGTGGCCCGTCGCCGCGAAGACCAGGACGCCCGCGAGGGCGAAGACATCACCGGCCGGGGTGTGTTCCTGGCCGGTCGCCTGCTCGGGGGACATGAAGGCGGGGGTCCCGGCCGCCGCGCCCGTACGCGTCAGACGGTCGTCGCCGGCCGCGCGGGCGATGCCGAAGTCGATGACCTTCGGGCCGTACGCCGTGATCATCACGTTGGACGGCTTCAGGTCCCGGTGGACGACGTTCGAGGAGTGGAGCTGGGCCAGCGCGCCGGCGAGGGCGGCGCCCAGCGCCCGTACCGACGGCTCGGGCAGTGGGCCGCACAGCTCTACGGCGTCGTCCAGCGGCGGTCCGAGCACGTATTCCGTTGCCAGCCAGGGAGTTTCGGCCTGCGGATCCGCGTCGAAGACCGCCGCGCCATGGCGGTCGCCGATGATGCGGGCCGCATCCGTCTCGAGGCGGAAGCGGCTACGGAACGTGGGGTCGGTGGCGATCCGCGCGTGCATCGTCTTGAGCGCGACCGTACGGCCCGTGGCGGCGCGGGCCAGATAGACCGTGCCCATGCCGCCGCTGCCCAGGCGTGCGATCAGCCGGTACCCGTCGAGCGCGGCCGGGTCGTCGTGGGTGAGAGGGGACAGCATCGTGTCAGTTCCAGGTGGGAGTACGCGGTTCGGCGGCCAGGACCGAGGCCGACTGGTGGGCGATCGCCGCGACGACGCGGCCGGGGAGCCAGCCGGCGGTGAGGAGGGAGCCCGCCGAGTTGAGGACGGTGTCGTGCGGGGCCAGCCCGGCGAGGACAGTGGCTGCCGTGGGGCGGTCCGCCGGGTCGCGGGACAGGCAGGATGAAATCAACCGGCCCAGGGAGGGCGGGAGTTCATCCCGGTCCGGGACGGTGTGGCCGGTCGAGGCGTACGCGAGGACCGAGCCCAGCGCGTAGACGTCACCCGGCGGCCGGGGCCGGCCGCCGGAGGCCTGCTCGGGGGCGAGGCTGCCCGGATCGATGCCCGCCAGGCCGGTCCGCTGTTCACCGTCGGGTGCCGCGGCCCGTACAGCGCCGAAACAGCTCAGCCGCGGCCCGTCGCCCGTCAGCAGCACGGCCGCGGGGGACAGGCCCGCATGCGTCAGGCCCTGAGCGTGGGCGGCCTCCAGCGTCTCGGCGAGGGCTGCGCCCAGGGCGCGTACCGTGCGCTCCGGCAACGGCTCGCCGTGCACGGCGAGCGCGACGGGCAGCGGGAGCGCGGGCAGGTACGGCGTCGCGTACCAGGGCGCCTCACCGGGGCCGGCCAGCTCCGTCACGGGCGCCACCCAGGGTCCGAGCAGCCTGCGGGCCGCGTCCGCCTCGACGGCGAAGCGGGCGGGATCGGCACCCGGGAGCGGGGCGTTGAGCAGGACCGTACGCTCGCCGTCGGCGCTACGGGCGACAAAGCGGCGCCACGGCGTGTACGGCGCGCTGTGTGGCGGGTCGAGCCGGGTGATCAGGTGGTACGGGCCGATCTGCCGCGACGTGGTCGCGGAGGCGGGGGTGGGAGCGGGGGCAGGCACGGCGGGGCCGTAGGCCTCCGGGCGTGGCCGTTCCATGTGCGAATCCCCCCTCAGCTGTTATCAGAGCAACAAGAGCCTACTCATGCGGCAGGCGGGGCCAGGCGGGCGGGTTGAGCGCGCATGCTGAAGTGGATGCGCGCGGTCAGCTGTACGCGAGGCTGGTGACGACGCTGGTCGTGGCCTGGCCGACGATGGGCGTGGGCTTGGGCTGGGGATCGATGATCGCTCGAAGGGGCCGATGTCCCAGGTGCCCATGGTGATCTCCTCACGTTGCCGTCCCTGGATCTTCGCAGTGGCCACTGACAACGGGTCAAGGAACCGGCTCCGCGAGCAGTGTGTGACGCGGTCGTGCGTCCGCGATCGGCGTTGTCAGTGGTCGCAACTATGTTCAGTCGTGTCCCGCCGATGTGGCGCGGAAGTCCCCCCTGGTGCATAGGAGATGGCGCGTTGTCTGATTGGGAGAGGTCGAGTACGGCACGGGTGGTGACACCCGCACGGCCGCGCAAGCTCGCCAAGGTCCCGTTCGTCGAACTGGCCGACGGACGCTTGCAGGGTGTGGTGTCCAGCGGTTCGGACATCGAGCGGGTCTATGTCTCGTCGGTCGCTGCCGGCACCTACGCATTCGCTTGCAGCACCAACAACAACCGGCCCTGTGGCGGCGCGCGGGGCGCGTTCTGCAATCACATTCGGGCTCTGATCAACGAGGCGGTGCTGCAGTACGGCGCCGCGCGCGTCAGCCGTTACCTGAGGGTTGACGTCGTGGACGGGGAGCCGAGCGCGCAGACCATCACCGCCGGCATGAGCGGCACACGTCCACCGCAGGGGGACGCCAAGGCCGCCGCGCCCGTCTTCAGCCGGTTCCTGCGCCACCTGGCCTACCTGGAACTCGCCCCGACCACCGCACCGTTGCCGGAGATGCAGTGGTTCCCGCCGACCAGGGCGGTGGCGTGATGCGCGCCGACCTGCTCTCCGAAACCATCACGGGGCTCGACGAAGCTCTGGCGGCCGTCGACGCCTTTGACCGGGCTCTCGTCGCCGGCCTGCTCCGTCCCCAGCCCGCTCAGGCCGCCGGCCTGACAGAGCTCACCCACGCCGTCGCGGGGACGCCGCTGGCCGCCAGGGTCGCCGAGGCGGCGGAGAAGGCGGCGGCCGGAGCCGCGAGCGAAGAGCACTTCGTCGCCCTCGCCGCCGCCCGCACCGCACTGCTCGGCTCCGTCCACGACGCACTGATGACCCGCGTCCAGGAGGCGACCGGTCGCTCCAGCAGCGAGGAGACCGTCCCGGCGCCCGGCGGGCAAGAAGCGGTGAACCTGCTTGCCGCCGCCCGCTCCTGGCTGTCCGATCTGGCGCGCACCGGGTGGCAGGGCATCGACCACGACGTGGTCTCAGGGTCGGCGCAAATCGTCTCCGCGATGCTTCCGGACCCGGCCCTGCGCCGCCTGGCGACGCTCCTCGACGGCTTCGCCGTCGAACTCGCGGCATCCTGCCCGGGCGCGGCCCTGGAACGCATTCCGGCACGCCGCTGGGCCGACGTGTGGTCGCGCGCCATGCTGCTGACGCTGCCCGGTGCGGCCGATGTGCCGATGACCGGTACGGTCACCGGCCGCCTCCTGCCCCTCGGTGTCGACGTACACGAACACGCGACCGCCGTACAGGCCCAGGTCCACGCGGTGTTCGAGCCTGCGGACGGCGCTGCGTCCCGCCTGGTGCGTGCCGGCGTGTCGGTACCGAAGCCCGACACGGTGGTCGGAGCCGGCCTCTGGCAGCTGCTCCGTCCGCACATGTCGCTCCTGGCAGCCGTCAGCGAAGGCCACTCGATGGATGTCGCCGACATGCCCATCACCGCCGAGGGCAACCTGATCTGGAGCGACGAGCACGCACGCCCGGGGGAACCCGCCGACGCCTTTGCCACTGCCCGCGTCGCCCTGCCCACCGCGACCGACCCGGCGACCGCACCCCTGGACCGGCACCCGGTGCGCATCGCCGTACCCGTGTTCCTGGAGGGCTACGCCGCCCAGAAGGATGACGACGACGCAGTGACGTTCACCGTCGCCGGACACCCTCTCGTTGTCGACACCGACCGCATCGCGACCGCCGGACCGCTCACCCCCGAAGCCGTCGCGGCCTCCAGTGCGTGCATCGGACTGCTCCGCTGGGACGCCGGGACATTCAACGTCCAGCCACTGGCCGTCGAGAAGACCGTACGGAAGAAGGCTGTCGCGATCCAGGCCGGGGGGTGGGCCGGGGGCACGACGGACAAGGCCGGTGTCAAGGCTGAGAAGGCCGCCACCGACGCCGTGGCCGTGCTGCGGGAACGTGCCGGAAGGCTGCTGCGCAATGACGGAGCAGGAGACCGGACAGACGACCGAAACCACACAGTCGGCCGAGTACGCGACCCCACAGCACCCCGAGGTGGACGCCCACGACAACCGCCGTCAGGTCCTCTACTGGCGGCTCCTCGCCCGCCTCTTCGACCACGAGGAGCACGCCACGCTGGAATCGGCGAGCCTCGCCGTCGTCGAGGACATCGGCCTGCCGTCCCCACTGCTTGACCCGCAGGCCTCCGTCGACTCGATCGTCCAGCGGCACCCGGAGCTGGCCGCCGAGTTCGACGGTCTGATGGCGCCCGAGCCCGACGATGACGGCGGACATGATCGCCCTGCCGAAGTCCGGCGCGCGGCGCTGGTGTCGAAGGTGTTGCTCAACGTCTTCTCCTCCGGGTCCGGCACGGTCACCGCCGGACAGCTGGCGCGCTGGCAGTCCGACGCGGGCTGGCTGGAGCGCGCGCTCGGCTGCAAGCCGGGCGAGCTGCGCGGCGGTCGCGCCGGCGGAGCGGCCGGGCGGGGCGCAGCAGGACCGGGCGTCAGCCCGACCGGCACCGGCGGCCGGGGCACGACGCCAGATCTCAGCCGGCTGATTCCGGCGATCGGCCCGGAGCTTGGAGCCATCGAGGCCGACCTCGTCAAGCGGATGCACCTGCGCGAGGTGCTGGCCGACCCCAAACTCGCCGCGCAGCTGACCCCGAGCATGTCGCTGATCGAGCAGCTGCTGCGGGACAAGAACAACCTCTCGGGCGTGGCCCTGGCCAACGCCAAGGCCCTGATCCGCCGTTTCGTCGACGAGGTCGCCGAAGTGCTGCGCACCCAGGTGGAGAAAGCCACGGTAGGTGCCCTGGACCGCTCCGTGCCGCCCAAGCGGGTGTTTCGCAACCTCGACCTCGACCGCACGATCTGGAAGAACCTCACCAACTGGAGCCCGGAGGAGGAGCGGCTGTACGTCGACCGTCTCTACTACCGGCACACCGCCCGCAAGACGATGCCCCAGCGGCTGATCGTCGTCGTGGACCAGTCGGGCTCGATGGTCGATTCGATGGTGAACTGCACCATCCTGGCGTCGATCTTCGCCGGGCTGCCGAAGGTGGACGTACACCTGATCGCGTACGACACGCAGGCGCTCGACCTCACGCCCTGGGTGCACGACCCCTTCGAGACCCTGCTGCGCACCAACCTCGGCGGCGGCACCGACGGCACGGTCGCCATGGCCCTGGCCCAGCCGAAGATCACCGAGCCCCGCAACACCGTCGTGGTGTGGATCTCCGACTTCTACGAATGGCAGGCCGAGCCGCTGTTCGAGAGCATGGCCGCCGTTCACCGCTCGGGAGCCAAGTTCATCCCGGTCGGCTCGGTGACCAGCTCCGGCCGCGGCAGTGTCAACCCGTGGTTCCGGGAGCGCTTCAAGGACCTCGGTACGCCGGTGCTCTCCGGCCACATCCGCAAGCTCGTGCACGAACTCAAGACTTTCCTCGCTTAGCAAGACCTTCCTCGCTCAGAAAGGCCCCCTGTTATGTCCGACATGTTGCGCGCCCCCGCCGAGATCAAGTACGCCGAGGAACTGGACTGGCTGGAGTCCATCGACGACAATCCCAAGCCCTTCTCCTGGCGCCTGTCCCCGAAGATGGTCCGCTTGTTCATCCTGGGCTCCGAGCGCTCCGACGGCCTGGACCGCGAGATCTCGCAGAAGTGGTACGGGGACCGCAGTTTCGTCGAGCGCTCCGTCGTCACGCTGGCCTCCGACCGCGGCCTGCTGCTCATCGGCGACCCCGGCACCGGCAAGAGCTGGCTGGCCGAGCTGCTGTCCGCCGCGATCTGCCGCAACTCCACGCTGGTCGTGCAGGGCACCGCCGGAACCACCGAGGACCACATCAAGTACTCCTGGAACGTGTCCATGGTCATCGCCAAGGGCCAGTCGCGGGAGTCGATGATCCCCTCGCCGATCATGACGGCGATGGAGACCGGAGGCATCGGCCGTATCGAGGAACTCACCCGCTCCACCAGCGACGTCCAGGACGCGCTGATCTCGATCCTGTCCGAGAAGTACATCTCGGTTCCCGAGCTGGACAGCGACAACATCGTCTTCGCCAAGCCCGGCTTCTCGATCATCGCGACTGCCAACAGCCGCGACCGAGGTGTCAACGACCTGTCCTCGGCGCTCAAGCGCCGTTTCAACTTCGTCCGCATCCCGATGGTGACGAACAAGAAGAGCGAGGTGGAGATCGTCCGCTTCCGCACCGAGGAACTGCTGCGCCGCCACCAGCTCGAACTGGACGTGCCGCCGACGCTGCTCGACGTGCTGCTGCAGAGCTTCGCCGACCTGCGCGCCTCGGCGGCCGCGGCCGGCAGTGACGACGAGAAGCTGGAGTCCGCCCTGTCCACCGCCGAGCAGATCGGCGTACTGGAGGACGCGATACTGCACAGCAACTTCTTCGGCGAGCGCGCCCTGACCGCTCACACTCTGGCCTCCTCGCTCGTCGGGTCACTGGCCCGGCGCGAGCCGGAGGACCTGGCCATCCTCAACAAGTACCTGCACGGTGTCGTGGAGCCGCGCAGCAAGGAAGAGGGCGGCTCCTGGCCGGAGTTCCTGGAGGGCGGCCGCGACGCGATCGCCACCCTGTCATGAGCAGCACGCACGAGGGGACCTTCGAAGCACTGCGCGGGCAGCTCCAGGAGGCCGCCGCGACGTTCGCCGACGGGCCCGACGCCCTGGAAGACATCCTCCTCGGCATCGTCGACGACGTCGACCGCGCGGTGCGCGAGCCACTGGAGATCTTCCCCGTCTGCCACCACTCGCCCGCCTCGGCCATCGCGATGGCACGCCGCCTGCGGGAGAAGCAGCCGAAGGTCGTGTACCTGGAGCTGTGCGAGGACATGGCGCCGCTGCTGACCGAACTGCGCAACTGCAAGCTCCCCGTGGCGGTCCAGTCGTACGCGACCGACATCGACGGCTTCCCGGCCGAGTGGGCTCCGCTGTCGGTGGTCGCACCGATCACCGAGGCTTCCGCGGAGTACCAGGCAATCGCGTACGCACTGGACACGCCGGGCGTCGAACTGGTCCTCGTCGACCGTTCCTCGGACCACGTCTTCCAGTGGGACGCACGCGGAACGCACGGCGCCGAGCCGGCCGATCGCGACGCGCCGCCCGCCGAAGAAGAGGCCGCGCTGCACGGCGACGCGGTCGGCGTGGAGATCGGCGACCTGCGGCCGCGCTTCGCCGAACTGGAGGAACACCTGCTGCGCCACGGCAGGGTGCGGCACTGGTCGGAGTGGTGGCACCAGTACGTCGAAGTGCCGCTCGGCGACAGCGACCACGACACGTACCGCCAGGTCATGCTCCTGATAGGCAGCCTCTTCCGGCGCCTCGCCCCCGGCGACCCCCACCGGGTAAGCGTGGACGAGGACCGCGAACGCTACATGTGGACCAGGATGCGCGAACACCTGGCCGCGACCGGCACCGATCCCACGGACTGCCTCTACGTCTGCGGCGCCTTCCACGCGGCCAGCCGGGTCGCGGAGTTCGGCGTACACGGCGCGGACACCTTCGAGATCAGCCCGCGCAGCGCCACCAAGTGGCTGCACGGCCTGATTCCGTCCAGCCACGCGGCGATCGAAGCGCAATTCGGCCTCGCCGCAGGCTCCGTGTCGATCGCCGCGACGGTCTGGGCGAAGAACGTCAGGCGCACGCGCGTGGAGCCGTACGGCCTGGTGGGGCAGGTGGGCGCGAAGAAGTCGAGGGCCAAGAAGACCGCGGCAGCGGCGGCTCCCGTACCGGCGGTCCCGTCCTCGGACAAGCTGACCGGCTTCCTGCAGCAACCACCCGTCCTGGACCGGCTGGACGAGGCCGAACTGCTCGGCTGGTCGGTGGAGATCGTGCGCGCCGCGCGCCGCAGCGGCTACCTCGCCTCCACCGCCGACGCCATCGCGGTGTTCGAGACGTCGATCCTGCTGGCCGGTATGCGCGACCGGGCCAAGCCCACGCCGTACGACTTCCAGGACGCGGCCGTCACTTGCATCGAGAAGGACGCCGTGCCCGGCCGGCGCGACGTGCGCCGCCTCGTGGAGATCATGATGGGAGGCGACCGGGCCGGCCAGGTCGGGTACGACGCGCTGCCACCCCTGGCCCGTGACGTGCACGACCGGCTCGCGCCCCTGAACCTGAAGCTCCAGCAGCGCGGCGTGCAACGGGCGCTGCTTGACATCGCCTCCCAGCCGGAACTGGAGCAGTGCTCCGACGTGCTGTGGATGCTGGGTCATCTGATGCCGCAGGGCGCCGCGCGGCCGATCATGGGCGAGCGGAGCCTGGGGGAGCGGCCCATCCAGGAGTCGTGGGACCTGGCGCTGGGCACTCACCAGCGTGCGCTCATCGAGCTCGGCTACGAGGGCGTCAGCATCGAGCAGGTCCTGGAGCAGCGGCTGCGCCGCACGGCGTACGGCCCGCACGCCACCGCGGCGACCGTCCTGGAAGCCGTCGAGGACGCGACGCGGTACCTGCGCAGCCGCCGGCTCGCCGACGAGCTGGGCACACGCGCCCTTGAGGTACTGTCGGCCGAACGCAGCGTCGACGGCGCACCGGAGGTGCTGCGCCGGGTGCGGCGGCTGCTGGCGTACTACCGCACCAGCGAGCCGGTGCTGCCGCCGTGGATCGAGGCCTTCGCCAAGACCGGATACGCGCACTACTGCACCCTGCTGCCGACGGCGTTCACGGACGAGGACGCCACCGTTCGCCAAGTGGCGGCGATGCTGGGCTTCCTGTTCAGCATGGAGAGTCTGGCGCTGTCGCTGGGCTGCGACCGGACCCAACTGGAGCTGGCGGTCGCCCAGTCGCATCCCTCGGACCCGCCGAGGACGGCGCTGCTGTGGGCGGCTCAGGTGCAGGTCGGGCACCTCTCCCGCGCGGAGCTTCGGGCGAGGTGCGACGAACTGCTGGGCAACCCCTTGGCGGTGCCCGCCTATCCGCGCTACCTCAGCGGCTTCGTGCACGCCCTGGAGCCCGTCCCGGGCCTCACCGACTTCGTCGTAGAGGCAGTGTCGAACGCGTTCGGACGGCTGCCTGACCCGGTGCTCCTGCCGTGGCTGCCGACCCTGATCACCACCCTGCGGTCGGGCGGCGCCGAGCTGGCCCCGCTGCTGATCCGTGAGGCCGGGCGGATCTTCCCCGGGCGGCTCGCAGCGTTGGACGAGTGGGTGCCGCCGTGGCGGGCGCAGCCGGAGCCGCAAGCCGTGCGTCAGGCGCAGCGCGCGGACGTCGGCAGCGGTTGCACGCTGCTGGCCGCCCACCCCGCGGCGTGCGACGCGGTGGCAAGCCTGCTGGGCTGCGACGGGACGTGGGAGACGGCGGATCCTGGCCCGTCAGGCGCGGCACTCGCAGGTCGCTACCCGGACACGGCTGTGGCGCTGGAGGTGCTGCTGGCCGGCGTATGACTTCGGCGGGGTGAAAGCCCCCACAGCACCCGGTGACATCTGATCTCGCTCGAACTCGCTCGTGGTTCGCGGCAGAACAGCGATCTGCGAGCGAGTTCCCGCGTGAGCACCACTAGTTCCGCAAGCCCGCGCGTATCCGACCCCCGCGCTTCAAAAGCCGATGTCCCGTGCTTCGTAGCCATCCAGCCCAACGGCCAGCAGGGGCGGCACCAGCGCGTGAAGGTACCAGGCCACGTCGGTGAAGAGACGCGAGCCGGGCAGGTTGCGCCGGTTGATGGTCGGCATGAAACTGCAGGCTGTGCGGCGCGGGAAGAAAAGGAGCTGACCGCCGGTGTCCGCTTGGGCGTGGTAGATGCAGACGGCGACGTGGTACTCCGCGTTCTCGGGCGCGTCCAGGAGAGTCAGGACCTCTTCGGTACGATCGCCTGTGGTGGACTGCCAGTCATACAAGTCGTTGTCGTTCACCACGTACGAGAGGCCAAGAGGCTCCTCCAGCGACCACCCTGCGGCGGCCAGGGCATCGACGGTGGCCCGGACCGGGACCTCGTGCCTGAACGTGAAGTCGATGTCCGAGTTCCTGGACGACACGGAGACTCCTGAGTGAGGCGATCAGCGGCCCCGCATTGTCGCCGATGAGGCGAAGAGGGCTGCCCTCGCAGCCGTAACGGTGGTGCGAATCCCGGTGATCACCGGTCGCGGCCTCCCCGTGATCGCTCAAAGGTCGCGCATGCTCCCGGTCTCCTATCTGTTCTGAATCGCTTTCACCAATCCAGCGACAAGGTTCGCCCGCTCGGCCATCGCTTCGATCACCACGTACTCGTGGTCGGCGTGGGCGCCGCCCCCGACTGCTCCAAGGCCATCGAGTGTTGGAACTCCTAGTGCGGCCGTGAAGTTGCCGTCGCTTCCGCCGCCGACTGACTTGCCTTCCAGGCCAGGAAGCAACTGCTTGGCCACCGCGAAGAGCTCGGCGGACGCCGACTCGGGCATCGGAGGCCGGCTGATGGCTCCCTGAACCGAGATCTCCGCCTCATCGAGATGGGGAGCCAGTGCTGCGAACGCAGATTCAACTCGTTCCCTTTCGCCGGCCGACTCGACCCGGACGTCCACGATGACGGTCGCTTCTGCGGGAACAACCTTGCCCATGGATCCTGCCGACGCGACGGTCGGGGTAACAGTCGTGCCGATGTCGGGTCGACCGAGCGCCGCGACGGATACTTGGAACGTGCCGCAGCCTTTACGGCCGGTCTTCAGGGCTCCGCCGTCCGCGGCGCCCTCGAGCACAAGTACGGCGCCGCAAGCAATGGCTCGTTCTTCGATGAGAGCTCGAGAGGAGCGGGAGCCGACCTCTTCGTCGGCATTCATCAGGATCTCGACACCTGACAGGTCATCGAGCGTCGCCAGGCCATGAACGCCCTGTACGAAACCGCCAAGCATGTCGAAGACCCCGGGGCCGGTCGCATGCCCGTCCTCGACCATGAACGGACGGCGTTCAAGGGTCCCGAGCGGAAACACCGTGTCATGGTGACCGAGGATCAGTACTTTGGGGTCGCCACCAGCTGACCAGTGGACGTGCGGCCCGGCTTCGCTCTCGATGAGGAGGGCCTGCCCGCCAAGGCGGCTCTCGATGACAGCGGCGACAGCTTTGGCCGAGGCCGTCAAAGCGTCGAGATCGCGCGATGGAGACTCGATTTCGACGAGCGTCCTGAGGTCCTCAATCATCGCGTCAACACTCACGTCGACGGTCCTGTGCATCGTCACGTTGCCAGGGTACTTGGTACGCCGTGCTGTTGCTGGGTGCCGCCTACGTCAACTCGATTCAGCCGCCGGGGCGTCGGGGGCACCGTCAGAGGTGGTCCGACAGTGCATTCCGGTGCAGGCACCGCCGCGCGAGCGGCACGGTGAGCCGGGCTCAGCCGCACACCTGGGGCAGGGCGCCGCTCGACGTTGTCGCGTCGTACAGGACAGGAGGGCCCGGTACCCCCGCCCGCCGTCGTCGCACGCCAATGGCCCGTCTGCCGGGACCGTCCGTCATCGGGACGGCGACACCAGTCCCACCTCGTAGGCGATGATGACGAGTTTGACCCGGTCGCGGACGCCGAGCTTGGAGAGCAGGCTTGCAACGTGAGTCTTGGCGGTACCCGGGCTGATGTGGAGGTGAGCCGCGAGCTCGCCATTGGACATGCCCCGCCCCACGAGGGTCAGTACCTCGCGTTCCCGCGCGGTGACACCGGCGAGCTCCGCCGGCGGTGGGGCAGGTTCGGGGCGGCCGGCGAACTCCGCGATGAGGCGGCGGGTGACGTTAGGCGCGATCAGGGCGTCGCCCGCCGCGACTACGTGGATGGCTGTGAGGATGTCCTCCAGGGCCATGTCCTTGACGAGGAAGCCGCTCGCACCGGCGCGCAGCGAGGCGTAGATGTTGGTGTCGCTGTCAAAGGTGGTGAGGATGACGACACGGGTTCCCGGGGAATCGGCTGTGATCATCTGGGTTGCCTCGATGCCGTCCATGCCGGGCATGCGGATGTCCATGACGACGACGTCGGGGCGCAGTTCCCTGGCCAGACCGACCGCCTGGGTGCCGGTCTCGGCCTCGCCGACGACGTCGATGTCCGGGCTGTGGTCAATGACCATGCGCAGCCCGGCGCGCACCAGCGCCTGGTCGTCGGCGAGTACGACGCGGATCGTCATGGGGCCTCGGCCGTCGCAGTTGTCGAAGTCGTCGGGGCCGCCGCGGCGGGGGGCAGGGGCAGGCGTGCCGCGACCAGGAAGCCGCCTTCGGGCCGTGGCCCGGCGGTGAAGCTGCCGCCGAGGAGCGCGACCCGCTCGCGCATGCCGCGGATGCCGTAGCCGGAGTTGGCGGTGGCTGTGCGGCCGGGCCCGTTGTCGACGACCTCGACCAGAAGTTCGCGGGGCCGGTAGTCGATTGTCGCCCGGCAGTGCTGGGTGGCCGCGTGCCGTACCACGTTGGTCACCGACTCCTGGATGATGCGGAAGGCGGACTGGTCGACGGCGGTGGGCAGCGGGCGCTGCTCCCCCCGGCGCCGTACCTCCACCTCGACTCCGGCGTCCGCCGTCGTCGAGACCAGCCGGTCGAGGTTTGTGAGCCCCGCGAACGGGGCCGGTTCCGGGGACGGCTCCCGCTCCGGATCCGTCTGGCGGAGTAGATCGAGCATGTGCCGCAGTCCCCGCAGGGTCTCCCGGCTGGTGGCCTCGATTGCTTGCAGCGAGCTCCGCGCCTGCTCGGGCGCGCTGCCGATGACCCGGCTGCCGGCGCCGGCCTGGATCGCGATGACGCCGATGCTGTGGGCGACCATGTCGTGCAGTTCGCGCGCGATGCGCAGCCGCTCGGCCGTAACGGCCTGGGCGGAGGCTTGGTCGCGCAACGCCTCGCCGTACTCGCGCCGTTGGCGGACAGATGTGCCTGTCAACCAGGCGAAGAGGACCGCGAGGGCGAGGCAGGTCGTCAGGCCGAGATAACCCGGAGCCAGTACGCGGGCCCAGCCGCCGTCCCTGAAGAGGTCCAGCTGCAGGACTGTCTCCTGGACGGCGAGCGTGACGACTGCCGCGGCGAGACCGGCACGGGGCGCGCGCGTGGCCGCGAGCAGGCCGACCAGGAGGTGCCCGGCTGGAAAGAGGGGCCAGAACTGCTCGGCCCGCAGCCCCAGAGCCGCCGCGCCGGCCGCCTCAGCCAGGAGAACCGCCAGGACCGGCCACGGCTGTCGCCGTACCCACCCGAGCGGCGCGGCCATCGCGAACGCCACCGCGGCGAGGGCGGCGCCCTGGCTCTCCTGCCCACTGCCCGGTACCGGGCCGCCCGCCATCGTGGCGTACAGCGCCAGACCCAGCGCAGCCACGCCGAAACAGATCAGCAGTCGCTGAAGCCGTGGAGCGGGAGGCCGGTGGGGCGTGATGTCGGGCACGCTTGCGATCGTAGGTTGCCACCCATGCCCCGGCATCAGCCTGCAGGCGTATGCCTTCAGGCAGATGCGGCACCTTCGATTCCTGCCCGTGGACCGATGTGGCACGGGCCTGGCCGGCGGCAACGTGGACCGCATGATCGAAGTCAATGGACTGAGCAAACGCTTCGGCGACGTTCTCGCCGTCAACGAGCTGACTTTCACGGTACGGCCCGGGAACGTCACCGGGTTCCTCGGACCGAACGGCGCCGGCAAGAGCACCACCCTGCGCATGATCCTCGGGCTGAACCGGCCCACCGCCGGAACCGCCACCATCGACGGGAGCCCGTTCGCCCACCGGCAGGCCGGACTGCACCACGTCGGTGCGCTGCTGGACGCCGGGGATGTCCACCCCGGCCGAAGCGCCGCCGCCCATCTGTCTGCGCTGGCCCGCAGCAACGGTCTGCCCCGCCGCCGGGTGCGGGAAGTCCTGGAGGAGGTGGGTCTGGCCGCCGCTGCGCGCCGCCGCGTCGGCGGGTTCTCCCTGGGGATGCGGCAGCGGCTGGGCATCGCGACCGCCCTCCTTGGCGATCCGCCCGTGCTGCTCTTCGACGAGCCGGTCAACGGCCTTGACCCGGAGGGCGTGCGGTGGGTGCGCGACCTCTTCAAGCGGCTGGCCGCCGAGGGGCGCACGGTGCTCGTATCGAGCCATCTGATGAGTGAGATGGAGAACACCGCCGACCATCTCGTCGTCATCGGCCGCGGCGAGCTGATCGCGGAAGAGACCGTCACCGCGTTCGCCGCGCGCGGCACCCGTACCCGCGTCACCGTGCGCACGCCCGACCCCACCCGGCTCGCGGGCGTCCTGACCCCCGAGGGTGCGGGCGTACGAACGGACGGAGCCGAGTCGCTCACGGTAACGGGGCTGACCGCGGCCCGCATCGGCGAGCTGGCCTTCGAACACCGGATCCTGCTGCGTGAACTCGCCTCGCGCAGCGCCTCGCTGGAGGAAGCGTTCATGGAACTGACCGCCGACCGCGCCGACTACCTCGCGGGTGATCGCCGATGACCGGGGCGGCCCCGCTGACAACGCCCCGGCCGGCCACGACCGCCCGGTCCGTGCCGCCGGTGGAACCGCGCATCCGTATGAGCGACCTCATCGCCGCCGAGTGGATCAAGCTGTGGTCGCTCCGCTCGACCTACTGGGTGCTCGGGCTCGGCGTCCTGGTCCTGATCGGGCTCGCCGCGCAGAGCAGCCTCGACACGTACGGCAACTGGCCGGACTTCGGACCGCAGGAGAAGTTCCACTACGACCCGATGACCGAGGCGCTCAGCGGTGTCGGCGTGGCCCTCCTCATGATCGGTGCGGGCAGCGTCGGGGCCCTGACGATCGTCGGCGAGTACGCCTCCGGCCTGATCCGCACCACGTTGACCGCGGTACCGGCCCGCCAACGGGTGGTGGTGGCCAAGGCAGTGGTCGTCGCGGGCGTCATGCTCACCGTCGGCGTGGTCGTCTCGGTGGGTACGTTCAGCGTGAGCCAGGCCATCCTGTCCGGCCGCGGCATCGGCCTCTCGATGGGCGATCCCGGAGTCCCACGCGTGCTCGTGGCGAACGCGCTGCTCGCGCCGGTGGCGGCCCTGGTCGGCATGGGCATCGGAGCGCTCCTGCGGCACACCGCCACCACCGTCGTCACGGCCTGTGCCGTCCTCGTCGTCCTGCCGGGCTTCTTCAAACCGAGCGTTCACCAGTGGGCGAACGACCTGTACGGCATGTTCCCCTACTACGCGTGGCGCACCTGCCTGTCCCAACTTCAGTCCCGTACCGGCTCCGCCCTGCCCACGGTGGCCGAATCGTGGACGGCCTTCGCGCTCTGGCCGCTCGCCGCGACAGTGCTCACCGTGCTCGCCGTGCGGCGGCGTGATGTGTGAACGTACGCCCGCCTCGCCATGGCGGCGGGGGACTGGCTGCGTACGCCCTGCGGCCTGCGGGGCGTACGCCTCGGTCTGGAGGCCGAGTTGGTGGGCGCAGTACTTCGCCATACCGGCGGATGTGCACTCCGTCAGGTACGGCGAGATGTGCGCGACGTCCTGGGCAGCGGCGGTGCGGCCCTCCTCCTGTAGCTGAGCCATTTTTGAGCAGTGGGCATCCATGGCCGGTACGACGCTGATAGCCGACTGCGCCGGTCGGCCGGGGCGTTGTGAAGGGCCGGTCTCCACGAGGGGAATGGGCGGAAAATCATTGGGTGGGCCATGCATCCGACCGGCAGAATGGCAACCATGAACGACCGTCTCGACGACGTCCCCGGCGCCCCCAGGGCCGCCCGGGCGACGGACTGGATCACCACGCCCATCACCACGGACCTCCTGCGCGGCGCCCTGGATCTGGAGCACACCGAACACGGGGTGCTACCGCACCGGCTGCCCGCCCGGGCTCGTGCACAGTGCGCCGACGGGCAGCTGGCCATGGCGGAGGCCCAGCCCTCCGGCGTACGGCTGGTGTTCCGCACGCGGGCCACCGCCGTCGAACTGGATGCGCTCCGCACCAAGAACGCCTACCAGGGCGCCCCACCCCGCCCCGACGGCGTGTACGACCTGCTCGTCGACGGGCGGCCGGCCGGCCAGGCCAGTGTGACCGGTGGCAACGTCCTGATGGTGGACATGACCACCGGGTCCGCGGAAACCCGGCCCGGCCCGGTCGGCACGGTACGGTTCTCCGGCCTCTCGGACCGTGTCAAGGACGTCGAGATCTGGCTGCCGTACAACGAGATCACCGAGCTGGTCGCCCTGCGCACCGACGCCCCCGTCGAGCCCCTACCGGACGGGGGCCGCAAGAAGTGGCTGCACCACGGCAGTTCGATCAGCCATGGCTCCGACGCCGCGAGCCCGAGCACAACCTGGCCCGCGCTGGCCGGCTCCCTCGGCGGTGTGGAACTGACCAACCTGGGCCTCGGCGGCAGCGCCCTGCTCGACCCGTTCACCGCCCGCGCTCTGCGCGACACCCCCGCGGACCTGATCAGCGTCAAGATCGGCATCAACCTCGTCAACACCGACCTGATGCGCCTGCGCGCCTTCGGCCCCGCGGTGCACGGCTTCCTCGACACCATCCGCGAGGGCCACCCCACCACTCCACTCCTGGTCGTCTCGCCCATCCTGTGCCCCATCCACGAGGACACTCCCGGCCCGAGCGCCCCGGACTTCAGCAACCTCGCTGCGGGACGACTCCAGTTCCTGGCCATGGGCGACCCCAGCGAACGGGCCGGCGGGAAGCTGACCCTCAACGTTATCCGGGACGAACTGACCCGCCTCGTGAAGCAGCGGTCAGCCGACGACCCGCACCTGCACTACCTCGACGGCCGCGACCTCTACGGCGAGGCGGACTTCGCCGAACTGCCGCTGCCGGACCAGCTCCACCCGGACGCCGCCACACACCGCCGCATCGGCGAACGCTTCGCCGCCCTGGCCTTCGGCTCCGGCGGCCCGTTCGCCGCCCAGCGGGGCTAAACCGTAACGGCGGTGACGGTTCGCCCGCGTCCGGTCCCCACCAGCGGGGCATCCACGACACCCTCGACCTCGTCGCCGAGATC
Organism: Streptomyces sp. ISL-100; assembly: GCF_018614615.1. Lineage (GTDB taxonomy): Bacteria > Actinomycetota > Actinomycetes > Streptomycetales > Streptomycetaceae > Streptomyces. Next base: position 15,806 of record NZ_JAGGOK010000079.1, on the reverse strand, counting down.
AGCGTTGACACCACCATCGGCATGGGTACTTGCGTCGTCTGCTGCCCTTCGTACGGTTGCGCCTGGACGTCTCGTTGACCGCCGTGCCGCCCTCCAACGGGATGCAAGGGCCACGGTTCACGCCCAGGGCCCGGCCAACTCACCACGAGCCGCCGAGGGACGCACCGAGCCGAGCCGACGCTGCCGTCACGAGCGGGCGGCGTTACCGGCACGTCAGTGGTACGTCAGCGGAACGGCAGGGCAGGGACCGAAGCTGTGAGCAGATCAGTTGTCAGCACATGGCATCGACCGCACCGACCGCATCACACGGGGAGCCCCACATGCGTACCTTCATCCACCGCCCTGCCGTACTCGCCGCGACCACCGCAGCCGCCCTCAGCCTGACGCTCACCGCCTGCGGTGACGGCAGCGCCAAGGGCGACGGGGCCGCCGAGTCCGCCTCGGTCTCGAAGTCCGTCGGGGACGGCGCCGAGAAGCAGGACACAGCCGCCGGCAGCAAGGCGGGCACGGGCACCTCCGGCACGAGCACCTCCGGTTCGGGTAGCTCCGGCACGAGCACCTCCGGTTCGGGTACCTCCGGCTCCACCGGCTCCGCCACGCAGGCCGGTTCCAACAAGAAGCCCAGCGCAAAGACCCCGGCCTGCACCGTCGACGACGTGAGGATCTCCGCGGCCAAGCAGGACGGCGTACCCACCACGCACATCACGCTGACCGCGACGAACGTCTCGGGCCAGGACTGCACGCTGCTCCAGTACCCGCTGATCGCGTTCAGCGACGTACCCCAGACCGCCAAGGACGTCCCGTCCGTCGCCAAGAGCAAGCCCGGCGCTCCCATCGTGCTGAGCGCAGGCGCCCCGGCGTACGCGGCCGTACGCATCAACCAGGGCGGCGTCGACGAGAAGAACCACGCTGTCAGCTCCTTCTACGTGAACCTCTTCGCCGCCGACGGCCCCGCCGAGGGCAGCAAGACAGTCACCGCGCCCAAGGGCGGCATCGCAGTCAACGACGCGGTCGCGAAGACGGGCTACTGGACGTACGAGCTGCGCAACGGCGCCGACGACTTCTAAGCCGGCGCACTCGCGCACTGACCCGAATGCGCACAAGGCCATGCCCCGACCTCGGTCGGGGCATGGCCTCAAAAACCTCGGTGCGGTGAGCCCGGAAACCGCCCAGTGCGCTGGCGAGCTGGATGCGGATTCGGACGAAAAGGCCGAGCGCGCGCAGCACGCTCGCCGACCGCACGGCAGAAGGGCCCGGATCCACCAGGATCCGGGCCCTTCTGGGCAGTAGCGGGGACAGGATTTGAACCTGCGACCTCTGGGTTATGAGCCCAGCGAGCTACCGAGCTGCTCCACCCCGCGTCGGTAAACACCACCCTACGGCACTGTGGGGCAGGCAACGGCTCCTTTTTCCGGACGGCGTAGGGACTTAGCGCTGTACTCGGCCACTAGGCACGCCAATTGGCCTGGCCGATCGAGATGAGGAGCGTTATGATCGCCGCGATGACGACTCATACTGTTGACAGATTGGGGGTCCCGTCCGCGCAAGGTGAGTGCTGATGCTCACTCAGACCGCGAACAGGGATTCCCGCCTTTCCTTCTGGCAGCGCGTGCGTGAATTCGCCGTGCCGCCATCCATGATCGAGACTGCGACCGCCCGCCGTTGTGCCGGGGACTGGGCGGGGGCGTGCGCCGCCGCAGGCATCGATGTCGACCTCAATCTTCGTTCCGTGGCGCGTACCCATGGCCAGGAGCTCGCAGCCCACATCCGGGCCGATCTCCGTCATCTGGCGCCTGACCTGTTGCGCTGGCACATGCCGAGGATCGCTCCTGATGGGCTGCTGCGCCCAGGTCTGACCATCGCTCTGGCTCGGTACGACACCGCTGAGTGCGACGGCGCAAGCGCGTTGCACCTGGTGGCCCGGACTCCGCCGGCTTGGGCGGATGCGGGTCAGCGGATCAGCCTCGCGTTGTGGGACGGATCCCACTCCGAGGCCGGCGCCTCCCGCCATCCGCACCCCCGTCCCAACCAGCGGTTCCGCCTCGACCTGCACCGCCACCTGTGGGACGCGCGCAGGACCGATGAGCTGCGGATCCGGTCCGGGGCCGATCGGCTGCCCGCCGACGGCCGCCCTGTGCCGGCCCCGGAGCTGCTGAAGACGGTGCCTCAGGGGCACCGCTGCGCCGTTGACCGGTGGGCGGCCGAGGCTGGGATTCTCCTCCGCGCCGAAGGACGGTCCACCGGTGCCGTCACCGTGCGGTTCGGGGCCCGGCATCGGCTGGTCCTGGACCTGGTCGCGGAGAGCGACGGCGTACGGCCGCCCGCATTGAGGATCGCGGCGGCGTCAACAGATGGCGGCGCCTTCGGGCTGCCCGTCCTGCCCGACGCGGCGACCTGGGTGCTGCCCGACCTGGAACTGGTCCGCACTGGTTCGATCGAGGCCGATCGGCTGCACCCGCTGGTCGCCTCGGCGCTCGTACCGGATCATTCGCCGGCCGGTCCGTCCCAGAGTCCGGACCGGGCAGGACAACCGCGCCTCGTGGAGTGCCGGGGAGCTCAGCACCGGATCGCCCTGGTCGACGGAGTACTGGCCCCGCTGGATCACGACCCGGCCGAGATCCGCCGGGAGGAACTGCTGATCGCACTGACCGGCACTCCGCTGCCCTGCCTGCGGGCAATCGACGAGGCGCACCGTCATCCGGACTGCCTCACCGGCGTCCGCGAACGCCTTGATCACGGCGACACAGCAGGTGCGCTGGCCGTCGTCGAGGGTCTGCTGGGCCCCGACGCACTGCTGCGCGCCGGTGCTCTGCGGGACGAACTGGAGAGGGCCGCGCTGCGGCGGATCACATACGGGCTGTACAGGTCAGGTCTGATCGGACGCGGACCTGGCCCCACTCGCCCGGATCGTCGCCGTCCCCGTGACCGCCGCTCACACCCGCGCCAGGCGACCTCTCGCTGACCGGGGACCTCCGTCCCCTGCCATCCACTCGACTTACACGAACCCATAGGTGATCAAACATGCCCACATACACCCCGTTCGCTGCCACCCGCACCCTCTCCGACCCAGCCAACCCCTCGCAGCTCGACCTCGCCGGCGAGTTGCTGACCCTGCTGCGCGACACGACCACCGAACCGCGCCCCGACACACAACTGGAGGCCCTGACTCTGTCCGTGGCTGCCGACCTGCCCGTGCTCCTGTGGGGTGAGCCGGGGATCGGCAAGACCGCGGCACTGACACAGCTTGCAGCGGCCCTGGACCTTCCGCTGACCACAGTGATCGCCAGTGTGCATGAGCCGTCCGACTTCTCGGGCCTGCCCATCGTCGGAGACGATCCCGCGGAACAGGGTGTCCCGATGGCCCCGCCGGACTGGGCAGTCCGTCTGGTACGGGCCGGCCGGGGGCTGCTGTTCCTGGACGAGCTGTCCACGGCGCCGCCGGCCGTTCAGTCCGCCCTGCTCCGCCTCGTGCTCGAGCGGCGGATCGGCTCCCTGCAACTGCCGCCAGGCGTACGGATCGTAGCTGCCGCCAATCCGCGGTCCTCCGCCTCCGACGGCTGGGAGTTGAGCCCGCCCCTGGCCAACCGGTTCGTTCATCTGCAGTGGACCCATGACCACGAGGTCGTGGTGCGCGGCCTCGGCGGGACCTGGCCCCGGGCGACACTGCCACGGCTCGACCCCGAGAAGTTGTCGGAGGCGGTGAGCTTCGCCCGCCGCGCGGTGTGCGGGCTCCTCACCGCCCGCCCGGCGCTCGTGCACCGGCTGCCCAGCAGTGAGACTCGCCGGGGCGGCCCCTGGCCGTCTCCCCGCAGCTGGGAGATGACACTGTGCCTGATCGCCTTCGCGACCGCGGCCGGCTCCTCCCGGGAAGTGCTTTCCTTGCTGGTCAGGGGCACCGTGGGAGACGGTCCGGGGCTGGAGATGCTGGCCGCCCTGGACCGGATGGACCTCCCGGACCCCGAGGTGCTTCTCGCCGATCCCGCGGCTGCCGTCCTGCCCGAGCGGGGGGATCGACGCCAAGCAGTGCTCGACGGCGTGGTGGCGGCGGTCCGCCGGCGCCCGGAAAAGTCTCGTTGGGACGCGGCGTGGGCGCTCCTGGTCCGGGCGGTGGAGACCGGAGCCGCGGACCTGGTGGTCGTGCCCGCGACCACCCTCGCCACGCTGCGCCAGGAGGACTGGGACGTTCCGGCATCGATCGAGGGGCTCGCCGGAGCGGTGTCCCTGTCCCGGCGAGCGGACGACGCTGCCGCGCGGGTCGCGGTCGCCGCGAAGGCGGGCCGGTGACCCCAGACGCACCGGGGACCGGGGCTCTGGACCTCGACAAGCTCTTCGCCGCCCGACTGCACGCCGCCCGGGTCCGGCTCTACCTCGCGACAGCCCTTTTCGCCCTGCACACCGTCGAGTCCCGGCGGGTACCGACGATGGCTGTCGACCGGCACTGGCGGTGCTACGTCTCGCCGGCCTTCGTGGATCACACACCGGTGGAGGAACTGGCCGGCGTATGGGTGCACGAGGTGTCACACCTGTTGCGCGACCACCACGGGCGCAGCGACCGGGTCGCCCGGGAGCGTGGGCTGATGGGCCCGGGGGAGCGGCTGCGGATGAACATCGCCGCGGACTGCGAGATCAACGACGACGTGTTCGGTGACGGGTTGGTCCGGCCCGAAGGCGCCGTCGTACCGGCCTCCTTGGGGCTGCCCGAGGGGGAGCTCATGGAGGACTACCTGCGCCAGTTCCGGCTCGGGCCGCGTACGCAGAGCATGACCTGGCTGGACTGCGGCAGCGGCGCCGACGGACTGGAACGGGAGTGGGAGCTGGGACCGGACGGTGCGTACGGCCTCAGCGAGCAGGAACAGGACGCGGTCCGGTTCCGGGTGGCGCAGGGCATCACCGCCCGTCCGGGGAACGCCGCGAAGGGGTGGCAGCGGTGGGCGGAGGAGGCTTTCCACCCGCCGCAACCGTGGCGGGATTTGCTGGGAGCGGCGATCCGCTCGGCGGCTTCGGGCTCCGGCGCGGGCGAGGACTACACGTACGGCCGGCCGTCGCGGCGCTCGGCCGGGTTGCCCGGCGTTGTTCTGCCGAGCCTGCGGCGCAGGCCGCCTCGGGTCTCCGTGGTCATAGACACATCCGGCTCGGTCAGCGACACCGAACTGGGCAGCGCACTCCTCGAGGTTGCCGCGATCTCCCGTGCCGTGGGCGGCCGTCGCGACCTGGTCACCGTGCTGCCGTGCGACGCGGCGGCCCGGATCGTGCACCCGCTGTGCCGTGCCGAAGGAATACCGCTGGTGGGCGGCGGGGGCACGGATCTGCGAACCGGCTTCGCCAAGGCGCTCCGAGCGCAGTCCCGCCCCGATGTCATCGTGGTGCTGACCGACGGCCAGACGCCCTGGCCGGGCATGCGACCACCGTGCCGGACGGTGGTGGGTCTGTTTCCTCGGCAGCATGCGGCCCGGTCGTGGGACGAGGACGATCCCGAGTACGTTCCGGACTCGCCGCCCGCGTGGGCGCGAGTGGTTGACATCGGGCCGTCCTCTGCGGCTCGGTGAGCCCCTCAGGACGGCATGGACAAGAGCCCTGCGCTTTGTGGTTGGCCTTCTTCTCAGGGATGGGTGCGCCGCCCGGATTAAGGGTCGGCGCGCTGGCGGGGGTGGCGAGTACTCCGAGGAGCGGGGCTGTTTCAACTGCTATAGCGGCGAGCCGTGCTGGGGATGCTTGCGGTGCCAACGATCGCGACGTACCGGGGGCTCACGCCCGGCTTGCCGGCACAGCCCGTACGAGTCCTGAACGGCCCGTGCGTGGCGCTGCACGTGCGTGGAAATGGCGCACCTCGCTGAAGGGCTCCGCCCCCAGTCCGTTATCACATCTCTGGAAACCAGACCGGGCTGGTTGACGCGCGGCACCAGGAATCGGATCAGGCGCAAATTCCGTGAGGACGATCGATGGTGTCGGCCTCGGTGACGCAACGCCATCTGGCACCGTGGTCGACGTTCAGGACGGGGTTATCGGAGCGGTCCGTGTTCGTCGATGAACACGGGGGGCGTGGACAGGAACACATCGGTGTTCACGGGGCCGTAGGCGATGTTGAACGTGTCCAGCCAGTACGACCAGCCCCGGATCCCCAGTGCACTGCTGAAGCGGTAGTTGAGCTGCCAGCGCACCCACTGGCCAGGGACGAGCCGGACACCGGGAGGCCGCCGCTGCCGAGGTGGCAGGCCAAACAAGGGCTGCACTCGGGGAAACACGCGCAGCCGAAGACCATCTGCCTCGCGGAACTGGACATCGACCTTGCTCAGGTCCTCCCGGCTGTAATGCGGCTCGAAGCCGTCACACTCATGCATGCGAATTACATGCGCGAAGGGGGCCGCATCGTGCGGGAGAGCGAAGCCGCCCGGGGCCGCGTTCCTGCGCGAGGCAGCTTCCTCTCCCCGGGACTCCTTCGTCCAGGACGTCCGTATCCACTGGACGGTGATTTCCATGGCGTACCCCCGCCGAGTCGTCGAGGGACTCACTCTATTTCCCTCAATCACCGGACACGTCACGCGGTTGCTGGCTGTGCCGGGGGGCGGGTGGCGGTGAGCAGGACGCGCTTGCGGAGGCGTGGGAGTTTGCCCCGGCCTTCCGCCGGACCGGAGTTCGAGCAGGTGTCGTGCCCTGAACGCCGCGTCCCAGTCCTCCCTTGAGGCGAAGGTGTGGAGCCCTGGCAGATCGTCGGCGCAAGTGCCAGAGATCCAGACTTTCAGATGCTGGAAAGCACGGACGTGTCCATGGAGTGCTCAGGTGCTCAGGATGTCGCATCATCCACCCAGTGACCTGCGCTGATCGTCTGGTGGCTGCCGCGGTAGCCGAGGTCTTGGAGGTCGGCGTGCGATCACAGCGCAACCCCACTGAGACCACGCCACCTGCGCCTGTTGTCCGGCAGTTCAGCTGCCGTCGGCGCGGCCCCACTTGCCGAATGGGACGCTGTCAGTGTGCGCCCCTACAGTTTCCGCATGGGCACTGAGACACAGCCGGAGAACTCGCCACAACATCTGCTTCAGAAGTGGATGGGCGACCTGCCGTACCAACTGCTACTCCTGGAGAAGGTGCTCCTCCTCGAGGGCTTCTCCTTCGACTACACCCCCAAGTCGCTGGACACTCTGGAGGCCCGCCTGCTGGAGCACTACGACTCCGTCCAAGACACCAAGAAGCGGACCGAGTTCGTCGAGAGCGCGATGGCCTATCTCGGCGAAGTCCTGCTCGGCATCGCCGGCGGTGCCTGGGGCTGGAACACTCGGCCGGTCGACGATCTCCCGGGGCAGCCTGTCGTCTGGCCGGACGCGGAACTGGAACTCTCGCCCGTCGCACCGATGTTGCTGATCTCGTACGCCCTCCGCATCCGCACCGGGACAGCGTTCGCCAAGGAGATCGAGCGGCTGCGGCAGGCCGTGGCGGAGCGACAGCACTCCGTTCCGGGGTGGGAGCCGGTCAAGGAGCACACGCCGCGCGTGGACCCCAGGGCGCCGCTGCCGGAGGATCCGGCGCTGACGGCGTGGCTGGCCGAGCGGACGGAGGCGCTCCCTGCCTGGGCCGAGAACGCGTTCGACGGAGCGTGGAGGTGGAATTTCCACCCCGACACGTTGGACTGGCTGGAAGCCGTGGTGAGGCAGCGGTTCGCCACGGTGGAGGAATTCGACGCCTCACGGGACGAGCCGTTCGTGCAGGGCGCCTGCTGGTACATGGGCGAGGTGATCCGGCGGAACAAGGGGGCGGTGTGGCAGTACATCCCATTCGATTCTGACGCCGACCCCGGGGTCCCGGGGTCGCGGGAGAGCGTGTGGACCGAGGTGCCGTTCGTGGATCAGCCGGACAAGCGGGTCGGGGGCGCGGCGGTTCCGCTGGAGAGCCTGCGTGAGCTGCTCCCCAAGGAGGACGATGGGAAGGGGAAGGATGGGCTGTCCGACGTGTTGTTCTGCTTCAGGTCGTCCTCGTACGCACACGTGGGGGCGCTACTCCAGCGGTTGGCCATGGTGTCTCGGGAGAAAGTCGACAGCGTCCTCGCGAAGTACGCCGAGTTCGCATACCAAGAGTTGCCACCCCATGAAGTGCCTGACGCGCTGGAAGCGTTCGGTGTGGCGATCTCAGCTCACGGGGACGATGTCGACGATCTGGAGGAGAGCTATGCGGGCATCCTGAAGGAGGCCGCGGCACTCACCGATGGCGCGGTCACCATCACCGACGTCCGGCTGCGTGAGGACGAGGTGAACGGCGAGGTCCTGGAGTTTGCGCGCAACGGCGTCTTGGTGACCCAACAGACCGAGCACACGTCGGACGACTACCTCGACCACCTGGCGATCGTGGAGTTCATCGACCACGTCGACCCCGACCCGGGCCACGACACGCGCCGGTTTTACGTGGTGCAGTTCGTGCGCCTCAGGGACGCCAACTACGAGACTTACTTCGTTTTCGCCACGCCCGAACAGGCCGCTGTGCTGGAGAAGGAACTCGGCCTGGAACTGCGCTGAGCGAACCGAGCGGATCGGTGATCGGCCCCCCGCCCGGGGTGAAGCCGGCCTGCCACCCCGGCTGCCGCGCCGCAGGCGGTGGCCGCATTGATCGGCCGGAACGGCGATGACCGCCCTGATGCCGCGCCGCCGGAGGTGTTCGCGGATAGCCCGTGACGAATACGCCTTGTCTGCCAGGACGGCCTCTGGCCGGGTCCGGGGCCGCCCACGCCCTTGGGGAACACGCAGGCCGGCCATCACGTCAGCGAAGGCAAGTGCTCACCGGCCTGTCCGGCGGTGAGGTGGAAGGCCAGGGACCGGCAGTTGCCGTCGGCCGCGACATGGATCTTCGTGGTCAGCCCACCGGGGGATCGGCCGATGGCGTGGTCGTCCGGCTCGTCGGCCGGAGCCGCTTTTTTTCGGGCTCCGGCCGCGTGCTGGTGGGCTCGCACGATCGTGGAGTCCACCGAGATGACCCAGTTCAGGTCCTCGTCGGCGTCCGCCTGTGCCAGAAGCCCGGTGAATACCCGCTCCCAAGTGCCGGTCGGCGGACCACATCCGAAGCCGGTTGTAGACGCCCCGCCCGTTGCCGTACTTCTCTGGCAGCTGCACCCACTGTGCCCCTGTCCGAAACTTCCACGCGATGGCGTCGATCACCTCTCGGTGATCCCGCCACCGGCCACCCCTCTTCGGTGTCCGGTCCGGAAGCAACGGCTGGATCCGCGCCCACTGCGCGTCAGTCAACGGCACACCAGGACAAACGATCAGATGATCTGGAGGGAGCGGCTACAGGCAGCCGGTGCCATCGGCCTCGCCTGCAGCTGTCCGCCAAGCCACCACTCGGGCGGCCTTCACGTCCGACCGCAGGCCCAGAGGGTCGAGACCGAAATGATCCTCCAGCTCGTGCCGCAGGAACTCACCGATCTCCGTATGGTCAGCGCCACCACGGAGCCGCTGGAGGAGAGGGGCGAGCATGCAGTCGTACTCGTCCTGCACATCGGAGGATAGGCTGCCCCCTCGGCCGGTTCCGGTGCGAGGAGGAGCACATGTTGGACGCGGTGACCATCCGGTTCATCGGGACCGCGGCGAAGCTGGCCCCCGACGCGCTCGCCGCCGTCTACGACCACATGGTGCGCCTCCGCGGCCAGGGCGGCCGCGAGGCAAGCCGCGCGCTCAAGCTCTCCGCTTCGCACGAGTCCGAGTTGCAGGCCAAGGTTAGGTCGACCCTGCTGCCGCGTGCCGACGAACTGAACGCGTTCCGCTCCGGCCTGCTCTCGGGCGCCAAGTCCGCGTACGTCATTGCCGCACGGGCGGTTTACCACCGCGAAAGCCTCGCGCAGGAGCACTACCAGTGCTCCTGCGGCCCTTCGCCGCGGCGGGCGTCGAGATCCAGCCCTGCGCGGCCGGCCCGGACTCGTGACCGTCGGTCAGTGCCAGTTCTCGGCCCGGTAGACGTACCAGAGTGCCGCCAGGCCTTCCGTCCGTGAGGCCTCGGCCGTCATGGCCAAGGCCTCGGCCCGATCGTAGGGATCTTGAGGCTTCCTGTCCGGCACGGACCGTGTCATGACCAGGTACCCGCACGCGCTGCGCTGCCACGCTGCGTGGGAGGCGGCCGAACTGCTCAGCAGAGCGTCGTAGTACGGATCGCTCGACGTGCGCCGCGGCGGATCCACGAGCGGCTCGCCCTGCGGCACCGGCCACTCTCGCACCCTCTCGCCGTCCCTGTACGCGGCGACCTTCTGGGCGTGGCGAAGAACCATGTAGCCCATGGGAATCCACTGGACCAGATGTCCGCCGTAGTCCTTGTCAGGATCGGCGAACGCGTACGTGGTCCGGCGCCAGCCGTAGATCAGGTATGGCGCCGTCTCCCCATCGCCCTCACCGTCCAACGGGTCGATACGGTCGGCTTCCACGGGCGGGTAGCGGTAGGGCTCTTCCACACCTCGATCGTGCCAGAAGGCGCCTCGCGGCTGCCGGGCAGGTAGTCGTCGAAATACGGGTCCTCGTACGGGGGCGGGGCCTCGGAAGGGGGGCGCTCCAGCCTCGTGCCAGTAGTCGAGGCGGGAGCATGCGATCGTTCTGCTCCGACGGCGACTTCAAGTCAGCGTGCAGATCACAGGAAGGTGCCTGCGATGTGGAGTCCGGTCAGGTAACTCGCCGGCGGGTTCGGCGTTGGAATCGCGATCGTCTACCGCGACATTCGTGAGGCCTTCGACGTACGGGCCGCCCTCGCGCCGGACTTGGCCGAGGCGATGGAGATGGCCCGGACGAAGGCGTTCGTAAATCCGGGACCATCCTCAACACCACCAGCCCTATTCGCTCGGCAACGTCTGGCCCAGCTTGCGCAGTAGATCGGTCAGGGCGCTCCGCTCATCGGCGGTCAGTCCGGCGAGTAGTCGCGTCTCGTTGCGGACGTGCTGTTCGACCGCTTCGTCGATGAGCTCTCGCCCCCGGTCGGTGAGCCGAATCAGTCGGCCTCGCGCGTCGTCCTCGGCCGCTCGGCGGTTGACCAACCCGGCGCGTTCCAGCCGGTCGACCCGCTTGGTCACCGCGCCCGAGGTGACCATCGTCGACCCGCGCAGCTCACCGGCGGTCAGCTCGAAAGGAGCGCCGGAGCGGCGCAGAGTGGCGAGCATGTCGAACTCGCCCCTGCCCAGGTCGTAGCGCTCGAAGACCCGGCACAGCCGCTCGTCCAGCGCCCAGTGCAAACGGGTGATGCGTCCGACCACGTGCATGGGGCTGGGGTCGAGGTCGGGCCGCTCCCCGCGCCACTGGCCGACGATGAGATCTACCGCGTCGGCGTCGGCGTCGGAGGGCGAGGCGACGGAGTCGACGTCCTGAGGCATGACTTGACCATCTCTTCCATGGAAACTAATCTACCTTCCATGGAAACTATCGCATGTTGCCTGTTGTTAGCGAAATTTGGTGACCGGCACTTCGGTACGGACGGCGGTGCGCCATGAAGAGCGGCCGGCAATTCCTCACCTCAGGTGTGACGGCGCTGGCACCGGCGATCTGGGGAAGCACCTATCTGGTCACGACTGAGTGGTTGCCGCCGGACCGCCCGCTACTGGCCAGCACCGTGCGGGCGCTCCCCGCGGGCCTGATTCTGCTGACCTTCGCCCGCACGCTGCCAACCGGGGTATGGCTGTGGCGCGCCCTGGTGCTCGGAACGCTCAACATCGGCGCGTTCAACTTCCTGTTGTTCGTCGCGGCCTATCGTCTACCGGGTGGCATAGCGGCAATGATCATGGCGGTACAGCCGATGCTTGTGCTGCTCTTGGCGGCGCTGCTCATCGGGGACAGGATTCGGTACACGCACGTGGCGGCCTGCGCGCTCGGCGCAGGCGGTGTCGTTTTGCTTGTGTTCAAGGGGGCAGCGGCACTGGATTATGTCGGTGTGGCGGCGGCGGTGGCCGCAGCAGTCAGCATGGCTGTCGGCATCACACTGACCAAACTGTGGGGGCGCCCAGACGGAGTGGGGCTACTTCCCTTCACCGGCTGGCAGCTAACCGCAGGCGGCCTCGTGTCGTTGCCTTTCACACTGTCCATCGAGGGGCTACCGACCACCATCAGTGGAACGAACATCATCGGGTTTGGCTATCTCGTCTCCCTGGGTGCTGTCATCAGCTATGCAATATGGTTCCGCGGGATAGAGAGGTTGCCGGCACTGGCGGTCTCCTTCCTTGCCTTGGGCAGTCCGATCGTCGCAACCCTCCTCGGATATCTGTTTCTGCGTCAGACATTGTCGATGCTGCAGCTGGTCGGAATCCTGGTGATTATCAGCGCCGTGCTGCTCGCGCAACCGCGACCGGTCAACCCGCGAGGGCACCGCCCCCATGATTCCCCTAACAGCCAACACCCCGCAGTACCCGAACCGAAGTCACCGTCGACAGCCGAAGGGAGGCGTTCATGATGACTCGTGAGCAACACCTGAAGCGTTCGCGTTCAATCGGTGTTCAGTGTAAAGATTTCGAGTGCCATTGCCGCTGGCCAGAGTGGTGAGCGCGTGGAATCCAACGTCATAGCCCACGGCTTGGCGCATTCGGACAATGTGGCGGCCGCCCGGAAGGCGGAGGCGGCAGTCCGGGCCGGCACTTGACCGCTTGCCGTCGTGAGATCGGCACCGATGGCGGCGTGTCACGCCGGGCGGTCATGCGCTGCTGGCGGACAAGGCGTATCAGGGGTGCCGGCCCGCCCGGTCCGGTTCCCTTCCGGGGGTGCCTCGTGAGGCGATGGAAGCCACTAGCCGCATCACCGACTTCGTGAAGGCCGTCCTTCACCGCGCGTCAGCGTGAGGTTGGAAATGGCTCATTGCCGCTCGATCACGATGCGGTTCAGGGGTTTCGAGGGCGAAGCTGCCGGCGCCGGAATCGGCGGGAACGGCATCGAGGGGCTGGAGCCCGAACGTCGCCTATGGTCTGGCGTTTGGATCGTGGGCAGAGTGGCTTCGGCGCAGGGAAAGGAGAATCAGCAGCGCGAAAGCAGCGAACGCGGTGCCTGTACGGGCGTAGTTGAACGCCTCCCAGCGAGCCAGGATCTCGGCGTGATCGGCGGGTGCCGAGGTGGCTGCCCACTGCTTGATACGGCCGTTGATGGGAACGTTGCCAAGACGGGTGATCAGGAAGGACGCCAGGGCAAGAAGCCCCGCTCCTCCGGCCAGCCACCGCGAGGCGCCACGCGTCACGGCGGCAAGCACGAGGGCGCTCAGCGCGGATATGCCCATAGCGCCTTGCATGGTGATGCCGTTCATCTGCATCAACTGGGCGTGGAAGGACAGCCGCATGTCGAGCGGTACGGCGTTGAAGGTGGGGACGAGGTTGGCCGCTCCGTAGCCAAATGCGCCTGCCAGGGCGCCGGTGGACAGCAGTGCGGCGCCCTGTACGAGTCGGATGCGCATGCGGATCACTCCCAGGTCTCCGGTTCGGCGGGAGCCACGGTCCGCGTGAGCTGTTCGGCTCGTCGCAGCAGGCCGTCCGGGGTGAAGTCCGCGAACATGTGGATTCGTGTGACCACCGGTCCGCCCTTGCGCATCCGGGCGTGAATCGTGAAACGGGCCGCGATCCTGTCGCCGTCCGCGAACGCCTCGTGCACGTCGAACCGGAACTCTCGCTGGTTTTTGCGTACCGGGCGGAGGTGAGCGACGAGGCGGTCCCAGTCGAGACGTACACCGTCGGCCACCTGGACGACGTCACGGGTGTAGTACCTGGCCATCACATCCGAGGCGTCTTCCGAGCCATGGACCACGGCCTGGGTGAAGGGCGTGAAGAAGTCGGCGACGAACTGCTCGGGAGACTTCGTGTCGAGAGGTTTCACCATGCTCCTGCCCTGTAGGCGGACTGCACCACAACGATCTCTTACGTGTCTGTAAGATATAGCGAAGGCATCTATTTCTGACAAGGGTGTAAGAGTTGACTGCTTTCGAGACCCCGGGCGACTCGACGCGGGTTCGGCCTCGCCGCCGCGCCGACGCCGAGAGGAGCAGGACCGCCGTCCTGGACGCCGCGGTCCGGCTGCTGGCCGAGCGCCCCGATGCCGGCATGGCCGCCATCGCCGGCGCGGCCAACGTCACCCGCCAGACCGTCTACGCGCACTTCGGCACCCGGGACGGTCTTCTGGAGGCCGTCGCCGACCGGATCACGGGCGAGGCCATGGCTGCGATGGACGAGGCGGAAGAGGACGGCAGTACCGCCCTGGACGCGATTCTGCGGCTGCAGGACATCGGCTGGCGACTGTTCGAACGTAACCCGGTGCTCCTTCAGCTCGGAAGCACCCGCGCCGGCGCCGATGTTGACCGGGCTCGGCATGAGCCCGTCGCAGCCCGGCTCACCCGGCTGATCGAGAAGGGGCAGGCGTCAGGCGAGTTCGATTCCGCACCGTCGGCTCCCTGGCTGGTGGCCGCAGTCACCGCTCTCGGCCACGCGGCAGGCGACGAAGTCGGGGCGGACCGCATGTCAGTGGAAGAGGCGGCAACCTGGCTACGGACTTCCACACTCGCCCTCCTGGGGGTCAGGCTACGGAACTCGGCGCCATAGGCGGTTCGCGTGGATCACCGGGCAGCTCAGAGGTAGATGTCCGCAACGTGCGGGTCGACGGGCGGGTGGCCTGCCGCCCTGGCTGCCTCGGCGTAGACGGTGGCGTCGCTGGTCTGCCGGTACGGGGATCACTGCCCGGATGCCGCGTCGGCGGGCCTCACGGCCCGAACTACCGGAGGGTCCTCGGCTGCTGACGCTCTTTACGACGCGATTGGCGTTCGCTGCCTTCGTACGGGTCGTGAACGTGCTTGAGGTCGAGAACGACCCGCTCCGCAGTGACCGCGGCTGCCCCGCAGGCCGGTCGACGCTTTGCAGAGCGGCCGCACACTACGCGGCTGACCGGAACCCGCCTGCGGCTGCCCGCGACCCGAGCGGCCGCAGGACAGCCCTTCGGGGCTCGGTCGCCCGCTCCCTCATGGGGCGCAGGCCTCGGCGATCGACAGGCTGTTCTCGTAGAGGTGGTGCCTGGTGATCCGGCCGTCTTCGACGGTGAGGTGCAGCGCGAACGGGCCCTCGAAGGACTTTCCCGTCGCGCGTACGGTCCCCGACAGGTGCCCCATCAGAACGGCGCCGGTGCCCTCGACGAGGAAGCTGTCGACGGAGGCGCGCGCGTCCTCGGGCACGGTGTGCTCCATCAACGCCGTGAACTGGGCGGCGCATTCTGCGGCGGTGGACCGCGGGCGGATCCACGGGACGACGGGGTTCTCGGCGAGCAGCCAGTCGACCTCGTCGGCGAAGAGCGCGACGAGCCGCCCGGTGTCCCCGGCCATCCGGGCGGCAAGGAACTCCTGCACGACGGCCCGGGTGGCCTCGGCGACGGAACTCCCGGTGGTGGCGGAACTGACAGGGGTGGCAGTGGACTTGACGGACATGGTGCTCTCCTCGCGGCTGCGGCCGGATCCCGGCGGGGGTTCCCGTCGATGTGCTTGATCCTGCCGGGGGAGGGGAGAGCGGTCGATTACCCCGGGGGTAATGAGCGGCTGAGCCGAGGGTGTATCCACTTCCGGTTGGTCGGGGAGGGTGCCTGTCGCCACGGGGCTCCTGGCGTGCGTCACGATCATCACGCCGGGCGGCCCAGGACGGAGCTGAAGGCGGGCCGGTCATTCCGACCCGCAGTCCCGACTCAACACCAGCAGCCGGGTTTCCTACCTGCCCGACGACTCAAGCCGGCCGGTCATCTGACTGACGTGGGGCGGCCCCGCGTGGGAGGAGCGGGGCTTTCAGCTGGTGCCGCATCTCGGCTGGGCGGTTTCGTTTGGATCACCGGGCGGGCCCTAGAAGGCTCGTGAAG
>NZ_JAGGOK010000078.1 GCF_018614615.1 Streptomyces sp. ISL-100 | reverse complement strand
CGTTCGGGTACTGCGTTGTTTCGTGTGGGCTCGTTGCGTTCAACGCCCTGCGGGGAGCGCCCCGGCACGTCCCCTCCGGGCACCGCGATGTGGTGCGGCGGGGCGCTTCCGGCGCCGTCCGGTGGCGCGTTCCTGGGTGGTGTGGGGGCGTGTGGCCAGGTGGGGCAGGCTGATCTGATGGCGGGGAGGGTGGTTGGTTCTGGGTGGGGTGTGGGGAGCCGGGAGAGGTCGGTCAGGAGGGTTTCTGCCAGGGTGCGCAGGTGTGGTGCGGGGGTAGGGGACGCGCCCGCGGTCGGTGGGGTGGGCGGGCCGCCCGCTGATTGCCAGCGGGTGCGGATCGCTGTCGCGTCGCGGCCGTCCTCCGATGCCTGGCGCAGCTCGTGGGTGATCAGGTCCTCAGGTTGCAGCCAGGTCAGCCGCACGGCGTGCCTGCCAGCGCCGCGAATGTCGCCTCGTGGGTCCGGCGGCGCTCCGAGTCTCGGGCGTACACCTCGCGGGTTACGGCCGCCAGGGTCCGGGGTGGGGCGTGCAGGTCGGTGCGGCTTGCTTCGGCGACGGTTTTCGCCCAGTCGGACGGGATGGCTGATTCGCCGTACAGCGCGCCGGCGATCGCGCCGCTCATCGTGGCGATCGAGTCGCAGTCGCGGCCGTAATTGACCGAGCCCAGGACTGTGTGGCGGTAGTCGCCGCTGGCTACGAGGAGCATGCCGAGGGCGATGGGGAGTTCCTCGATGGAGTGCAGCCGGGAGGGGCGGCGGGCCGCGAGGGACGGTTTGCGGTAGTCCGGGCCGACGGTGTCGAAAGGTGCGACGGCGTTGCGGAGGGGGGTGAGTGCGGACTCGAAGTCGTGGTGGCGGACCGCTGCTTCGGCTACTGCTTCGATTGCTGTGCGGGTGCCGTCCTTGGCGAGGGACAGGCATGTGTCCACCACTGTGGCGGGGGTGGCTTCGGGGGCGCAGGCGGCGGCTACTGCGGCGGCGAAGACTCCGGCTGCCTCTCGTCCGTACGACGACTGGTGGGCGCCGGCGATGTCGATTGCTTCGGCGTACGCGGATGTTGGGTTGCCCGCGTTGACCAGGCCGACGGGGGCCATGTACATCGCGGCGCCGCAGTTGACGATGTTTCCGGTGCCGGCTTCCCGGGGGTCCACGTGGCCGTAGTGGAGGCGGGCGACGATCCACTTCTCGGCCAGGAAGATGCGCTGGAGGGGGAGGGCTTCTTGCTCCAACTCCGGGATCCAGATGGGGGATTCGATCAGTTCGGGGACCAGGTGGTCGGCGATCGCGTAGGCGTCCAGGTGGTCGCGTACGGCCTCGTACACGCGGACCAGGGCGTGGGTCATGAGGGTGTCGTCCGTGATGTGGCCGTCGCCCTTGTGGTACGGGGCGATGGGGCGCGCCGTACGCCAGTTCTCGTGGAAGGGGCCGACGATGCCGTGGACGCGGCCGTTGTGGCGTTCGGTGATCTGTTCGGGGGTCCAGCCTTCTACCGGGCCGCCGAGCGCGTCGCCGACTGCCGCGCCGATCAGGCTGCCGGTGGTCCGGTCCTCCAGGGTGAGGGGTGGGAATGTCGCCATGGTTCGGTCAGCCCTTCGTGGGGTGGTTGGGGCGGAGGTGTGCGGTGAGTCTTCCAGCCAGTTCGACCAGGTCTGTGCCGGCCAGGCGGGGGAGGGCGCAGCCGACCAGGGTGCGGCAGGTGTCCCGCCAGCCGGGCGGTAGGGCGTCGCCGCCGCAGAGTGCGCCGGTCAGTGCGCCGGCGAGGGCGGGGGCGGAGTCGGCGACCCGCGACAGGCAGGCGGCGGCGGGTACGGCCTCGGTGACGCGGCCGCGGGCGGCGGTGGCGAGGGCCAGGGCTACGGGGACGGTTTCGGCGGCGGCGATGCCGTAGCTGTAGACGTGGTCGACGATCTGGTGCTCCAGGGTGGGGACCAGCGCGAAGGCTCCGGCGTTGGAGGTGGTGGCGAGGTGTACGGCGTGGGCTGCGTTGCGGCCGATTTCCGTGGCTTCGGGGAGTTGGGCGAGCGCGGCGTGCACGGCTTCGTCGACGCCGGCGCCGCCGAGGGCTGCCGCGATCGCCGCCGCCATGGCGCGGGCGCCGTGGACGCCGTCGCCGTCCTGGGTGTAGCGGGCGTCGAACTCGGCCAGCTCGGCGGCGGCGATCGGGTCGCCGGGGTGGGCGGTGGCGAGGACGGCGGCGCGGATGCAGGCGGCGTCGTCGAAGTAGTGCGGATTGTCGTGGCCGGTCGCGGGCGGGCGCAGGCCGGTGGCGAGGTTGCCCAGGCCCGCGCGTACGGAGATCCGGGCGCGGAGGGGGAGTACGGCGGACTCGACCTCGGGGGCGCGGTCGGCTGCGGCGGCGACCTCGGCGGCGAGGGCGGTCCAGGCGCGGTCGACCGCGGCGCGGATCTTGCCGGGGGTGGCGGCGAGGATCGTACCGGCGGTGAAAGCGGCCCACTCGGCGTCGTCGGAGGGGCCTAGGCGCAGGGGTTCGGGGGGCTGGTTGAGGGCGATGGGGACGGGGAGGGTGGTGGTGGCGTTCTGCTCGGCGAAGGTGTCGAGCTCTCGGGTGAGGCGGCGGGTCCAGTCCGGCATGCGGGCGGCGCGGTGGCGGGCGGCGGGCCAGCCGGCGGCGTCGCCTGCGGCCAGGCCGAGGAGCAGCCCTTCGATCCGGCGGGGGCCGGCCGTGTCAGCGGTGCGCGGGCTGCCCGCAAGGGTGGGGGTGGTTTCTGCGGCTTGTGGGGGGTTGTAGGGGGTCATCGCGTTGCCCGGAGGGTGTGGGGGGTGGCGGTCGGGGGATCGTCGTCCGGGGTGAGGAGGTCTGCCACGTCCAGTACGTGGTGGTTTCGCATGGACGGGAGGCAGCTGCCTCTGGCCGGGGTGATGGCAGAGGACCAGGCCGGAGGGATCGCCCTCGCGCCGCACATCGCGCCGGCCAGGGCGCCCGCCACCGCCGCCGTGGTGTCCGCGTCGCGGCCCATGTTGACCGCCGTCAGGACTGAGGTGGCGAAGTCGCCGCGGGACGCCGCGAACGCCCCGAAGGCCAGGCCCACCGCCTCCGGGGCCAGGTCCGTCCAGGGGTAGCCGCCGATCACCACCGCCGAGCGCACCGCCCGTTCGCCGTCCGGGGCCACTGCCACCGCTCGGCGCAGGGAGCGGGCCGTCCAGGAGTCGGACGGGATGACCGAGAGTGCGGCCGCGGTGATCGCGGAGGGAGTGCCGCCCGTCATGGCCGCCGCCACGCCCGCCGCCACCGCCTGGCCGCCGTAGATGCCCTCGCCCCCGTGGCTCACGCATCCGTCGATCGCCACCAGCCGCGCCGCCTCCGCCGGGCGGCCCGCCGCGAAGACGCCGAACGGGGCGGCGCGCATCGCCAGGCCGTCGCTCCACGCGTGGCGGTGCTGGGCGGAGATGGGGGCGGCCAGGCCCCGGCGGAGGTTTTCCAGCGTGCCGCGTTCGCTGAAGCCCGCGCCGCGGAACGGTCCCTCGTCCAGGTCGGCGATCCACAGGTGCCAGGCGTTCTCGACGTGGGCCACGGTGAGCGCCGAGCCGTGACGGGCCAGGAGGAGGCCGGAGAAGATGGCGTACTCCGTGTCGTCCGTACCGGCGGGGTCGCAGGACACGAAGCCCTCGATGCGGCCCCAACGGCGGCGGATCTCGGACGGCTTCATGTTCTCCGCCGGCGCCCCGAGCGCGTCGCCCACCGCCAGGCCGAGCAGGGCGCCCCGCCCCCTGTCGCGGAGCGCCCGGACGCCGTGAAGTTCGCGCAGGGCCTGAAGCGCGCGGTCGTGACCGGTGCGGGATCGCATGCAATCAACTCCCAGGGCTCGTTCCTGGATCTGTGCCACGCGAGGGCCCGGCGAAGGCTCCGAAACGTCAGCGTCACCCGGTCGGCGTGGGGTCTGAGCTGCGGGTAAGTACGGCCTGCCTTGCTGGCGGGGGTCTTGAATCGTGCGTACTTTCGATGATGTTGAGGGGGTGGAGGGGCCGCGGACGGCCCCGCCTCCGGTGAGAGGGGAACTGGGCGACATGGCCATCATTGAGACCGAGGCGACGCTGCACGAGGCGCACCGCGACAACCACACGCACCGTGACGTGAATGGGGGTTGGCTGCGCCCGGCGGTCTTCGGGGCCATGGACGGTCTGGTATCGAATCTGGCGCTGATGACCGGTGTGGCCGGTGGTTCCGTGGGGCAGCAGACGATCGTCATTACGGGGCTTGCCGGGCTTGCCGCCGGCGCCTTCTCCATGGCGGCGGGGGAATACACCTCCGTGGCCTCGCAGCGCGAGCTTGTCGAGGCCGAACTCGACGTAGAGCGGCGGGAGTTGCGCAAGCATCCCAAGGATGAGCTGGAGGAGCTCGCCGCGCTGTACGAGTCGCGTGGGGTCGAGGCGGGACTGGCTCGTGAAGTCGCCCGTCAGCTGTCCCGCGATCCCGAGCAGGCGCTGGAGATCCACGCCCGTGAGGAGCTCGGTATCGACCCGGGGGACCTTCCCTCACCCCTGGTCGCCGCCGTATCGTCGTTCGGGGCATTCGCTCTGGGCGCTCTGTTGCCCGTACTGCCATACCTGCTCGGGGCCTCGACGTTGTGGCCCGCGGTGCTGCTGGCGCTGGTCGGGCTCTTTGCCTGCGGGGCGCTGGTGGCCAGGGTGACGGCGCGTTCCTGGTGGTTCAGTGGAATCAGGCAGCTGGCGCTCGGCGGGGCCGCGGCGGGTGTGACGTACGCCCTCGGCGCTCTGTTCGGAACGGCCGTAGGGTGAGACCCTATGCGGGGCTCCACATAAGTAGTCTGTTACTCGGTGGTTTCATCTTCGCAATCACCGGGCAAGAGCCCACGACACCGCAGGCAATGAGGCCTGCGCTGTGACGACCCGACGGGTGTCGGTCTGTCCGCCAGTGAACCACCTGCACCGCTATGCGCGGTGTCCGCATGCTGGAATGAGCTATCCACCTCGCGAGAAGCCAGCCATCATGTAACCTGCACGAAATTTCGCGGAGGGCCAACGTCGTCCCTCGGTAGTTGCATATGCCACGACGACGACGGGAGTGCCAATGCGTTCCGACGCCTGGTCGCCCATGGACGGTCGCCCCGCCCAGCAGGGGATGTACGACCCCCGTAACGAGCACGACGCCTGTGGCGTCGGCTTTGTGGCCACCCTTACCGGTGTGGCCAGCCATGAGCTGGTCGAGCAGGCGCTGACCGTACTGCGCAATCTCGAACACCGCGGTGCCACAGGATCCGAGCCCGACTCCGGCGATGGCGCCGGAATCCTGCTCCAGGTTCCCGACGCGTTCCTGCGCGAGGTCACCGAATTCGACCTTCCCGCGGCCGGGGCGTACGCCGTCGGCATTGGTTTCCTTCCCGCAGACGGCTCCGCACAGGCCGTCTCCGAGATCGAGACGATCGCAGCCGAGGAAGGTCTCGACGTTCTGGGGTGGCGTGAGGTTCCCGTCACTCCCTCGCTGCTCGGCAACGGCGCCCGCGCCACCATGCCGGCCTTCGCCCAGATTTTCGTGGCGGACGGTACGTCGACGGGGCTTGAGCTCGACCGCAAGGCCTTCGTGCTGCGCAAGCGCGCCGAGCGCGAGGCCGGTGTCTACTTCCCGTCGCTCTCCGCGCGGACCATCGTCTACAAGGGCATGCTCACCACCGGGCAGCTGGAGCCGTTCTTCCCGGACCTGTCCGACCGGCGCTTCGCGACGACTGTGGCCCTTGTCCACTCGCGCTTCTCGACGAACACCTTCCCCAGCTGGCCGCTCGCCCACCCGTACCGCTTCGTCGCGCACAACGGCGAGATCAACACGGTCAAGGGCAACCGGAACTGGATGAAGGCCCGTGAGTCCCAGCTCGCGTCCGACCTGTTCGGTGCGGACAAGCTGGAGCGGATCTTTCCCGTCTGTACGCCCGACGCCTCCGACTCCGCGTCCTTCGACGAGGTGCTGGAGCTGCTGCACCTGGGCGGGCGCTCGCTGCCGCACGCGGTGCTGATGATGGTCCCCGAGGCGTGGGAGAACCACGACTCGATGGACCCGGCCCGGCGGGCCTTCTACCAGTACCACGCCACGATGATGGAGCCCTGGGACGGCCCGGCCTGCGTCACCTTCACCGACGGCACCCAGGTCGGCGCCGTACTCGACCGCAACGGTCTGCGTCCCGGCCGCTACTGGGTGACCGACGACGGGCTCGTCGTGCTGTCGTCCGAGGTGGGCGTGCTTGACATCGACCCGGCGAAGGTGGTCCGCAAGGGGCGGCTGCAGCCCGGCAAGATGTTCCTCGTCGACACCGCCGAGCGCCGGATCATCGAGGACGACGAGATCAAGGCCGGCCTCGCCGCCGAGGCTCCCTACCAGGAGTGGCTGGAAGCCGGCGAGATCGAGCTGGAGGACCTGCCCGAGCGTGAGCACATCGTGCACACGCACGCGTCCGTGACCCGTCGGCAGCAGACCTTCGGGTACACCGAGGAAGAGCTGCGCGTCATCCTCGCGCCGATGGCCCGCACCGGCGGCGAGCCGCTCGGTTCCATGGGTACGGACTCGCCCATCGCGGCGCTGTCCGAGCGGCCCCGGCTGCTCTTCGACTACTTCACCCAGCTCTTCGCGCAGGTCACCAACCCGCCGCTGGACGCCATCCGCGAGGAGCTCGTCACCTCGCTGCGCTCCTCGCTCGGCCCCCAGGGCAACATCCTGGAGCCGACCGCCGCGACCTGCCGCAATGTCACGCTGCCGTTCCCGGTGATCGACAACGACGAGCTGGCCAAGCTCATACACATCAACGCCGACGGCGACATGCCGGGCCTGACGGCCGCCACGCTGTCCGGCCTCTACCGCGTCAGCGGCGGCGGCGACGCGCTGGCCGCCCGTATCGAGGAGATCTGCGCAGAGGCCGACGCCGCCATCGAGGCCGGCGCCCGCCTGATCGTGCTCTCCGACCGGCACTCGGACGCCGAGCACGCGCCGATCCCGTCGCTGCTGCTCACCTCCGCCGTGCACCACCACCTCATCCGTACGAAGCAGCGCACCCAGGTGGGGCTGCTCGTCGAGGCGGGCGATGTGCGCGAGGTGCACCACGTCGCGCTGCTGATCGGCTTCGGTGCGGCCGCCGTCAACCCGTACCTGGCCATGGAGTCCGTCGAGGACCTGGTCCGCGCGGGTACGTTCATCGAGGGCGCCGAGCCCGAGCAGGCCATCCGGAACCTGATTTACGCGCTCGGTAAGGGCGTCCTGAAGGTCATGTCCAAGATGGGCATCTCGACCGTCGCCTCCTACCGGGGCGCGCAGGTCTTCGAGGCTGTCGGTCTGGACGAGGCCTTCGTCGAGAAGTACTTCAACGGTACGGCGACCAAGATCGGCGGCGCCGGCCTCGATGTCGTCGCCAAGGAAGTCGCCGCCCGGCACGCCAAGGCCTACCCGGCCTCAGGCATCGCCGCCACGCACCGCGCGCTGGAGATCGGCGGCGAGTACCAGTGGCGCCGCGAGGGCGAGCCGCACCTGTTCGACCCGGAGACGGTCTTCCGCCTCCAGCACGCCACGCGCAACCGCCGGTACGACATCTTCAAGCAGTACACGGACCGGGTGAACGAGCAGTCGGAGCGGCTGATGACGCTGCGTGGGCTGTTCGGGTTCAAGTCGGGCCGTGAGGCCATCTCGATTGATGAGGTCGAGCCGGCCTCCGAGATCGTCAAGCGCTTCTCCACCGGTGCCATGTCGTACGGCTCCATCTCCCAGGAGGCGCACGAGACCCTCGCCATCGCCATGAACCAGCTGGGCGGCAAGTCCAACACCGGTGAGGGCGGCGAGGACGCCGAGCGGCTGTACGACCCGGCGCGGCGCTCCAGCATCAAGCAGGTCGCCTCGGGGCGTTTCGGTGTGACGAGTGAATACCTCGTCAACGCCGACGACATTCAGATCAAGATGGCGCAGGGTGCCAAGCCCGGTGAGGGCGGTCAGCTGCCCGGTCACAAGGTCTACCCGTGGGTGGCCAAGACCCGGCACTCGACGCCGGGCGTGGGGCTCATCTCGCCGCCGCCGCACCACGACATCTACTCGATCGAGGACCTGGCTCAGCTGATCCACGACCTCAAGAACGCCAACCCGGCCGCGCGTATCCACGTGAAGCTGGTGTCGGAGGTCGGTGTCGGTACCGTCGCCGCGGGTGTGTCCAAGGCACACGCCGATGTGGTGCTGATCTCGGGCCATGATGGTGGTACGGGTGCTTCCCCGCTTACCTCGCTGAAGCACGCGGGCGGTCCCTGGGAGCTCGGTCTCGCCGAGACCCAGCAGACGCTGCTGCTCAACGGGCTGCGCGACCGTATCGTCGTCCAGACCGACGGCCAGCTGAAGACCGGCCGCGATGTCATCATCGCCGCGCTGCTCGGCGCCGAGGAGTTCGGTTTCGCGACCGCGCCCCTCGTCGTCTCCGGCTGCGTCATGATGCGCGTCTGCCACCTCGACACGTGCCCGGTCGGTATCGCCACGCAGAACCCGGTGCTTCGGGACCGGTTCTCCGGCAAGGCCGAGTACATCGTCAACTTCTTCCAGTTCATCGCGGAGGAAGTGCGCGAGCTGCTGGCCGAGCTCGGCTTCCGTACGCTCGAAGAGGCCGTCGGCCACGCCGAACTCCTCAACACCGACGCCGCCGTTGAGCACTGGAAGGCGCAGGGCCTCGACCTGGAGCCGCTCTTCTACGTGCCCGAGCTGCCGGAGGGCGCAGTCCGTCACCAGATCACGACCCAGGACCACGCGCTGGAGAAGGCGCTCGACAACGAGCTGATCAAGCTCGCCGCCGACGCCCTGGCCGTGGACAGCGCCGAGGCCGCCGGGCCGGTGCGCGCGCAGGTCGCGATCCGCAACATCAACCGGACCGTCGGCACGATGCTCGGTCACGAGGTGACGAAGAAGTTCGGCGGGGCCGGTCTGCCCGACGACACCATCGACATCACCTTCACCGGGTCGGCCGGCCAGTCCTTCGGTGCGTTCGTGCCGCGCGGTGTCACGCTGCGGCTCGAAGGCGACGCGAACGACTATGTGGGGAAGGGCCTTTCGGGCGGCCGGATCGTGGTCCGGCCGGACCGGGGCGCCGACCACCTCGCCGAGTACTCGACGATCGCGGGCAACACGATCGCGTACGGCGCCACGAGTGGCGAGCTCTTCCTGCGGGGCAGGACGGGTGAGCGCTTCTGTGTCCGTAACTCCGGCGCCACGGTCGTCTCGGAGGGCGTGGGCGACCACGGCTGCGAGTACATGACCGGCGGTCGCGCGGTGGTGCTGGGCGAGACGGGGCGTAACTTCGCGGCCGGCATGTCCGGTGGCATCGCGTACGTCATCGACCTCGACCCGGACAACGTCAACTCCGGCAACGCCGGGGCGGTCGAGGCGCTCGACGAGACCGACAAGCTGTGGCTGCACGATGTGGTGCGTCGCCATGAGGAGGAGACCGGTTCGACGGTCGCCTCGAAGCTGCTGGCCGAGTGGGACACCGCGGTGGCCCGCTTCAGCAAGATCATCCCGTCCACGTACAAGGCAGTGCTCGCCGCCAAGGACGCCGCTGAGCTCGCCGGTCTCTCCGAGCAGGAGACCACCGAGAAGATGATGGAGGCGGCGACCAATGGCTGACCCCAAGGGCTTCCTGACCACCGGACGCGAGGTCGCCAAGACCCGTCCCGCCGGTGAGCGCGTCAAGGACTGGAACGAGGTCTACGTTCCCGGCTCCCTGCTGCCGATCATCAGCAAGCAGGCCGGGCGCTGCATGGACTGCGGCATCCCCTTCTGCCACAACGGCTGTCCTCTCGGGAACCTCATTCCCGAGTGGAACGACTACGCCTACCGCGAGGACTGGGCGGCGGCGAGCGAGCGGCTGCACGCCACGAACAACTTCCCGGAGTTCACCGGGCGGCTGTGCCCGGCTCCGTGCGAGTCGGCGTGCGTGCTCGGCATCAACCAGCCGGCTGTCACCATCAAGAACGTCGAGGTCTCGATCATCGACAAGGCGTGGGGCAACGGCGACGTCACGCCGCAGCCGCCGGAGCGTCTGTCGGGCAAGACTGTGGCTGTCATCGGCTCGGGGCCTGCGGGCCTGGCCGCCGCTCAGCAGCTGACGCGGGCCGGTCACACGGTCGCGGTGTACGAGCGCGCCGACCGCATCGGCGGGCTGCTGCGCTACGGCATCCCCGAGTTCAAGATGGAGAAGGTGCACATCAACCGGCGCATCGAGCAGATGCGCGCGGAGGGCACCAAGTTCCGTACGGAGGTCGAGATCGGCCGCGACATCGACGCCGCGAAGCTGCGGCGCCGGTACGACGCGGTGGTCATCGCCGCCGGCGCGACGGTCTCCCGCGACTTGCCCGTCCCGGGCCGCGAGCTGAACGGCGTCCACTTCGCGATGGAGTACCTGCCGCTCGCCAACAAGGTGCAGGAGGGCGACCTGACGGTCTCCCCGATCACCGCCGAGGGCAAGCACGTCGTGGTCATCGGCGGCGGCGACACCGGCGCGGACTGCGTGGGCACCGCCCACCGCCAGGGCGCGGCCTCGGTCACCCAGCTGGAGATCATGCCCAAGCCGGGCGAGGAGCGTAACGCCAACCAGCCGTGGCCGACCTTCCCGATGCTCTACAAGGTCACCTCCGCGCACGAGGAGGGCGGCGAGCGGGTCTACTCCGTGTCCACGACGCACTTCGAGGGTGACGAGGACGGCAACGTCCAGTTCCTGCACCTCGTCGAGGTGGAGTTCAAGGACGGCAA
Source organism: Streptomyces sp. ISL-100 (assembly GCF_018614615.1). Taxonomy (GTDB): domain Bacteria; phylum Actinomycetota; class Actinomycetes; order Streptomycetales; family Streptomycetaceae; genus Streptomyces. Next base: position 982 of record NZ_JAGGOK010000078.1, on the reverse strand, counting down.
GCTGGAGCAGAAGCCGGGCACCGAGCGCAAGATCCCCGCTCAGCTCGTCACGCTGGCGATGGGCTTCACGGGCACGGACCAGGAGAACGGTCTGGTCCAGCAGTTCGGCCTGGAGCTCGACGCACGCGGCAACGTGTCGCGCGACGCGGAGTACGCGACGAACGTCGACGGCGTCTTCGTCGCCGGTGACGCCGGCCGCGGCCAGTCGCTGATCGTGTGGGCGATCGCCGAGGGCCGCTCGGCGGCCCGTGGCGTGGACCGGTTCCTGACGGGGGCGAGTGAGTTGCCGGCCCCGGTGAAGCCGACGGATCGTGCGTTGACTGTCTGACGTACGCCCCCAATAGACGTCCCGTACAACGGCGTGCGGAACTGAACGCGGCGCCTGCCTTGTCCCCGACCGGACATTGGGTGGGCGCCGCGGTGCGTGCCGACGTGGGTGCGGCCCGTCAGGCGGCCTGTCGCTGCCCGGGCAGGTGGACCTGTCACCATGCCGACCAGCGGGGGTGACTCCGACGCGGATACCTTCGCGCACGAGCGGCGGGTGGCCGTCGCGGCGGCGGAGGGCAGCCGGTTGGGCAAGAACAAGTTGATCACCGTGCGAGGGCCGGCGCCGACACGCCTCCGCCCGCTCGAAGCGCTACCCGCTCGGGGAGCCTGCGGGCGCTGGGGCGGGTACGGGCACGATTACGGGGGGTGATGGTGACGGCGGCGTGTCGAGCAGTTGCCGCTCGACAGTCTCCAGGTCGTCGATCGCGTGCTCGATGTCCTCCTCCAGCACCGTGAAGATCAAGGGTGTCTCGGGCGTGGCTGCGCGGAACGCGGCGGCCCGGCGTTTTGCCGCGCGAAGGTACTCGAGGACGGTCCGGGTCTGCTGGGCCGGAGGAACGCCGATGTACTGGCTGAGCAGCGATTCCAGGGTGAGCGACGCCTTCTGGACATCGGTGGTCATGACGGCGAACAGATCCCAGGACTGGTCGTTTTC
>NZ_JAGGOK010000077.1 GCF_018614615.1 Streptomyces sp. ISL-100 | reverse complement strand
GTGGTGGCGGTGGCGGTGGCGCCGGGGTGGGCGTCGGCGGGGGCTTCGGTTTCGGGCCCGCCGTGCAGGTCGCGCTTCCCGCGACGGCGACCGCCGAGCCCGACGACATCTCACTGCTGGGTAAAATGGAGGCGTACGAACAGTTGTCGGCGGCGGCCGGTACGGGGCTCAGCAGCAGCCAGACCAAGGTGGTGGCGGCCAACAGGCGTCCTGGGGACGGAGGGTGCACGTTCGGGATCATCGTCCGGGCGGACCACCGGCACGCTGCGGTCCCGCTCAATTCGCCTGATGGGTGGGACTTTCGCGGCTTTGCGTTTGAGATGGCCGGGCGCGCCGCGAAGGTCATTGGGAAATTTCTGCGAACGCGTTGAACACCGGGACACTCCCCGCCCGTACCTAGGGCCATGAGCGACGCACAACGGCGTCGCAACACACCCTCGGTGCACAGGAGTCCACATGAAGACCTGGCGGAACGTCTCGCTCGCGGTGACGGCGGCGGCTGTGATGGCGCTGACGACGGCGTGCGGTCAGGACACGGCGACCGAGTCCCCCAACGGCCAGGCGGTGGGAAATGCCAACCCGGCGCAGCAGCCCGCCGACACCGGCTACGGCTCCGACAAGGGCGGTTACGGCGACGACGCCGCCGGCGGGGCCGCCGCACCCAAGGCCGCGGGACAACTCGCCGTCTGGGACAGCAAGAAGCTCGGCGAGGTCCTCACCGACAGCGAGGGTTTCACGCTCTACCGGTTCGACAAGGACACCGCCAGCCCGCCGAAGTCGAATTGCGAGGGCGACTGTGCGAAGGCCTGGCCGGTCGTGCCGGCCGGCGACGCCACGGCCGCCCCTGGTACCGACGCCTCGATGCTCGGCGAGGTGGCCAGGGCCGACGGCACCAAACAGCTCACCATCGGCGGCTGGCCCATGTACCGCTTCGCCAAGGATGCCAAGCCCGGCGACGCCAAGGGCCAGGGCGTCGGCGGCACTTGGTTCGCCTCCGCCCCCGACGGCAAGAAGGCCGCACCGGGCGCGGCGGCCGGTGGCGCCGGTGACGAGGGAGATGCCGGTGACGCGGGCGAGGCCGAGAACCCCGCCGACCTCGCGGGCATGTCCGTACGCAAGGACGCCAAGCTCGGCGACGTCGTGGTCGACTCCAACGGCATGACGGTCTACCGGTTCAAGAAAGACTCCGCCTGGCCGATGAAGACCGCCTGCACCGGCGCCTGCCTCGACAAGTGGCCGGTCGTCCCGCCGGTCGAGAAGAACGACACCGAAGGCATCCTCAAGAAGGGCTTCGTCACCTTCGACCGCCCCGACGGAATCAAGCAGCAGACGATCGACTGCTGGCCCCTCTACACCTTCTCGGGCGACGCGAAGCCGGGTGACACCAACGGCCAGGGCGTCGGTGGCACTTGGTACGCGGTCTCGCCCGAGGGCAAGCTGGTCGGCGCGCCCAAGTAGCTCCGACAGCGTCCCCACGCTGTGGCGCCCGGCCCGGCCGGCCCGTCTCTCCGCCCCGCCGCGGAAGGGACGGGCCGGTCATTTATGCCGCACATGCCTGCGGCGTGTGACCGAGAACGGACCGCGAATTTCCGTTTTTGCTCGCTCTGATGCCTGCCGATCAGTAGCCTCGGCTCGAACACCGGTCTTGCTCATGACCGGATGTCCCGTGGCGATGAGTTGGAGACATGATGGAGCGACCCGCCTGGGCACCACAGGGCATCGACCTCACGGTGCCGAGCGTGTCCCGGATTTACGACTTCTACCTGGGCGGTTCGCACAACTTCGAGGTCGACAGGCAAGCAGCCCGCAAGGCAATGGAGTTCATGCCGGGCCTCCCGAAGATCATGCAGGCGAACCGGGCGTTCATGCGCCGCGCGGTGCGCTTCGCGGCCGACGAGGGCATCACCCAGTTCCTCGACATCGGATCGGGCATACCGACCTTCGGCAACGTCCACGAGGTTGCCCAGGCGGCCAACCCCGAGGCCCGCGTCGCGTACATCGACCACGACCCGGTCGCCGTCGCGCACAGCCAGGCCGTGCTCGCGGGCAACGACCGGGCCGGTGTGGCGGCTGCCGACCTGCGCAAGCCGCAGGAGATCCTCAACAGCCCCGTCGTCGGCGAACTCATCGATCTGGACCGGCCGGTGGCGCTGCTGCTCGTCGCCGTACTCCACTTCGTCGAGGACGCCGACGATCCGCAGGCCGCCGTCGACACCCTGCGCGACGCCCTCGCGCCCGGCAGCGTCCTGATCCTCACTCACGCCTCGTACGAAGGAATCCCGCTCACCCAGGAGCAGGCGGGCGGCACGGTCGGGGTCTACAAGAACATCAAGAACCCGCTGATCATGCGCTCGCGCGAGCAGGTCATGCGGTTCTTCGAGGGATTCGAGATGGTCGAGCCGGGACTGGTCGCGATGCCCGAGTGGCGGCCTCAGACCCCGCTCGCGCAGGAGGATCCATTCGCCTTCTCGGGCTTCGCAGGAGTGGGACGCAAGGCGTGAGCGTGCCATCGCAGGCACCGGTGGACGACAGACTCGGGCGGTTTGCCACCATCTGGAGCCGGGCGATCTTCCCCGTCACCGCAACCTCCATGACCCGGCCCGAGGTTGAGCGGCACCTGCTGCCACTCGCGCGGCAGTTGAGCGCCGCGCTGCACCGCCGGCCCTTCGACACGGCGCCGGCGCACGAGGTCGGTGCCGCTCTGGTCGCCGCCCACTGCACCGACCCGGAAGCCCTCGTCCGTACGCTCGGAGTCGTCGACTCCTACCTGGTGCTGTACTGCGCCGGGGAGGAGGACTCGCCCGCCGAGGCCGAGGAGCACCGGGCCCGCTGCGCCCGGCTCCAGCACGCCATCGCCGCCGGCTTCGCGCAGGCCCTGCGTGAGCGCACGCTCGCCGAGCAGGAGGCGGTCGCACGGTCGTCCCTGGTGGCGAGCAGCGAGGCGCAGAAGGCGCTGCACGACACCGAGACGCGCTTTCGCGCGGTCTTCGAGGGAGCGGCGGTCGGCATCGGCATCGCGGATCTCGAAGGCAACATCCTGGAGGTCAACGAAGCGCTCATGCGCATGTTCGGCGGGCTCGACCACTACATGCGCGGCCGGAAGGTCAGCGAGTGGGTGCACCCCGAGGACACGCCGCACGTCTGGAAGCTGTACGGCGAGCTGGTGCGCGGCGAGCGCGAGAACTACCGCGTGGAGAAGCCGTACTACCGCACTGACGGCACGGTCCTGTGGACCAATCTGACGGTCTCGCTGCTGCGCGACGCCGACGGCCGGCCGCAGTACCAGCTGGCGCTCATGGAGGACACCACCGAGCGGCGGCTGCTCAACCTGCGACTCCGCTACGAGGCGACTCATGATGCCCTGACCGGTCTGCCGAACCGCACGCTCTTCTTCGAGCGCCTGGAGAAGGCCCTGTCCGCGGGCGACGGCATGCGCTTCGGCCTGTGCTACCTCGATCTCGACGGCTTCAAGGCGGTCAACGACAGCCTCGGCCACTCGGCCGGCGACCGGCTGCTCGTCGAGGTCGCCGACCGCCTCCAGAGCTGCGCGACAGCGCCCGGCGAGATGGTGGCCAGGCTCGGCGGCGACGAGTTCGTGGCGCTCACCACCGGCCCCGACACCCGCCAGGAGGTCGACGAGCTCGCCGCCCGCATCCTGAACGCGCTGGCGGCCCCGATCCGCATCGAGGGCCGGGATCTGACCGTACGCGGCAGCATCGGCATCGTCGAAGGCCCGGCCGGCGAACGCGGCCCGGCGGAGGTGCTGCGGAGCGCCGACATCACCATGTACCGCGCCAAGTCGGCGGGCGGCAACCGCTTCGAGACCGCCGACGCCGAGGCGGACGCCCGCGCCATCACCCGGCACGGGCTCACCAACGCCCTGCCCGCCGCGCTGGAGCGCAACGAGTTCTTCATCGAGTACCAGCCGCTCGTGCACCTCGGCGACGGCAGTGTGCACGGCGCGGAGGCGCTGGTGCGCTGGTGCCATCCGCAGCACGGCGTTCTCGGCCCCGACCGGTTCATCCCGCTCGCCGAGCACACCGGGCTGATCGTCCCGCTCGGCCGCTGGGTGCTCGAAGAGTCCGTACGCCAGGCCAGATTCTGGCAGGAGCGGCACACGGACGGCGGTCCGCTGCGCATCAACGTGAACCTCTCACCGATGCAGCTCCACCACCCCCGTCTCGTCGCCGACACAGTGGACGTGCTGGAGCGCGCGGGTCTCGAACCGGGCGCTTTGTGTCTGGAAGTCACCGAGTCGGCGCTGATCGGCGCCGACGACGACCTGCTCAAGCCGCTGCGCCAGCTCGCCGAGATGGGAGTGGACATCGCGCTCGACGACTTCGGCACCGGATACTCCAACCTCGCCAATCTGCGCAGGCTGCCGGTGAGCGTGCTGAAGCTGGACCGTTCCTTCACCCGGTCCATGCAGCAGCACCCGGCCGACGACGTCGACCTGAAGATCGTCGAGGGCATCGTGTCCCTGGCGCACAGCCTGAAGCTGGCCGTCACGGTGGAGGGTGTGGAGACGGGCGCGCAGGCCGCGCAGTTGCGCGAGCTCGGCTGCGACACCGCGCAGGGCTGGTACTACGCCAGGCCCGGCGCACCGGACCGCATTCACACCTTGCTGCTGGCCGACGCCGTCTGACGGACCCGGGAAGCGAGGAGTACGTTCTGGAGCTCGCGCGCCGCGCGCGGCGGAGCCACGTCGCTGCGGTGCGCGAGTGCGATCGTACGGTGCAGGCCCGGCCGCGCCAGCGGCGTGACCCGCAGGTCGCGCCCCGCCCGCGCGGCCACCATGCGCGGTACGACGGCGAGCCCGAGCCCGGCCCGTACGAAGCCGAGAACGGCGTCCATCTCGCCGCCCTCCACCGTGAACGACGGCTCGAAGCCTTCGGCGCGGCAGGCGGCGACGGTCAGCTCGCGCAGGTCGTAGCCGTGCCGGAACATCACCAGCGGCTCGCCCTCAAGATCGGCGATGCGTACGGACCTGCCGCCTTTCCCTGGACGGGGCAGCGATGCCGAGGAGACCACGACCAGGTCCTCGTGCAGCAGCCCGACGGTGGTCAGGGCGGGCGACGGCGTCGGCAGCGGCAGCACGACCAGGGCGAGGTCGAGTGCGCCGCGCGCCAGCTCCCGTACGAGATCGTGCGAGCCGCTCTCCTCGATCAGCAGCTGGATGCCGGGATGCAGATCGTGGAAGGTCCGCAGTACGTCCGGGAGCAGCCCGGTGCACAGGCTCGGCGTCGCACCGAGCCGCACCCGGCCGCGCCGCAGCTGCGCCAGCTCCTGGACTTCATGCCGGGCGGTGTCGGCGTCGGCGAGGATGCGCCGGGCGAGCGGCAGCAGAGCCTCACCGGCGTCGGTGAGGGCGATGTTGCCGCGGGCCCGGGTGAACAGGTCGGCGCCCAGCTCCTTCTCCAGCGCGCGGATCTGCTGGGAGAGGGACGGCTGGGAGACGTGCACCTGCTCGGCGGCGTGGGTGAAGTGCAGGGTCTCGGCGACGGTCACGAAATAGAGGAGCTGCTGGAACTGCATGCGCCCAACGATATCGAGGATAGCCACAGCCTATGGACATGAGCTGGACCATGTCTTGGACCTCTGAGGTGCGACGGCCCTAACGTCAGCCCCATGGCACTGGCTACGCGGACGGAAGAACGGCAACCGTCACTCACGCGATCGTTCTGGGGATCGACCGTCGGCAAGAAGACGGTGATGGCCGTGAGCGGCCTGATCATGCTGATGTACCTGGTCGCCCACATGCTCGGCAACCTCAAGATCTTCTTCGGTTCCGGGGAGTTCAACGCGTACGCGCACTGGCTGCGGACCATGGGGGAGCCCCTCCTGCATTACGAGTGGGCACTGTGGGTCGTGCGCGTGGTGCTGCTCGCGGCGGTCGTGCTGCACGGCGTCGCGGCGTACCAGCTCAGCAGGCGGGACATCAAGGCGCGGCCGAGCAAGTACGTCCACAAGCGGCGGCGGGCGAGCTACGCGACGCGGACCATGCAGTGGGGCGGGATCATCCTCGCGCTGTTCATCGTGTGGCACCTGCTGGACCTGACGACGCTCACGGTGAACGAGAACGCCCAGCCGGGGCGCCCGTACGAGAACGTCGTCGCGACCTTCAGCACCTGGTACGGGAACGTCATCTACCTCGTGGCCATGCTGGCCGTGGGGCTGCACATCCGGCACGGCTTCTGGAGCGCCGCGCAGACGCTGGGCGTGGGGAACGCGCGGCGCGACCGGATTCTCAAGGCCGTGGCCAATGGCCTGGCGCTGGTGCTGACCGCCGGATTCATCTCCGTACCGGTCGCCGTGATGACTGGAGTGGTGAGCTGACATGAGCGATTACCCGGAATGCACCGACTACACGGTGTACGCGACCGGCGCGCCGGTCGTCGACACCAAGGCCCCCTCCGGCCCCATCGCCGAGCGCTGGGACACTCGCCGCTTCGAAGCCAAGCTGGTCAACCCGGCCAACCGCCGCAAGCACACCGTCATCGTCGTCGGCACTGGCCTCGCGGGCGGCGCGGCAGGCGCCACGCTCGCCGAACAGGGCTACCACGTCGTCCAGTTCTGCTACCAGGACTCACCGCGCCGCGCCCACTCCATCGCCGCGCAAGGCGGCATCAACGCCGCCAAGAACTACCGCAACGACGGCGACTCCATCCACCGCCTCTTCTACGACACCGTCAAGGGCGGCGACTTCCGCGCCCGCGAGTCCAACGTCCACCGGCTCGCGCAGATCTCCGTCGAGATCATCGACCAGTGCGTCGCGCAGGGCGTGCCCTTCGCGCGCGAGTACGGCGGCCTGCTCGACACCCGCTCCTTCGGCGGCGTACAGGTGTCGAGGACGTTCTACGCCCGAGGCCAGACGGGACAGCAGCTTTTGCTCGGCGCCTACCAGGCGCTGTCCCGGCAGATCGCCGCAGGCAACGTCGAGATGCACGCGCGCACCGAGATGCTGGACCTGATCGTCGTCGACGGGCGGGCGCGCGGCATCGTCGCGCGCGACCTGATCACCGGCCGGATCGACACGTACTTCGCGGACGCCGTGGTGCTCGCGAGCGGCGGCTACGGCAACGTCTTCTACCTCTCCACGAACGCCAAGAACTCCAACGCGACGGCGATCTGGCGGGCCCACCGGCGCGGCGCGTACTTCGCCAACCCGTGCTTCACCCAGATCCACCCCACCTGCATCCCGCGCTCCGGCGACCACCAGTCCAAGCTCACCCTGATGAGCGAGTCGCTGCGCAACGACGGCCGCATCTGGGTGCCCAGGGCACAGGGCGACAACCGCCCGCCGGCCGACATCCCCGAGGACGAGCGCGACTACTACCTGGAGCGCATCTACCCGTCCTTCGGCAACCTCGTTCCGCGCGACATCGCCTCGCGGGCCGCGAAGAACGTCTGCGACGAGGGGCGCGGCGTCGGCCCCGGCGGGCAGGGCGTCTACCTCGACTTCGCCGACGCGATCCGGCGTCTCGGCCGCAAGGCGGTCGAGGAGAAGTACGGCAACCTCTTCGAGATGTACGAGCGGATCACCGCCGAGAACCCGTACGAGGTGCCCATGCGCATCTACCCGGCGATCCACTACACGATGGGCGGCCTCTGGGTCGACTACGACCTCCAGACCACCGTCCCCGGCCTCTTCGCGATCGGCGAGGCCAACTTCTCCGACCACGGGGCAAACCGCCTCGGCGCCTCAGCGCTGATGCAGGGCCTGGCCGACGGCTACTTCGTCCTGCCGTCCACCATCAACGACTACCTCGCCCGCAACCCCCACCACGCCGACATCGACGCGAGCCACCCGGAGGCGGTGCGCGCGGTCGCGGAGACCAACGACCGTCTGGAGCGACTGCTCGCCGTCGACGGTGACCGCACCCCCGACTCCTTCCACAAGGAGATCGGTGAACTCCTGTGGGAGTACTGCGGGATGGCCCGCACCGAGGAGGGCCTGCGCAAGGCGCTCGGCCGCATCCCGGAGATCCGCGACGAGTTCTGGCGAAGGATCAAGGTGCCGGGTACGGGCGAGGAGCTCAACCAGTCGCTGGAGAAGGCCAACCGCGTCGTGGACTACCTGGAGCTCGCCGAGCTGCTCTGCCTCGACGCACTGCACCGCACCGAATCCTGCGGTGGCCACTTCCGCGAGGAGAGCCAAAGCGAGGGCGGTGAGGCGGAGCGCAGGGACGAGGAGTTCTCGTACGCCGCCGCCTGGGAGTTCGCGGGTACGGGCGCGGCGCCCGTCCTGCACAAGGAAACCCTCGAATTCGCCTACGTCCACCCCACCCAGCGGAGTTACGCATGAGGCTCACCCTGCGCGTCTGGCGCCAGCGCAATGCCGACGCCCCCGGCGAGATGGTCACGTACGACATCGACGACATCGCCGAGGACATGTCCTTCCTGGAGATGCTCGACACGCTCAACGAGACCCTGATCCTGCGCGGCGACGAGCCCATCGCCTTCGACCATGACTGCCGCGAGGGCATCTGCGGTGCGTGCGGTGTCGTCATCAACGGCGACGCGCACGGACCGGAGCGCACCACCACCTGCCAGCTGCACATGCGGCACTTCAACGACGGTGACACCGTCGACGTCGAGCCGTGGCGCGCGGGAGCCTTCCCGGTGGTCAAGGACCTGGTCGTGGACCGGTCGGCGTTCGACCGGATCATCGGCGCCGGCGGCTACATCAGCGTCCCGACGGGCGCCGCCCCCGAAGCGCACGCCACGCCCGTTCCCAAGGCGGACGCCGACTTCGCGTTCGAGCACGCCGAGTGCATCGGCTGCGGCGCGTGCGTCGCGGCCTGCCCGAACGGCTCGGCGATGCTTTTCACCTCCGCGAAGATCAACCACCTCAATGTTCTCCCGCAGGGCGCTCCGGAGCGCGAGACGCGTGTCCTGGACATGGTCGCGACCATGGACGAAGAGGGCTTCGGCGGCTGCACCCTGGCGGGCGAGTGCGCCACGGCCTGCCCGAAGGGCATCCCGCTGCCGTCCATCGCCGCGATGAACAAGGAGTGGCTGCGGGCCTCGCGGAAGGCGCCGCGCCGCTGAGCCGGCATCGTGGTTGTGGGCATGTCACCCCCTGCTGCTAATCTTTCGCCCCAAGATCGGGATCGGCTTGCAAGCGGGGGAAGATGGCCGGGCAGACGCAACAGGGTGGCTACCGCGTCCAGAAGAGCGGGATGGACGCCGAGGCGGACAAGCTCGACCGGGCGGGCGACGACGCCGGTGACATCGGCGCAGCTCTCCAGGAGCAGCTCTGCTACACGCCGGACGCCCTGGGCGGTTCGGACTCGGGCCCGGCGTTCAACAACTTCTCCGAAGCGTGGCAGGCCGAGGCCAAGGTCCTGGAGAGCGCGCTGCATGAGCTGGCCGACAAGGTCCGTATCTCAAAGGCGAATTACCACGGCGCCGACGTCCAAACGATGAATGACCTTCAGTCGAGCGGGGGCGGCGGCCTGACGACCATGCCGGCGCCCGCGCCTGCCGGGTCCGCACCCGGCATGCGCACCATGCCGGCTGCCGGCCCGCCTCCGCCCGGTTCGCCCCCCGTCGGCCTTGCCGACTTCGGCTGAGCGCTGCCTCCTCCCTCCACCTGTTGACCTCTCCGAACCGAAATGCCGGAGGCCGCAAAGCCATGCCCGACGCAGGCGAATCCACCACCGACCGCCGGGAGAAGCTCGCCGGTTACCAGCGGTCCATAGCCGGTGCAGGCGACAAGAACACCCTCATCGAGGCCATCCAGAACGCCCTGAACGTCTCGGCGCCCGTCGGCTCCCCCAGCACCCTCGACGACATCGCCAAGCGGTACGCCAAGCAGGCCGATGCGGCGAGGGACGTCCAGGACCGGGTCGAGCAGATCGCCCAGAAGGGCCTGCCCGACGCCTGGGTGGGCAGCACCGGCGCCAAGGCCCAGGAAGTGGTCTCGGCGGCGGCGCGAGCGGCCGCGCAGATGGACGAGGCAATCCGCGGCGCGCGAAGGGCCCTGATCCTCCTCTCCGACGCCCTGACCACCGCGCAGTCCGCGGACAAGGGCGGCCGCGAGCAGCTGCGCGAAGCGCTCGGCATGCTCGGGGGCGAGGACGGCTTCTTCGACGACATGGTCGAGAAGGACGCCGAGGAAGCGGAGCGGCTGCGCGCCCGCAACATCGCCTCCGCCGGAGCGAAGACCATGCACGCGGCGGCGGAGAAGGCCGACGACGCGGCCCGTGAGGCTGCCCGCGACCTGAACAAGTTCGCGGCCGAGGCCCGTGCGGGCAAGATGAAGACCGACAACATCTCCGCCGCCGACCGTCTCGTCCTGGCCGACATTTCAGGAACCGGCGGGCCGGCCGAGATGAACGAGCTGCTCACCGCCAACGACCTGGAGCGATCGGGCAAGGCCATGGAGCGCATGAACGCCCGCGACCAGGCGGAATTCGAGCGGATGCTCGCCGAATCCAAGAGCCCCCAGGAGCGCGCGTACCTGGTGAAGGCTCTCCGCCGCCGGATACGACCTGAACGAGGTCTCGGAGTTCCGCGACAAGATCCACGGCAAGGACCCGGCCTGGCTGCAGCGGCACCTGACGCCGGTCACCACGGCGGGCGACAGCATGAAGAACGAGGGCCTCAACTCCGACGGTTCGAACAAGAACAAGGACGACCAGGCATTCAACGGGGAGCGCTGGTCCCAGGACGGCAACACGTGTGTGCCGTCCACCGTCGTCAGCGGCCGTGCCATGGTCGACCCTGTGTACGCCCTCGAACTCACCGGCGGCCCGTCGGGCCAGGAGGACGACCCCGCCGCTTTCCGTGAGCGCCTGGGGAACGAACAGCTCCGCGTGCACGAAGAGGGCGACGGTGACAACGAGTACGACTTCCCGTTCGGCAGTACACCGGACGGCATGGACAACGACGGCAAGACCACCGTCGCCAACAAGGAGATCAGCCCGCACACCGGTAGCGAGTACGAGTTCCAGGAAACCAGGAGCGCCGACGCTCGTCGCGATGTGCTGCCGGACATCGAGAAGGCCGTCGCGGAGGGCAAGCCGGTCCCGATCGGCGTCGAAGGCACGGACGCCAACGGCGATCGTGCCGGCCACTCGATGATGATCGTCGGCCAGGAGGGGAACATGCTGCAGATCTACAACCCCTGGGGCACGACCACCTGGGTCAGCGAGGACGACTTCGTCAACGGCCAGATGGGCAAGGCCTCCGACAAGGATCTGCCCGACGCCTACGCCGTCCACCTTCCGGCAGAATGAGGAACTCCGTCATGCGCAATCGACTCGTAGCCGCCTTCGCCCTGCCGCTGTCCGCCTTGGCCCTGGCCGGCTGCGGCCTCTTCGGCCCCGAGACCTACGAGGTCGACGAGCGGAGCGTCGAGGTCGAAGCGGGCGACGAGTTCACGCTGTCCGTACCGGCCAGTCCCTCGCTCGGCGAGAACTGGTACGTGGCCGACCCCCGTCCCGACCGTGACGTCGTCCGGCTCCAGGGCCAGGACGAGGAGTACGAGGACGACGGCGGGAATGTGGGCGGAGGCGGCGGAACTCAGTCCTTCACCTTCCGGGCGGTCGAGCCGGGAACCACGAAGATCAAACTGCTCTACTGCAAGCTCGGCACCTGTGCAGCCAAGTTCGGCGACCCCGCGCCGTCGCCCTCCGGGTCACCGATCCCCGTCGCGAGCGGATCCCCCGGCGAGAACGACCGCGAGTACTTCATCTACACGGTCACCGTCCGATGACCGGATCCGAGGCACCCATGGACTCCACCCCGCGCCGCCCCACCAAGACCGACGACGACTGCGCCCGCCTCGACACCACCAGGATGCTGCGCTACGGCATCCCCGCCGAAGGCCCGCACCGTACGGCCCTGTTCGGCGACGGTGCGATCGGAGCCGCGGTCACCCTGGACCGGCTCGGTGTGCTGCCGCGATCGGTCTCGTTCCTCGCCAAGGTGGTGCGCAGTGGCGGCGTACGGTACGCGGCCCAGCTCCCCGAGCTGCTTCCAAGCCAGGACGCCACGGATACCGTCCGCGGCTGGCTGGAGGCTGCCGGCACCGTCGCCCGCCCGGTCCAGGGCGACGAAACCACCGCCCGCTGGCTGGAGTCCGTGGCCGAGCTGATCGGCCTGCGCCGTAACTCCCGCGCCAGGGGCCGGTGAACACCGGCCCTATGTCTGCCACGCGCAATCGGCTTGTCCCCGCACTCGCTCTGCCGCTGACCCTGGTGTCAGCCCTGGTGCTCTCCGGCTGCGGCCTGTTCGGCCCCACGACCTACGAGGTCGACGAGAGGTCCATCGAGGTCGGCGCGGGCGACGAGTTCACCCTGTCTGTCCCGGCCAGCCCCGGGCAGGGACAGAGTTGGTTTTTGGCCACTCCTCACCCCGACCGTGCCGTAGTGCGGCTCACGGCGCAGGACGAGGAGGTGGAGGGCAGCGAATTGGACGGTGGAGCCGACGGCACACAGTTCTTCGACTTCAAGGCGGTCGAGCCGGGCACCACGAAGATCAAGCTCCTCCACTGCCCGCTGGGCAGCTGCGACGCCGACGTGGGCGACCCCGCGCCGTTGCCTTCCCACTCCGAGTCGCCCTTCCCCACCGCGACCGCAACCCCGGGACTCGACCCCGAGTACTTCATCTACACGGTCACCGTCCGATAACCGGAAGCCGAGGCCGCGGCCTCCTTGCGGGCCGCCTACCGGGAGGACAGCTCCCGCGCCAAGTAGGGCGCCGTACGGCTTTCGGCCGCTCGTGCCACCTCGGCGGGCGGCCCCGCCGCGACGATGCTGCCGCCCTCGTCGCCGCCGCCGGGCCCCAGGTCGATCACCCAGTCGGCGCCCGCCACCACGGCCATGTCGTGCTCGACCACCACCACTGAGTGCCCCTGATCCACGAGCCCGTGCAACTGCCGCATCAGCACCTCGACATCGGCGGGATGCAGCCCGGTCGTCGGTTCGTCCAGTACGTACAGGGTGTGGCCGCGGCGCGTGCCCTGAAGCTCGCTCGCCAGCTTGATGCGCTGCGCCTCGCCGCCCGACAGCTCGGTCGCGGGCTGCCCGAGCCGGAGGTAGCCGAGCCCGACATCGAGCAGCGCCCGGAGACTGCGTACGGCGGCGGGGGTGCCCGCGAAGAACTCGGCCGCCGCCTCGACGGTCAGGTCGAGCACCTCGGCGATGCTGAGGCCCTGGAAGGTGACTTCCAGCGTCTCGGGGTTGTAGCGCGCGCCGTGGCAGTCGGGGCACGGAGTGTACGTACTCGGCAGGAAGAGCAGCTCCACCGAGACGAATCCCTCGCCCTGGCAGGTCTCGCACCGCCCACCCGCCACATTGAAGGAGAACCTGCCCGCCTTGTACCCGCGCGCCCGCGCCTCGTGCGTGCCGGTGAACAGCTTGCGTACGACGTCGAAGAGACCGGTGTACGTCGCCAGATTCGAGCGGGGCGTACGCCCGATGGGGCGCTGGTCGACCTGCACCAGCCGGTCCACGGCCTCCAGCCCCTCGGCCGAGGCGCAGCCCATCCCCGCGCCCGTCCCGTCCGCCAGGACACCCGCCAGCACCTGCCCGACCAGCGTTGACTTCCCGGACCCCGAAACACCTGTCACAGCCGTGAACACCCCGAGGGGGAACTCGGCGTCCACGCCCCGCACATTGTGCCGCTCGACACCGTTCAGCCTCAGCCTGCCCGAGGGCTTGCGGACCTCGCGCGGCGGAGCCGGTTCGCGGTCGAAGAGGAAACGGCGCGTAGCCGACTCCGCGACCTCCGCCAGCGCGGCGGGCGGCCCGCTGTGCAGCACCCGGCCGCCGTGCTCTCCCGCGTGCGGCCCGACATCGACGAGCCAGTCCGCACTGCGCACCACGTCCAGATGGTGCTCCACGACGAAGACCGAGTTGCCCGCCGCCTTCAGCCGGCCGAGGACGACCAGCAGGGCCTCGGTGTCGGCCGGGTGCAGCCCCGCGGAGGGCTCGTCCAGTACGTACACGACACCGAACAGCCCCGAGCGCAGCTGCGTCGCCAGCCGGAGGCGCTGCAGCTCGCCGGAGGAGAGGGTCGGCGTCGTACGGTCGAGACTCAGACAGCCGAGCCCCAGCTCGGTGTCGACCGCGATCCGCGCCAGTAGGTCACCCGTCAGGACCCGCGACGTTTCGCCGGTGTCCCTCGCCGAGCCCAGCAAGCGGGCGAGCGCCGACAGCGGAAGTCCCGCCAGTTCGGCGATCGTACGGCCGCCGAACGTGACCGCGAGCGCCTCGGGACGCAGCCGGCTGCCGCCGCACACCGGGCGCGGCTCGGCGGCCAGGAAGCGCTCGGCCCTCGCCCGCAGGGTCTGGCTCTTGGAGTCCGCGAAAGTGTGCATGACGTAGCGGCGGGCGCTCATGTACGTGCCCTGGTACGGGCGTTGAATGCGACCGGCGTCGCGCACCGGATGCACGGTGACGACCGGCTGCTCGTCGGTGAAGAGGATCCAGTCGCGGTCCCGCTGCTCCAGCTCGCGCCAGGGCCGGTCCACGTCGTAGCCGAGCGTGTCCAGCACATCGCGCAGGTTCTTGCCCTGCCAGGCACCCGGCCAGGCCTCGATCGCGCCTTCGCGGATGGAGAGCGAGGGGTCCGGTACGAGCAATTCCTCGCTGGTGCGGTGGATGCGGCCGAGGCCGTGGCATTCGGGGCAGGCGCCGGCGGCCGTGTTCGGCGAGAACGCGTCCGAGTCGAGGCGCTCGGCGCCGGGCGGATAGGTCCCTGCGCGGGAGAACAGCATGCGCAGTGAGTTGGAGAGCGTGGTGACCGTCCCGACCGAGGACCGCGAAGTCGGCGCCGACCTGCGCTGCTCCAGCGACACGGCGGGCGGCAGACCACTGATCTCGCCGACCTTGGGGGCGCCGACCTGGTGGATCAGACGGCGGGCGTACGGCGCGACGGACTCGAAGTAGCGGCGCTGGGCCTCGGCGTAGATCGTCCCGAAGGCCAGCGACGACTTTCCGGAGCCCGAGACGCCGGTGAAGACGACGAGCGCGTCGCGCGGAATGTCGACGTCGACGTGCCGCAGGTTGTGCTCGTCGGCGCCGCGCACGCGCACATAGGGGTCGTGGGCGCTGACACTGGGCATCGGGCGGGCTCCGTACGGCGGGGGTTGTCGCGACAAACGGTCCGATACTAGCGGGAGGAACCTCACCGCCCGGTTGGGGACAATCGTGCGATGGACGACGCGGGGCGATCGGTGAATTGTTTCGCTGTCTACAACCGCCTTCATGGGTAACGTGATTCAAGAGGACGGGAGCAGGCGTACCGTCGGCCGCTCCGCGCCGCTGCGGCCCGGGCTGTGACTGCTGCGTCACCGCCAGTGGAGTCGCCATGTTCAACCATCGAAGCGATAATGAACGCGGTTTGACCGCACCCCTGCCTGCTCCCCGCTTCATCGCTTGGTGGGTGTGGAGCCTGGCAGGACTTGCAGGACTGATTGTTGTGCTTTGGTGGACAGGGCGCGGCCGTCCAGCCTGGGAGGGCGGAGGGCCTCTTGTGTTCCTGGCGCAAGTCTGCGGGGGCCTCGGAGCAATGTTCCGAGCGGAGAAAGGGAGTCGCGACAGGCGCACGACTCGCATTCTTCCTTGCTTTGCTACAACTGCTCTATTTGTTTTGGAGAGCGACCCGGGCGGCGCTGGCTTACAGGCCGGGCCGGGTCGATGTGCAGCAGCTTGAGGATGCCACGCCACCGGGTACCGACAAACCGTCTGACGCCGACCTCACGGCCAAACTTCGGCAGCGATTGTCGGAAATATCAGGGAGGGCGTTGATATTCATGTCGCGATTGAATGGCTCCAAGTTGAGCGCGATATCTGGGAATCGATATGCCAGATTGTTGACCCTGACCGCAGAGATAAGTGGCGAGATCGTGTAGATCTCATACATCGAATCCAGGCCAACTGTCGTCCGGCTTCCTATTCGACCCCAGGTTTTCCGCCGCCTATGCTGCCGGACGACGCAATCTACGCAGACAGAGACCTGACCATTTCGCAGATAGACGGCCGGCTCAAGGCCTTGGACAGTGACGTCAGATCCGGCGCTTCCCTTTCTCTGGACGCCCCGTACCCAAACAGTCTGGAGGGTCAGAGAATCCTCAGAAATGCCGCAGCAGATGGTGTGGCGCGGCTGGATGTGATGGCGGTACGCAGGCTGTCCACGGGATACGCTGCCGCCTGGCAAACGCTCGGCGACTGGCTGGCATCCGAAGTGAGCGAACGGCTCTTCCGCCAGGCTTTGGGCAAGGTCCCTCAACTGACGCGACGTTTTTTCTGGGAAGTTACCGATGGAAGAAAGGTGCAAGTCTAGGGATTGCTCTTGTCGCAGCCGTCCTGTTCGGTCGGGCCGGCTTGCGTATCCGTGAGGCCCACCAGGCGGGCCAGCCGCCGGTACGAGTCCAGCAGTGCCCCGCGGTCGTACGTACTCGTCGCGACCAGGTACTCGTCGGCGCCGCTGCGGCCCAGCACCTTCTCCAAGCCGTCCGCGACCTCATCCTGCGTGCCGTGGATGTGCCCGCGCCGGGCGTCGTCGAAGAGGCCGCGCTCGCGGTCGCTCATGGGGCGGGCCAGGATCTCGTCGGCGGGTGCGAGTGGCGGGAAGGAGCCGTGTGTGCGGGAGTACGCCGATGCCCAGGCCTCCGGCACCAGGAGCCGCGCGGCCTCGTCCGACGTACCGGCCACGGCCACCGTGCCCGACAGCACGACGTACGGCCGCTCGCCCCACGCGGAGGGCCGGAACGCCTCCCGGTAGCCCTCGATCGCCCGCAGCATCTCGTCCTCGCCGCGCGCCGCCGCGATCACCAGCGGCAGCCCCGCCGCCGCGGCGACCTGGGCCCCGGCGCCGGTGGCCAACACGAACGCGGGAATCCGCAGCCCCTCGGCGGGGTGGGCGTGGACCTGGGGATGGGCGCTCTGGTCGCCGGTGAAATAGCCCAGCAGCTCGCCGAGCTGCGTGGCGAAACTTCCTGCGTCCTTCTTGTCGCGGCCCAGGGCCCGGCGTATCCCGTCGGTGAACCCCACCGAGCGGCCGAGACCCATGTCGATCCGGCCGGGGAACAGCGACTCCAGTACGCCGAACTGCTCCGCGACGACGAGCGGCTGATGATTCGGCAGCATTACGCCGCCCGTGCCGACCCGGATCGAGGATGTCGCGGCGGCGACGGCCGAGGCGAGCACGGTCGGCGCGGAGCCGGCGACCCCCGGCACGCTGTGGTGCTCCGACACCCAGAAGCGGTGATACCCCAGCGCCTCGATCCGACGGGCGAGGTCCACGGTGTCCCGCAGCGCCTGCGGACCGTTCCCGTGCGCCTCGCGCGTACGGGAACGGTCGAGTACGGAGAACCGGGTCTGCGCGATCACTGAGCTCACACCCACTTCAACGCCTGATCCGCGTGGGGATTCCCGGCCGCGCGCCCTATGGTGCCGGGATGACGCAGAGCAGCAGGCCACTGGCCGTATTCGACCTGGACGGGACACTCGCGGACACGGCGCACCGCCAGCGCTTCCTGGAGCGGCAGCCGCGGGACTGGGACGCCTTCTTCGGCGCGGCGCCGCAGGATCCGCCGCTGCCCGAGGGGGTGCGGATGCTGCGGGAGAGCGCGGAGGAATGCGAAGTCGTCTATCTGACCGGCCGCCCCGAACGGTGCCGGCGCGACACGCTCGACTGGCTCGCCGCACAGGACCTGCCCGAGGGGCGGATCTGGATGCGCCGCGACAACGACCGGCGTCCCGCCCGCCACACGAAACTGGAGATCCTGAAACGGCTGTCCGAGCAGGGCCGGGAGATCCGGATGCTGGTCGACGACGATGAGCTGGTGTGTGTGGCGGCGGAGCAGGCGGGGTTCACGGTCGTACGGGCCCGTTGGGCGGTTACGTCGGTGGCGCTCAAGGACGCGCAGGAGCGCGAGGGCCGTACCTGATGGGCAGGGGTGTCACGGGGTGCCTTCGATGCGGAAGCCGACCTTGAGGCCCACCTGGAAGTGCTCGATCCGGCCTTCGACGATGTGGCCGCGTACCTGGGTCATCTCGAACCAGTCGAGGCCGCGCAGCGTCTGGGAGGCGCGGTCGATGCCGTTGCGGATGGCCTGGTCGAGGCCCTCGGTCGAGGTGCCGACGATCTCGGTGACGCGGTAGGTGTGGTCGGACATGCGGCGCTCCCTCTCTGCTCCTTGCGGCGCGGGGGCGTCCCGGCGCGCGCTTCTACCACCGTGCCCCACAGGACCCCGGGTCGCACGTCCGGACTGCGGCGCTGCGCGCCGTGCGGAGATGCCCTGCGGGCTTTCCGGACGCCCTACGGGCGTGTCCTCGAACGCCGGACGGCTTGATATTGCGGGCTGAGCGTGGATGTCCCGCTCAGCGGAACATCCACGCTCAGCGGCACCATCCAGCCTCTCCGGCGTTCGAGGAGCGGGGTCCGGGGCGGAGCCCCACGCGCGGCGGAGCCGCAAGATGTCACAGCGGGAAGGGGCGGGGGTGGGGGTGGGGAAAAGGCCCGCCGCAGGCGTCGGCCGGCCTACACCGCTACCGCCAGCGACAGCGCGAAACGCTCCTCCTCGTCCGTCCACCACTCCCGCAGATCCAGCCCCGCACCGGCGACCTCGCGGCGTACCCCTTCCTTCCGGAACTTCGCCGAGATCTCCGTGCGTATCTCCTCGCCCGCCTCGAACGACACCGCGATGTCCAGCTCCCGGATCTTCACCGTCAGCGCCGCCCGCGCCCGCAGCCGCATTTCGATCCACTCGTGGCCGCGGTCCCACACCGCGACATGGTCGAAGTCGTCGGGATCGAAGTCCGCGCCCAGCGCGCGGTCGATGACGGACAGGACGTTCTTGTTGAACGCGGCGGTGACGCCCTGCGCGTCGTCGTACGCCGCCACCAGCGTCGCCTCCTCCTTCACGAGGTCCGTCCCGAGCAGCAGCGCGTCACCGGGGGCGAGGATCGACCGTACCGACTTCAGAAAGACCGCGCGCTCGTCCGGCAGCAGATTCCCGATCGTGCCGCCCAGGAACGCGACCAGGCGAGGACCCGGCGTTCCCGGCAGGGCCAGGCCGCGCGTGAAGTCCGCGATCAGTGCGTGTACGGACAGGGCGGGCCGCTCGTGCAGGAGCGACGACGCGGCCGCGGTCAGGGCGCTCTCGCTGACGTCCACCGGGACGTAACTGCTCAGCTCCGGCAGCAGCGCGTCCAGCAGGTGGCGGGTCTTCTCCGAGGAGCCCGAGCCGAGCTCCACCAGTGTGCGCGCCCGCGTCGCGGCCGCGATCTCGGGCGCGCGGGCGATCAGGATCTCTCGCTCCGCCCGGGTGGGGTAGTACTCGGGCAGGCGGGTGATCTCCTCGAAGAGTTCGCTGCCGCGCGCGTCGTAGAACCACTTCGGCGGCAGCACCTTCGGCGTGCGGGTCAGCCCGTGCAGTACGTCGGCGCGCAGATCGGCGTCCGTCGCGTCCTCGGGCAGGGTGCGGGTCAGCAGAAACGGGCTCACGCAGTGGGCTCCTTGAGCGGGGTCAGCAGGACATCGGTGCGGGTGGCGGCAAGGAGCGTGTGGTCCGGGACCTCGCGCCAGTGCGGATCGTCGTCGTACGGCTCGGAGGCCACGATCGTGCGACGGCCCGGCTCCGCGTGGTACCAGAGGGTGTCGCCCCAGGCGGTCGCGGCGACCGTCTCGCCGTCCGTGAGGAGGAGGTTCAGCCGCGAACCCGGCGCCGCCTCGGCCAGCTCCAGGACCGTGTCGGCGAGCGCCTGCCCCAGCTCGTCGCCGTCGCGCAACCGGTGCAGTACGAGCGCCCAGATCAGCGCCGAGTCGCATCGCGCCTCCAGGGCGAGCAGTTCCGCGGCGGGCAGCGCGCCGGCGAGCGACGCGGCCGACCCGGGCCAGCCCTTGAGCGCGCCGTTGTGGCTGAACAGCCACGGCCCGGCGGCGAACGGCGCCGCCGCCGCCTCCCCGTCCGCGCCCGCCTCCGTGGCGTCGCGGACCGCTGCGAGTACGGCTGTGGAGCGTACGACCCGGGCCAGGTCGGCGAAGGAGCCGTCGGCCCACATCGGCCCCGAGCGGCGGTAGCGGGCCGGCACCGGGTCGCCGTCGGCGTACCAGCCGACCCCGAAGCCGTCGGCGTTGACGGTCCCGTACCGCTGGAGCCGCGGCGCCCACGCCTGGCGGTACAGGCCGTGGGCGGGCTTCACCAGGAGGTCGCCGAGGGGCACAGCAGGCCCCAGGCATGCCAGATGACGGCACATCAGCTGCCACCCCCACCGCGTACGTCCCGGGTGTCCGGCGCGTCCCGTGCCGTACGGAACCCCGAGAAGATCTGACGGCGTACGGGCAGGTCCCAATTGCGGAACGTGCCACGGCAGGCCACCGCGTCGACAGCGAACGAACCGCCGCGCAGCACCTTGTGCGCACTGCCGAAGAAGACCTCGGAGTACTCCCGGTACGGGAAGGCCGCGAAGCCCGGATAGGGCAGGAAGTCGCTGGACGTCCACTCCCACACATCACCGATCAACTGACGTACGCCCAAAGGTGATTCACCGGCGGCGTACGCTCCCACCGGCGCCGGCCGCAGATGCCGCTGGCCCAGGTTGGCGCGCTCCGGGGTGGGGTCGGCGTCGCCCCACGGGTAGCGCAGGGAGCGCCCGGACGCCGGATCGTGCCGGGCCGCCTTCTCCCACTCGTCCTCCGTGGGCAGTCGCCGGCCCGCCCACCGTGCGTAGGCGTCCGCCTCGTACCAGCTCACATGCAGGACCGGCTCGTCCTCGGGAACGGGTTCCACAACCCCGAAGTGCCGGCGCAGCCACTGGCCGCCCTCGCGGCGCCAGAACAACGGGGCGCGGAGGTCGTGCTTGCGTATCTGCGCCCAGCCCTCGGCCGCCCACCATCGCTCGTCGGTGTAGCCGCCGTCCTCCATGAAGCGCAGGTACGCGCCGTTGCTCACCGGCACCGTGTCGATGAAGAACGCCGGGACGAAACGGTGATGCGCGGGCCGCTCGTTGTCGAGCGCCCACGGTTCGGTGGAAGTGCCCATGGTGAACGGGCCGCCGGGGACAAGGACTTCCTGCGGCAGATCCTTCGTCGCGGCCGTGGGGCGCGGCGGCAGGGGAGCGGTGAGAGCCGCCGGGCCTTGCCGCAGCTGATGGGTGATCAGCATGGTCTCGTCGTGCTGCTGCTCGTGCTGCGCGACCATCCCGAAGGCGAAGGCCGAGTCCAGCAGCGGGGTGCCGTACAGCGGGCTTCGTTCGAGTACGTCGAGGGCCCGGCCGCGTACATCGGCGGCGTACACCCGCGCCTCGGCGGGGGCGAGCAGCGGCAACGAGGGGCGCTCGGCGCGCGGGTGCTCGAAGGCGTCGTACACCGAGTCGATCTCGGGGCGCATCGCGTCCCGCCCGGCGACCGTCCGCAGGAGCCACAGCTCCTCCTGGTTGCCGATGTGTGCCAGGTCCCAGACCAGCGGTGACATCAACGGCGAGTGCTGGGCGGTCAGTTCGCCGTCGACCACGCAGTCGGTGAGGACGGCGGTGCGCTCGCGCGCCCGGAGCAGCGCGTCGACGGCGAGGGTGCGCAGCGATTCGGGGTCCGTGGTGCCCGTGGGGTCGCTCATGTACGGAGGTCCTTCCCGTGTCCGGGGTCGAGCAGATCGTCGGCGGGGCATCGCCCGTGTATGACGTACCGCTCGGTGAACGCGGCGACGGCGCACTGCACGGCAGTGGACGCGCCGAGGCGGGGCAGCGCGTCGAGCGCCGCTTCGAAGCAGATCTCGGCGGCCGCCCGCAGCTCGGCATCGGCCAGCCCGTACCGTGCGGCATTGATCCACAGCGGATTGCGGGGCGCCGGCAGGGAACCCGCGGTGTCCGCAAGCGGCTTGACGGTCCGGTACGCGATTTCCGACGCCGCCGGGTCGTCGAAGAGCGCGGTGGTCACGGCGAGCGGAACGATCCAGCCGTTGTCGCCCGGCTGCGCGTCGATCATGCGCAGTTCGAGGTGGCCGCGCGGCCGTACCGGCGGAAAGAGCGTGGTCAGGTGGTAGTCGAGGTCCGCGGTGGTCGGCGGTCGGGGTGCCCCGGAGCGTATCCAGGAACGGAAGGACAGCTCGTCCGGTACGTCCCACGGCTGGTCGGCCGCACCTCTCACGCACATCACGGGAGCGTCCAGCACGCGGTCCGTCCACGCACCGCGCGGCTCGGCGTCGAGGGGCGGGGCGCAGGAGCGGCCGGGGTCGATCTCCGTCCAGATGGCCTGGCGCGTGGAGCGCCAGCCGGTACGACGCCGGTGGTGGAAGGGGGAGTTGGCGAACGCAGCCGACAGTACGGCGCCGAGGAGGTGGGCGAGTAGCCAGCGCCGCCCGTAGCCGAGCGGGCCCGGTTCCTCGTTGCCCGCGTCCAGACAGACCTGGACGGACGCCGACGAGCACATCATGGCCCGGCCTGCCGGACCCGCGCGGTCGAGATACGCCTCCATCGCGTCGTAACGCGGCTCGTGCAGGAGGCGCTTCGGGGGGTGCCAGGGGTCCGTACCGATGCCGGTGAGGCCGAGGTCCCGGGAGCGCAGAACGGCGCGTACGGCGTCCAGGTCCGCGGAGACGGAGTCGATGCACTCCGTCAGGGAGGGGGCCGGTAGGGAGCTGAGTTCGAGCTGGCCGCCTGGCTCGACGGTGAGGGCCGAGAGCAGTGGCAGGGCCCGCAGAGCGGTCATGGCCGCTTCGAGGCGGGCGGGTCCGACGGGGAGTTCGGGGAGGTGGAGCTCGTGGACGAACCATTCGAGTTCGACGCCGACGGTGCTCGGTGGACCTGTCTTGAAACAGATACCGCGCAGTAATGCTTCCGCGCCGGCCTCGGTGACCGGCGCGCCTTCCTGTACGAAGTCGCCTGGGGGCATGGCCTGTTTCCTCCTGCGCGGATCGTGCCGGAGCCCGCCCCGGGACCGGGACGGGCATCGCCCTCCAGCTAAGCCACTGGCAGCGAATCGCACAAGAGTGTCCTGGGCGGCGCGAAAACTCCGTTGCGCCGGTGAGCGCCGGTCGCCGACGATCTCACCTGTGAGTGCACGACTGCGGGGAATCGCGAAAGAGACCGAAGAGATCGTCCGGGCGGGCCGGTACGCTGCCCCGGGCGGCCGCGGCGTGCCGATCGGCGAGGAACTGGCCGCGGCCCTGGCGGGGACCAGGGTGTACGGCCCCGACCCGGTCGCCGTCACGCCGGACACGGACCGTACGACGGCCTTCGAGGTCACGGGGGAGAGCAGCCTGGAGGCCGCGCGCAGGCTGGCCGGCGGGGGCCGCGCGGAATCCGGCCAGGTCGCGGTGCTCAACTTCGCCTCCGCGCGCAATCCGGGTGGTGGCTACCTGAACGGCGCACAGGCGCAGGAGGAAGCGCTGTGCCGAGGCTCGGCGCTGTACGCGACCCTGCTGCGCGCCCCGGAGTTCTACGCCCACCACCGGGCGGACCGCAGCCCGTTCTACACCGACCGGGTGATTCACTCGCCCGGCGTCCCGGTCTTCCGCGACGACCGCGGCGCGTTGCTCGCCGCGCCGTACACCGTGGGTTTCCTGACCTCGCCCGCGCCCAACGCGGGAGTGATCCGCAGCCGCGAGCCGGCGCAGGCGCACCGCATCCCCGCCGCGCTCGCGTCCCGGGCCGGGCGGGTCCTGGAGACGGCAGCGGCGTGCGGCTACCGGCGGCTGGTGCTGGGCGCGTGGGGCTGCGGCGTCTTCATGAACGAACCGGCAGTTGTAGCAGGCGCGTTCCACGAGCACCTCACCGGGAAAGGCCGCTTCTCGGGCCACTTCGACGAGGTGGTCTTCGGCGTACTGGACCGCACGCGGGGCACACCGGTCCTGGCGGCCTTCCACGCAACGTTCGCCCGGCAACTGGCGCCCAAGCCACAACCACAGCCGTAGCCCAAGCCGTAGCCCGTAGCCCGTAGCCCGGAGCCAAGCCCGAGCCGGGACGGGAGCCCAAGCCCGGGGCCCGAGCTGGAGCCGGGCAAGCCGGGGCTGGAATCCAAGCCCAAGCCCGAGCCCGAGCCCGGGGCGGGAGCCGGGGCCGGGCCCCAAGCCCGGGCGTGGGCTGGAGCCCGTGCCGAAGTCCGGGCCGGGGCTAGAGCCCGAGGCCAAGCCCAAGCCGGAGCCCAGGCCCAGGGACAAGCCCGAGCCCGAGCCCGAGCCCGAGCCCGAGCCCGAGCCCGGGGCCGGGGCCGGGGCCGGGCCCCAAGCCCGGGCGTGGGCTGGAGCCGAAGCCCGGGCGTGGGCTGGAGCCCGTGCCGAAGTCCGGGCCGAGGCTGGAGCCCGGGCCCGAGGCCAAGCTCGAGCCGGAGCCGGAGCCGGAGCCGGAGCCGGAGCCGGAGCCGGAGCCGGAGCCCAAGCCCGAGCACGAGCCCGAGCTGGAGCCCAAGCCCAGGGCCAAGCCCGAGCACGAGCCGGGGCCGGAGCCCAAGCGGGCACGGGGCACGGGGAACGGGGCGGCCCCGGGCCGTCAGGTCCAGCCGTAGCGTTCGCGCAGGCGGTGTACGACTCGGTCGAAGCGTGGGCGGTCCAGGGCGCATGCCTCGCGCCGCATCCCGGCCTCGTGCACCCGCAGGACCCGGTCGAGGTCGACCCAGGACTCGCGCCCCGCCCTGTCCCACGGACCCGAACCGATCGCCGCCCACTCGCGGTCGTGGTCGTGCCGCTTGCTGGACAGCCTTACGGCGAGCAGCGTGCCCGCCGCCTCGCGGGCGACCACGAGCACCGGGCGGTCCTTGCCCCGCCCGTCGTTCTCCTCGAAGGGCACCCAGGTCCAGACGATCTCGCCCGGGTCGGGATCGCCGTCGCGGTCCGGCGCGTACGAGGTCCGTACCGGACCGATCACACGCGGGTCGGCCTCCGCGGTCGCGGCGGGGCCGCCCTGACCGGGCAGCAGTTCGGTGATGTCGTCGGAAGAAGTCGTCACCCGGGTGAGGTTAGGGCCTGGACGGCCCAGCCCGGAGAGCGGGCCCGGTGACCGGGCCACAGGCTCGGTCCATGGCCACCAGAATCCTGAGCGTTCTCGTCGCAGCCGGACTCATAGGCAGCTCGGCGGCCGCGTCACCGCCGACGCGCCCCGCCGGACCCGTGGGCTCCGTTTCCGGCTCCGTCCCCGCGCCGGCCCCGCCCCGCAACGTCTCCGCCTGGCTCCCCTACTGGGACCAGAAAGCCGCCTACCGCGACGCCCTGCGCCACGCCGCGCAGCTGCACACCGTCAGCCCCTTCTGGTACCAGGCCTTTTCGGCCGGACAGGTCGACGGACATCCGGGCGCGGGCGAGCGCGGCATCATCGACGGGCTGCGCGCGGCCGGCATCAGCGTCGTACCGACCGTGATGGAGACGATGAAGCCCGGTGCGCTCGGCGAGATCCTCACCAGCCCCACAAGCCGTGCCACTCACATCAGCACCCTCGTCGGCATTACCAAGAGCCGCCCGTACGACGGCCTCGACATCGACTACGAGACCATCGCCGCGACCGGCGACGCCTCGTACGAACAAGTGCGCGCCGGATACGCGGCCTTCGTCACCGACCTGTGCCGTGCCCTGCACGACGCCCGCAAGAAGTGCGTCATCACGGTGTCTCCGCAGACGGCGAAGACCGGGCGTATCTGGGACTATGCCGCGATTGGCCGGGCGGCCGACCGGGTGCGGATCATGGCGTACGACCTCCACTGGAGGGCCGGGCCGCCCGGACCGCTCTCCACACCGAGCTGGTACGACGAAATCCTGCGCAATGCCACCGCCCTGATCCCGGAAGGAGGCGGAGGCACTGCGCGTCAAGAAGGGCGCCCCGTACCGGCTCGACGCGGAGTCGGGCTCGCCGACGTTCACCTATCAGGAAGGGGAGCAGACGCGAACGGTCTGGTACCAGGACGCGCGCGGGGTCGCCGCGCATCTGCCGACGGTGCGGAAGTACAACATCGCGGGCACCGGGCTGTGGGCGCTGAACTTCGAGGACCCGGGGCTGTGGCCAGTGCTGGCGGGCGGCTGAACCGGTGTACGGGCCGACCCGGCGACCCGGCGACCCGGCGACCCGGCGACCCGGCGGCCCGGCGCCCCTGCGACCTCGCCCGGTCAGCCCGTACGCGCTGGACGCGATGTCAGATCCAGCCGTCCAGCGACGTCATGAACGCGTCGAAGTCGTCCCGGTGGATGGTGTGGCCCGCGCCCTTGACCGTACGGACCTCGAAACCACGCTCCGCCAGCACGGCCGCCTTGGCCGCGTCGATGAGGAAGCTCGGGTCGGCGAGCTGCACCAGCGACGGCACGACGGGCCCGGCGGGCAGCAGATCGACGCCGGACAGCGCGGCCAGTCCGAGCGCCGACGCCTCGTCCCAGACCCGGAGTGTCTCCAGCTCGATGTCGATGTCCGCCGCGGCCCAGCGCGGATTCATCGCCGCTATCCTCTCCCGGGTTGCTGCCTTGAACTGCGCGAACATCTCAGGACCGAAGCCGTCCTCCGACGTGGCGAGGTGCCACGCCGGGTCGGAGAAGACCGCACGCTCCGGCCGCAGGCGGTCCACGGCGAGCGAGAGGGTGAGGCCGCCGAGGGAGTGGCCGATGGCCAGTTCGGCGCCCGCCGGAAGAGTCTCGACGACATCGTCGGCGAAGACCTCCGGGGTGTACTCGCCACGCGCGCTGGCGCCGTGGCCGCGCAGGTCGACGGCGATGACCTTGTAACCCTTGCCGGCGAGAGCGGGACCGACCCGCCGCCAGGTGCGGTGGTCGGCCATGATGCCGTGGATCAGGAGCGCGAGGCGGTCGCCCTCGCCCCAGGTCTGGGTGTGAAGCTGCACGGTGCTGCCCTTCTGACGGCGATGGCGATAGCGATAGCGATGGTGGTGGCGATGGTCAGCGCACGGAGCGGATCGGGCGTACGGCAAGCGCGCCCAGCACAGCGAGCGCTGCCGCGACGAGGAAGAGGGTGGTGTAGCCGCCGACGCCGACGATGAGCGAGGCGATGAAGGGGGCGACGATCTGCGGTCCCGCGTTGGCGATGTTCAGTACGCCCATGTCGCGGGCGGCGTCCTCGGCCTTCGGCAGCACCATCGTCACGAGCGCGGTGTCCACGGCCATGTAGCAGCCGAAGGCGAGGCCGTTGACGGTGGCGAAGGCGAGCATCGCGGCCCAGCTCGTCGACACCGCGGGGATGAGGAGGGCGACGGCCGACAGCGCGGCCGACGCGCCGACGAACAGCCTGCGCCGGTCGAAACGGTCCGACAGGTATCCGCCGAGCACCGTCGAGACGATCATGGCCACGCTGGTGACCGGCATCAGGACCGCCACCGCGTCCTCGGGCTTCAGCCCGGCGGGCAGGACGGTGTGGTCCTTGATGATGTAGAGGAGGAAGCCGTTCACCGCGAAGTATCCGAGGATCAGCAGTGCGCGGCCGATGAAGGCCCAGCGGAAGTCGTGCGACTTCAAGGCCCCGGCGAATGCGGCCAGTTGTTCCCGTACGGGCAGCGGCTGACGGGCCGGCATCCGCTGCTCACGGGCGCAGGAGGTGAAGAGGACCGCCGAGGCGGCGACCAGCGCGCCGAAGATGAGGTAGCCGGTGCGGTAGTCGTCCGAGAACGCGGCGCCGATCAGCGCGCCGAGGGTGCTGCCGAAGGGCAGGCCGAGGCCCACGGCGGCGGAGGCCTTGCCGCGCGCGGTCACCGGGACGCGGTCGGGGACGACGGAGGTGATGGCGGCCTGGTAGACGTTCATCACGGCCTGGCCGAGACACCAGGCGATGGTGATCAGCAGGACCGTGTGCACGCTGCCGAGCAGGAACATCGCGGGGACGGCGAGCAGACCGCCGCCGAGTATCCAGGGGTTCCGGCGCCCGGAGCGGTCGGAGAGGGCGCCGGCCACGGGGTTGAAGACGGTCGCGAAGATCGCGGAGACACCGGCCACGAGGCCGAGGTTGGCCACCTTGTTCGCCGGGTCGACGTCCTCGACCTGGAGGGCGAGGAGTACGCCGCCGACGCCGATGTACAGCGCGTACATGGTGGTGTTGCCGACAAGGAGCAGAGGCAGCAGCCCGCGTCTTGCCGCGGACGGGGCCGACGGACCGGCGACGGTCGCGTCGGTGCCGGTCCCGGGGGAGGAAGTGGCCACGGTTGCCCTCCTGGGCAGGGGTGAGCGGACGAGGGGACGCACCAGGTGGCACGTTCGTGCTTACACGTGTCAGTGCCTTGCGTGCCCACTGTTTAGCTCACCTCCTCGGCCATCCGCTAGACCTCTGCCGGGACTGTTATGACGGCGGCGTGCTCAACTCCGCCGCTGCGACGTCGGTACGTACAGCTGTGCCCGCCGAGAAGGAGACCGATCGGCGGGCACAGCTGAGTCCGGAGGCGGACGGTTACCAGGTGACGGGCAGGCGCTCGGGAATTCGCTTCATGAACCGGGTGCGCCATACGAGTTGGTCGACCGGCACAGCGAGCTGGAGGCCCGGCATCTTGTCGAGCAGTACCTCCAGCGCGATCTCGGTGTGCCGCTTCCCGAGGGCGGTGGCGGGGCAGTAGTGGGCGCCGCCGCCGAACGACAGGTGCGTGCCCGCGTTCGGCCGGTCGATGTCGACCGCGTGCGGATCGGTGAACACGTCCGGGTCGGTGTTCGCCGCCTCGACCAGGACGAGAACCAGTTCGCCCTTCTTCACCTCGACGTCGCCGAGGGTGACGTCCTCAAGGGCGAGGCGGGGCAGGCCGTCGGCAATGGACAGGTTGACGCGCAGCAGCTCGTCCACGGCCGCCGGGATCTTGCCCGGCTCCGCCCGCAACCGGTCCCACACGCCGGGGTTCTGGAGCAGGGAGAAGACCGCCATGGTGAAGAACCCCATGGTGGAGATGACCCCGGCGCCGAACATGGTGACGCCGACGGTCGCAAGCATCTCGTCGGTGAGGTGCGCGTACTCGGGGTTGCCCCGCAGGGCGGCGAGCTCGCGCATGAGGCCGCCCGTCGCCGGGTCGTCGAGCCGTTCCACCATGTACGCGATGTCACGGTCCCAGTTGAGCCGGGCCCCGGTGACCGGGCACGCGGAGTTCATGAACGCGATGTCGAGGCTGGCGGCGAGGCGGGGTGCGTCGGCTTGCGGTATGCCGAGGATGCGGCAGTGGAGGTTCTCGGCGTAGGGGTTGGCGAACCGGCCGCGCAGGTCGGCCGGCGGGCCGTAGTCCAGGAGGTCGTCGACCAGGGCGGTGGCGTGGTCGCGCATCCATTCCGTGAGGCCGTCGGTCTTGGGGTTGATGGCCTTGAGGACCGCTTTACGCAGGCCCGCACCGGTGATGTTGCCCATGTTGTTGACGACTTCGGGGGGGATGGTGAGCGCGTACTGGCGGGGCACGCCGGGGGCGGAGGTGTCTTTGAGGCTGAACCGGGGATCTTCGAGAACCTGCTTGCACAGGGTGTACGAGGAGACGAGCCACGCCGGGTCACCCGCGATGGTGCGCACCCGCTTGACCGGCTCGCCTCGCAGTCGCTCCACCTCCGGGGGGAGCTGGTCGCCGCGAGGGGAGAACGGGAAGTCGAGGAGAGTGTCAGTGCTCATGGTCGTGTCCTTCGGCGGGGGTGACGATGGCGTGTCCCTGGTTGCGGGACGCGCGCAGCCCTGAGCCGCGCGAGTACAGCAGTTCGGCCATCGGCAGAAGCTGGTGGTAGCAGTTCAGGGACGACGGCACGCCGAGGATGGCGGGGGTGTCGAGGAACAACGGTGCTTCCGCGCAGATGTACTTGAGACACACCGCGCGTTGCTGCTCGGTGGCGGTCTTGCCGTTGAGCACCTTCGAGGACAGGAAGCTGTCGACGAGGGCGGTGCAGGTGGCGTGGAATTCGGCGTCAGTGGCCAGCAGGTCGTTCAGGCTCTTGTGGATGTGCTGGTACGTGGGGATGTCCAGGAGCGCGGACATCGGCCGGCCGCGGAGCCGGTCGCCGTGGGGATCGATCTCGGCGGCGGCGTTGGTGACCTTGGCCCGTACGCCGCGGAGATTCTTGACGGCTTTGCGGCGGGCTTCGTCGGCGGGATAGCCGAGGGCCTCGTACATGTCAGCTATGTGGAGGTCTGTGTATATGAGGTCAACCTGTCGGAAGTTGTCCAGTCCCCAGCGCGCCAGGTCGGTGACGCGCCTGGCTGAGAAGTAGCTGTTTCCCGGAGATATTCCTATGACGGCGTGGTCGCCCTCGTCGCAAATGACTTGGCAATGCGGGGTGTAGGGCTGGGCAGTGAATGCAACAGTCGGTGTGGTCACGTAGGTGATGCACCCTTTGGCGCCGCGAGTCCCGGTGGGGCCCTGTGCCCCTGGTGTGGCGGCGCGACATGAAGTTACCGGCGATCTTCATAGAGTCACGATGACGGTCGCTATATGGCCGAAAATAGTTGATCAGAGGCGCAAAACCGACTGCCGATCCGCTCGAAATGGTTGAACTCCTGACAAGTTACGGCGCGGAACTCGCCACCTGCCCCTCGTGGTGGTCTGGCCGGAACTGTGCGCTGCTGACAGATGACACGTGCCATGAAGCGGTGAGTGTTGCGCGGTACTCATTTCCGGCCATCCGCCAGACCCTGCTCCATGCCGATCTGGAAAGATGCCGAACGCGATGAGCCAGACACCGAAGCAGTCCGCCGATAGCCCCGTCCCGACCAGCACCGATGTCGCGCGCCTGGCCGGAGTCTCGCGCGCCACGGTCTCGTACGTACTCAACAACACCTCGGCGGTGCGGATCAGCGAACCGACCCGCCGCCGGGTGCGCGAGGCCGCCGAGGAGCTGGGTTACGTCCCGCACGCGGCCGCGCGAAGCCTGCGGGCCGGGCACAGCCGCATCGTGCTGCTTCCGACGGCGCACATTCCCGTCGGCCCTCTCTACGGCCGGTTTCTGAACGAAGTCCAGTGGGCCCTGCGGGCGCTGGACTACACGGTCGTGCAGTACGGCAGCCTGGGGCTCGGCGCCGACGAGGCGGCCCGGGCGTGGGCGGAACTGCGACCGGTCGCGGTCCTGTCCCTCGGTGAGATCGCGCTCAGTCCGCACGGTGTGCAGGTGCTGAAGCGCTCCGGCGCCAAGGCCGTAATCACGCTCGGCCCGCAACGGGTGGAGGGCGCGCACGCCCTGGTCATGGACCAGCGGGCGATCGGCGCCGCGGCGGCGGCGCACCTGCTGGAGCGGGGCCGGCGGGCGATCGGTGTTGTGGTCCCCGCCGAGGAGGGGCTGGACATGTTCTCCCGGCCGCGACTCGCGGGTGTGCGCAAGGCGGTGGCGGCGGCCGGTGCCCAGGTCGAGCCGTTGCCGATGGCGTACGACGAGGAATCCGCCGCGGCGCTCGCCAGGCGCTGGCGCGAGCTCGGTCTCGACGCGGTCTACGCGTACAACGACGAGTACGCGCAGCTGCTGATGCGGGCGCTTCAGGACGCGGGGGTCGACGTACCGGGGGAGTGCGCGGTGGTCGGCGCGGACGACTTGCTGCTGGGGAAGCTGCTGCGGCCGCGGCTGAGTACGGTGCACATTGAGCTGCCGACGGGGCGGGAGATAGCGGAGCTGGTGGACCGGGCGGTTCGCGACCCGGACGGCGAGGTGGAACGCCACGACCTGATGGCGGCGCGCACAGTCCCGCGAGAGTCCAGCTGATCACTGTCCAGCCCCTCCGGCATCTGAGGAGCGGGGTCTGGGGCGGAGCCCCGGTTCACGCCACCCGCAGGACGCCCACCCGCGTCACGCCACCCGCAGGACGCCCACCCGCGTCACGCCACCTGCAGGACGCCCACCTGCGTCACACCGGCCGGGGTCGCCCCGCCGTGCCCAGCGCCCGCAGGTCCGCCTCGATCAGCGTCGCCGCCTCTCGCAGCGCCGGCAACAGCGCCGCCCGCATCTCACCCGGCGTACCGTCCCCCGCATGCCGGGCCACATTCACCGCCGCCACCACACGCCCGTGCGCGCCCCGCACCGGCACGGCCAGTGAGCGCAACCCCACCTCCAACTCCTCGTCCACCAGGGCGCATTCGTCCGACGCGGCCCGCTCAATGATCTTCTCGAGCTCGACCGGCGAGGTCACCGTACGCCGGGTCAGCGCCGGCAGTACCTCCGGCAGCGGCGGCCGCTCCTCCCGCGCCAGGCCTGCCAGCAGCACCCGGCCCATCGACGTCGCGTACGCCGGAAAACGCGTACCCACCGTGATGTTGACGCTCATGATGCGCACTGTGGGAACACGCGCCACGTACCGGATGTCGGCGCCGTCGAGTACCGCCAGCGACGCCGACTCGTGCACGCGCCGTACCAGCGCCGCCAGATGAGGCTGGGCGATCTCCGCGAGCCCCAGCTCGGACAGCCGCGCGCAGCCCAGTTCGAGCACGCGAGGCAGCAGCCGCCACACGCGCCCCTCCGCTGCCACGTACCCCAGCTGCTCCAGCGTCAGCAGCGAGCGCCGCGCCGTAGCCCTGGCCAGCCCGGTCGCCTCGGCGACCGCCGTCAGCGCCATCCCGTCACCCCGGTCGGCGCCGAGCGAGCCGAGGACGGCGAGCCCCCGCGCCAGGGACTGCAGAAAGCCCGGCCCGAGCTCGCGCTTGGCCTCCAGCGAGGTGTCCCGTACGGGCGCGGCCTGCGGCGCGGGGCGTGGCGCCGCCAGTGATGCCTCCAACTCGCCCCGTACCGCGTGCAGTCGGGGCAGTACGGACTCCCGCAGTGACCCGACAGTGTGCCGACTGGTGTGGCTCACCACGCTCACCGCACACACCACCCGCCCCGCCCCGTCGCGCACGGGCACGGCAACCGCCACCAGCCCCGGCTCGATCAGCTGGTCGTCGCCCGCCCAGCCGTCCACGCCCGCCCGCGCCGCCCGCCGCTCGAAGCCATCCGCATCCAGCGGCCTGCCCAGCGGCGGCACCGCCGCGAACCCCGCGTCCAGCGGATCGGCGTCCCGCCGCCCACGCCACGCCCGCCACGCCTCCCCGTCCCACTCCGCCGCGAACAGCGCCCCGGGCGCGCACCGCTCGGCGGGCAGCAGATCACCGATGCGGAAGGCCGGCGACATGGTGCGCTGCCGCGTCGTCTGGAGTACGAACCGCACCCCCGCCACCCCGTCGTCCGGCACCGCCACCGACACCGATTCGTCGAACTCGTCCGCGAGCCGCTCCGCCGCCGGCCCGAGCGCCGCCGGAATCCCGCAGGCCGTCAGGTACGCGCCGGACAGTCCCATCAGCCGGGGCGCGAGCGCCACCT
The DNA here is from genome assembly GCF_018614615.1 of Streptomyces sp. ISL-100. GTDB lineage: Bacteria > Actinomycetota > Actinomycetes > Streptomycetales > Streptomycetaceae > Streptomyces. Next base: position 20,071 of record NZ_JAGGOK010000077.1, on the reverse strand, counting down.
CCCGCCCGTCGCTGCGCGCGAGGCCGAGCCGGTCGAGGGTGCACACCACCCGGTCGACCGTGGAGCGGGCCAGGCCGGTCGACCGTACGAGATCGCTGTGCCGAACCCGGTCTTGTCCGCCGGGAGCGGACAGGGCCCGAATCACGGTGAGCCCGCGCTCCAGTGGCCCGACAGATTCGGCGCTCGACATGGCATTCCTCCTGGCAGGCCGTTGACAGCGGACAGCGCTCGGCAGAGACTCGGGGCGAGATCAGATATGAACGATAGTTCATTGCGCGAACACTGAAAACTCTACGACTGCGGGAGAGACCCGATGAGCATCCGCGACGTCTACATCGTCGACGCCGTCCGCACCCCGATCGGCAAGTTCGGGGGTGCCCTCTCCTCCGTACGCCCCGACGACCTCGCCGCCCACGTCGTCAAGTCGCTCGTCGCCCGTACGCCCGACCTCGACCCCGCCAGGATCGACGACGTCTACTTCGGCGACGCCAACGGAGCCGGCGAGGACAACAGGGACGTCGCCCGGATGGCCGTGCTGCTCGCCGGACTCCCCGTTTCCGTCCCCGGTGTCACCGTCAACCGCCTCTGCGGCTCCGGCCTGGAGGCCGTCATCCAGGCGGCCCGCGCCGTAGCCCTCGGTGACGCGTCCGTCGCCATCGCCGGCGGCGTGGAGTCGATGTCCCGCGCCCCCTGGGTGCTCCAGAAGCCCGAGCGCGCCTTCCCCGCCGGCCACCAGGAGCTGCACTCGACCACGCTCGGCTGGCGCATGACCAACCCGCGCATGCCCGACGAGTGGACCGTCCCCCTCGGCGAGGGCGCGGAGCTCATCGCCGACAAGCACGGCATCACCCGCGAGCAGCAGGACGCCTTCGCGCTCGCGAGCCACCAAAAGGCAGCGAAGGCCTGGTCGGACGGCCTGTATGCCGCCGAGGTCGTCCCGTACGACGGCGTGGATCTCACCCGCGACGAGTGCATCCGTGAGGGCTCGACCATGGCGGCCCTGGCCAAACTGAAGCCCGTCTTCCGCGAGAGCGGCAGCGTCACGGCCGGCAATGCCTCGCCGCTCAACGACGGCGCCGCCGCGCTCCTGATCGTCGACGAGGAAGGCCTGCGCGCCACCGGCCGCGAGCCGCTCGCCCGTATCCGCACCTCCGCCGTAACCGGCATCGAGCCGCAGCTGTTCGGCCTCGGCCCGGTCGAGGCGGTCCAGCGGGCGCTCGCCAAGGCAGGCAAGTCCTTCGCCGACCTCACCACCTTCGAGCTCAACGAGGCCTTCGCCGCCCAGTCGCTCGGCTGCCTCGCCGAGTGGCCGGATCTCGACCCCGCCGTCGTGAACCCGCGCGGTGGCGCCATCGCCATCGGCCACCCGCTCGGTGCCTCGGGCGCCCGCCTCGCCGGATCCGTCGCCCACCAGCTCGCCGCCGCGGGCTCGGGCACGGGCCTCGCCGCCCTGTGCATCGGCGTCGGCCAGGGCCTCGCGCTCGTACTGGAGCGCTGACCGCATGCGTACAACCGTAGGGATCATCGGGGCGGGTCCCGCCGGCCTTCTCCTCGCGCGCCTCCTCCACAACGCAGGCATCGACTGCGTCGTCCTGGAGAACAGGACCCGCGCGTACGTCGAACAGCGCCAGCGCGCCGGAATCCTCGAACAGGGCACAGTCGACGCACTGCGCGCCTGCGGGGCGGGCGCCCGCATGGACGCCGAAGGACTCGTGCATCACGGCATCGAGCTCCGCTTCGACCGCCAGAGCCACCGCATCGACTTCCCGGAGCTCACCGGCGGACGCTCCGTCATGGTCTACGCGCAGACGGAGGTCGTGAAGGACCTCGTCGCCCTCCAACTCACCGAAGGCCCGCCCCTGTTCTTTGAGGCACAGGCCCTCGCCATCGAGAAGCCCGAATCAGAACACCCAATGGTCCGCTTCACCCACGAAGGCCGCGAACAGACCCTCGACTGCGATTACGTCGTCGGCTGCGACGGCTTCCACGGCATCGCGCGCGCCGCGATCCCTACCGGCATCCGCCGCACGTACGAGCGCACGTACCCCTACTCCTGGCTGGGCATCCTCGCCGATGTCCCCCCGTCCTGCGATGAGTTGATCTACGCACGCGGCGAGGAAGGCTTCGCCCTCCACAGCATGCGCTCGCCCACCGTCTCGCGCCTCTACCTCCAGGTCCCGAACGGCACCGACCCCGCCAACTGGTCCGACGACCGCATCTGGGACGAACTCGACCGCCGCTTCGCCATCGACGAAGGCGACTGGAGGCTGGCCCGCGGCCCGATCACCTCCAAGTCGGTGACTCCGATGCGCAGTTACGTCACAGAGCCGATGCGGTACGGACGGGTCTTCCTGGCCGGGGACGCGGCGCACATCGTCCCTCCCACCGGAGCCAAGGGCCTCAACCTGGCGGTCTCCGACGTACGGATCCTGGCCCGCGCCTTCGAGCACCACCACCGCACCGGATCGGACGAACTCCTCACCTGCTACTCGGACTTGTGTCTGCGACGCGTGTGGCAAGCCACCCGTTTCTCGTACGACATGACTACGATGTTGCACAGTCAACCAAGCGAAAGCGCGTTCGACGGCCGAGTGCATCTCGCAAGGCTGCACCGTCTCGCGTCCTCCCGGCCCGCCGCCGCCGAACTGGCCGGGAACTACACAGGACTTCCTCTCTGACTGGAGATCCCACATGCCACTGCTCGACTCCAAGACCTGGCAGCCCGTCCGGCTCTCGGGCGGTGAGTCGGACGTCGTCGAGCCCGCCACAGGCGAATCGCTCGGCAGCGTCACGCTCGCCACGGCCGACGACGTCGCCACGGCCGCGCAGACTTCCGGGGCCGTGCAGTCGGCATGGGCCCGTACGCCGCACTTCGTACGGGCCGCCGTGCTCCGCCGCGCCGGCGACCTCTTCGCCGCGCACGCCGACGAGCTGCGGGAATGGCTCGTACGGGAATCCGGCTCCATCCCCGGCAAGGCCGACTTCGAGCTCCATGTCGCCGCCCAGGAGTGCTACGAGGCCGCCGCCCTGGCCTCCCGCCCCACCGGACAGGTGCTGCCGAGCGAGGCGCCCCGCCTTTCGTACACCCGGCGGGTACCGGCCGGCGTGGTCGGCGTCATCGCCCCGTTCAACGCCCCACTGATCCTCTCCATACGCTCGGTGGCCCCCGCTCTCGCGCTCGGCAACGGCGTACTGCTCAAGCCCGATCCCCGTACCGCGATCTGCGGCGGCCTGTCCCTACTCGCCGTATTCGCCGAGGCTGGCCTGCCGGAGGGCCTGCTGCACGTCCTGCCGGGCGGCGTCGAGGCCGGCCAGGCGCTCGTCGCCGACCCGGACGTCCCGGTGGTCTCCTTCACCGGGTCAACAGCCGCGGGCCGCGCGGTGGGTGAGGCCGCGGGTCGCGCACTCAAGCGCGTACACCTGGAGCTGGGCGGCAACTCGGCCCTGGTCGTACTGGAGGACGCCGACCTCGAAGGCGCTGTCGGGCAGGCGTCCTGGGGTTCCTTCTTCCACCAGGGCCAGATCTGCATGACGACGGGCCGCCACCTCGTACACGCCTCGCTCTACGACGAGTACGTCGAACGGCTCGCGGCCAAGGCCGAATCACTCACCGTCGGTGACCCGCACCGCGATCAGGTACACCTGGGCCCGATCATTGACAAACACCAACTGGCCAAAATCCACGCCCTGGTGGAAGCCAGTACGGCAAGCGGCGCGAAGCTGGCGGCGGGCGGCACACACCGCGACCTGTTCTACCGGCCGACCGTGCTCGCGGGAGTGGACGACGACACTCCCGCGTACGCCGAGGAGGTGTTCGGCCCGGTGGCCCCGGTCCGCTCCTTCACCACTCTCGAGGAGGTGGCGACTCTCGCGTCATCGAGCCCGTACGGCCTCTCCCTGGGCATAGTCACCCGCGACACCGCTCTCGGCCTGGACCTCGCGGACCGCATACCCACCGGCATCGTCCACATCAACGACCAGACGGTGAACGACGAGGCGGTCGCACCCTTCGGCGGTGTAGCGGCCTCCGGCACGGGTGCGCGCTTCGGCGGCGAGGCGAACCTGGAGGCCTTCACCGAACTGCGCTGGACGACGGTACGCCGCGAACCGGCGGACCACCCTTTCTAGAACGCACAACAGGGGAGCCCGGCAGCACCCAGCCGGGCTCCCCTGCGCGCTGCTCTCAGCCCGCTTCCCGCTGGTCCGTCGAGGAGCCCTTGGCCTCCTCGACGGACTTACGGACCTCGTCCATGTCGAGCTTGCGAGCCTGCCCGATGACATCCTCGAGCGCCGCCTCGGGCAGCGCGCCGGGCTGGGCGAACACCGCCACGTTCTCGCGCACGATCATCAGCGTCGGAATCGAGCGGATCTCGAAGGCAGCGGCCAGCTCCTGCTGGGCCTCGGTGTCGACCTTGGCGAACACAAGGTCGTCGTGACGCTCGGACGCGCTCTCGAAGACCGGCGCGAACTGCCGGCAGGGACCGCACCAGGAAGCCCAAAAGTCGATCAGGATGAAGTCGTTGTCCGACACAACCTGATCGAAGTTTTCCTTGGTGAGCTCGACGGTGGACATGGTGTGCTCCTCTTCCTGGCATAACGGGCGAAGCCGTCCCGCACAACGGCATGCGGGCTCGCGCTATTCCGCCTGCCCGGCTGGCCACGGCGCACACCCCCGACCAAACTGCCCGTATGACGAATGCAGCGAAGACGGCGATCTACGACGTCGTAGTGGTGGGAGCCGGGCCGGTAGGCGAGAACGTGGCGGACCGCACCAGGGCGGCCGGACTGACCACAGCAGTGGTGGAGAACGAGCTGATCGGCGGCGAGTGCTCCTACTGGGCGTGCATGCCCAGTAAGGCACTGCTGCGCCCGGTCACCGCACGCGCCGACGCGCGCCGCGTCCCGGGCCTGCGCGAGTCGGTGCAGGGCCCCCTGGACGTCGCGGAGGTCTTCGCGCACCGCGACTACTACGCGTCGAACTGGAAGGACGACGGCCAGGTGCGCTGGCTGGAGTCGATCGGAGTGGACATCCACCGGGGCAGGGGCCGGCTCGCGGGCCCCAGGCAGGTCACCGTGGAGACCCCGTCGGCCGAGCGCTACACCCTCACCGCGCGGCACGCGGTCGTGGTGTCCACCGGCAGCCGCGCCGTCGTGCCCGACCTGCCGGGAGCGGCCGGGGCCAACCCCTGGACCAGCCGTGAGGCGACCAGCGCCGGCAAGGTGCCGGACCGGCTCGTGGTGGTCGGCGGGGGAGTGGTCGCCGTGGAGATGGCCACGGCGTGGCAGGCGCTCGGCTCCCGGGTCACCGTGCTCGTACGCGGAAAGGGCCTGCTCGCGAAGATGGAGCCCTTCGCGGGCGAGCTGATCGCCGAAGCACTCACAGAAGCGGGCGCCACCGTACGCACCGGAACCTCCGTCGCGGCCGTGGAGCGCCGCGAGGGCGGCAGCGGCCCGGTGACGGTCGTCCTTGACGGAGGCGAACGGATCGAGGCCGACGAGATCCTCTTCGCCACGGGCCGCGCCCCGCGCACCGACGACATCGGCCTGGACACGGTCGGCCTGAAGCCGGGCTCGTGGCTGACCGTCGACGAAACCTGCCGCGTAGAGGGCAACGACTGGCTCTACGCCGTGGGAGACGTCAACCACAGGGCACTGATGACGCACCAGGGCAAGTACCAGGCACGTATCGCGGGCGCGGCCATCGCCGCCAGGGCCCACGGCGACCCCCGGCAAACACTCGACGGCGCCCGCTGGGGCACCCACTCCGCCACCGCCGACCACGCCGCCGTACCCCAGGTGGTCTTCACGGACCCCGAGGCGGCGGCGGTCGGCCTCACGCTCGCGGAGGCGGAGGCGGCGGGGCACCGGGTGCGTGCGGTCGACTACGACATGGCATCGGTCTCGGGCTCCGGCCTGTACGCCGACGGCTACCGGGGCCACGCCCGCATGGTCGTCGACCTGGACCGCGAGACCGTACTGGGCGCCACTTTCGTGGGCCCGGGCGTCGCCGAACTGCTGCACTCGGCCACGGTGGCGGTAGCGGGCGAGGTCCCGATCGCGCGCCTGTGGCACGCGGTCCCGGCGTACCCGACGATCAGCGAGGTATGGCTGCGCCTCCTGGAGACGTACCGCGGCTGAGCAGCCCTTGCGCGTCCGCGCACGCAACCACCGCCCCGGGCCCGCCAACGCCCCGCCGCTCGTAGCCCCGTGATCGTCGCGACCCCGACTCCTGACCCCGACCCGGACCCGGACCCGCGAGTCGGGAGGAGTTCCACCGACACGGAAATCAGGACGATTGGGAAGCCGGGTCGGGATGGCAAGGTGCAGGAGCCGCAGTTGCGACATGGCTGCGGCCGGCGCGGCGATGGTCGGGCCGTGGCACGGAACAAAGGAACGAACTGATGGCAACAGGCACTGTGAAGTGGTTCAACGCGGACAAGGGCTTCGGGTTCATTCAGCAGGACAGCGGTGACCCGGACGTGTTCGTCCACTTCTCCGCCATCCAGTCCCAGGGCTACAAGGAGCTCCGGGAGGGTGACAAGGTCGAATTCGACGTCACCCAGGGTCCCAAGGGGCCGCAGGCGGAGCAGGTCACTGTTCTCACGTAGCTCTCAAGCGGCTCGCAAGTAGCGCCGTCAGGCAGCGCACTTCCGGGGTACCCGGTCCCCGCCCACGGCCTGACGGCGGGGACCGGGCACCCGCGCAGCCCGAGGCGTCAAGCCTGAGGCGCGGGCTTCAGCACGGCGAACGTTGCGCCGAAGGGGTCGGCGAGCCAGGCGATCCTGCCGACGTCCGGGATGTCCGCGGCGGGCATGACGACCGATCCACCGTTCCCCTGAGTCTTGGCGACCATCTCGTCGGCGTCCTCCACGGCGAAGTACGGAACCCAGCGCGATTCCTCGGAGGCGCTCCGGAGCGGGGCGATACCGCCGAACGAGGCCTCCTGCTGGTCGCCTTCGGCGGTCGAGAGCACCGTGTACGTCATGCCCGGCGCAGCCTCCATCTCCTGCGCACGCCAGCCGAACAGCGAGCCGTAGAAGCGCAGTGCCGCCGCCGGATCGCCGATGTGCAGCTCGGCCCAGCACAGGGTGTTGTTGTCCGAGGCCTTCTCCAGTCCCTTGACGGCGGTCGGCTGCCATACGGCGAACTCCGCGCCGCCCGGGTCGGTGAGGCAGGCCATCCGCCCGGCATCCATGACATCGAAGGCCTCGACGCGGACGGTTCCGCCACCTTGCTCGGCCGCCTTGACCGTGGCATCCGCGTCGGGCGTCTGGAAGTACACCGTCCATGCTGAACGGGCGCCCTCCTCCGTCAGCGGCCCGAGGGCGGCGACCGTCTTGCCGTCCAGCTGGAAGAAGCCGTATCCGCCCGCCTCGGGGCCCGCCGACAGGAAGTCCCAGCCGAAGACGCTGCCGTAGAACGCGGCGGCGGCCGAGGTGTTGGGGCTGCCGAGGTCGAGCCAGTTGGGGGATCCGGTGACGAAGTCGGTGCTGAGCATGGTGGTACGCCCTGCCTCTCTGGAGGTTTCCCGCGGGGTGGTCGACGCAGCACCTGCCACCCTTGCCGATCGCCTCCATGCGGGCGTCAGCCATCGCAGTGGCAGGGACCCGGTTTCATCCTCATGGACCAGCGGCCGCCCACGGTCCACCGGCCACCGCCCCCCGCGCGGGCCTGACTGGCTCGGCCGGGGGCGAGGGCAAGGTTGGGCGATCGAATCAGTGGAAGATCACCGAGCGCACCTTCAGCCGCTCGGAGCCGTACCCGGTGTGGGCCCGGAGGTTGAACTCGGGACCCGTGCAGTCGGCACCGGCGTAAACAGTTGCGGGCCTGTCGGTGGCGTTCCTCGGCGTGTGCGCGGGCGGCACGAAGTCGTCGGCCACTTCGGGGAGGGTGATGCAGGGTCCGCTCGGGGGATCGATCAGTTCGGCGGTGATCCGCTCGCCGGACATGTCGTCGTACTGGTAAGTGAACGCGCCGACGGCCGCGCCTGCCGGGGTGGGCATGGTCAGGACGAGCGTGAGGGCACCGACAGCGGCGGCAACGGTGTGACGAAAGCGCATGAGTGCTTCCTTCTGCGGTAGGCGATACCGGACGCCGTGTCCTTCCCGATGCGGCACCCCGGAATGCGCCGGGTCATTCGTACGAGGGCCGCAAAAACGATCCATCACCCGCTGTTCGGGCAGTGTTCCACTGCCTGACCAGGCTGACGTCCGGTCAGTGCTTGTGCCCGGGGGACTCCTGCTCCTGCTTCGCTACGTCCGCCTCTGTGCCCGCCTTCGCCTTGCCGGCTTCGACGGTGAAGGCGGCGGTGCGGACCTTGCCGTTGTGCTGGAAGTCGAGGAAGAGGCGGTACGTCCCGGGGCTGGGGGCGGTGGCGGTGAAGGAGATGTCGGGGCCGGGCTTGGTGGTGCCGTCGTCGGGTTCGCCGTTGGGGTGGACGTGGAGGTAGGCGAGGTCGCCGGAGCGCAGCGCGACGAGGTGACCGTAGGCGCCGAGGTACGGCTGGAGGTCGGTGACGGGCTTGCCATTCTTCGCGACGTTGAGCTGAAGCTCGCTGCTCTTCCCCGGGAGCAGTCCGCCGGTGAGGGTGACGTCGTATCCGTCGACGTTGGTGGTGGCGGCGGGAGCGGGCAGCTCGGCCGGGGTGTAGTTGCCTGAGACAGCCAGGTCGGCGCCGAGGGTTATCGCGCCGGCGTCCTTCTTCGCGGGCTTGAAGTCCGCGAAGGCGCGGTAGGCGCCGGCGGCCGGCAGGTCGGCGGTGGTGCTCCAAGTGCCGTCGGCGGCGCGGGTGGGGTGGAGGTGGCGGTAGACGGTCAGGTCGCGCGAGGCGACGATGAAGTGCAGTTCCTTGCCGTGTTCGCGCTCGTAGGCGGTGATCTTGCGGCCGTTGTCGTCCTGGATGGAGAAGCGGAGTTGGGTACGGTCGCCGGTGGTGACGCGGGGGTTTTCGAGGGCGAGGGTGTAGCCGCCTTCTGAGATCTGCAGGCCCCCGGCGGCCGGTGCGCTCTTGTCGTCGCCGTGCCCGCCGTGCCCGCCGCCCGCGGCGGCCTCCGCCTCCTTCGCCTCTCCGTGCGCGGCGTGTTCCGCCGGCTGCTTGTCGGCGACGACGGGGCCGATGCCCTTGCCGACGCCGTACGCCGTGCCGAATGTCGCGGTAATCGCCGCGGCGAAGGCTGTGATCTTCAGTCCCGTGTTCATGACGCTCCCCTGGCGGTATGAGCCGCTGCAGAAGTGGCGGCCGATGCACCACCAAACATACCCCTAGGGGGTATAAGGTCAAGGGCAAGGCTGATCGGTACAAGCACAAGCTCGCGTTCAGGCTTCGCCGAGCAGCGGGCCGAAGGTTTCGCGGCCGAGCACCTCCGCCTGTCGGCGGCCGAGAATCTGGCCCCGTACCTCCGGGTGATCTGCCGCCCAGCGCAGCGCCGACGCTCTGTCGGTGAAGAAGTTCAGGGAGGAGCAGCAGACGTCCACCGCAGGTCCCGAACACGCACCGGTGGAAACGAGGACCACTGCGGACTCGGGCTCCCATGCGGCGGCCCCGTCGCGGAAGGCGACCGTGATCTCCCGCCCGTTGTGCGGGTCGGCCGAGTGGATCTCGACGTCGCGGCCGAGCATCGGTGCGATGCCGAGCGCGTCCACCGCGCACATCGCCCACACCTGCGGGCCGCCCGCGATCTCCACGCGATGCACCGTCGGTACGGGCGAGAAGGGGTAGGCCGCGCGAATCCGGCCGTCCGCGCCCAGGGACAGATAGTCGGCGGCGGAGAGCCGTGCGAGCACATCGGCCGGCGGAAGGCCGAAGGGGGCGGCGGCTTCGGCAAGCTCGTCATCCGTGGGTGGCCGCCCATGCATGGCGAAGGCGCACAGAACCGCCTGCTGTACGGCACGCTGCCCGCCCTCGACCGGCGCCAGTCGCCCCCGCCCGCCACGAGCCAGTACGTCGGCCGCGAAGTGCTCGCCGAGAGTCGCGCGCAGGCGCTCGACCGAGGGCACTCCGGCGACCGCGTCCTGTTCCGGTCCGTACAGCCGGCACGACACGCTCGCCGTCTCCCTCTCCCGCGCGAAGGGATCGACGCCATTGACCAGCAGGGTCGGAGATCCGTGCATCCCCAGTCGCAGTGCCTCGCTCTCCCCGCTCACCTCACGCCATGCCACCTGTACGTCGCCCCGCCCGGCGAGCACCTCGGCCAGCCGTCCGCGCAGTACCTCGGCCAGGGGACACTCCGGCACCGCCAGCACCGTCAGTTCCATGACTGCCTCCTCGTCGGTCCGTACTGGCGACGCTAGACGTTCCAGTGCGGTGGAAGGTCAAGGGCGTACGGTGAAGGCATGCGCATCGGAACCCTCGCGGCCGAAGCCGGCGTGAGCACCAAGGCCATCCGCTTCTACGAGGAGGCGGGACTGATGCCCGCGCCGCCGCGTACCCCTGGCGGTTACCGCGACTATCCGCCACAGGCCGCCGACCGGCTGAGCTTCATCCGCAACGCCCAGGCCGCCGGGCTCACGCTCGCCGAGATCCGTGACGTGCTGGCCGTCAGGGACGGTGGGCAGGCGCCGTGCGAGCACGTCGGCGCACTGATCTCCGAGCATCTGCGGCAGGCCGAGGAGCGCATCGCCGACCTCACGCGCGCCCGTTCCGCACTGCTCGAACTGGAAGCGGCGGCCGCCGCGACCGACCCCGCCACCTGCCCGGACGGGCCGATCTGTCGCATTCTCAACGCCACCGCGCGGCCGTCCGCCGACGGGTCACAGGCTCACTGACGCCTCGGTTCTCTCGCACCGGCCAGATCGTTGACGGTTGTCACCACTCGCCCAACGAGGCAGGTGACGTTGGGGAAGGGGGTGTGCAGGTCGCGGCTGTGTCGACGCGGAGCATCCGCCGCCTTCGCGTAGGCGGGCGGGGGCCGCCTCGCTCAGGCGGTCCGGTCGCGACGGTCGCGGCGGTCCGGTTCCTGGTCCGGACTGTGGCCGGGACGTATGCGCGGCACCAACGCGGGGGCGACGTTGCCCAGCACGGTGTCGCGGCCGACCACGACGCGGGCCACGTCGTCCCGGCTCGGCACCTCGTACATCACGTTGAGCAGGATCTCCTCGAGGATCGTGCGCGCCGCCCGGGCCCCGGTGCGGCGCAAAAGCGCCTGGTCGGCGATCGCTCCGAGGGCGTCCTCGGTGAACTCCAGCTCCACGCCGTCGATTTCGAACAGCCGCTGGTACTGCTGGATCAGCGCATTGCGCGGCTCGGTGAGGATCCGCACCAACGCCGCCCGGTCGAGCGGCCGTACGGTCGACATCATCGGCAGCCGGCCGACGATCTCCGGGATGAGCCCGAACTTCAGCAAGTCCTGGGGCATGACCCCGGCGAAGCAGTCTTGTTCTTCCTTGCCCGCTTTGCCCGCCGGGATCGTGGCGCCGAACCCGATGCCCTGGCGAGTGGCCCGCTGCTCGATGATCCGCTCCAGACCGGCGAATGCCCCGCCGACGATGAACAGCACGTTGCTCGTGTCGAAGGGGATGAGCTCCTGCTGCGGATGCTTGCGGCCGCCCTGCGGCGGAATGCTCGCGGTCGTGCCCTCAAGGATCTTCAGAAGCGCCTGCTGTACGCCCTCACCACTCACGTCGCGCGTGATCGACGAGTTCTCACTCTTGCGGGCGATCTTGTCGATCTCGTCGATGTAGATGATCCCGGTCTCGGCCTTCCTGACGTCGAAGTCGGCGGCCTGGACCAGCTTGAGCAGGATGTTCTCGACGTCCTCGCCGACGTACCCGGCCTCCGTCAGAGCCGTCGCGTCGGCGATGGCGAACGGGACGTCGAGCATTCGGGCGAGGGTCTGGACGAGGTACGTCTTGCCGCAGCCGGTGGGGCCGAGCAGCAGGACGTTGGACTTGCCGAGTTCCACTTCCTCCTCTCCCCTCCGTCGGCCGGCAACCGCTCCGATGCGCTTGTAGTGGTTGTAGACCGCCACGGCGAGCGCCTTCTTTGCACCGTCCTGCCCGACGACGTACTCGTCGAGGAAGGCGCGGATCTCCCGCGGCGTCGGCAGCTTCTTCGTCCGGCCCGAGGCCGGCCCGTCCGGCCCGTCCGGTTCCTCCGCGATGAGTTCGTTGCACAGGCCGACACATTCGTCGCAGATGCAGATGCCGCCGGGGCCCGCGATGAGCTTGCCGACCTGCTTCTGGCTCTTCCCGCAGAACGTGCACTTCAGCAGGTCACCGCTGTCACCGATACGTGCCACCCGGAAACGTCCTCACTCATCGAAACTCATCGAACTTCAAATACGCCAGCCGAATGCTTACACCATATGACGTCACCATCTGGATGCCGACGGTATCTTGAACCGACACGGACGGCAACGCGCAGGCAAGTGAGGACCATGGGCCGGCTCAGCAGGGCGGAGCTGCAGGAGCACAACCGCGCCAGGGTGCTCGACGCGGCCAGGAGCGAGTTCACCGAGCGTGGTTTCCCCGGAGCGAAGGTGGACGCCATCGCCGAGCGCGCCGGGCTTACCCGGGGTGCGGTGTACTCCAACTTCCCCGGCAAGCGGGCGTTGTACTTCGCCGTACTGGCCGACCTGGCCGAGCGCGTACCCGAGCCTCCGCACCCCGAACCCGGCCACACCGCCCGCCAGGCGCTCGGCGCACTCGCCCGCGCCTGGATCGCCGGGCTGCCACTCGTCGGCGCCGACACCGGCGAACGGCACGGAGCCGCCCGGCTGGGCCGGCACCTGATGTCCGAGGTCCTCTCCGAGGAGCGGATCCGTCGCCCTTTCGCACAGCTGATGAAGCTGGACGCGATCCTGCTCGGTCTGGCCCTTGAGGAACTGCGGCCCTCCAACGTGCCGCCGGGCCGCCTGGTACGCACGGCGGAGGCGGTCCTCACGACGCTCCACGGCGCCAGTCAGATGGCCGACGCCGCGCCGGGCTTCATCGAGCCCTTCAACGTCGTCAGCGCCTGCGAGCGGCTGGCGGACCTCGACCTCCAGGACGTATGGCCCCCGCCGCACCTGCCCTACATCCCGCAGGCACGCCCCGCCGACGAGCCGTGGTCCCCGCCGCCCGCGGTGGACGCCGTACGCGGCGAGCCGGCGCGGGCGGCGGGGGACGGCGTGGTCGCGATCCTCGGACTGCACCGGCTGGAAGCCGCGGAGGAAGCGGTACGGGCAGCACCGCCCGGCGCCACGGTCACCGCCGTCCTGGTCACCGGCCAACCGGCCGAACTGCTGCCGCTGGCAAGGCTGACCGTCGCCGGCCTTTGCGGCTGCCTGCGCCAGGCGTTCCCGCCGTCGGCGTGGCCACGGCTGCAGGTGGTGTACGACGCGTCGGGCGCCCTCGCGCAGGCGGCGGGCGTGGCGGCGGTCAGCGACGGCACCGAGGCGGCCGTCCGTATCGAGGGAGGCCGGATCGTCGCCCGCGCGGACGGCCGCGGCGCATGCCACGCGGCTGCCGCGTCCACCGCGACCGCCGGAGCCACGCGGGCACATCACGCTCGCCCGGACGACGGGAGCCGCTATTCATGATTGATGACGGAGGAAGACCGGGCCGCCGCAGCCGTGGTGAAGCCGCCTGGCCGGAGTTGCCTGGCGACGGCGCGGATTACGTGAGTGGTCGTCGTGCGGCTTCCGGAGGGTGTAGTCCGGCGTCGCCCGGGACTCCGGAGGAATGGGCGTCAGCCCAGCTCCAGGCTCGTGATGCCGAACAGGCCTGAGCGGTCTATCCGCGGGACCGGTCCCGTGTACATCCGCGCGGTCTCGAACGACGGTGTCAGACCGAGCCGTTCCATGAGGCGCGCGGCCTCCGGGTGGGTGTCCGGCACGTCGAGAGCCACCGGCTTTCCCGGGGTGGTGGCCCCGAGCGCGCCGACCAGTGCGGCGGCCACGCCGGTCGACTCGGCGTAGAGGGGGCCGATGCGCGAGGCCGCGCGGCAGGCTCGCAGGACGGCGAAGCCCCGCAGTTCACCACCCTGGACCGCCGCCAGCGCGGTGCGCTGCGGTCCGGTGATCCAGGACGCCAGGAAGTAGTCGCGAGCCGCTGGGAAGAACCGGCGGTCGTACGCGGCGAGTTGGGTGAACGGCAGAGTCCGGGCATCCACCAGGGTGACACCGGCGGGCGTCGCGGCGCCCCCATGTTTGCCGCCATCTCCCCCCGCATCTCCGTCCCGGCTCCCGTACGGCACACCTTCGTACCGGATGTTGTTCCAGGCGGACCGGAACCCGGACTTGCGGTAGTTGTCCTGCTGTTCCACCACGCCGTCGAGCCCGACATTGCGCCCGTCGAGCCGCGCCATCCCCGCCCGCCACAGCTGGATGCCATAACCCCGGCCGCGCAGCGGCGGGCGGGTGATGTAGAAGCCAAGAGACCCGAAATCGGTTCCGTAGCGCACGACCGAAACGGACGCCGCCGGTTCGCCGTCGAGCCGGCCGATCAGAAAGCCGTGCGGGTCGGTGGCGAAGAAGGCGCCGCCGTCACTGAGGCCCGGATTCCAGCCCTCGGCGCCGGCCCAGTCGCCCAGCAGCGCGATGTCGTCGGCGCTCGCGACCCCGATCTCAAATGCAGGCACGTATCGCTCCCCGGAACGTCGTTGGCCCGGGGGAGAGTCCTCGTGAACAGTCCTCTTGACCCCAAGCGCGGTTGATGTTCAAAAGTGATCCCTGAACCCGGCAAGCCTGCGCCGGCGAACCGATCAGGAGCGTATGACATGCACGCGATACGGCTGCACGCTTTCGGCCCCGCCCAGAACCTGCGCTACGAGGAGGTGCCCGGCCCGGTTCCGGGCGAGGGGCAGGTGAGGATCGATGTGCGGGCGAGTGGAGTTCACCTGATCGAGACCACTCTGCGCCGCGGCCTCCCCGTCGGCCCTCATGAGCCGCCGGCCCTCCCTGTCATTCCCGGAGCCGAGGTCGCCGGTGTGGTGGGAGCGGTCGGCCCGGGCGTGAGCGGGGACTGGCTCGGCCGCCGGGTGGTGGCTCAACTGGAGCTGGGCGGAGGGTACGCGGAGCAGGCCGTCGCCACCGTCGACTCGCTGCACCGGATTCCCGACCACCTGGACGACGGAACCGCCGTAGCGGTGATCACGACGGGCTCCACGGCCCAGGGCATACTCGCCGTCGCGCAACTCACCCCACACGACGTGGTGTTGGTGATGTCGGCGGCTGGTGGTCTCGGCAGCCTCTTCATGCAGGAGGCACGCCACGCCGGCGCCGTCGCCGTGGGAGTGGCCGGGGGCCCCGCGAAGGCGGAGCGGGTCCGTGAGCTCGGCGCCGATGTCGCCGTGGACTACCGCGAAGCCGACTGGCCCGCACGCGTCCGCAAGGCGCTGGACGGCCGTGACGTGAGCGTGGTCCTCGATGGCGTGGGCGGGCGGCTCGGCCGCCAGGCCCTGGAACTGCTGGGCCCCGGCGGACGGTTCCTGCTGCACGGCTGGGCGGCGGGGGAGCCGACCGAGATCACGACGCGCGATCTGGTCGAGCGGCAGCTCACAGCCACCTGGGCGATCGGGCCGAATATGATCCCCGCCGGCGGCCCGCGCGAACTGGCGGCACGCGCGCTGGACGAGGCGGCGGCAGGCCGTCTCGTCCCGTTGATCACTCGTTTCCCGCTCGAGCGGGCCGCTGACGCCCACGCCGCCCTGGAAGCCCGTGAGACCGAGGGCAAAGTGGTCCTGACGGTATGACGCCGGGTATGACGGGTCGTATGACGCCGCCTACTCGACGCCGCCTACTCGGGACGCGACGCTCCGGGCGTCAGGTGCGTGGCGAACCAGTCCTTGGCGAGGTCGGCGACCTTCTCCAGCGCCCCTGGTTCCTCGAAGAGGTGCGTGGCGCCCGGTACGACTTCGAGGCGGTTCTCGCAGCGCAGCTCCGCCTGGGCCTGCCGGTTGAGGTCGAGCACCAGGGTGTCGCGGCCGCCGACGATGAGCAGCGTGGGTGCTCGTACGTCGCCGAGTCGCGGCCGGGCGAGGTCGGGCCGACCGCCGCGCGAGACGACGGCGCCGACGTCCGTTCTCCCGCTCGTTCCCCTGTCCGTTTCCCCGCCCGTACTGGCGGACGCACCGGCGGACGCGGCGGCCCGTAGCGCTGCCGCGGCTCCCGTGCTCGCCCCGAAGTAGCCGATCGGGACGGACGTGCGGCGACGCAGCCAGCGGGTGGCGTCCCCGAGCCTCCCGGCCAGGGTTTCGATGTCGAAGACGTTCGCCCGGTGGGCTTCCTCGGCGGGCGTGAGCAGATCGAAGAGCAGCGTGCCCAGACCCGCACGGTTCAGGGCCTCGGCCACCGACCGATTGCGCGGGCTGCGGCGGCTGCTGCCGGAGCCGTGGGCGAACATCACGACCGCCGTGGCGCCCGTGGGCATGGTGAGATCCCCGGCGAGCCGGACGCCGCCGGCGTCCACCTCGACCGCCTCCTCGACGCCCTCCTCGACCTTCTCCTCGGCCTCCCGCGCGGCCATCTGCCCCAGAAGTGCGATGACTTCCTCGTCGGAGGTCTGCGCGAAGTTGTCGTACCACTCGCCGACCGCGCGGAACATCTGCGGAACGGACAGACACACGACCTCGTCCACCTCGCTGCTCAGCCGGGCGACCGCGTCCGGCGCGGCCACCGGAACGGCAAGCACCACGCGAGCCGCACCCTGCGCCCGTACGACCTGGCACGCGGCCGCCGCCGTGGCACCGGTCGCGATCCCGTCGTCGACCACCACGACGGTCCGCCCTTCGAGCGCAAGCCGCGGCCGGTCACCGCGGAACCGCCCCGCCCGCCGTTCCAGCTCCGCCTTCTCGGCACGCTCGACCGCCGCGACATCGTCGGGCCCGACCCCGGCGCGGCGGACGATGTCGTCGCTGATGACGCGCGCCCCGCCCTCGCCGATGGCTCCGAACCCCAGCTCACGGTGGTACGGGACGCCGAGTTTGCGTACGACGACTACATCGAGAGGGGCGTCGAGCGCCCGCGCCACTTCGAATGCGACCGGAACTCCGCCCCTGGGGAGGCCCAGCACGACGGGCTTTTCGCCCTCCAGATGCCGCAGGGCCGGCGCAAGCCGCTGTCCCGCGTCGGCGCGATCGGTGAACAGCACAGTGGTTCACCCCCAAACCAGGGGAGACAGAAACCACGTCCACACTCTCTTCGAAAGAACCCTATTTGGCACTGTTTGGCAAGTCGGCGGATTCCGGCAGTCGGCGTACTCGTGTACGGCAGTCGGGTGCGGCCGCGACGCCAGGACCTTGGGCCGCAGCGGTTGCGGTTCTCGCTTCCCGGAGCCACGATGTCCCTGACCCAATGGTGACTATCGCTCACTCTTCGTGTTCGGGGGTCGTTGCTGCAACGAGGTGAAGCATGTGAGCCTCGCGGTAAGGAGCCACGGCCATGACACTTCCCAGCGGCCGGTATTACGCGGTCGAACTGCACGTATCGGCGGAGCGCGTCTCGCAGATCCGGCGCATCGTAGCCGCACACCTGCGGCACTGGAATCTCGAGCTGCACATCCAGCCTGTGTGCAGGGGTGTCGAGGAACTTCTGACCAATGTCCACCGACATGTCGGCGACGACAACTGGTGCGTGGTCGAACTGCGCTGGACCGGCAGGCACCTGACGGCTTCGGTGGCCGACAACGGCCCACCGATGCCACGCCTCGCCTCCGCCGGTGGAGGCGGTCTCGCCGTTGTTGCCCGGCTGTGCGACAGCTGGGGGACCTGCGGTACCGCTGACGGCAAGGTTGTGTGGTTCACGCGACGCGTGGAGGACGCGCGCAACAGCCCGCTGATGCCGCGCCCGCCCGTTCCGAGCGTGGGCGACGCCAAGGGCCAGCCGGCCCCGGCCCCGCCGCCCGTCGAGGCTCCGTCCCCCGCACCCGCTCCTCTCCCGGCCCCGGTCCCCGTACTCGCCTAGTCGCAGTCGGAGGGAGTCGGAGGCAGTACGCGACCGGGCTGCGCTCCACGAAGGAGCGCAGCCCGGTCTGCCTATTTCGTACGCGGGGTACTGACGGCACGCCCGCGCACAGGACTAGGTTGTGGTCATGAGCAATCTCGAGCGCCAGGCCGTGCCCTCCGTCTGCGGCGGCCGAGGCTTCGTCGTAGGCGAGCCGGTACGTGAACTCCTGACCGCCCGCAAGGTCCAGCTCGGCGAGTCCACCCAGGTACGCAGGCTGCTGCCGAACCTCGGCCGCCGCATGATCGGCGCATGGTGTTTCGTCGACCACTACGGCCCGGATGACATCGCCGACGAGCCCGGCATGCAGGTCGCGCCGCACCCCCACTTCGGGCTGCAGACGGTCAGCTGGCTGCACGACGGCGAAGTCCTGCACCGCGACAGCCTGGGCAGCCTCCAGACGATCCGGCCGCGCGAGCTGGGCCTGATGACCTCGGGCCGGGCGATCAGCCACTCCGAGGAAAGCCCGAAACCGCACGCACGCTGGCTGCACGGTGCTCAGCTGTGGGTCGCGCTGCCCGAGGCCCACCGCGACATCGAGCCGCACTTCCAGCACCACGCGGACCTCCCGGTCGTCACGGCGCCCGGCCTCACCGCCACCGTCATCCTCGGCTCCCTCGACAGCGCCGCGTCGCCAGGTGCGACGTACACGCCGATCGTCGGCGCCGACCTCGCGTTGGCACGAGGCACCGAGACCCGGCTCCCACTGGACCCGGACTTCGAGTACGCCGTCCTCTCCATGTCCGGCGAGGCGCACGTCGACGGCGTGCCCGTACTCCCCGGCTCGATGCTCTACCTCGGCTGCGGCCGCACCGAACTGCCCCTGCGCGCCGAGTCCGACGCGGGCCTGATGCTCCTCGGCGGCGAGCCCTTCGAGGAGGAGTTGGTCATGTGGTGGAACTTCGTAGGCCGTTCCCACGAGGAAATCGAGCAGGCCCGGAGGGACTGGCTGGAAGGCACCCGCTTCGGCGAGGTCCACGGCTACGCTGGCGACCGCCTCCCCGCCCCTGATCTCCCGCCGGTGGTTCTGAAACCGCGCGGACGAGTGCGCTGACCTGGGGTTACAGGAATCGGCACGCAGCCGCATCGGTGGACGCTCAACCATGTAGCCGGGAACCTGGGGCATGGATGACGACGATCAACGTCCTGCGTCGGATGGTCGCGAACCTGGGCGGCAACGGCATCCTGCACGACCGAAGGGTGCCGGGAGGCCCCTGGGACACCTCACCGAGCAGCAGGTAAGGGCTCGTTTCTGTTTGCGTTTGCGCCAGGTGAGCGTGACCGAAGTTGGCCCGATTAGCTGTGCATGCCGCGCCGGCGCCGGCTGGCTTCGGGCTGCCTGGTCGGCATGTGCCTGGAGGCGGTCAGCGCACCGGCGTCAGGCACAGCGCCGACCCATCCCTGGTGTATTCCGGATAGAGGAGGTACGCGCCGGCGGGACAGTCCCCGTTCGGCGACACGCGGTACTGACTGTCACTGTCGGAGCAGCTGACGCGTTCGATGTCCTGCTCGGGCCAGGCTGCGTTGTTGCGGACGCAGTCACCGACCGACACCTGTGCCGCCTTGCCACCGCTCGCCACCAGGCCGATGACCGTCAGAACGGTCACCATGGCGAGCGCCAGCCCGACGGCGAGGAGTGGGATGAGGGCCGGGGGCCGGGCCAGGACACGTTTACCGGGATCGAGAGGACGGCGCACGGCGCCGACCGGCGCCGTCAGGCGGCGGAAGACGGCGCGCGGCCCGAGATTGAGGAGCACGGTGAAGGGCGTGATGATCATCGACAAGGGTCCCCACCAGCCTTGCCACAGCGTGTCGGAGGTCATCCGACGGTAGAACGCCGTGCCGCAGTCGCGGCAGAAGTCACCTTCCCGCTTGAGGAAGCGCATGATCACCAAGAAGCCCTGGTGGCCACGTATGACTGCGTGCGCGGCCGGCCGCGCACCACACACCTGGCACGAGGGGCCGGCGGGGAGCCCGTACGGAGCACCCCACTGGGGCGTCGCATGCTGTGCGTACGGCGAGGAGCTTCCGTGCGGTGCACCGCCATAAGGGGCACCGTGATGGGCGGAGGAGTACGAGCCGAGCGGCGGCGGGGTGGACACGGCGATCTCCTGGTGGTTGACGACGGATCACCCTAGAAGTGCACTGAAAAT
>NZ_JAGGOK010000076.1 GCF_018614615.1 Streptomyces sp. ISL-100 | reverse complement strand
CTTCACGAGCCTTCTAGGGCCTCAGCAGTGTCTTGATCATGCCGTCCTCCTTGGCCTGGAACATCTCGTACGCCCTCGGCGCGTTCGCCAGCGGCATGGAGTGAGTGGCGAATCCCTCCACGCCCAGCGGGTCCTCGTCGCCGAGCAGCGGCAGGATGTCGTCCACCCAGCGCTTGACGTTGGCCTGCCCCATCCGCAGCTGGATCTGCTTGTCGAAGAGGGTCAGCATCGGCATCGGGTCCGCCATGCCGCCGTACACGCCGGACAGGGAGATCGTGCCGCCCCGGCGCACCACGTCGATCGCGGTGTACAGGGCGTGCAGCCGGTCGACTCCCGCGTGTTCCATCAGCCGCTGCGCGGCGGCGTCGGGCAGCAGACCGGTCATCCACTGCGCCGCCTTGGCGACGGGCGCGCCGTGGGCCTCCATGCCGACGGCGTCGATCACGGCGTCGGTGCCCCGGCCGTCGGTCAGGTCGCGGATGGCGTCGGAGAGGTCCTTCCCGTAACTGCGCAGGTCGAGCGCCCTGACGCCGCGCGTGCCCGCCCGGCTCAGCCGCTCCGGCACCAGGTCGACGCCGACCACCAGGCTCGCGCCCCGGTGCAGGGCGATACGGGCCGCCATGTCACCGATGGGGCCGAGGCCGAGTACGGTCACGGTGCCGCCGGGCGGTATCGCGGCGTACTCGACGGCCTGCCAGGCGGTGGGCAGGACGTCGGAGAGAAAGACGTACCGATCGTCGGGTGGCCCCTCCGGCACCTTGATCGGCAGGCTGTCACCGAACGGTACACGCACGAACTCCGCCTGGCCGCCGGGGACTTGGCCGTACAGCTTGGTGTATCCGAACAGTGCCGCGCCCGTGCCGCGCTCCCGGACCTGGGTGGTCTCGCACTGCGAGTGCAGCCCCTGTTCGCACATGAAGCAGTGCTGGCACGAGACGTTGAAGGGGATCACCACGCGGTCGCCCGGCGCGAGCGTGGAGACTCCGGCGCCGACTTCCTCGACAATGCCCATGGCCTCGTGTCCGAGGATGTCCCCCGGGTCCAGATAGGGCCCCAGGACCTCGTACAGGTGCAGGTCGGAACCGCAGATGCCGGTCGAGGTGACGCGTACGATCACGTCGGTCGGCTCTTTCAGCTGCGGGTCGGGCACGGTGTCCACCCGTACGTCCCGCCTTCCGTGCCAGGTCAGTGCGCGCATCGCTCTCTCCTCGTCGCTGGGTCTCCCTCGTCACTGGGTCTCCATGACGCTCCGGGTCCCCCTGACGGCCGCCGTCATTCCTTGCTGCCCGGTGGATGACACACCCGCCACACCCGCGTTTGGCCCGGAACGGGAAGGGCACCCGGCGACTCATGGATGGGCTGCCACTGGACCAAGGGTGGTTACGCAGGGCTGCCTGCGCCGGCACCGACCCGGAACTCTTCTTCCCCGTGGGGGTCAAAGGACCCGCGCTGGAAGAGCAGGCCGCGGCCAAGGAGATTTGCGGGCGCTGTTCCGTGACCCGGCAGTGCCTCGCCTACGCGTTGCGTTCCGGACAGCGCACCGGAGTGTGGGGCGGCCTGGGCGAGGAGGAACGCTCTCCGCTGCACCGGGCCAAGGCGCGGTCCGGCCGGAAGACGGGCGCTCAGGACTGAACCGGCAGGTGCTCCACGGCTTGCGCCGCAGTCCCCGCAGGGGAGAGCTGCGACCGCTCGGCCCAGCGCGCCGCCGGCCCCATCGCGCATGAAGCGGCCAGGAAGAGCGCGCCGAGCAGCAGCCAGCCCGGTACGCCACCAGGTCACCAGCAGCGCGGTGAGCAGCAGGGGGCCGAGGGTGCGGGCCACGGTCACGCCCGTACCGAAGAAGCCCTGGTACTCGCCGACCCGTCCGGGCGGCGCCAGGTCGAAGCTGATCTGCCAGGAGCCCGCGGACTGCAGCATCTCGGCGGCGACGAACAGCACCGCGCCGCCGACGAGCACCGCGGCCGCCACCCACGGTGACACCCCGGCGGCGGACAGGGCGAACACGGCGCACGCGACGAGCATGATGAGCCCGGAGTGACGGACGGCGCGGGCGGCCGTGGCAAGCCCGGTCACCCCGCGTGCGGTGCGCACCTGAAAGAACGTCACAGCCAGCGTGTTCAGCACGAACAGGGCCGACACCATCCACTCGGGCGCCTGCGTGCGCTCCGTGATCCACAGCGGAATGCCGAGGCTGAGCAGCGGCATGCGCAGCAGCAGTACCGCGTTGAGGGGGGTGACGACGGCGTACGGGCGATCGCGCAGCACCGCGAGCCCATGACCCTTCACCGCCGGTACGGGCGCCACAGTGGGCAGCCGCAGCAGCACCAGCGCGCAGACGAGGAAGCTCGCGGCGTCCAGCGCGAAGACCGAAAGGTACGCGCCCTGCGTGCCGTAGTGCAGCGCGAGACCGCCGAGCGCCGCGCCGACGGCCAGTCCCGCGTTGAGCGTCGACTGGAGATGGGCCAGTACGCCGGTCCGCTCCCCCTTCGCGACCAGCCCCGCCAGCAGTGCCTGCCGGGCAGCGGCGAGACCGGACTGCGCGATAGCGTAGAGGGTCGCCGCGGCCAGGAACGGCGCGAACGAACGGATCACCAGAAACGACGCGACGGCCGCGCTCGTCCCGAGCGCGAGCACCACCGCGGTACCCCGCGGCCCGCACCGGTCCGCGACCCGCCCGACCGGCACACCCACGACCGAGCCCACCGCCCAGGCAATCGTCGGCCCGAGCCCGACCCTGGCCGGCGAGAGGCCGACGACGTGCGTGAAGTAGAGCGCCGAGGTGACGTAATACGCGCCGTCACCAACGGAGTTGCCGAGCTGGGCGAGAGCGAGGATCCGTGGAGGTCCTGGGGGCGGCAGCAGCCGGTGAGTTGTCGTCACAGCCATGACGTTAGGGCCGCAATGGAGCCCCCGACAGGACCACTTCGCACCGTGGAACGTGGGCCACTCAGGCCGTCCGCGGCGGCTCCGTTGAACCGCCATTCGCAAGATATGCAAAATCGCGAGCGCCGCCGGGGTCACGCCCGGGGGGCGGGCGGATCACGGCTCGCGCGGTGCGACTCCGCGCGCCGGTCGGGCGCCATTGCTCTGCGTAATCGATCCACAGCACTCTGTTGGCACGCTCCCCGCCGGGCTACGCCCCAAGGGGAGCGCTCCCGTGACGACCCGTCGATGAGAGGGATGCCCATGTCCAGTTCGTCGACAAGCGGCGCTGTCCTGGCCCGCGTCGCCCACCCCCTTCTCCTGCTCTCGGTCGTGGCCGTCTTCGCCGCGACCGTGCGTTACAGCTGGGAACCCGGCCGGGTCACGTTCCTCTTCCAGCTCGCGACGCTCGGCGCTCTCGTGGTGCTGGAGAGCCTGATCCCGTACGAGCCGGCCTGGCGTCCCGACCGGCGGGAGTGGCGGTGGTACGCCGTGTACTACGCGCTCACGGCAGTGGGCGGAGCTCTGGGGTCGGCCCTGGTGGTGTTCGCCGTGGGCCTCCTGGCCCGGCCCGACTCCATACTCCCGCTCGGGGCGGAGATCCCGCTCGCCCTGCTGCTGGGGTCGCTCGCCGGCTACGGCTTCCACCGGCTCGGACACACCAATCCGTGGCTGTGGCGGCTGCACGGCGTGCACCATGTGCCCGAGAAGGTCAACGTCGGCAACAACGGCGTCAACCACATCGGCGACATCCTGCTGAGCCAGGCCATTGTCCAACTGGCCCTGGCGCTGGTCGGGTTCTCGGACACGGCCGTCTTCGGGGTGGGCCTGTTCGTGGTCGCTCAGGGCTACCTCATCCACGCCAATGTCGCCGTCCGGCTCGGCCCGCTGAACCACGTCTTCGCAAGCCCCGAGCAGCACCGGCTGCACCACAGCGCCGATCTGGCCGAGGCCGGGCACTACGGCGCCGACCTGTCCATCTGGGACCGGGCGTTCGGCAGCTTCACCTGGCATCCCGGGCGCGAACCGGCCGCCGTCGGGCTCGCGGACCCGGATTCGTTCCCCGGTACCGGCGCCATCGTCGCCACCCTCGTGCACCCCTTGCGCCGCCGGTCCGTCAGGACCGGCGAAACCCCCGGATGACCTTGTCTTTTTTACGGCTACCCAACTCAAGGAGCTGAAATGACCGACTCGCTCCGCACCACCCCTCCCGAGAAGATCGCGATCATCGGCATCGGCTGCCGTTTCCCCGGCGGCGCGTGCGACCACCGGACCTTCTGGCAGAACCTGCTCGACGGCAAGGACTGCATCACAGCGACGCCGCACGACCGATATGACGTGACCACCCTGGGCAGCCGGGACAAGGCCAAACCCGGCCGCCTGGTGGGAGGCAGGGGCGGATACATCGACGGGTTCGACGAGTTCGACCCCGCGTTCTTCGGCATCAGCCCGCGCGAGGCGACCCACATGGACCCCCAGCAGCGAAAACTGCTGGAGGTGGCGTGGGAGGCGCTGGAGGACGGCGGGCAGAAGCCGGCCGAGCTGGCCGGACACGATGTCGGCGTGTTCATCGGCGCGTTCACCCTGGACTACAAGATCCTTCAGTTCGCCGACCTGCGGTTCGACACCCTGGGCGCACACACGGCGACCGGCACGATGATGACGATGGTGTCGAACCGCATCTCGTACTGCTTCGACTTCCGCGGGCCCAGTGTTTCCATCGACACCGCGTGCAGCTCGTCCCTGGTCGCCGTGCACCTCGCCTGCGAGAGCCTGCGCCGGGGCGAGAGCACCGTCGCCCTCGCCGGCGGCACGCTGCTGCATCTGGCCCCGCAGTACACCATCGCCGAGACCAAGGGCGGCTTCCTCTCTCCCGAGGGCAGATCCCGCGCGTTCGACGCCGGTGCGAACGGCTATGTCCGCGCCGAAGGTGTGGTGGCCCTGAAACGCCTTGAGGACGCCGTCCGCGACGGCGATCCCGTCCATGCCGTGATCACCGCGAGCGGTGTCAACCAGGACGGGCGCAGCAACGGCATCACCGTGCCCAGCGCCGACGCCCAAGTCGCCCTGATCCAGCGGGTGTGCGCCGAGGCCGGCATCGCACCGGGTGACCTCCACTACGTCGAGGCGCACGGCACCTCCACCCCGGTCGGCGATCCCGTCGAGGCCAACGCCCTCGGCCGGGCCCTCGCCATCGGCCGCGAGCCGGGCGCCGACTGCTATGTCGGCTCCGTCAAAACCAATATCGGGCACACCGAGTCGGCCGCCGGAATCGCCGGACTCATCAAGACCGCCCTCAGCGTCAAGCACCGAGTCATCCCCCCGCACATCAATCTGGAACAGGTCAACCCGGCCATCGACCTCGCCGCTCTGCCTTTCGACATTCCGACCCAGGTCACCCGCTGGCCCGCACACGAGGGACCGGCCCGCGCCGGCGTCAACTCCTTCGGCTTCGGCGGCACCAACGCGCATGTCCTGCTGGAGGCGCCGCCGCTGCCTTCGCACGCCAGTCACCGGGACGCGGCGCCCCGCCCCGGCTACAGCATCCTTCCGCTGACCGCGCGCGATGCCTCCGGCCTGCCCGTACTCGCTGAAGGGATCCGCCAGGAACTGGCACGGCCCCACAGCCCCTTCAGCGGCCACACCACCTCTACCGCCGACCTCGGTCACACGCTCGCGCACCGCCGCCAGCATCACGACGCCCGGCTGTCGGTGGTGTACAGCTCCCGCGACGAACTCGACAAGGCGCTCTCGGCGTATGTACGGGGCGAGGCCCACCCCCGCGTGACCCTCGGCCGGCGCCGCGAGGGCCAACAGCGGCGGCCCGCTTGGGTGTTCACCGGGATGGGCCCCCAGTGGTGGGGCATGGGCCGTGAGCTGTTCGCCTCGCAGCCCGTCTACCGTGAGGCCGTCGAGCGCTGCGACCGTGAGATCGCCGCGCTGGCCGGCTGGTCCCTGGTCGAGGAGATGAGCGCGGAAGCGGCCGACTCCCGGATGGACGAGACGTGGCTGGCTCAGCCCGCCAGCTTCGCCGTCCAGACCGGGCTCGCCGCCCTGTGGCGCGCGCACGGCGTACATCCCGACGCCATCGTCGGCCACAGCACGGGAGAGATCGCCGCGTTCTACGAAGCCGGCGTCTACAGCCTGCGCGACGCGGTGCGGATCGTCGTACACCGCAGCCGTCTCCAGCAGCGGCTGGTGGGCACCGGGACGATGCTCGCCGTGGGCCTGGCCGAGGAGGAGGCGGTACGCCGCCTGCGCCCGTACGGCGGCCAGGTGTCCGTCGCCGCCGTGAACAGCCCGGGCGCGCTCACCCTCGCCGGGGACGAGACGGCGCTCGCCGCGCTCGCCGAGACCCTGCAGGCGGAGCAGATCTTCGCCAAGTTCCTCACCGTACGGGTGCCTTACCACAGCGCCCGGATGGAACTGATCAAGGACGAGTTACTCGGCAGCCTCGCCGGCATCGAGCTGCGCCCCGCCCGCGTACCGCTCTACCTGACAGCGCGGGAGGGCCTGGCCGACGGCCCCGAACTCGGCGCGGACTACTGGTGGAGCAATGTGCGGGACAGCGTCCGCTTCCGCGCGGCCGTCGAGCGGATGACCGACGACGGCCACCGTGTCTTCCTGGAGATCGGCCCGCACCCTGTGCTGGGTCACTCGATCAGGGAGTGCGTCGACGGCGGGCCGGCCGGTCAGGCCGCCGAGGGCGTGCTGACGCTGACCTCGATCCGCCGGGAGGAGGACGAGGCGGCGCGCTTCACCACCTCGCTCGCCGCGCTCCACAACGTGGGCTGCGCCATCGACTGGGGCGTACTGCACCCGCGGGGCGCGGGCCGGACCGTACCGCTGCCGCGCTATCCGTGGAAGCGCGACCGGTACTGGACCGAGCCCGCGCCCGTGGCGCAGGTCAGGCTCGGCCGGGTCGACCACCCCCTCCTCGGCCGCCGCCTGGCCACCGCGGAACCCGCGTGGGAAGCGCAGCTCGACGTCGAGAGCGCGCCCTACCTCGGCGACCACCGCATCCAGGGCCGGACCCTTTTCCCGGCGGCGGGCTACATCGAGATGGCCGCCCAGGCGGTACGGGCCATGACCGGCGGTATGGACGTCTCGCTCGGCGACATCGAACTGCGCAAGGCACTGTTCCTTCCCGACGACGCGCCTCGCTCCGTGCAGCTGTCGTTCTCCTCGCAGAACGCCGCCTTCACCATCGGGACAGGAAGCGGCGGCAGCGACGAGTCGGCTGTCCACGCGTGCGGCGTCGTCCGTACAGGACACAGTGACTCCGCGCGCACCGCCGCCCCGCTGGACATCGACGCGATCAGAGCGCGCAGCGAACAGCACCTCGACGCCACGGCCTGCTACTCGGCGTTAGGCGCACTCGGCTACCACTACGGACCCGCCTTCCAGGGCATCGAAGAGGTGTGGACCGGCCAGGGCGAGGCGCTGGCCCTGATCCGACCGCCCGAGTCCATCGGTGACGACGCGGCGCGTCACCATGTGCACTCCGTCCTGCTCGACTCCTGCTTCCAGACCCTGCTCGCCGCCGCGAGCGACAAGCCGGGAGTGCGGGGCACCGGTATCCTGCTGCCGCTGTCCATCACCGACGTACGCACCACTGCGGTGGGCGACCGGCCGCTGTGGGCCCACGCCACTGTCACCCGGCAACAGGGCGACGAACTCATCGGTGACATCACCCTCTACGGCGACGACGGCCGGCCGCTCGGACACATCGGCGGCTTCCGGGCCGCCGACGTCGAGAAGACTTCGGCCACCGTGGGACTCGCCACGATCGACAACTGGCTCACCGAACTCACCTGGTCCGAGGCGCCTCTCGACGCCGACCCGGCCGCCACCGCCACGGCCCCGGGAACCTGGCTGCTGTTCGCCGACGCGCGGGGCGGCGTCGCGGACGTGCTCGCGGAGCTCGTGACGGCGCTGGGCGGCCGCTGCCACCTCGTGCGCCCCGGCGACTCCTACGCCATCAGCCACGACACCCGCACCTCGACCGTGGTGCCCGGCCGCGCCGACGACCTGCGCCGGCTGCTCGCCGAGCTGGAAGAGGGCGCCGACACCGTCGTCCACCTGTGGAACCTCGACCTGCCGACGCTGGACGACACCGCGCGCCGGTATCTCGGCCGGCACAGCACCACCGGCGGGTACTCCCTCGTCGCCCTCGCCCAGGCGCTCCAGGACGACCCTCGGCAGACCGCCTCTCCTGCCGCTCTGCACATCGTCACCCGGGGTACGCAGGCGGCGGCCGCCGGCGACCCGGTCGAGCCGCTGGGCGCCCCCGCCTGGGGCATCGGCCGCGTCCTGCGCCACCAGGAACTGACCGCCCACCCCGGCAAACTGATCGACCTCGCCCCGGATGTCGCGCAAGCCCCGAGCATGACCCGCCGGGCGGAGGCGGAGGCCCTGCTGGACGAGATCCTGGCGGCCCCCGCCGGGCCAGGGGGCACCACGGACGACGAGGTCGCCCTGCGCGACGGCCGTCGCCTCATCAGCAGGCTCACCCGTCCCGAAGGGCTAACCCGCCCCCTCCCGCCGCGCCTGCGCCCGGACGGCGCCTACCTCGTCACCGGCGCCTTCGGCGCCCTCGGCAGGCTCCTGTGCCGCTTCCTCGTCCAGCGCGGCGCCCGCCACCTCATCCTCGTCGGCCGCACCCCGCTGCCCGAACGCAGCCGCTGGCGCGACCTTGATCCCGCCTCTGCGGCAGGCAGTAACACGCACTTCGTCAAGGAACTGGAAGCCCTCGGCGCCCACCCCGTGCACGCTGCCCTCGACATCACCGACGAACAGGCCCTGG
This sequence comes from Streptomyces sp. ISL-100, assembly GCF_018614615.1. GTDB lineage: Bacteria > Actinomycetota > Actinomycetes > Streptomycetales > Streptomycetaceae > Streptomyces. Next base: position 99,800 of record NZ_JAGGOK010000076.1, on the reverse strand, counting down.
CCGCCTGGCTCGACACGTACCGCGAACAGGACGCGCCGCCCGTGCGTGGCGTGTTCCACCTCGCCGGGCACGTACAGGACACGCTCGTCCGCGACATGGACCGGACCGCTTTCGACTCCGTCCTCGCCCCCAAGGCCGCCGGTGCCTGGCTCCTGCACCACCATCTGCGTGACGAACCGCTCGAACACTTCGTCCTCTTCGCCTCCGTCGCCTCCCTCCTCACCACGACGGGCCAGACAAACTACGCGGCGGGCAACGCCTTCCTCGACGCGCTGGCCCACCACCGCCGCGCCCGCGGCCTGCCCGCACTCAGCCTCGACTGGGGGCCGTGGGCTACCGGCATGATCGAGGAGCTCGGCCTGGTCGAGCACTACCGCACCAGCCGCGGCATGAGTTCGCTCACGCCCGGCGCCGGCATGGGCGTGCTGGAACGCGTCATCGGCCAGGACCGCCCGCAGCTGCTGATCGCCACGATCGTCGACTGGAAGGTCTTCCTCGCCTGGTACGCATCCCCTCCCCCGCTCGTCACGCGACTCGCCGCCGAGGCCGCTGCCGCCGGCGACGCGTCTGCGGACGGACACAGCGACTTCCTGGATGTCTTCCGCACCGCGGACGAGGAGCAGCGCACCCGGCTCATCGTCGAGCGCTTCACCGCGCTGGCCTCGGCCGTACTACGCGTACGCACCGAGCAGATCGACCCGGCGAGCCGCCTCGGCTCGCTCGGCCTCGACTCGCTCCTCGCCATGGAACTGCGCGCCCGCGTCCACGCCGAGACCGGCGTCGCCCTGCCCGTCGTGGCCCTGCTCAGCGGCGCTCCGACGCACGAGCTCATCACCCAGCTGTACGACGCCACCGCCGCCCTGGCCGAGGAGACCGCGGGCGGGGCAGGCGCCTCGGTGGCGGTCGCCATCCACGAGGACGCGTCCCTATATCCCCTCACCCAGAACCAGCAGGCCCTGTGGTTCCTCAAGCAGCTCAATCCCGACGGCTTCGCCTACAACATCGGCGGCGCCGTCGAGGTGGGGGCCGAGCTGGAACCGGAGCTGATGTTCGCCGCCGTTCGTGCCCTCGTCGCCCGGCATCCCATGCTGCGCGCCAACTTCGCGCTGGAGGACGGGCAGCCGGTGCAGCGCGTCTCGGACCCCGGCGAGCCGGACGTGGCGCTGTTCGACGTCCAGGACCTCGGCTGGACCGACATCCACGCCCTGATCGTCCGTGAGTACCGCAAGCCGTACGACCTCGAACACGACCCGCTGATCCGCTTCCGGCTCTTCAAGCGCGGCCCGGACCGCTGGGTCATCATGAAGGCCGTCCACCACATCATCTCCGACGCGATCTCCACCTTCACGTTCATCGAGGAACTCCTCGCCCTGTACGAAGGCATGCGCGCGGGCCGGAGCGTACAGCTGCCGCCTGTACCGGCCCGGTACCTGGACTTCCTCAACCGGCAGAACCAGTTCCTGGCCTCCCCCGAAGCGCGTCGCATGCTGGAGTACTGGCGGGGCAGCCTGCCCGCCGAGATCCCGGCCCTCGACCTGCCCACCGACAAGCCCCGGCCCGCGGTGCAGACCCACAACGGCGCGTCCGAGTTCTTCGTGCTCGACGCCGGACTCAGCGCCCGCGTCCACGCCCTGGCCCGCGAGCACGACGTGACGGTGTTCATGGTGCTGCTCAGCGCCTACTACATCCTGCTGCACCGCTACTCGGGGCAGGACGACATCATCATCGGCAGCCCCGTGACCGGCCGCACCGACGAGCAGTTCGCCTCCGTCTACGGCCACTTCGTCAATCCGCTGCCGCTGTACGCCGATCTGTCCGGCGCCCCGTCGGTCTCCGCTCTCCTGTCCCAGGTCCGCCAGACGGTGCTCGGCGGTCTCGACAACCAGGAGTACCCCTTCGTCCTGCTCGTGGAGAAGCTGGGTCTCCAGCACGACCCGAGCCGGTCGGCGGTCTTCCAGGCGATGTTCATCCTGCTCGCCCACAAGGTGGCCACGCAGCAGTACGGATACTCCCTCGACTACATCGAACTCCCCGAGGAGGAAGGGCAGTTCGACCTCACCCTGTCGGCGTACGAGGACGAGGCCGAGCGGCGCTTCCACTGCGTCCTGAAGTACAACACCGACCTCTTCCTGCCCGAGACCGTACGCCGGATGGTCACGCACTACGTCAACGCCCTGGAGGCCCTCACCCGCGCCTCCGCCGACGAGCCGGTGCCCCGGCTGGAGCTGCTGGGCGCCGAAGAACGCGACCGTGTCCTCCACGACTGCGCCGCCGTGGGCCGCCCTCTGCCCCACGACGTACCGGTGCACCGGCTGATCGCCGAGGCCGCCGGCCGCGCCCCCGAGGCCGTCGCGCTCTCCGTGCCCTCCGAGACCGGCGCGACGCGCCATCTGACGTACGGCGAACTGGAGCGCCACGCCCGCGCCCTGGCGGGCAGGCTGCGCGAGCGGGGCGTACGGGCCGGTGATGTCGTCGCCGTCTGCCTCGCCAAGTCGCCCGAGCTGATCGTCGCGCTCCTCGCCGTACTCAAGGCGGGAGCCGCCTATCTGCCGCTCGACCCGGACCATCCCCTGGACCGGCTCGCCTTCATGACGGACAACGCGGGCGCGGGCCTCGTCCTCACCGACGCGGCGGGACGCGAACGGCTGGGGGCGGCGCTGCGTGACGCCGGCTTCCTCACCGATCCGCTCGCCGACGGCGACCCGGCGTCGGACTTCGACGACGTCCCCTGCGACATGGACGCTCCCGCCTACGTCATCCACACCTCGGGGTCGACGGGCCGCCCGAAGGCCGTACGCGTCAGCCACCGCGCCCTCGCCGCCGTACACGCCGCCTGGCGCGCGCAGTACGGTCTTGCCGCCGCGCCCGGCGTCCACCTCCAGATGGCCGGCGTCTCGTTCGACGTGTTCACCGGCGACCTCGTCCGCGCCCTGTGCTCGGGCGGCCGCCTGGTCCTGATCGGCCGCGATCTGCTGCTCAACACCGCCCGGCTGCACGAGACGATGACCGCCGAGGCCGTCGACTGCGCCGAGTTCGTCCCCGCCGTCGTACGTTCCCTGATGACCCACTGCGAAGAAGGCGGCCACCGGCTGGACTTCATGCGGCTGCTGATCGTCGGCTCCGACGTGTGGAAGGTCGCGGAGTACGAGCGGCTGCGCCGCCTGTGCGGCCCCCGCACGCGTGTCATCAACTCGTACGGCCTGACCGAGGCCGCGGTCGACAGCGCCTGCTTCGAAGGACCCACCGACGGACTCGACCCCCATCAGACGGTCCCGATCGGCAGCCCCCTGCCCAATTGCTCCCTGCACATCCTCGACGACCGCCGCGAGCCCGTCCCGCCCGGCGTCACGGGCGAACTGTGGGTCGGTGGCGCGGGCCTCGCCATCGACTACGCGGGCGACCCCGGGCAGACCGCGGACCGCTTCGTGACCCTGGCCCTGGGCCGGGGCCCCGGCGCCGCACCCCAACGGCTGTACCGCACCGGCGACCTGGCCCGCCGCGACCCGCAGGGCCGGACGCACCTCATCGGTCGCGCCGACGCCCAGATCAAGGTGCGCGGCCATCGCATCGAGCCCGGCGAGATCGAGTCCCTGCTGATGTCCTGGCCCGGCATCGCCCAGGCCTGCGTCACAGTTCGCACGGACGCCAGGAGCGAGGCCGTGCTGTGCGCCTACTGCGTGCCGGCCGCCGCCACCGAGCTCGATCCGCGAGCGCTGCACCGACATCTCGCCGCCCGGCTCCCCACCTACCTCATCCCGACGTACTTCACGGCGCTCGACGCCCTGCCGCTGACCCCGAACGGGAAGGTGGACGTCGCCGCGCTTCCGGAGCACCGAGTGGAACCGGCGGCCGGGACCCATGAACCGCCGGTCACGCTCTACGAACAGAGCATGGCGGCCCACTGGCAGGCGCTGCTCGGCAGGGAACGCACGGGCCTGCGCGACGACTTCTTCACCTCCGGCGGCAGTTCCATCAGGCTCATCGAGCTGATCCACCGCCTCCAGTCGGAGTTCGGCATCGCCATCCCGGTCGGTCTGCTTTTCAAGGTCACCACCCTGCACGGCATGGCCAGGACGGTCGAGGACATCGTCACCGGCAGGATCTCCGGCAACCGCCCGTACCTGACCTTCAATTCCGGCCGTGGCGGCGATGACCCCGTCCTCTTCTGCTTCCCGCCGGCCGGTGGACACGGACTGGTCTACCGCCGGTTCGCAGCGCACCTCCCCCAGTACGAACTGGTCGCCTTCAACCACCTCGACGGCGACAAGGTGACCCGCTACACCGACCTGGTCGAGACGCTGCGGCCCGAGGGCCCCTGCCCCCTCCTCGGCTACTCCCTCGGCGGCAACCTCGCCTTCGAGGTGGCCAAGGAACTCGAACAACGCGGGCGCGAAGTCCCCCATGTGGTGATCATGGACTCGTACCGCCTCCTTACCCCTCACTCCCTGGCCGACGAGCACATCGAGGCGTTCGAGCAGGAACTGCGGGCCCATGTGCACCGCCACACCGGCTCGGAGACCGTCACCGCCGAAACCCTCGAACAGGCCAGGGAGTACCTGGACTTCTGCTGCCGTACTCCCAACCTGGGCACGGTGGCGGCGACCGTCAGCGTGATCTCCGACGAGCGGAAGTCGGCCTTCTACACGGCGGGGCAGCGCGGCACGTGGCACGGCAGCTCGACCACTCGCACCGAACTGCTGCGCGGGTTCGGCACGCACGCCGAGATGCTCGACGAGAAGTACCTCGCGCAGAACGCCGAACTCGCCCTGGCCGTCCTCGACGGTCTCACCGGCCTCACGGGAGGCGAGAGCCGTGTCGCGTGACACCCGGCCCGTCGCGCACTCAGAGCACGCCCGCGCCCGGGGTCTGCTCCGACCAGATGACCTTGCCGTTGTCGGTGTAGCGGGTGCCCCAGCGTTCGGCGAACTGGGCGACGAGAAACAGGCCCCGGCCGCCCTCGTCGGTCGTCGCCGCGTAGCGCAGGTGCGGCGCGGTGCTGCTGGTGTCGGAGACTTCGCAGATGAGTGTGCGGTCGTACAGCAGACGGACCCGGATCGGGGCCGCGCCGTACCGGATGGCGTTGGTGACCAGCTCACTGAGGATCAGTTCCGTGGCGAACGCCTCCGCCTCCAGCCCCCATTCGCCGAGCCGGCGCGTGACCTCCTTGCGCACCTCGGCGACGGCGGAGGGATCGGGCGCCACGTCCCAGCTGGCGACCCGGTCCGGGTCGAGAATGCGCGTCCCGGCCACCAGGAGAGCCACGTCGTCGCCCGGAGGGGTGGGCAGCATGGTCCGCAGTACGTCGGCGCAGGTCTCCTCCGGAGTCCGGCCACGGCGGCTCAGGCTGGCGCGCAGCAGTTCGAGACCGGCATCGAGGTCCCGGCTGCGCGCCTCGACGAGACCGTCCGTGAAGAGCACCAGCCGGCTCCCCTCGGGCAGCCGCACTTCGGCCGCCTCGAACGGCAGGCCCCCCAGGCCGAGAGGGAGGCCGGCCGGTGTCTCGGGGAACTCCACGGTGCCGTCGGGCAGGACCACCGCGGGTCCCATGTGTCCGGCTCTGGCGACTGAACAGCGCCCGGTGACCGGATCGTAGATCGCGTACAGGCATGTGGCCCCCGTGACCTCCGTCTCCCCTGCGCCGGCTCTTTCCTCCTGGTCCATCCGGCCGACGAGTTCATCGACGCGTGCGAGGAGTTCGTCGGCCGGGCGGTCCAGGGTGGAGAAGTTCTGGACCGCCGTCCGCAGCCGCCCCATCGTGGCGGCCGCGTGCAGACCGTGCCCTACGACGTCACCGACGACCAGGGCGACACGGGAGCCGGGCAGCGGGATGACGTCGAACCAGTCGCCGCCCACGCCGGCCTGTGCGGGCAGGTAGCGGAAGGCCACATCGACGGCGTTCTGCTCGGGCACAGTGCTCGGCAGCAGGCTGCGTTGCAGGGTGACCGCCATCTCGTGCTCGCGGGTGTAGCGGCGGGCGTTGTCCACGCACACGGCGGCCCGGGCCACCAGTTCCTCGGCGAAGGACACGTCGTCCTCGTGGAAGGGCTCGGGATTGCGAGTACGCCAGAAATTCGCCATCCCCAGGACCACGCCGCGCGCGTGCAGCGGAACCGAGAGCAGCGAGTGGACTCCGTACGCGATGATCCTCTGCGTACGCTCGGGATCCCGTCGGCGGAAGTCCGGCGATGTGGTCACATCGGGTTCCAGAACCGTGCGGCCGCTGCGCATGCCCGGGGCCGACGGACCGTCGGGAATGAAACCGAGCACGTAGCCGACGGGATGGAAGGGGTGGTCTGTGCTCAGGCCTGCGACGGCCGTGCGGCGCATGTTCGTGACCGCTCCGCGCGGAGTGATCGGTTCCTCGCCGCGCAGGACGCTCTCCACCAGGTCGACCGTGGCGAAATCGGCGAACCGGGGGATCGCCACCTCCGTCAGCTCTTCGGCGGTCTTGGTCACGTCGAGGGTGGTACCGATACGCGCCCCGGCCTCGTACAGCAGGAGCAGGCGCTCCCGTACCCCTTCCACCTTGCCGGCGAGCGCCCTCAGGTCGGTGGTGTCCCGCAGGGTGGCGACGATCCCGGGCGGCCCGCCGTGTTCGCCGGTGTGGCGCAGATTGACGGCCAGCAGGCGGTCGCCCGCCACACACACCTCGTCCGTGGCGGCGCGGCGCGAGGTGAGCAGTCGGGCGGTGGCGGGATCCAGGCCCACGTCGCTCACGCGGCGCCCCTCGGCATCGGCGGGCAGGTCGAGCAGTCGGCGGGCCTCGTCATTGGCCAGCAGCAGCCGCCCGTCGCTCCCGATGATGAGAACCCCTTCCCGGACAGCGTGCAGCACCGCGTCGTGGTGCTCGTACAGCCGCGCCAGTTCAGCCGGGTCCAGCCCGCGGGTCTGCCGCCGCAGGCGTCGGCTGACCAGCACCGCACCGCCGGTGGCCAGGGCCATCGCCACGCCGGCGGAGCCGAGAAGCACCGGCAGCTGCCGGCCGACCACGCCCTGCACCCGCTCGACCGTGATGCCGGCCGCCACGGTGCCGGCGACCGAGCCGTCCGGCCGGCGGACCGGAGACAGGGAGATCACGGAGACGCCCGAGGTGGTGTCCGTGGTCTGCGTGACGGGCTCACTCGGCGGCTCTCCGCTGCCGACCACGTGCTCCCCGATGAGGTCGGGGTACCGGTGGGTGTACCGGATTCCGTCGGGCGAGTACACGACAATAAGGTCGACGCCGCCGCCCCGCCTGGCCTCCTCGGCCCACGGCTGAAGAGTGGCGGTGGGGTTCTCGCTGTCCAGCGCCGGCACGATCGCCGGGGAGTGGGCGAACGCCTCGGCGACGGCACGCGTGCGCAGAGACGCCTCCTGCGTGCTCTCGCGCCGGCCCTGCAGTACGTGCGACACCACTGCCGCAGTGACCAGGAGCACCACGAAGACCAGTAGCAGCAGAAACACCTGGCCGGCCACCGTTCGTACGCTGAACAGGGACCGGAGGGGCGGGCCCGCCTGCCGGGAGCGGCCGGATCCCCGGAGCCGCGCCCTGAATCGGTCGAATCCGCCCATAGGGCCATTCTTGCCTCGTTGTCGCCCTCCGGCGACGGCGGTGCCGGTCGGCGGACCCCATGGCCGGGCGGCCCGCCCCCGGCCCCTGCACCCGTTCAGCGGACGGGGTTCGCCCCGCTTTCGTGCCCGGCGCCGGCCGGAGCCGTACGCCATGGGCGCAGGGAGGGCCGCCACCGCATCACCCGGGTGGCCAGTGCGGCGTAGGCGATGCCGACAAGGAGCGAGGCGATCGTCGCCACCACCGCGAACTGGTCCTCCAGGCGCGGGAAGACCTGCCAGTGCGTCACGTAAATGTAGAGGGAACTGCCGGCGAGGAGGCCCGCGACGCGGTTGACGGAGGCCAGGCTCGGTACGTTCCGTACCCAGATCAGCAGCGTCAGGCCGGCCATGACGACCACCTCCCGGGACGGCTGCCCGCTGAAGAAGCCCGGCACGGTCGCCAGGGCCGCGGCGTTCACCAGCAGTCGCTGCCCCACCGTGGTCGCTCTCGCGGCGGTCCAGCCCAGGGCGAAGAGCCAGAAGACCGTGACCGCCAGCGGAACGTGCCCCCGGGCGTCGAGGCCGAAGAGGTCGTAGCGGCCGATCAGCCCCACGGCCGTCAGACCGGCGGGGAGGGCGAACGGGAAGCGCCGCTCGGTGCGGTCCATCAGGGGCACGGCCAGCAGCGCCGCCGCGGCGACCAGCATGTAGAGGAGGACCTCGATGAACCAGAAGCCGTCGTTGGGTCCGAGGAGGCTGGTCAGCAGCAGGACGCTGGTGAAGCCGTAGTCGCCGGTGACGAGCAGCATCAGCGCGAGCCAGGCCATACTCGGCGCGGCTATGCGCGCGACACTCCGGCCCATGTTCCGCAGGCGCTCGCGACGTCCGGCGGAACTGAGCTGGAAGCGGGCGAAGTTGTATCCCGCCACGCCGAGCAGCACATGCGCGCCGCCCTTGATGTTGAAGAGGTGGATGTGCGAGCCGACGATGAGCACGATGGCTACGGCGCGCAGGGCGACGCCGGTCTCCAGGGAGCGGCGGCGCGTGCTGCGGCGCCGCTGGGCCGGCCGCTGCCCCGACAACTGCTGAAGGTCGCGGATGGGGAGCGTGTGCCAGTTGTCGGGCAGACGCCCCAGCAGCCCTTCGAGGTTGAGTGACATCTCGACGTACGAAAGGGAATCGCCGCCGAGGCTGACGAAGCTGCTGCCCTCGGTGACGTCGTCCCGGTCGAGGATCTGTGCGTACAGCCGGCACAGGTCGACAGCGTCCGGCACGGACACCGCCTCGCCGGCAGGCCCGTCGGACGCGGGCGGCCGGGTCAGCTCGCGTATCGCCCGGTAGTCGGGCTTTCCGGTGGCGAGCCTGGGCAGTTGGGGAAGGACACGGACGCGTACGGCTCGCGCCGGCAGGCCGCATTCGGCGCTCACCAGTCGCCGTACCCGGGCGGGGTCGAGCGCGTCCGGATCGCCGGCGACGGCCACGACCAAGGCGTCGTCGTCAGCGGTGCAGCAGGAGGTGACGCCGTGCCTTTCGAGCATGACCTCGACCTGCTGGGGGTCGATCCGCAGGCCGAGGATCTTGGCGAACCCGCTGCGCCGGCCGACCAGTTCGTACAGGCCGTCGGGCGTACGCCGGGCGATGTCCCCGGTGTGCAGTTCGTCGACCGTACGACCCAGTCCGAGGTCTTCCGGGCTTTCGGCGTAACCGAGCATGACGTTGGGTCCGGCGTACACCAGCTCGCCGGTGGATTCGCCGGGCCAGTCCGGCAGCGGCTGGAGCCGGAAGGACCCTCCGGGGATCGCGATTCCGGCTGCCTCGGGGCGGGTTTCGGCGAGGTCCGGCGGCAGGTAGGCCATACGGGCCGTCGCCTCGGTCTGGCCGTACATCACGAACAGGTCCCAGCCGGCGGCGCGGCCCAGAGCGGCGTACCGCGCGACCCGCTCGGGCGCCAGCCGGCCGCCCGCCTGGGTGATGTAGCGCAGGTGCGGGAGGTCCATCGTGGCGAAGCCGACGCGGTCGAGCAGGTCGAAGGTGTACGGGACGCCGGCGAGGCTCGACCCGCGGGCGGTGCGGAACAGCTCCCAGAAGCAGGCGTCGGTGACGGACCGGCTGGTGAGGATCACCGCGGCGCCGCGCAGGAGGTGGCTGTGGATGACGGAGAGGCCGTAGCAGTAGTGCATCGGCAGGGTCGTCGCGGCGCGGTCGGCGTCCCGGATGTCCAGGTACTCGGCTATGGACTCCGCGTTGGCCTGCAGGTTCTCGTGCGAGAGCCGGACGAGCTTCGGCGATCCGGTCGAGCCGGAGGTGCTCAGCAGCAGCGCGAGGTCCGGGTGCAGGGTGTGCGCGGAGACGTCACGCCGCTCGTCGAGCACCCACTCGCCGCCGTCCGGGTGCGCCACGACGTCCGGGTCGTACGCCTCGATCAGTGACCGTACGGCCTCGGGGTGGTCGCCCGGCACCAGCAGGACGGGGTGTCCCGCCGCCAGCGCCGCCAGGTGTACGACGAGGGCGTCGACGGTGTTGGCGGCGACGAGCAGGACCAGGCGCCGCTCCCGGCCGAGGCTGCGGGCGGTCGCGTCGACCCGCGCGGCGAGCTCGCGGTAGGACACCGGGCCGTCGGCGGTGATGACGGCCGTGCGGTCGCCGTGGGCCGCGAGGCCGCGGGCGAACGGGACGGTCTGGGCGCCTGGGAGCAGGCCGGAAGGGGCTATCACAACCGCATCTTAGGGAAGGCTTACCTCAGGGCATAGTCACAGAAAAGTCACAACTGATCCACTCCCGGTGCACAGATAAAGAACAGGTAAGGTCGGCTCCGCCGCTCGCTCGACGCTGCCAAAACGTTGCGTACGTCACTCTTGACGTTTAGGTTAGGTTTGCCTTATCTATAGGGCCCCGACGACGCGCCGCGCGGCGGATTTCAGCCATGCAGAAAGGCTTCGCATGCGACGCCCACTGATCCGACGTCTGACCGCGTTCTGCGCGGCAGCGGCCCTCCTTGCCACCGTCGCGGGCTGCGGCAACGCCGAGGACGACGCCGGCCTCGTGATCTACTCCGGCCGCAACGAGAATCTGGTCAAGCCGCTCCTGGACGATCTGGAGAAGGCCATCGGCACGACGGTCGCCGTCCGCTACGGCGACAGCGCCGAAATGGCCGCCCAGATCCAGGAAGAGGGCGACAAGACCAAGGCCGGACTGTTCTTCTCCCAGGACGCCGGAGCCCTCGGGGCCCTCTCCACGAAGGGCCTGCTGAAGAAGCTCCCCCAGTCGACGCTGGACCGCGTGGAGCCCTCGTTCCGCGGCAGCGCGGGCGACTGGATCGGCACCTCGGGACGCGTCCGCGTCCTCGCGTACAACCCCGGCCAGGTCACCAAGGTGCCGGACAGCGTGCACGAGCTGACCAAGCCGGAGTGGAAGGGCAAGGTCGGATACGTACCGACCAACGCCTCCTTCCAGGCGTTCGTCACCGGCATGCGCGTCCTGGAGGGCGACGACGCCACTCGCACCTGGCTCAAGGGCCTCAAGGCCAACGAGCCGAAGGTGTACGAGAACAACCTCAAGGTGCTGGAGGCGGTCGGCGAGGGCGAGGTCGCGCTGGGCCTGGTCAACCACTACTACTGGTACGAGCAGGTAGCCGAGAAGGGCGAGGACAAGGTCGGCGCGAAGATCCACTTCCTGCCCGGCGGCGACCCGGGCTCGCTCGTGAACGCGGCCGGCGTCGGCATCCTCAAGAGCAGCGACCAGACCGCGGCCGCGCAGAAGGCCGTGGACTTCCTGCTCTCCAAGAAGGCGCAGACGTACTTCGCCGAGGACACCAAGGAATACCCGCTGGCCGCCGGCGTGACCAGCACGGTCAAGGACCTGCCGCCGCTGGACTCCCTCGACGCCCCCAAGATCGACCTCGGCCAGCTGGAGTCACTTCAGGAGACCCTGAAGATGCTTCAGGACGTCGGGATGGTCTGAGCCGTCATGACTGCTCCGGATCCCGTCGTACCGGCGGGACCGGCCGCCCTTCCGCCCCGCCCGGCCACGCCGGCGGGGCGGCCCGGCGCCGAGCGCCGCCCGCCCGCCGTCCTGATCGTTCCCGCCGTCGTGGCAGCGGTGTTCGCGCTGCTGCCGCTCGGCTATCTCGCGGTCCGCTCCCTGGAGCGCGGTCCCGCCTTCGCCTGGCAGGTCGTCGCGAACGAGCGCACGGCCGAACTGCTCGGCCGGAGCCTTGGGCTGGCCGCTGTCGTGGTCGCGGCCTGTCTGCTGCTGGGCATTTCGCTGGCCTGGCTGACCGTACGGACCGCTCTGCCCGGTGCCCGCGTCTGGTCGGTATTGGTGACGTTGCCGCTGGCGGTGCCCAGTTACGTCGCGGCGTTCGCGTGGCTGTCCGCCTTCCCGGAGCTGGCGGGCTTCACCGGGTCGGCACTCGCGCTGACCCTGGTGAGCTTCCCGTACGTCTACCTGCCCGTCACGGCTTCGCTGCGCGGCGCGGATCCGGCGCAGGAGGAGGTCTCCCGCTCGCTCGGCATCGGGCCGCTGCGGACCTTCCTGCGCGTGACGCTGCCGCAGGTGCGGCCGGCGGCGGCCGGGGGCGCGGTGCTGGTCGCGCTGTACGTACTCTCCGACTTCGGCGCCGTGTCCCTGATGCGGTACGACACCTTCACGCGCGGCATCTACACCTCGTACCGGGCGAGTTTCGACCGTACTCCGGCCGCAGCGCTCAGTGTCGTCCTGGTGGTGATGACCATCGCGCTGGTAGCCGCCGAGGCACGTACGCGCGGCCGGGCGGGCCACGCCAGGACGGGAACCGGCGCCGCGCGTCCGGCCGTTCCGGCCGCCCTCGGCCGGTGGCGGACACCCGCGGTGGCCTGGTGCGGGGCGGTCACGGCCGTCGCCGTCGTCACTCCGCTGGCCACGCTCGGCTACTGGCTCGCCGTCGGTAACTCCGCGACCTGGGACCCGGCGCGGCTGCTCGACACCGCCGGCACGACCCTCGGCGTCGCCGCCGCGGGCGCCGCGCTCACCACCCTGCTCGCCCTCCCCGTGGGCGTGATCGCCGCCCGCCACCGGGGACGCGCCGCACACCTGCTGGAGCAGTCCGCCTACGCGGGCCACGCGCTCCCGGGCATCACGGTGGCCCTCTCACTGGTCTTCTTCGCGGTCCGTTACGCCGAACCGCTCTACCAGGCCTACCCGCTGCTGGTCTGCGCGTACGCCGTGCTCTTCCTCCCGGTCGCCGTCGCCGCCACGCGAGCCGCCGTGCTTCAGTCGCCGCCCGTACTGGAGGACGTCGCGCGCTCGCTCGGCCGCAGTCCCCTTCGCGTGCTGCGCGAGATCACGGTGCCGCTGGCCGCGCCAGGTGTCGCGGCGGGAGCGGCTCTCACCTTCGTCGTATGCATGAAAGAACTGCCGGCGACCCTCCTCCTGCGCCCCACCGGCATGGACACTCTCGCCACCCGTCTGTGGACCGAGACGGGGACCGGATCGTTCGCCGCCGCCGCGCCGTACGCCGCGGCGCTGATCCTGCTCGCCGCCATCCCCTCCTACCTCCTTGGGAGGCACCGCACATGAACGATCTGCGGATCACCGGAGTGTCCAAGGCCTACGGCCCGGGCTCGACGGTCCTCGACGGACTCGACCTGCACGTCCCCGGCGGCGCTCTGGCCGCCGTGCTCGGCCCGTCCGGCTGCGGCAAGACCACCTTGCTCCGCGTCATCGCCGGCTTCCTGCGGGCCGACGCGGGCACCGTCACGGTCGGCGGCCGCACCCTGACCTCCCCCGGGGTCCATCTCCCTCCCGAGAACCGCCGGGTCGGCATCGTGCCCCAGGAGGGCGCGCTCTTCCCGCACTTGAGCGTCGCCCGCAACGTCGCCTTCGGCCTGACCGGCCTCGACCGCGCCGAGCGTCGCGGCCGTACGGAAGAGATGCTCGAACTCGTCGGCCTCGCCGGATACGGCGACCGTATGCCGCACGAACTGTCCGGCGGCCAGCAGCAACGCATCGCGCTCGCCCGCGCCCTGGCACCGGAGCCCGCCCTGGTCCTGCTGGACGAGCCGTTCAACGCCCTCGACAGCGCCCTGCGCGCAGGGGTCCGGGCGGATGTACGAGCGGCCCTGCGCGCCACCGGAGCCACCGGTGTCCTGGTCACCCACGACCAGCAGGAAGCCCTCTCCACGGCGGACCTCGTCGCGGTCGTACGGGACGGCCGGGTCGCTCAGTGCGACACGCCGCAGGAGGTCTACCGCCGCCCCGCAGACACCTGGGTGGCCCGCTTCGTCGGCGACGCCGTACTGCTCCCGGCCGCCGCTGACGAGAACACGGCCGCGACCGCGCTGGGCCGCCTGTCGCTCGCCGCGCCCGCCGGGGGCCGGCGCGACGGCACCGTCCTGCTGCGCCCCGAGCAACTTCAACTGACCGAAAACGATGAGGAATCGGAAGTCCGGGGCACCGTGACCGATGTGGCCTTCTACGGTCACGACGCCATGGTCACGGTCGCAGTCGACGGCCTGGGGGACCCGGTCGGCATACGGGTCGCCGGACCCGTGTCCGTACGCCCGGGCCGGCGCACCGGCATCCGCGTCACGGGCGACGCGACCCTGCATCCCTGACTCCTCCTGCGGACTGCCGAGCGGGCAGGGACTCCAGCAGGAAGACAGCCGCGTCACGCAGCGGCGCCGGAGCGTCGGCGCACCCGCGCAGGCGGGTCGCCGTCCTGTGGAGTCTCTCCGTCGTCCGTACGGAACCGATGCCGGCGGCGCGGGGAGCGACATCCGTGATGAGGTCCTCCGCCTCTCTCCAGGCACCGGCCCCCGCAAGGGCGGAGAGTAGCTCCGCGGCGAACAGGTGCCGGTAGGAAGGACCAGGAGCTGTGGCTGCCCGGTGCAGGAGGGGTATGGCCCGGCGCCACCGGCGCAGTCTGGCCAGGACCCATCCCTGGTGACCCGTCAGCTCGGTCTGGTCGATCCACCAGGCCCAGGGCGGGTCGTGGCGCGAGACGCCGTCCAGGAACCGGCTCTGGGCGCGGGAGATCAGGTCCATGGGCTCTTTGCGGCTGCCCAGCATGGCGAGCGCGTGCGCCTGACGCACCAGGACGAGGCTGCTCACCCGGGCGGGCAGAGTCCGCGGCCCGCTCACGCGGGAGGCGGTCGCCAGGGCGGCCCGCGGGCGTCCGGTATGGGCCCCGAGCATGCTGTGGTTCAGCAGCACGAGCCGTGTCGTCCAGCGGTCGCCGCCGAGTTCCGCCAGGGCCAGCGCCCTTGCGTTCATGCGGTGTGCCTGACGGTAGAAGCCCGCGTCGAAAAGTATCCACCCCATCACTTCGCACAGCTCGGCGAGTGCCGCGAGCAGGTCGCCGTCCTGACCGCGCATACTCCCGGGGTCGGCCCCCAACTCCGGTATGCGCCGCACAGCGTCGCGCACGGCGGGCATCGCGGCCGTCGCACCCCGCGCGACATCGATGGCCACCAGGCGCTCAATGGTGCGCAAGGCCAGCGGGATCAGCGGCTCACGGTCGTTGTCCTCGTGGGCGATCTTGATCAGCCCAGGAAGCTCAGGCGGACTTGGCGGTCCGGGTTGTCCTTGTTGGTGTCGACCAGGCAGACGGACTGCCAGGTGCCCAGCTCCAGCCGGCCGCCAATCACCGGCAGCGTCGCGTGCGGTGGCACCAGGGCCGGGAGTACGTGATCGCGGCCGTGGCCCGGGGTGCCGTGGCGGTGTTGCCAGCGGTCGTCGGCGGGGAGCAGGTGATGCAGCGCGGCGAGGAGGTCGGAGTCGCTGCCCGCGCCCGTTTCAAGGATCGCGATACCGGCCGTCGCGTGCGGGACGAAGACGTTGAGCAGGCCGTCCCTGCCGCGCGCCGCCTGCTCGAGGAAGCGCTCACACTCCTGGGTCAGATCGGCCACGGTCTCGTCCGAGCCGGTGGTGACGTTCAGGATGCGGGTGGTGAACACGTCGGACATGCCTCCATGATGTCTCACGAGCCCGCCCGGGGGGTGGGGGTCTACGCGCCCGGCAGAGTGTCCAGGTCGGGCTGGACCTCTACCGTGCACTCGGCGTCCTCGGGGCCCACACCCTCTGCGTCGCGCCATACGCAGATGCGTACGTGGTGGACGCCCGAACCCTCGTGGTCCCACTCCGTCGCAAGGTCACGCACCACCACCGCCGCCACGAATTCGGCGTCCTCCGGCTGGGTGGCGGTGGTGATGGTGCCCCGGTAGCGGGGGCCCAGGGGATGCCAGCCGGCGCTTCCTGCGGGTGCGTCCACTCGGTACACGTATTCGACGGGGGTCATTCCGGCACCGTACCCACATCGCAGGGGATTACGTGGGGCGGGAAGATCCGGCCCCACCGCCCTGTTAGTAGAAACATGAACAATATTGGGGTGCGGGAAGTGGACGTCGTGGTGATCGGTGCCGGGCAGGCCGGTCTTTCCAGCGCCTACCACCTGCGGCGCGCGGGCCTGGAGCCCGGCCGCGACTTCGTCGCACTGGACCACTCCCCCCACCCGGGCGGCGCGTGGCAGTTCCGGTGGCCCTCGCTGACGTACGGCAAAGTCCATGGGATGCATGCGCTTCCGGGCATGGAACTGACGGGCGCCGACGACAGCCGGCCCTCCTCCGAGGTGATCGGGGAGTACTTCGCGACATACGAGCGCACCTTCGGCCTGCGGGTGCACCGGCCCGTGGACGTGTCGGCCGTACGTGAGGGAGAAGGCGGGCGGCTGCTCGTCGAGACCTCGGAGGGCGTCTGGTCGGCGCGCGCCCTGATCAACGCCTCGGGCACCTGGGACCGGCCCTTCTGGCCCCGCTACCCCGGCCAGGAGACATTCCGCGGACGGCAGCTGCACACCGCGAACTACCCGGGACCGGGGGAATTCGCCGGACAGCGGGTGGTCGTCGTGGGCGGCGGGACGTCGGGCGTACAGCACCTGATGGAGATCGCCGGCGCCGGGGCGCGGACGACGTGGGTGACGCGACGGCCGCCGGTCTTCCGCGACGGCCCGTTCGGCGAGGACCAGGGGCGGGCCGCCGTCGCGCTCGTCGACGAGCGGGTACGGCGCGGGCTGCCGCCGCAGAGCGTCGTGTCGGTGACGGGCCTACGAGTTACCAGACTTTGACAACACCTGCCCGTGACTGGGCTTATCGCTATCCGTAGCTACTGACCGGGACGTCTGCCCCAGTCGCGAAGACAGCCTCAGACCGCCGTCAGCCAGCCACGCTGGAACCCCCTCGGCTAGAGGAGTGGCACCAGCGCTCCCTACACCCTGCCCGTGGCCCTGGGCCTGCTCACCGGGGCAGGCAACGCACCGCCTTCTCCCAGGACTGTTCTCCTGCCCCCTCACTGACCCCTGCGCAGGGAGCGTGTCTGCTTCAGGCACCAAATTCCGGGACACTCCCAATGACTCTCACTGGGGATAGGCCTGGCACCCCAGGGGATAATACGAAGAAAATGCTGCGACGAGGACCGCAGGGGCGCCTTCCTTCCATCGTGTACGGGTTTCAGTTTTTCTGGAAACGACAAAGAGGGGGACACCCCGAGAGGTGTCCCCACTATGTCAATCTCTTAGATGAAACCGTCGATGTTCGCAGAGTAGGCAGCACCACCAAGACTCCGACTGCCCGAATGAAATGGCGTCGCAACCTCTTCCGTGTCGTCCTCTGCAATAAACTCTCGCAGCTCAACAAGGTCTCCTGAGTACGTGGTGATGAGACCAAGAGCCTTGGCACACTCATAAGTGATTCGGTCGTTCCCGTCCATCTCCCAGACAGTCGCATCCTCTTCGAGGTCCCCACCCCAGCCAGGGCCCATCGGCGCCTTAATGGCAGTGCCAGAAACGGCCCACAGGAATCGGTCGATGCTGCCACTCATCTTGTCCCGTGCGGCCTCTGCCTTCCCAATGGCTTCCTGGTATTCTTTCTGCGCCTTGTCGCTCTCCTTCATGGCCTGAGAGGCAAGAGAAGGCATGTCCTTCCAAATGGCCTTCTCCACGTCCTCAGATGCCTTCTCATAAGCTCCTCGAAGCGCAGGGGTCATACGCTCGTACTCAGCAACCCTGGCCATCACAGGGGCCATGTGGGCATCCTTATCAGGCAGCGGCTTACCTGCCGCAATGGCCTGCACTTCTAGCTCTGCCAGTTCGCGCTTTGCCGCATTCACAGCAGGCACCACATAGGACGGGTTGTCGTGGTGGTAAACAGAGCCGCTGCGGCGTGGCTGGCAGTCGGCATTACGTGCCTTGTATTCAGAGAGTTGATGGTAAAGATCATCCCGCTTCTTCACCAACTTCTGCGTCGCGGCAGAGAACTTGAAACCGGAAGGGACAGGGGTATGGAAAGTACGAGGCATATAGAATCTCCTAGATGATATTGAGCAGGCCGCCCTTTCGGGCACTTTCTTATCGCTTCGCCTCAGCCAGATCAGGCCAGGTGCAAATAGGCTCCTCACCGTCCTTGGCGTACCGGAGCCTTTCCAGATTGAGCAGCACCAAGAACGCCAAGGAATCATCGGATACCTTCTCGGTAATATCTAGGAACGGGATCCCTAGGTGGTGAGCCATCAGAACCACTTCGTAGGCCGTAGGCATCCGGTTGCCATTCTCGTAGCGGTTAATGCTGTGTGGATGTACGCCGAGCTTTGAAGCAAGTTCCTCGGCGCTCATCTTGAGAACAACCTTCCGTCGATACCGGAACTCAGGGCCGCTGTATATCTTGCTAACAATGCTCTTATCCATGATGTCTCCAAGAGGATTGACTGAGGGCAAAAAAATAACCCTGACCTTCCCTGGTTAGGGGACTCCGCCAACGGCGGAGAGTCAGGGTTTCGCAGCCTCGACTGAGGACTAATGAACCTTGATGGAGGAGCACCAAGGTTCGACAGATCTAACCCCAAGAGAAGAGGCAACCCCAAAGGCTAGATTGATAGAAGTTAGAGGTAATATCTGTTACTTAGTAAGTCTGTTCTTACTTGTAAATAGTATTCACTATGTAGGTACCTGTCCTTTTGGCGTCTTGAGGACAGCCAAGGCGTGAAGAGAGATCCGGATCACACCCGCCAAGGTCGAGAGTTGTTCAGGCCCATGCTCCGGCAGGGGTTCAGTCGGCACGGGATCCATCGGAAGCTCTGTACGCCTCCCTGAGGCCCGTTCGATGGAGGGCAGGCAAACCCGGCGATCTGCACCCGCTAGAGCCTCAGGAGCCGCGCAGGGCCTTCTACGCCCTGTGCGGCCATCCAGGGCCCATGGGAACTCGACTCGCATGGTCTGTCGTTGTTCCCCCTAGGTCTTCTCCGGCCTGAGCCTGTCGCACTAGGCTGGCCCGGTACCCGACCGATGAAGGGAGGGGGAAGCGCGTTGACCGGCACCCCTGAAGCTCAGTTAGTTCCAACGTTCACGTTCGAGACAGCCGAACGTGGGCTTGGCTATTCCCCTGGCACGCTGCGTAAGGCAGCGAACGACGCAGGATGGACGGACATGAATGTCCTGACTGCCGAGACGCTGTGCGACGTTCTGTGCCTTCTCTGGCCTTATCCGGAGGAGTAAGCGCAGTATCTGCACTGGGGGTCGGCTGGGTTATCCCGGTCGGCCCCTTCTTCATGTGTGGAGACAGTCCAGTGTCATCAGAAGTCGAGACGCGCCAATGCCCAAGGTGTAAGAGGGTGTTGCCATTCTCGATGTTCCGAAAGGATCCCCGTAGGAAGGGTGGCAGGGCAGGCAATTGCCAGGACTGCCGTTGGGAACAGAAGACAGGCGAGACAGCGCCATGGAGAAGTGAGAGCGAAGAGTGACATGAGAAAGGCCCTGAGCGATTACCCAGGGCCCTATCTCTGCGTCCCACCTTTGCCTACTGCGTTGTAGTCGCAGCCTTCACCCTGGCTTCCTTCTCCTCGGCAGTATCAGGCTTGGGCTCAAAGTCGAACGTCTTCCTACCAACCATCACTTTGTACCCCGAGTCAATGAGCTGCTTCCGCTTTCCATCCAGGTCAAGGGTCGGCCAGAGCTCAAGGAAGGTCATGCCTTGGTCCTCTTCCACCCAACCAGCCTTTTTGACGGGTAGAGATTCCAGTACCTTCTTCCGGGCCTTGTAGGTGTTCATGCGGTGACGATAACCGTCCTGGTCATCATCCCAGTCACCTTCTTCATCCTGCTTCCGCAGACGAGCCATGCGCTGAGTGATCTCTGACATTTCTTTGGAAGTGTCAGAGCCCGGCATCCAAACCCTCTTTGTCACCCTCTGCCACCCGAACTTCTGGAGGAAGTGAAGCTCTATCCACTCCTCCACCTCCTCGGCTCGCATGGTAGTTCCCAGGCAACGCACTTCTTTTGGAAAGGCTCCGCACTTGTAGTACCGGTAGGTCGTCTCGCCGCGCGTAAAGACCTTGTGTACGGCCTTTGCGCCGCACGCAGCACAAAACGCCACGCCATACATGGGGTTGGTCCCATTCACCCGGCGCACTGTGGTCTTCACTCTTCTAGCAACAGCCGCTTGCAGAGACTCCCACTCGTCCGGCGTGAAGATGGGCTCTGCCAACCGGACGGGGGTACCGTCCATACCATAGACAACTTCTCGCTTATGCTTCTTCAGTCCCTGCGTTGACTCATCGGTGAGGATTCGCCTAACAGTTGTCTCACACCACTGCTCGGGTATCCCCTGACCACCTTTGCTCTTAACTGGCTTCCCCTTACGGACACGGGACCTGTCCCTAGATGTGAGGATCCCTTCTTTGTTCAGGTACTTAGCCACGCCAAGGAAGGACTGACCTTCAATGATCTGCCTCCGCATTTCATGAAGGACGCTCGCCATCTCTTCATCCAGCTCCAAGTAAGCAGCTGTCTTTCCGTCCACGTACTTGTTGACAGGCCGGTACCCGAAGGGAGGGAAGCCACCGTGCCAACGACTGGTGAAGCGCCGTCGGTCGTGCGAATCCTGGACCCGGATCTTGATGCGCTCCAACTCCTTGGCCGGTCCTAGGGCCTTGGCGTGAAGGATGAGCCGTCCCTCGCTGCTGTGCATCTGCTCATTGAACTGAGGGTCATCCAGCACGGTCACTTTCTTGGACCACTCAATAACCTTGAACACAAAGGCCATAAAGTGAACGTCACTACGACTGAGGCGGTCCTGAGTGGTGACCCAAATTTCGTCCCACTTCTCCAGCCCTTCAGGCGTGAGCCACTGACCAAGGCTCGGCCTGTCAGGCATGTCCACGTCCCCCTGCACCGACATGTCCACGGCAGTGCCTACGATCGTGACGTCTGCCTCTTGTGAGGCCCTGGTCCTTAGCTTCTCGTCCTGGCCCTCAATGGACTCAGAACGCTCTCCCTTGGCATCAGAGATCCGCTCTGCCAACAAGACACGTCGGGTACCGGTCACCGCGCTCCCCACCCCTCAACTGAGAGGCCAGGCACAGTGCCTGACCTCTGGTCACCAGGGTACCGCATATTTGTCAATCAGCCGTGACCGGACTGCCCGTTACGGAGGCGGTCGCGCGGGCCCGCGCGGAGGGCGTGCTGGACCGGCTGCCGATGTTCGACAGGATTACGCCGAACGGGGTGGCCTGGGCCGACGGACGCACGGTCGACGCGGACGTCATCCTGTGGGCCACCGGATTCCGTGCCGCGATCGACCACCTGGCGCCGCTCAAGCTGCGCGAGCCGGGTGGCGGCATTCGCGTGGAGGGCACGCGGGCGACCCACGACGAGCGGATCCACCTGGTGGGCTACGGGCCCTCGGCCAGCACCATCGGGGCCAACCGGGCGGGGCGGGCGGCCGTACGCGGGATCATGCGGCTGCTGGAACGGGAGCGGCGGACGGAGAGCGAGCCGGTCGCGGTCGGCGGCTGAAGGGGGCGGTAACCGGAGGGGGCGGCGGCTGGAGGGGCGGTGGCTGAAGGGGGCGGTGACTGAAGAGGGCGTGGCTGAAGGGGTCAGCCGCCGTTCTTGCTCGCGCCCTTGCGGTTCGCGTTGAACTCCGCCACGTTCTTCCGCTGTTCGGCATAGCTGTCGGTGAAGCGGGTGTCCCCGGGCGCGACGGTGACGAAGTACAGCCAGTCCCCCGGCGGCGGGTCGAGCGTCGCGTCCATCGCCTGTCGGCCAGGGTTACCGATCGGGGTCGGCGGCAGGCCGGCGCGCTGGTACGTGTTGTACGGGGTGTCAATCGTCGTGTCCGCGTGGCTGGTGTCGAGGGTCGAGCGCTTCAGCGCGTAGTTGATCGTCGAGTCCATCTGGAGCGGCATGCGCCGCGCCAGCCGGTTGTCGATCACGCGTGCGACCTTCCCCATGTCCTCGGCGGTGTCGGCCTCGGCCTGCACGATGCTGGCGATGACGACGTTCCGGTAGGCGGCGGGAGTGGCGCCGAAGTTCTTACCGGCCGTGTTGACCATGTACGAGATCAGGCTCGCCGGCGTCGTCCTCTCGTCGATGGGATAAGTGGCGGGGAAGAAGAATCCCTCCGGGTTTCCCTTGGCCGCGCGCGGCAGGTTCAGGTTCGCCGCGCCCGCCGCCTTCTCGGTGGTTCTGGGCGTGACTCCGAGCGCCTTGTCGACGGCGGCGTACACCTGGGACGACCGCCATCCCTCCGGAATCAGCAGGCTCCGCGGCTCGCGCTTCTCCTCCCTCAGCAGCAGCAGAGGCACCAGGACCGCGGCGGTCGCCACTGTCGCGGCCATACCCGCGACCAGCAGCAGTCGGGCGCGGCGCGTCAGGCGGGGGCTGTTCGCGGGCCGTTTCTGTGCGGACTCGTTCTCCATGCGGGCACGCTAACTCGCCTCACTCGCCGTTCCTGGGATGCCGAGAACGGCAATCGGTCGGTCCCGGTCGACGCGAACACCCGAACACGGGAGCAGCCGTTCGCCCGAACGCATGGCCGTACGGCGTTCCGCTGCTCGACCGCCTTGTGGCGCAGGACGCTTTGAACCTCATCACCGACCTTCTCGCCGGCGCCTTCCTCAGGTGACCGCGGGCGAGAGCCTGGCGTCCCTGCGCACGAGGGCGGCGTACCGGCCGTCCCGTGCGAGCAGTTCCTCGTGCGTGCCGCGCTCGACGGTCTTGCCGCCGTCGAGGACGACGATCTGGTCGGCGTCCCTGACCGTGGAGAGCCGGTGCGCGATGGTGATGGTCGTACGGCCCGCCGACAGCGCGTCGATGGCCTGTTGCACGGCGTGCTCCGTACGGGTGTCGAGCGCGCTCGTCGCCTCGTCGAGGATGAGCACGGGCGGGTCGCGCAGGATGGTCCTGGCGATCGCCAGGCGCTGCTTCTCGCCGCCGGAGAAGCGGTATCCCCGTTCGCCGACCAGCGTGTCGTACCCGTCGGGCAGTGAGGCGATGTGGTCGTGGATCTGCGCCGCCTCGGCGGCCGCGCGCAGTTCCTCGTCGGTCGCGTCCGGCTTGGCGAAGCGCAGGTTCTCGGCGACGGAGGCGTGGAAGAGGTACGTCTCCTGGGAGACCACGCCGACGGCGCGGGCCAGCGTGTCGAAGTCCAGGTCGCGCACGTCGACGCCGTCGAGAGTGACGCCGCCGTCCGTCACGTCGTACAGCCGGGGCACCAGATAGCTGAGGGTGCTCTTGCCGGAGCCGGTCGGTCCGACGACCGCCAGGCTGGCGCCCGCCGGGACCGTGACGTCGATCCCGGTGAGCGTGGGGCCGTTCTTCTCGTCGTACGTGAAATGCACGTCCTCGAAGCGCACTTCGCCGCAGATCTTCTCCAGCCGGACCGGCTTCTCGGGCTCGGTGATGTCCACCGACAGGTCGAGGTACTCGAAGATCCGCTGGAAGAGCGCGAGCGAGGTCTGCATCTGCACACCGGTCGACAGCAGGCTCACGGCCGGCCGGAAGAGGCCCTGCTGGAGCGAGACGAAGGCGACGAGCGTGCCGAGCGAGACCGCCGGCCCGCCGGTCTGCATGGTCAGGCCGGCCGCCCAGTAGATGACGGCGGGCATGGCGGCCATGACGATGCCGATGGTGGACATCCGCCAGCGGCCCGCCATGTTGGAGCGCACTTCGAGGTCCACGAGGCGCTCGGACTCGTCGGCGAAGGACTTGGTGAGGGAGTCGGCGCGGCCCATCGTGCGGCCGAGCAGGATGCCGCTGACCGACAGCGACTCCGTGACGGTGGCGGCCATGGAGGCCATCTGTTTCTGCCGCTGCGTGGTGATCTTCTTGCGCTCGCGGCCGACCCGGCGGCTGATCCACACGAAGACCGGCAGCAGCAGGAGGGAGACGACGGTCAGCCGCCAGTCGAGGGCCAGCATGGCGACAACCGTGGCCACGACCGAGGTGAGATTCGAGACGAGCGAGGTCGCGGTGGAGGTCACCGTCGCCTGCATGCCGCCGATGTCGTTGGCGATACGGGACTGCACCTCGCCGGTGCGGGTCCGGGTGAAGAAGGCGAGCGGCATGCGCTGGAGCTGGGCGTAGACGGCGGTGCGCAGGTCGTGCATGACGCGCTGGCCGACCGTCGTGGAGATCAGGGTCTGGAGCACGCCGAAGACGCTCGTCACCACGGCGGTCAGGATCATGCCGAGGGCGAGCAGGCTCAGCAGTCCCGTACGCCCCTGCGGGATGGCGGTGTCGAGGATCTCCCGGAGCATGAACGGGGAGGCGACGGCCACGAGCGACGAGGCGGCGACGAGCAGGCCGACGACGGCCAGTCGGCCCCGGTAGGGGCGGAAGAGCCGGAGGATGCGGCGCACCTGCGCGGGCTCCTCCGGCTGGGCCGGATCGCGGGCCGGTGGTGTCCACGTGGGCCGATCGGGATGCATGGGCTCCTTCGAGAGGGTGAGGTTACGGATTTTCAGAGCCTAGCCGATTGTTACCTATACTCACAATGAATAAGGTCCTGATATTGTTCCCGGTATGAGCACCTCAGACGCCGACGGCCTGCTGGCCGAGCAGCTGCTCCGGCTGACGCGCCGGCTTCACCGGATCCAGCGCGAGCAGATGGAGCCGATCGGCATCACGCCCGCGCAGTCACGCCTGCTGCGCACCGTTTCGCACTACGACGTGCACCACGAGCCGCCGCCGAGGATGGCCGATCTCGCCAAGCGTCTCGATGTGGTCCCCCGCGCCGTGACCACTCTCGTCGACGGCCTGGAGGCGAGCGGCCGGGTGCGCCGCGTGCCCGATCCCACCAACCGACGGGTGATCAGGATCGAGCTCACCGACATCGGCCGCGCCACGCTCCGCGCCCTGCGCACCGCGCGCCGCGACGCCGCGGAGGACATCCTGGCTCCATTGGACGCCGATCAGCGCGAGGTGCTCGGCGGCCTGCTGTCCGCTCTGGTCGACGGAATGCCGGAGCGCCGCTGCTGAGTCGAGGGGACTGACCTGGATGCCGCTGCTGGAGCCCGACCCCGGATCCCTGCGCCCCGCCGCCCCGCACGGCCCCGCGCCCGACCGAGTGCCGGACACCATGGCCGGCGGCACACCCGAGCCGCTGCGCGGCGAGCTGACCGCACTCCTCGGCGCGGACAAGGTGCTGTGGAAGGTCTCCGACCTCGTGCGGTACGCGTCCGACGCCAGCCCGTACCGCTTCGTCCCCCAGGTCGTCGTGGTCGCCGAGGACATCGACGACATCTCGGCGGTGCTGTCGTACGCCCATGGCAGGGGCCGCGAGGTCGTCTTCCGGGCGGCGGGCACCTCGCTCAACGGCCAGGCCCAGGGCGAGGACATCCTCGTCGACGTACGCCGCCACTGGGCAGGCATCGAGGTCCTGGACGGTGGCGTCCGCGCCCGGATCCGCCCGGGTACCACGGTCGTACGGGCCAACGCCTCCCTCGCACGCCATGGCCGCGTCCTCGGCCCCGACCCGGCGAGCGCCATCGCCTGCACGATCGGCGGCGTCGTGGCGAACAACGCGTCCGGCATGACGGCGGGCACCGCCCGCAACTCCTACCGCACCGTCGCCTCCCTCACCTTCGTGCTGCCGACCGGCACGGTCGTCGACACCGCGCACCCGGCAGCCGACGAGGAACTGGCGCACGCCGAGCCCGGCTTGTGCGCGGGGCTCATGGCGATCAAGGCGGAGATCGAGGCGGACGCGGAGCTCACCGCCCGTATCCGCGCCAAGTACGAGATCAAGAACACCAACGGCTACCGGCTCGACGCCTTCCTCGACGGCGTGACGCCCGTGGAGATCCTGCGGGGCCTGATGGTCGGCTCCGAGGGCACCTTCGGTTTCATCTCCGAGGTCGTCTTCGACACGCTGCCGCTGGACCGCGAACTCTCCACCGCGCTGCTCTTCTTCCCCACGCTGTCCGCCGCGGCCGCCGCCGTCCCCCGCTTCAACGACGCGGGGGCAATCGCCGTCGAGCTGATGGACGGCAACACCCTGCGCGCCTCGGTGAGCGTCGACGGCGTACCGGCGGACTGGGCGCGGCTGCCCAGGGAGACGACGGCGCTGCTGGTGGAGTTCCGGGCGCCCGACGAGGCGCGTCTCGCGACGTACGAACGGGCCGCGGCCGAGGTGCTGAGCGGGCTCGAACTCGTCGTGCCGGTCGCCTCGGTGACCAATGAGTTCACCCGGGACGCGAAGACGATCGCCGGGTACTGGAGGGCCCGAAAGGCGTTCGTCACGGCGGTCGGCGGCGCCCGCCCCGCCGGTACAACTCTGATCACGGAGGACTTCGCCGTACCGCCGTCGCGGCTCGCCGAGGCCTGCGAGGCCCTCCTGCGGCTCCAGAGCCGGCACGGATTCGACGCGGCCGTCGCGGGCCACGCCGCGCACGGCAATCTGCACTTCCTGCTGGCCTTCGACGCCGCCGACCCCACGGACGTCGCGCGGTACGCCGCCTTCATGGACGACTTCTGCCGGCTCACCGTCGAGCGCTTCGACGGCTCGCTCAAGGCCGAGCACGCCACCGGCCGCAACATCGCGCCGTTCCTGGAGCTGGAGTGGGGAGCGAAGGCGACGGAACTGATGTGGCGTACGAAGCAGGTCATCGACCCCGACGGAGTGCTCGCCCCGCGCATCGTCCTGGACCGCGACCCGAAGGCGCATCTGCGCGGCCTCAAGACCATCCCCAGGGTCGAGCTGATCGCCGACCCGTGCATCGAGTGCGGCTTCTGCGAACCGACCTGCCCCAGCGCCGATCTGACGACCACTCCACGCCAGCGCATCGTGCTGCGCAGGGAGATGACGCGCCAGCCGGCAGGTTCGCCGGTCCAGGACCGGCTGCTCGACGCGTACGGATACGACGCGGTGGACACCTGCGCCGGGGACTCGACGTGTAAGCTCGCCTGCCCCGTCGGTATCGACACCGGCGCGCTGATGAAGGACTTCAGGCACCGCAGGCATTCGCCGTGCGAGGAACGGATCGCGGCGCTGACCGCCCAGCACTTCGGGGCCGTCGAGGTGTCCGCGCGCCTCGCGGTGGCAGCCGCGGACCGTGCCGGCGACCGGCTCCTCCAGGCGGTCACGGGTCTGGCCCGCAAGGCCGTACGCCCCGACCTGGTGCCGCAGTGGCTGCCGCAGCTCCCCGGCGCCGCCGCCAGCCCCCTCCCCCACACCGTGCGTACGGGCGCGCACGCCGTCTACTACCCGGCCTGCGTGAACCGCATCTTCGGCGAGCCGGAGGGCTATTGGGGGCCCTCGCTCCCGCAAGCCGTGGTCGCCGTGTCGCAGCGCGCCGGACGGCCGGTGTGGATCCCCGGTGATGTGGTCGGCACGTGCTGCGCGACGATCTGGCACTCGAAGGGCTACGAGGCGGGCACCACGGTCATGGCGAACCGCATCGTCGAGGCCGCCTGGGGCTGGACGGCCGGCGGCACATTGCCGCTGGTCGTCGACGCGTCGTCCTGCACGCTGGGCATCGCGCACGAGGTGGCGCCGTACCTCACCGATGCCAACCGGGAGCTGCACGCGGAGCTGACCGTCGTCGACTCGGTCGTCTGGGCCGCCGACGAGCTGCTGCCGCGTCTGTCGGTGCTGCGCAGGGCGGAATCCGCCGTCCTGCACCCCACATGCTCCATGCGGCACTTGGGCGACGAGGAGCAACTGCGCACCGTCGCGCAGGCGTGCGCCGAGGAAGTCGTCGTGCCGGACGACGTACGCTGCTGCGCGTTCGCCGGCGACCGCGGGATGCTGCACAAGGAGCTGACGGAGTCGGCCACGGCGCGGGAGGGGGCGGAGGTCGGGGCGCGCGAGTACGACGTCCATCTCTCCGCGAACCGGATGTGCGAGGTGGGGATGGAACGCGCGACGGGCCGCGCCTACCGGTCCGTACTGCTGGAGCTGGAGCGCGTGACCCGCCCCGCCACAATGTGACGATGCATCAGCCGGGGCGCCCAACTGCCCTTTTATTTACGGTCACATGCCTGGGAACCGAAAGGACCACGCGCTACCCTCCGCCGCATGATTTCCACGGTGGTATGGGGTACCGGCAACGTAGGCCGCGCGGCTGTCCGTGCCGTCGACGCCCACCCGGCGCTGGAACTCGCGGCCGTTGTCGTCCACAACCCCGACAAGGTCGGCCGCGACGCGGGCGATCTCGGCGGGCTCGGCCGCGCGCTGGGGGTAGCGGCGACCGACGACATCGACGCGGTACTCGCGACCCGCCCGGACGCCGTCGTGTACGCGGCGTCAGGCGACCTGCGCCCCGACGAGGCCCTCGCCGACATCGTCAAGGCGATCCACGCCGGAGCCGTGGTCGTCACCCCCGCGATGTACGCGCTCTACGACCAACTGACCGCCCCACCCGAGCTGCGCGAGCCCGTGCTGGCCGCCGTCGCGGACAGCGGCGGCTCGCTGTTCGTCTCCGGTGTCGACCCCGGCTGGGGCAACGACGTACTGCCCCTGCTGATCAGCGGACTCGCCACCACCGTGGACGTGATCCGCTGCCAGGAGATCTTCGACTACTCCACCTACGACCAGCCCGACTCGGTCCGCGATCTGGTCGGCATGGGCCGGCCGATGGACTACGAGCCGCTGATGCTCGCACCGTCGGTCCCGACGATGGTGTGGGGCGGGCAGATCCGGCTGATGGCCAGGGGGCTCGGCGTCGAACTCGACGAGATCCGCGAGACCGTGGCCCGGCGCCCGCTCGACACGACAGTGACCACGCGAACCATGGGCGAGTTCGAGGCCGGCACCCAAGGCGCCGTGCGGTTCGAGGTGCAGGGCATTGTCGCGGGCGAACCCCGCATCGTCATCGAGCACGTCACCCGCATCCACCCGTCCTGCGCACCCGATTGGCCGTCGCCGCCCGATGGCGCCGGCGAACACCGGGTGATCATCGAGGGCCGCCCGCGCATCGAGGTCACGGTCGAAGCCACCGACGAGGGCGAGAACCGGTCGGCGGGCGGGAACGCCACCGCGGTAGGCCGGCTGGTGAGCGCCATCGACTGGCTCGTGGACGCGAAGCCCGGACTCTACGACGCGCTCGACGTCCCCCTGCGCCCCGCCGTCGGCAAGCTCGGAAGGAGCCGGCGATGAACATCGACATACCCGAGGGCAAGAACGCGATCGAGTACGTGTGGGGCGAGATGGTCCCCGGCATCGGGACCGCCGCCTCCAACTTCTCCCTCGCGGTGTACGCCCACACGACCCTGGGACTGCGCGAGTTCGAGGCCGCCCGCCTGCGGATCGCGCAGCTCAACGGATGCGCCTTCTGCCTCGACTGGCGGACTGAACGGGACGGGCAGAAGGTCGAGGAGGAGTTCGCCGACGCGGTGACGCGGTGGCGCACCACCGACGCCTTCGACGACCGCACCCGCCTGGCCGCCGAGTACGCCGAGCGGTACGCCCTGGATCACCACGGCCTCGACGACGAGTTCTGGACGCGGATGACGGCGTACTACAGCCAGCGCGAGATCGTGGAGCTGAGCATGAGCATCGGCTCCTGGCTCGCGTTCGGCCGGCTCAACCACGTGCTGGGCCTCGACACCGTGTGCGTGATCGCTACAGATCGGTAGCGATGATCCTTTCGATGTTGCGTTCGGCGAGCGCCGTGATGGTGACGAACGGGTTGACACTGGCGTTGCCGGGGATCAGCGAGCCGTCGATGACGTACAGGCCTGGGTGGCCGTGCAGGCGGCCGTAGTTGTCGGTGGCCTTGTTCAGGACAGCGCCGCCGAGCGGGTGGTACGTGAGGTGATCGCCCCAGATCTTGTACGAACCGAAAAGGTCGGTCCGGTAGATCGTCCCCTCCTTCGCGTTGATCTTGTCGAAGATCGTCCTGGCGGCGTCGATGGACGGCTGCTTCCAGGCGGTCTGCCAGTTCAGGTCGGCCCTCTGGGTCGCGGCGTTCCAGGAGAACTCGGCGCGGTGCGGGTTCTTGGTGATCGACAGATAGAACGAGGCGTACGTCTCGATCCCGGTCGGCAGCGGCGCGACCTCGGCGAACGCGCCGCCGGCGGCCCAGTTGTCGATGCCGGCCGTGGGCATGGACGACTGGAGCCTGCCGGTCGCGTCCCACATGTGGTTGGCGCGGCCGCACATGACGTTGCCGTTGTCGCCCCAGCCCTTGCCGGTCTCGTCGTTCAGGCCGGGCAGCGCGCCGGTCGCCTTGAGCTTGATCAGCAGCTTGCTGGTGCCGACACTGCCCGCCGCGAAGAAGACCTTGTCCGCGCTCACGCTCTTGGTGGCCGTGGTGGCGCCGCCGGTGTTGACCTGGTCGATGACGACCGTGTAGCCGCCACCGGACGCCGCGGGAGCGACCGACGTGACCTTGTGCAGCGGCGAGATGGTGACCTTGCCGGTCGCCGTGGCGCGGGCAAGGTAGGTCTGGAGCAGCGACTTCTTGCCGTGGTTGTTGCCGTAGAGGGCCTCCCCCTCCAGCGCCGACTTGGGGACGCCTCCGGCCGCCTCCTGCTTCATGTACTCCCAGTCGTACACGTTGGGCACGAAGACGAAGGGGAAACCGGAACGCTGGGCGTGCTTACGGCCGACCCTCGCGTACTGGTAGCACGCGGCGCTCTCCCACCAGGCGGGGTCGACGTGACCGACCCCGAGCCCGGCGTTGGCGCGTGGGTAGTAGACGTCGTACATCTCGGCGGCGTTGACCGTCGGGAGGACGGCGCCGAAGTTCTCACGTCTGGGCGTGACCGCCATGCCGCCGTTGACCAGCGACCCGCCGCCGACACCGCGGCCCTGATAGACCGTGATGCCGCTGAAGTCCTCGGCGTCCAGGATGCCGGTGTGGCGGGGGACGTCCTTGTCGAGCGGGAAGCCGAGGAAGTTGCTGAGGGGCTGCTTGGTCTTGGTGCGGAGCCAGAACGACCGATAGTCCGGCCTGGTCGTGTTGGCGAAGATCTTGCCGTCCGGACCGGAGGTGTCCCAGGACATGCCCATCTCGATCATGTGGACGTCGACGCCCGCCTGGGCGAGACGCAGAGCGGCGACGGAGCCGCCGTATCCGGTACCGATCACCAGCACCGGGACGTGAGCCCCGGTGGTGATCGGAGCGGCCGCGGCGGCGGCCTTCGCCCGGGCGGGGGCGGCGTGGCCCGCGAGGGCAACGCCGCCCAGAATAGAACCAGTTCCAGCGATGAACCCACGACGCGAGACGCCGGTCGGCCTCATGTGACGTTCCTCACTCCAAGGTGAATGGGAACAGGTTCTACTGCTGCTGGCGTGTGAAGTCACTACATACCTGCAAGTAATCTGGCGGATGCCCGGCCGCGTACCGACCGGGCACCACGGTCAGCAGCGCAGCCGGTCCTCCGTCACCGTCCCCTGGGCCGTCTTCAGGCTCCGGTCGTAGCAGCCCGCCGTCCCGTACAGCCGGTAGCGCTCGCTCGACGTGCCGACCGCGTGCCGCTGGTCGCGCGGGACGTTCGCGGTATACGTCGCGTCGCCCTCGTACGCGTCGTCGAACCGCGACCAGGACACCCGTTTCCCGCCGCGCTCCGTAGAGGTGTCGGCGCGGTCGCCGAGCGCGAGCACGGTGCGCAGCCGGTCGCCCGCGCCGAGCGTCGTCGTGCCGTCCATCGTGTACGTCCGGTGGGCGCGCACGGCAGTGGCCGGGCCGCGGCCGTCGACCGTGACGGTCTCGTTGTCCGTCCACGTGCCCTTGAGGGCGTCCAGACTCTCGCCGTCGGTCCAGCGGTGGACGGAGGTGTTGGCGAGCGTCCGGTCGACGGTGGTGACGACGCGCCCGTGCGAGGTGTTCACATGGCCGGAGACGGTGAGCCGGTGACCGCCCTTGGCGTCGAAACGGTGCTGCGAACCCGGCGTGTACGTCGAGGAGTTGGCCGGAGCGCCATTGTCGTGCCGGGTCAGCGCGCCCGTGACCACCTCACTCCCCTTGTCCTGCCACACCAGCACATTGACGGGCGTGCTCCAGCCGGTCTGCCCCTCGGGAACACCGACGACCGAGACCTCCACGCGGTGCGGGCGACCGTCGTTGAGCCTGCCCGCGAAGGGCGTCAGGTCGTACTGGATGGGCTTGATGTCGAAGGCGCGCGGGCCGGGGATCACGTACCAGAGGAAGGGGTTGGACCAGCCGCCCGTCCAGACCGTCGGGAACGGCGCGGCGATTCCCGCGAGTTGTCCGTCGACCTTGATCTGCACTTCCCGGTAGGGGCCGTCCGGCGTCTTGCAGGAGTACGGCGCCTCCTCGGGGACGGACAGGTACCAGTACTCCTCGCAGCCGCCGCCCGAGCCCGTCGCGTACACCTCGGCGAGGATGCGTTCGGAGTTGCGCGGGGTGGTGAGGGAGTCCCCGCCGTCGAGGGTGAGGACGCGGTCCGGGGTGTGGGTGGCCGGCTTGGTGCGGCCTTCGGCGGCGTAGAACGTCAGGGTCGCCTTGACGTCGATGATCCCGGTGTACGTCTCGTTGACGACATTGCCGATGAGCATCTCGACGGGCTGTTCGCGGCGCAGGGTGTCGCTGTAGCGGGTGACGTCCTTCTCCACGGACCAGGTGATGCCTTCGGGAGAGGGCTGCGGGGTGGAGGTGCGCAGTACCTCGACCCCGCCGATGTGCAGGTAGCCGAGGCGGTCGTACTGCCGTCCCGCGACCTTGCCTTCGAGGCGGAGCACCACCTTGCTCCAGCGGTCGCCGCAGTCCTTCGGGGGCGAGTACCCGCCCCGGTACGGCGTGAAGTCGCGGAACTGGGCCTGTGCGACGGTGACTTGGCAGGACCGGGTGCCGGGTGTCTCGACGGGCGGCGCCGCGGTGACGGGATCGTGCCAGTCGCGGCCGAATTCGGCGGGCGGCTCAGCTGCGGCGGTGGCCGCTCCGGCCTGGCCTGCCCCGAACACCGATCCGGCGGCCAGGGCCAGGGTGGCGAGCATGCACATGACTTTTGGTCGTCTCATGCGTCAGGAGTGAAGCGTGGGACGGCGGGGAGCGCCAGAGCGAGATGTTGGATCTTGGCGCGTTCTGTGTCCCGGCGCCCATAAATCGATTGCGAATTCAGGTGGAAAAACGCGAACCTTGCACGGTTTCGCCAGTACAAGCCAGGACAAGCCAGCACACCGAGCCGTGGGACGTCATGCAGATTCGCGATCTTCCGTATCCCGATCCGGGCGTCCCCGACGTCCGGTCCGGTCCCCGATTCCTCTACTGGCTCGGGCGGAACCAGCTCGGCGGGCAGCTGAAGTCGCTCTCCTGGGGCCTGTTGCACCAGTGCGGTGTCGCCGGTCTGCCGCTGGGCGTGGGGCTCGCCGTACAGGCCGTGGTCGACAGATCCGGCAGCCGGCTGGCAGTGGCCGCCGGGCTGATCGCCCTGCTGGGTGTGGCCGTCGCCCTCGGCGACACCATGCTGCACAGGACCGCCGTCACCAACTGGATCACCGCTGCCGCACGCGTGCAGCAGTTGCTGGCCCGCAAGACGGCGGAGCTGGGGTCCGCGCTGACTCGCAGGGTCGCGGCGGGCGAGGTCGTCGCGGTCTCCACCGGCGACGTCGAGAAGATCGGCTGGTTCGTCGAGGCGCTCTCGCGCTTCGCCGCCGCCGCGCTCACGCTTGTGGTCGTGTGCGTGGGGCTGATGGTCTACCAGCCCGCGCTCGGCATCGTCGTGGCCATCGGCGTGCCCGTGCTGGCCCTGGCCGTACTGCCCTTGCTGCCGAAGGCGACCCGGCGGGCCGATGCCCAGCGTGAGAAGGCCGGCAAGGCCACCGAGCTGGCGTCCGACACCGTCGCGGGCCTGCGCGTACTGCGCGGCATCGGCGGCGAGGACTTGTTCCTCGGCCGCTACCGCAGCGCCTCGCAGGAGGTACGCAAGGCAGCCGTGCGCAGCGCCCGCATGTGGGCGCTGATCTCGGCCGTCCAGGTTCTGCTGCCGGGCCTGCTGCTCATCACGGTCGTGGTGTACGGCGCGAAGCTCACCCTCGACGGGCGGATCGCGGTCGGCGAACTGGTCACCGTCTACAGCGCGGTGACGCTGCTGCTCTATCCTCTCCGGCACTTCGAGGAGATCGCCATGGCGTACTCCTTCTCGCGGCCGTCGGCCAAGCGGACCGCTCGGGTGCTGGCGCTGGAGCGCACGGCGTACGCG
Source organism: Streptomyces sp. ISL-100 (assembly GCF_018614615.1). Taxonomy (GTDB): domain Bacteria; phylum Actinomycetota; class Actinomycetes; order Streptomycetales; family Streptomycetaceae; genus Streptomyces. The sequence goes on along the minus strand of NZ_JAGGOK010000076.1, from coordinate 65,857 downwards.
CCGGGTGACCCGGCGGCTTCCGTCGCCGAGGAGCCCCCGGCCGGTGACCTGTACGACCCGGCCACCGGACTGCTCGCTCCCGCCGGCCGGTTCACCGCCGTCGTGTGCGGCGACCCGGACATGGCGGGCGTGCTCGCGGAGCGCCTCGGCGGTCACGCCACCACGGACACCGCCACCACCACCGGCGAAGCGGCGCAGCCTTCGGCGCTGCTCGGCGGGGTGGCGCTCGACGACCTGCCGCTGATCACCGCGCGCGGTGCGGTCCTGGTCCAGGACAAGGACCCGGTGCTGCTCTCGGGCACGCTCAGCGAACTGCTCGACGTACCGGCCTCGGGGAACGTGGCGGCGGCGGACGCGCTGGAAGCGGCCCATTGCGACGACGTACTGGCCGCCCTCGCCCAGGCGTCGACGGACAGCACGGACGACCCGATGCGCACCCGGATCACGGAGCGCGGGCGTTCGCTCTCCGGCGGCCAGCGTCAGCGCCTGGCGCTGGCGCGCTCGCTGGTGACCGACCCCGAGGTGCTTGTCCTGGACGAGCCGACCTCGGCCGTCGACTCGCACACCGAGGCGCGGGTCGCGGCGGGCGTGAAGCGGCTGCGGACGGGGCGTACGACCGTCGTCTTCGCGTCGTCGCCGCTGCTGCTCGACCAGGCCGACCGGGTGGTGCTCGTCCATGAGGGCGCGGTCGCCGCGGTGGGCGTGCACCGCGAACTGCTGCACACCGACACGCGGTACCGCGCGGTCGTCACGCGCGAGTCAGCCGACGAGGACGCAGTGGACGCAGCGAGCGCCGCGAGCACGCGGGCCATGGCACACGCCGACGTACCCGTACTGGAAGAAATCGAGGAATCGGCATGATGGGCGTGGCGCCACCGACGTACGACCCAGCGGCACCGGAGTCGGCGACGACCCTGCCTGTCGGCAGTCCGGCGACCGTACGGACGTACGTGGGCGAGCTGATGCGGCGGCACCGCAGGGCGTTCGCCGTGCTCGTGTCGTTCAACGCGGTCGCCGTCATCGCCTCGATGGCGGGCCCTTACCTCCTGGGCTCGCTCGTCGAGGATCTGGCGGACGGGGCGCGTGAGCTCCACCTTGAGCGTACGGCGGCGATCTTCGCGCTCGCCCTGATCGTCCAGACACTCTTCACCGGCCAGATGCGGCTGCGGGCCGCGATGCTCGGCGAGGAGATGCTGGCCGACCTGCGCGAGGACTTCCTCGTACGGGCGGTCGGTCTGCCGCCGGGCGTGCTGGAGCGGGCGGGCACCGGCGATCTGCTGTCGCGCATCACCACCGACATCGACCGGCTGGCCAACGCGATGCGCGAGGCCGTGCCGCAGCTCGCCATCGGTGTGGTGTGGGCGGGGCTGCTGATCGGCGGCCTCACCGTCACCGCGCCGCCGCTGGCGCTTGCGGTGCTGGTGGCCGTTCCGGTGCTGGTCATCGGGTGCCGCTGGTACTTCAAACGGGCGCCGTCGGCGTACCGCTCAGAGGCGGCGGGGTACGCGGCGGTCGCCGCGATGCTCGCCGAGACCGTGGACGCCGGGCGGACCATCGAGGCGCACCGCCTCGGCGGGCGCCGGGTGGCCCTGTCGGAGCGGCGGGTCAGGGAGTGGACGGCGTGGGAGCGGTACACACTGTGGCTGCGGACCGTGCTCTTCCCCGTCATCAGCGTCACGCACATGACGATCCTGTGCTCGGTGGTGCTGATCGGCGGCGTCTTCGTCCTGGAGGGCTGGATCAACGTCGGCCAGCTGACGACGGGCGCCCTGCTCGCGCAGATGCTGGTCGACCCGGTCAACCTCATCCTGCGCTGGTACGACGAACTTCAGGTCGCGCAGGTGTCGCTGGCCCGGCTCGTCGGCGTACGGGAGATCGAGCCGGACGCGGGTGACACGAAGATGGCGCCGGACGGGCGTGCGGTGCGCGCCGACGCGGTGCACTTCGGGTACCGGGCGGACGTCGACGTACTGCACAAGGTGACGCTGGACGTGGCGCCGGGAACGCGGATGGCCCTGGTCGGCCCTTCGGGCGCAGGGAAGTCCACCCTCGGCCGGCTGCTCGCCGGGATCTACGCGCCGCGTACGGGCGAAGTGACCCTGGGCGGAGCGGAGTTGTCACGGATGCCGGCCGAGCGGGTGCGCGCGCACGTGGCACTGGTCAACCAGGAGCACCACGTCTTCGTGGGTTCCCTGCGCGACAACCTGCTGCTGGCCCGCACGGGCGCGGACGACGCGGAGCTGTGGGCGGCGCTCGGCGCGGTCGACGCGGACGGCTGGGCGCGGGCGCTGGACGATGACCTCGACACCGAGGTCGGTTCCGGCGGCCACGCCCTCACTCCGGCACAGGCGCAGCAGATCGCGCTGGCCAGGCTGGTGCTCGCCGACCCGCACACGCTGGTGCTGGACGAGGCGACGTCACTGCTCGACCCACGGGCGGCGCGGCATCTGGAGCGTTCACTGGCCCGCGTCCTCGACGGCCGTACGGTCGTGGCGATCGCCCACCGGCTGCACACCGCGCACGACGCGGACGTGATCGCGGTGGTCGAGGAGGGCCGGATCAGCGAACTGGGCAGCCACGACGAACTGGTGGCAGCGGACGGCGCGTACGCGGCGCTCTGGCGCTCCTGGCACGGCTAGCAGTGGCCGGGGGCACGCTCCTGCGGGGCAGCGGATCTCGCGATCTTCGCCATCTGAGTACCCGCACTCATGCGCTCCGCGCGCGCCGGCGCCAGTCTGCAGGCATGAGTAACGCTCGCAGTGGTCCCAGCCTTGCCGCCGACATCCTGGCAGCGCTCCTCGCGCTCCTCGTCGAGGCAACGGTGGTGGTCGGCGTGTGGTTCGTCGTCGGCATCAACGCATGGGCCGACAACAAGAGCGGCCGCGAGCCGGATGGACTGTCCTACGAGGCGCAGATGATGATCTGCGCCGGCGCCGCGGGGGCCGTCGCGCTCGTCGTTGCCATCTTCTGCGGCCGCGCCAGGATGTGGGTGACCACCTGGACACAGGCACTGGCAGCCGCGGTACTCGCCGTGGGCGTCCTGGGCGCGTTCGCGTACGAGCACCGCACCGCGCCACCCCCCCGCGCGGCCGGACCACGTGTGGGAACAACCGCCGTGCCGCAGCGGCAGCGACTGCAGCGAGAGCGGCGGCTAGCACCGGCGCGCCTGGCGGGCCGCGGGCCCCGCCCCGCATGGACTGTTCCGCGCGCGGCGGGGAGCGTAACTGCGGTGGACCGCCACCCGAAAGGACGCCGTCCGTGCGCGACCTCGTCGCACGGGGGCCCACCCCGCCCCGCACGGAGCGTTCCGCGCGCGGCGGGGAGCGTAACTGCGGTGGACGCCACCCCAGGGGCGCCGTCCGTGGGCGGCCTTGTTGCCGTTGTGCGTCGGTCAGGCTGCGACCCGTACTGGCTCCACCCCTGCTTCGTTGTGGCGGTCCGCCCACTGCGTCAGGGCCGCGCCGCAGGCGTGGTCCACGTGGCGCAGGCCCGCGAGGTCGAGCTCGATCGGACGGTCGCGGGGCAGCGCCTCCAGTTCGTCGAGGAGTTTCGGGAGCCGCAGGAAGGTCGCGTTGCCGAGGACACGGACGCGCACTGGCCCCCGCTCGTCCTCGTCGCCGCCGGACACCTCCACATGGACGTGCGAGATTTCCCACGCCGACTTCGCGACCGCCAGCAGCAGTCCGATCAGTACCCCTTCGAACATGTTGGTCACGACGATCGCGAGCGCCGTAGTGCCGAGCACCACCGCCTCACCGCGGTGTTCGCGCCACAGCGGGACGAGTTCCTTCACCGGGATCAGCTTCCAGCCCGCGTGCACCAGCACACCGGCCAGCGCCGCCACCGGAATCACGCCGAGAGCCGCCGGGAACGCCGCGGCGAAGACGAGCAGCCACACCCCGTGCAGAACCCGGGAGGCCTTGGTGCGCGCCCCCGCCTGCAAGTTGGCGGAGCTGCGTACGATCACCGCCGTCATCGGCAGCGCCCCGAGCATTCCACACACCGCGTTGCCCGCGCCCTGGGCGACGAGTTCCTTGTCGTAGTCGGTCCTCGGGCCGTCGTGCAGCCGGTCCACCGCGGCCGCGCTGAACAGGCTCTCCGCCGACGCGATCAGGGTGAAGGCGACCACCGTGCCCAGCAGCCCGACTTCGGCGAGCTGTGCCAAGTCGGAGACGCCCGGTGGCTGTACGGCGTCGAGCAGCCCCTTCACTTCGACCCGCGCGACCGGCGGGTCGAAAATCACCGCCGCCGCGGTCGCGAGTGCGACCGCCGCGAGCGGGGCGGGCAGCACGCGCGCCGCGGCCGGAATCCTCGGCCACAGCACCAGCACCGCCACCGTGCCGAGCCCGATACCCAGCGCGGCCAGGGCCGGTCCCGACCCAAAGGTGCCGGCCGCCAGCCCCGGCAGGCCGCCGATCTTCGCGAGGCCGCCGGCGGGCGCCCCGGCGCCGGCCAGGGCGTACAACTGGCCGGCGATCAGCACCAGGCCGATGCCGGCGAGCATGCCCTGCACCACCGCGATCGAGATCGCCCGGAACCAGCGGCCCAGCCGCAAGGCACCCATGGCGAGTTGCAGCACTCCTGCGCCCAGCACGATCGCGCCGAGTGCGCCGATCCCGTACTCCTGCACGGCCTCGTACACGAGCACGGTCATTCCGGCCGCCGGGCCGCTGACCTGGAGGGTGCTGCCGGGCAGCAGTCCGGTGACGAGCCCGCCCACGATCCCGGTGACCAGGCCCAGTTCGGCGGGTACGCCGGAGGCGACGGCCACGCCCACGCACAGCGGCACCGCCACCAGGAAGACGACGAGCGAGGCGGTGAAATCGGCACGGAGGTCGCCCGGACCGCGCCGCCCCCCGAAACGCTTCGTTACGGCCTTGACGGCGGTGGTCACGCCGGCGCTCACAGCGGGAGGAACGCGTCGACGGCAGGCTGGTGCGCCAGGACCAGGCCGGTGTCCACGGCGTAGAACCAGCCGTGCAGCCGCAGTTGTCCGGCGGCCAGCCGCTCCGCCACGCAGGGGTAGGCCCGCAGCCGCTCCACCTGCTCGCGGACGTTGCGCTGGACGGCCGCCGCCACCTCCGTGTCGGCGTCCGCGTGGAGTCCGTTCAAGTCGTCCGGCAGCTGGCTGTTCAGCCAGCCCGCGACCGCCGGTACGGCGCCGAGGTCCTCACCACGCACCCGCGCGCCGATGGCTCCGCAGTGGGAGTGCCCGCACACCACGATGTCGGGAATCCGCAGCACACTCACCGCGTACTCGATGGTCGCGGCCTCACCGCTCGGCCGGTCCGCGTGGTAGCCGGGCACCGCGTTCCCCGCCGTACGCAGCTCGAAAAGCTCGCCGGGGCGCGCGCCGGTGATCAGGGAAGGAACGACGCGCGAGTCGGAGCAGGTGATGAAAAGCGCCTGCGGAGACTGGCCTGCCGCCAGCCGTCCGAACCACTCGCGCTGCTCGTCGCGCGCGGCTATTCGTGCGCCGAGGGAGCGGGCGTGGTCGATGAAAGTCTGCATGAGGGATCGCCTCCAGGAGCGATGACAGTGCCGGGATGTGACGGATCAGTACGTACGGGAATCGGTCCGTACGGGCAGCGTCATCAGCAGCGGAAAACCTGGAGGGCGACGGGGAAGTCCCCGGATCTCGACGGCGCGTGGCAGTACGGCGCACCGCCGTCGGCGGGAAGAGCGTGGCGCGGGAGCTCCACGGGCGGGGAGGACAGGGCGCAGGCCGCATGGACAGCAGTCTGCGGGGCGCCGGTCTCCGGCCGCTGCGCCCGGCGGACCTGGCCCGGGTGGGCCGTGGAATCGGAGTCGGGGGGCGAACAAGAACCCTGCGCGGCCACCGGCGGCGCCGCCCCGGGTTCGGCAACAGCCGTAGGACCGACAGCAGAAGGCTCCGCGACGGCGTTGCCGGTCGCCACCGCGAGGGAGAGCAGAGCGAATACCGCCAGCAGCAGCGCCTTGGCGGCCGCGGTGATCCGCAGCACTGTTCCCCCTCCCCGTGACGTCGTATCGAAGATCGCCACCATTGTGTCCTGGAAGAGGTACCGGACAGCAACTCGGCAATTTACAACGCCGTTAACTCTCCGCGAACGGGGCCACATCACCCCCGCGGGGACGGTCCGGGCACCGTCGCGCCCCCCGGACCGTCCCCGCAGCACGACGCTGTCAGCGGCTGCCGTGCACCTCCAGCGCCGCCCGGACCGCGGACTCCAGCGCCCCTTCGATCCAGGCGGGCTTGAGCGAGGTGTGACACCCGGCGAAGTGCAGCGGGCCTTCGCGGGTGCCCATGTCCGGGAGGATTTCGGTGTGCTGCCCGGGCAGGAGTACGGACGCCTCCCCGTAGGCGTACGGGTCGCGCTGCCAGCTCTGCGTGCATGCCACGCAGCGCCAGCGCGTACCGGGCCTCGTCGTCGTAGGAGTCCCAGCGCCGGGCGTCGTCCGCCCAGCTGTACGAGGCGAGTACGACGCCTCCGTCGCTGCCCGGCACGCGGTGGGACGGGTTGAACATGAAGCGGTTCGGGTTGTCGGTCACCGACCCGCCCCCGATGACCTCCGCCGCCTCGGGCTGGTCGCGGGAGACCCAGCAGTGTGCCGCGTAGTGCGTGCGCTGTGCCTCGGAGAGGTGCCCGGGCGGCACGGAGGGGTGGGCTCCGAGCAGCCGCCCGTCGTTCGCGACCCGGCCCTTGCGGTAGGCGTCGTACAGGCCGGGATCCATGGCGTTCAGCTCGCGCTTCCAGTCCTCCTCGGTCATCTCCCACCACCGGCGGCTGAATTCGAGGAGGACCTTGGTGGCGCTGTCGTAGTGCACCTCGCAGACGGCCCGGCGCTTGCCGTACGAGAGCTGGGGCGAAACCTGGACGTGCCGCAGGCCGGAGAAAGGGATGGTGACGATGGCGGTGTCGCCGGAGAACTGCTCGCGCACCACTTCGCCGTCGCGCCCCTCGGAGACGGTGTGCAGCCGCACGCGCGGCCCCGGGGCCCCCGCGTCGCGGGTTTCGATGCGGGTGACGCGCCGGTCGAAGTGCACCTCGTCGCGTACGTCGTCGAGGAGGGCGTCCGCGAGGACCGCGGTGCCGCCGGTCAGCTCGTAGAACTTGGTGCCGGGGCTGATCAGGGAGGCGCCCATGAAGCTGTGCAAGAAGGACAGCGGGAGCCGGGACGTCATGTTCTCCAGCGTGCCGATGAGGTCGATCGTGCGGGTGTCGAGCTTCGCGTGCTCGGTGAGGAAGCGGTACATCGACCAGTCGCCGAAGCGCTGGACGATCCGGGCCCAGCCTTCGACCAGCCGGGGCATCGGCTTGTTGACGCGGGTGCCGTCGGGCCGGCGGGTGCTGTACTCGTCGCGGACCGGGTCCAGGGCCTGCCGGACGATCTCGGACGCGGGGACATTCACGTATTCGCGCGGCACGCCGAAGGAGCGGTTGATCGCCTGGGGGTTCTTCGCGTAATCGGCGCGCCGGGCCCTGATCCCGTTGACGCGGATCCATGTGCGGTACACCGGCTTGCCGTCGGGGTCGGTGTCGATGTAGTGGAAGGGCCGGCGTTCGATGCCGAGGTGGTCGATCAGCCCGATGACCAGGGGGTGGCTGCCGGGGATGCGCATGGCGCCCGCCTCGGCGTACTGCTTCGGATCGGCGAACGGCTGCTTCGCGTTCTCGTGGCCGCCGGTACGGAAGGTCTTGATGCGGCCGCCCGCGCGGTTTCCGTTGGCCTCCACGACGGTGACCCGGTGACCGGCTCGCTTGAGCAGCGACGCGGCGACCATGCCGGCCGGTCCGGCGCCGATCACCAGCACCTTCTTCGGCGCGGCGCCGGCCCTCGGAAGCCCGTCGCCGAGAAGGATCTTCTCGTACCTGGGGACCAGGGGCTTGTTGTGCTCATCGACCACCAGCAGGGCGCGGGCGACGGTGAGGCACGTCTGCCAGTCGGCGGTGGAGCGGGGAGCGGCGGGCGCCAACGCCTCTGCGGGAGCAGCCGCCCCGGCGACGGTGGTGACGCCAGCGGCTGTAGCCACCGCGCCGGTGCGAACACTGAATTGACGACGCGTCAGCTTTAAGGATTCCATGATCTCATGAACTGGATCTTGGCCCGCCCGGCAGCGGGTCCGCGTCAGGATTCACCCGAACGGAAAGCATAAGAACGCATCAGAACACATCCGGAGTGTATGCATCCGGAACGCGTCATATGAAGTTCATCGCCGCCGCGCCCCCCACTCCCCCGAGCAGCATGAACACCGGCATCAGCACCTTCAGCTCCACCCAGCTGCCCGCGCGGAACCGCAGCGCCTTCGGCGGGCCGATCGGGTACCAGCGCTTGCGGCCGACCGGGATCGGCCACAGGATCGGGCAGCCGGAGACGGTGAGCGCGTCACCGATGTCGTGCACCAGCGCACCGAGCACGATCGGCAGGCCGAGCCACAGATACTCCTGGCCGTCGCCGGTGAACAGCCAGTCGGCCCCGTTGCCCGGTTTGTCCAGTACGCCCGCCAGAATCCACGCGCTCGTCGCGCCGAGCAGCCACACCAGGACGTCACTGGACACCCGGGCGGCCCGCCACAGCAGACCCTCCACCGCCAGTACCAGGTGGATGAAGAGGAGCACGAGCACCGCCCAGCGGCCACCGGTGAACGCCACGAGCGACGCTCCGCCGCCGATCATGACCGCCCACAGCCAGGTGTGGGTGAGGGTGCGGTGGCCGCCGGTCCTGCGCGGGTCACCGGGCTTCTTGGTCGCCTTGTAGACGGCGTACGACAGCTTGTCGACGATCTCGCACAGGCCCTTCGACACCGGCCCGAAGGCGCGCGAGATCGTCGCGGACTTGTGGTCGAGGTCGGGCGCGAGGGCCGCGCCCGCGCAGATCAGGGCGCCGACGACGATCACGGGCCACGGCATCGGATGCCCGGCCGCGGCTGCCGCCGCCCCCACCCCCAGCCAGGCCGCTGCTCCTGACAGTGAGTGCGCCGGTCCCATCATGGTCGTTCCCCGCCCCATTTGCTCTTGTGGTGTGGCCCAGTTGACACGGCAGCGTATCGCCCGTGATCTTCGTGCGACCGACCGGTTCCCTGTTCAGGGGGGAAGCCAGGCAAGATGGGGGCGTGACCCTTATCGATCAGATGCCCCCGACCGCCGACCCCGATGCCCTCTTCGAGGCTTTCTCCTCATGGGCCGAGGGCCAGGGCATCAGTCTCTATCCCGCTCAGGAGGAGGCCCTGATCGAGGTGGTGTCCGGCGCGAATGTGATCTTGTCCACCCCCACCGGCTCCGGCAAGAGCCTGGTCGCGGCCGGTGCGCACTTCACCGCGCTCGCGCAGGACAAGGTGACCTTCTACACCGCGCCGATCAAGGCGCTGGTCTCGGAGAAGTTCTTCGACCTGTGCAAGCTCTTCGGTACGGAGAACGTCGGCATGCTGACGGGCGACGCGTCCGTCAACGCCGACGCCCCGGTCATCGCCTGTACGGCAGAGGTGCTGGCCTCCATCGCGCTGCGCGACGGCAAGCACGCCGACATCGGCCAGGTCGTGATGGACGAGTTCCACTTCTACGCCGAGCCGGACCGCGGCTGGGCCTGGCAGATCCCGCTCCTGGAACTGCCGCAGGCGCAGTTCATCCTCATGTCCGCGACGCTCGGCGACGTCTCGATGTTCGAGAAGGACCTGACGCGCCGCACGGGCCGCCCGACGTCCGTCGTACGCTCCGCGACCCGCCCGGTCCCCCTCTCGTACGAGTACCGCCTGACGCCCATCACCGAGACCCTGACCGAGCTGCTCGAAACCAAGCAGGCACCGGTCTACATCGTGCACTTCACGCAGGCGGCGGCCGTCGAGCGGGCGCAGTCGCTGATGAGCATCAACATGTGCTCGCGCGAGGAGAAGGACCAGATCGCCGAACTGATCGGCAGCTTCCGCTTCACCACGAAGTTCGGCCAGAACCTCTCGCGGTTCGTGCGGCACGGGATCGGCGTGCACCACGCGGGCATGCTGCCCAAGTACCGCAGGCTCGTGGAGAAGCTCGCGCAGGCGGGTCTGCTGAAGGTCATCTGCGGTACGGACACGCTCGGCGTCGGCGTCAATGTCCCGATCCGTACGGTCCTCTTCACGGCCCTCACCAAGTACGACGGCACGCGCGTACGCACGCTCCGCGCCCGGGAGTTCCACCAGATCGCGGGCCGCGCCGGCCGGGCGGGCTTCGACACGGCGGGCTTCGTCGTCGCGCAGGCGCCCGAGCACGTCGTCGAGAACGAGAAGGCGCTCGCCAAGGCGGGCGACGACCCGAAGAAGCGCCGCAAGGTGGTCCGCAAGAAGGCCCCCGAGGGCTTTGTCGCCTGGTCCGAGACGACCTTCGACAAGCTCATCGGCTCCGACCCCGAGCCGCTCACGTCCCGCTTCCGCGTCACGCACACCATGCTGCTCTCGGTCATCGCCCGCCCCGGCAACCCCTTCGCCGCCATGCGCCACCTCCTGGAGGACAACCACGAGCCGCGCAAGGCGCAGCTGCGGCACATCCGCCGGGCCATCGCCATCTTCCGTTCGCTGCTCGACGGCGGCGTGGTGGAGATGCTGGAGACCCCGGACGCCGACGGCCGGACCGTACGGCTGACCGTCGATCTCCAGCATGACTTCGCACTCAACCAGCCGCTGTCGACCTTCGCGCTGGCCGCGTACGAGCTGCTGGATCCGGATTCCCCCTCGTACGCCCTGGACATGGTGTCCGTCGTCGAGTCGACCCTCGACGACCCGCGCCAGATCCTCGCCGCCCAGCAGAACAAGGCGCGCGGCGAGGCGGTCGGCCAGATGAAGGCGGACCGTGTCGAGTACGAGGAGCGCATGGAGCGGCTCCAGGAGATCACGTACCCGAAGCCGCTGGAGGAGCTGCTGTGGCACGGGTACAACGTGTACCGCAAGAGCCACCCGTGGGTCGGTGACCACCCGGTGTCCCCGAAGTCGGTGGTCCGCGACATCTACGAGCGGGCCATGACCTTCGCCGAGTTCACCTCGCACTACGAGCTCGCCCGCACCGAGGGCATTGTGCTGCGCTACCTGGCGGGCGCGTACAAGGCCCTTGAGCACACCATCCCGACCGACATCAAGTCCGAGGACCTGGAGGACCTGATCGCCTGGCTCGGCGAGCTGGTGCGCCAGGTCGACTCCAGCCTCCTCGACGAGTGGGAGCAGCTGGCCAACCCCGAGGTGGAGACGGCCGAGCAGGCGCAGGAGCGCGCCGACCAGGTCAAGCCCGTCACGGCGAACGCGCGGGCGTTCCGGGTACTCGTACGCAACGCCATGTTCCGCCGCGTCGAGCTGGCCGCCCTGGACAACGTCCGGGAGCTCGGCGAGCTGGACGGCGATTCCGGCTGGGACGAGGACAAGTGGGGCGAGGCCATGGACGCGTACTGGGACGAGTACGACGACCTGGGCACGGGTCCTGACGCTCGCGGTCCGAAGCTGCTGATGATCGAGGAGGACGCCGAGCACGGCCTGTGGCGCGTCCGCCAGATCTTCGCCGACCCGAACGACGACCATGACTGGGGCATCAGTGCGGAGGTCGACCTCGCCGCATCCGACGAGGAGGGGCGGGCGGTCGTCCGCGTCACCTCGGTAGGCCAGCTGTAACCGCCGGCTGTAAGAGCTAAGGAGAGAGACACCCGTGACGACGAATCCCGCCGAACGGCTCGTCGATCTGCTCGACCTGGAGCAGATCGAGGTCAACATCTTCCGCGGCCGCAGCCCGCAGGAGTCCCTGCAACGCGTCTTCGGCGGGCAGGTCGCGGGCCAGGCCCTGGTCGCGGCGGGACGTACGACCGAGGGCGACCGGCCCGTGCACTCGCTGCACGCGTACTTCCTGCGCCCCGGCCGCCCCGGCGTGCCGATCGTCTACCAGGTGGAGCGGGTGCGGGACGGGCGTTCCTTCACCACCCGGCGGGTCACGGCGGTGCAGCAGGGCCGGACGATCTTCAACCTGACCGCTTCCTTCCACCAGCCGGAGGAGGCCGCCTTCGAGCACCAGCTGCCGCCGCGCCTCTCCTTCCCGGACCCCGATTCGCTGCCGACGGTGGTGGACGAGATCCGCGAACACCTCGGGGAGCTGCCGGAGGCACTGGAGCGGATGGCCCGCCGCCAGCCCTTCGACATCCGGTACGTCGACCGGCTGCGCTGGACCGCCCAGGAGATCAAGGAGGCGGACCCGCGCAGCGCGGTGTGGATGCGGGCGGTCGGACCGCTGGGCGACGACCAGCTCGTACACACCTGCGCGCTCGCGTACGCGTCCGACATGACGCTGCTCGACGCGGTCCGCATCCCGGTCGAACCCCTCTGGGGCCCGCGCAATTTCGACATCGCGTCGCTGGACCACGCGATGTGGTTCCACCGGCCGTTCCGGGCCGACGAGTGGTTCCTGTACGACCAGGAGTCCCCCATCGCGACGGGCGCACGGGGGCTGGCGCGCGGCCGGATCTACGACCGTGCGGGCAACTTGCTGGTGTCGGTGGTGCAGGAGGGGCTGTTCCGCCCACTGCCTCCGTCCTGATGGCCTGATGGATAGGCGTCCGCTATGGGGCGCATTCGCGAATCGCGCATTGTGACAGCCCCCCGCCTGCGCGAGCCTGGCCAGGTCCGGCCTCCCGATCGGGTGCGGTGAGTCCAGCGCGTCCAGCGAAGGGGAGGGCATGGCACAGCACCTTCGGCTCAACTCCATCGACGGACAGTGGATTGCCTGCGGACGTCAGGGAGCTTCGAGGATAGGATTCAAGGAGCATTCCGCCGGCAACTGCGGATTGCTTCTTTCTTTGGGTGCCCAGGGGGGACCGTGTCGGCCCGAGAACTCAAGTTCCGCAAACTCACCGCCGATCTGCGGCGCGGCATCCACGACGGCACCTGGCCGCCCGGCAGCAAGCTGCCCACCGAGCGGGCGCTAGCCGCCGAGACCGGCCTGTCCGTCACCACGGTCCGCAGGGCGTACGAGGACCTGGTCACCCAGGGCCTGGTGGAGCGGCGGCAGGGCGCGGGCACATTCGCGCTGGGCCTCGCGCCGCGCGTACCGGACAGGCGCAGGATCGTCGGCGTACTCGTGCCGGACACCGCGCTCTACTACCCGCGTGTCCTCCAGGGCATCCAGGAGGTACTGGCCGAGGCCGGAGCCCAGTTCGTACTGGCGTGTTCCCACTACGACCCGAAGGCGGAGGACGCGGCGATCGCCGAGCTGCTGTCGGCGGGAGTGCACGGGCTGCTGCTGGTGCCCGGCCTGCACGCGTCCGACGATCCGGCCCGGCGTACGGACGAGCTGCTGCGGCTGCCGGTGCCGGCCGTGCTGGTGGAGCGGCGGCTGACGGCGGCGGGGCCGGGGGACCCCACGGAGCACGTGTGCACGGACCACGAGGGCGGGGCGTACGACGCGGTACGCCACCTCCGCGCCCTCGGGCACGAGCGGCTCGGGCTCGTGGTACGCGTCGACGCCCCGACCGCCGCGCCGATCGGGACGGGGTTCGCCCGCGCCGTCGCGGACTTCGCGCTGCCCGAGCCGGTGTACGACAGCGCGCCGATGGACGCCTGGGGCCCGGAGCGGGCCGACGCGGCGGTGGCGAAGTTCGCCGCCGCGGGGGTCACGGGGGCGCTGTGCTTCGGGGACCGTGAGGCGGCGCTGGTGCAGTCGGCGGCTCGGCGGGCGGGGCTGCGCGTACCCGAGGACCTGGCGATGGTCAGCTACGACAACGAGTTCGCGGACGTGGCGGAGATCCCGCTGACGGCGGTGTCCCCGCCGAAGTTCCAAGTGGGGCGGCTGGCTGCGCAGATCTTGCTGCGCCGGCTGGCGGACGGCGACGCGTCGCCGCTGCATCAGGTGCAGTTGCGGCCGAATCTCGTGGTGCGGGCGTCGTGCGGTGGGCGCGGAGGCGGCTGAGCCCGGCGGGAGCGTAGTCACGGGCTGACGTGCCCCCGGAACTGGTGTTTTGACTGTTCGTCACCGCCCACTCTCTGATAGTTGTTTCAGCGGGGTACGGGCGCATGCCCGTAGCGGGGTCCTGCGGGGCGCCGCAGGGAGGGATGCACATGAGCACCACCACACGCGAAGAGGTCATCGCCGCCGAGCAGAAGGCGGTGGACCACGCGTACGACTGCTACACCGCGCGGCTGGACGAGATGAGCGGCACGTCGGCCGCCACTGCGTCCGCCAGCGGCAAGGACGGCATCGCCAACCGGATCGACGCGCAGGCACGAGCCGCGGCGTACGGAGGACTCGTCAACGAGTCGCTGGTCTTCTCCCGCGTCGACGCGCCGGAGGAGCCAGGCGGTGAGCCCCGCCCGTGGTACATCGGGCGACGGGGAGTGCGCGACGCCGAGAACGAACCGGTGGTCCTGCTGTGGACCAGCCCACTGGCGAAGAAGTGGTCCGAGGCACGGCCCGAGGAGCCCGGGGAGGTGGTCCTGCGGCGGCAGTTACGCTGCGTGCAGCGTGTGGTTGAGGATTACTTCGACGAGATCGACGAGATCGCCCCCGCGGTCCCAGTCCCCTCCGTCCCCGTCCCCTCCGTCCCGGTACCCGCGTCCGTCCCGGAGCCGCGTCCGGCGGCGGACGACGCCACCTCGGACGACGCCGGGACAACGGCCCCCGCCGCAGCGCGGCCGGAACCGGGCACGGCGCGGAGGAATGAACGCCCTGCCGCCCGCACGCCCGGCGACGTCGCGCGCCGCCGGCGCCGCAAGCCCCTCCACGCGGACGACTTCCTGCTGCGCGAACTCCACCGCTCGCGCAGCGGCCGCATGCGGGACATCGTCGAGACCATCCGCCGCGACCAGATGGACCTGGTCACCGGTACCCCCTCCGACATCCTCGTCGTGCAGGGCGGCCCGGGCACCGGCAAGTCCGCAGTCGGCCTGCACCGCGTGACCTGGCTGGTCAACAACGAGCATTTCAAGGCCCAGGACATCCTCGTCATCGGCCCTCACCAGCGGTTCCTGGAGTACGTCGGCCAGGTCCTGCCCACTCTCGGTACCCGCGACGTCAACGCCGTCCAGCTCACCCGCCTGTGGGACGGTGAGATCCTCGGCACCGACACCCCGCGGGCGCGGTACGTGAAGTCCGACGAGCGCATGGCGGCCGTCCTGCGCCGCCGCGTCGAGACCGAGTGCCGCCCCGAGGCACTCGACGACCTCACCACCGCCCCCTCCTTCGAGGGCGACGAGGCCGCGGTCGTCGTCACCGCCGGCAGCACGACCCTGCGCGTCCCGCGGTCCGAGGTCCTCGCCTTCCTCGACGAGGCGCGCGGAACCGAAGGCGCCTACCGGGAGCGCCGCGAACGCTTCCGCAGCCTGCTCGTCGACCGTCTCCTGCAGGAACTCGCCGCAGTCGCCCCGCGTCGCGGCCAGGGCGGCACGATCCGCCGCGATCTGGAACGCAACCGACGGGTCGAGCGGCTCGTCGAACGCATCTGGCCGTCACCGGGCGCCAGGGAGGCCCTGCGCAGTCTCTACGACTCACCCGACCTCCTTCGCACCTGCGCCGCCGATGTCCTTGACGACGACGAGCAGGCAGCCCTGCACCGCTCCCGGGCCGCCACCGCCGACGCTGACCCGTGGACCCTCGACGACCACGTCTGCCTCGAAGAACTCCGTTTCCTCATCACCGGGGAGACCCCCAGGCGCTACGGACACATCGTCGTCGACGAGGCACAGGACCTCACCCCCATGCAGGCCCGTGCCCTGCGCCGCCGCTGCGCGGCCAACGGCTCCATGACGGTACTCGGCGACCTCGCCCAGGCCACCGGCTCCCACATCCACACCAGCTGGGACCGCCTCGGCACGCTCCTCTCCGACCACGGAGACTGGCGCGTCGCGGAGCTGAACACCAGCTACCGCGTACCGGCGGAAATCATGGAGTTCGTCGCACCCCTCGCCCGCGCCGTCGCCCCCGAGCTGCCCTACCCGCAGGCGGTGCGCGAGGCAGGCGAGAACGCCGTACGGACCATGTCGACCGAGCCCTGGAGGCTCCTCGACGACACCGTCACCCAGGTGACCCGCCTGGTGGGCACCAGTGACGGGCACACCCTGCGCTCCGTTGCCGTCATCGTCCCCGACGACTCGGGCTGGCTCGACGAGATCGGCCGCCACCTCGATCAGAGTGCCGGCATCACCGGCCCGGGCCGGGAGGCTGTGTCCGTCCTGGCGGCCGCCCAGGCCAAGGGCATGGAGTACGACCACGTCCTGGTCGTCGAGCCCGCCACCATCGCGGACCGCGGTCCGGCCGGCTTGCGCCAGCTCTACATCGCCCTCACCCGCAGCACGCAGAGCCTGACCGTGCTGCACACGTCCCCGCTCCCGGAGATCCTCACGAACACCGACCGCGCCACCGAACCGCCCCTCGACGAAACGGAATCCGGTACGGCACCGGGCGGTATTCCCGAGATTCCCGAGATCGGAACCGACATCCGGGTCCGGGTCGTCGGCCCGGGACCAGGCGGCCGCTACCGGGTCAAGGCCCTCTCCCCCGGAATCGACCGCCCACTGGTCCTGACCGTCCGGCACGGCTCCGCTCCCCCGCGTCCGGGCGAGGAACTGGACTGCTGGGTCTTCGCCAACGAGACGACCCACAGCGTGCTCGCCGCCGACCAGCGCGGCCGCCGGCCCATCTCGCCCAGGATGGCGCAACGCTATGCGGCGGCACTCGGCGTTCTCGACGAGCTGGTCAGCGGTGACGGCAGCGTTGCGCAGGACGCCCGCGGCCGTCTCTCCGACCTCCAGGGCATGGCCAACCGCATCCTGCGCCGCGACCAGGCGGACTGGGTGGCGGTACGGCGCCTGCTCGGTGCCCCGGACCGGCACCGTCTGGGCGTACTGCGCGACCTCGCGGCAGGCACCAACCGCGCACTCAAGGACAACGCACTGGACGCCGGCCGCCTCCAGGACGAGCTTGCGAAGTCCGGCTGGGCCGATGCCCTGGCCGAAGCACGGGAAACTCTCCGGGTCCGCCTTGCCGCTGAGGCCGAACCGGAGTCCGAGAACGAAGCCACCACCGCCGCACACCAGCCCGAGCAGAAGGAAACCGAGCCCGTGACCGCCGTCGAAGAAGCCCCCGCCACACCGGCCGTGACCACGAAGGACGGTCTTCTGCGCGCGCTGGAGGCCTCGGCGACTGCCGACCGTACGTGCAGGAAGCACGAGTCGGTGCGCCATGCGCTGAAGTCCGCCCTCCTGTGGTCCGACCTGCAGCCGGCCGACTCCGAGGTCGTGGACGTCAGCTGTGTCACGGACGGCGGCCTGTTCGTCTACGAGGTCCTGACGGCCGGCCGCTCCACGTACGCGGACCTCCGCTCCGGAGCGACCCGCCTCCTTGAGATCAACCACACCCTGCCCAACCGCGCCGACGGCCTCCATCTGGTTCTCTCCGGACCGCCCGCGGAGGACTGGTCGGCAGAGACCATCCTCGATGTCTTCGGTGTCCACGTCCTGTGGCGCACCCCGGACGGCGCTTGGGGCGGCCGCGACACGGAGTCCGCGTTGGGCCTGGGCCAGGAGTAGCAGCCGGGCGTCAGGCGATGCGGGGCAGGTCCTCCGCCCGTACCTCTCCCAGCAGCCGCTCACCCGCCACGAACCGCTCCGCCTCCGCCACCGCGAACTCCCCCAGCAGTCGCACCTCCGTACCCATCGCCCCGGCGATGTGCGGCGTGACCAGCACATTGGGCAGCCCCAGCAGCACGTGCCCAGGCGGCAGCGGTTCCGGGTCGGTGACGTCCAGTACGGCGTCGATGCGCCCGTCCGCGCAGTGCGCGGCCAGCGCCTCCGTGTCGACGAGGCCGCCCCGCGCGGTGTTGATGAGAATCGCGCCGTCACGCAGCAGCGCGAGCGCCCGCGCGTCGATCAGTTGCCGGGTCCCCGGCAGCAGCGGCGCGTGCAGCGAGACGATGTCCGAGGCCGTCAGCAAGGCGTCCAGGCCGACGAGTTCGCCGCCCAGCGCAGCCGCCTCCGCACCTGCCAGGTACGGATCGTGCACCAGCAGCCGCACCCCCGTACCGGCCAGCCGCCCCAGCACCAGCCGCCCGATCTTCGACGCCCCGACGATCCCCACCGTACGGTCGAGGAATCCGGTCGCCGGGGACACCGTCAAATCCCGGGGCCGACCCGCCCGGTACTCCCCCGCCATCCGGAACGCCCGCTTGGCGGCCAGGTGGATGGCCGCCACCGTGTAGTCGGCGACCGGCCCCGCGTTGGCGGGCGCCGCCGACGAGACGGTGATGCCGCGCTCCCAGACCTCGCGGGCGAGCACCTGCTTGACCGAACCCGCCGCGTGCATGACGGCCCTGACGCGCGGCGCGTCCGCGAGCACACCCGCGTCGATCAGCGGGCACCCCCACCCGGAGATCAGCACATCCGCCCGGCCCAGCGCCTTGCGCGCCTCCGGTCGCCCGAAGTCGTCGACCACCAGGTCCGGTACGTCGAAGCCGGCGGCCAGCCGTGCCCGTACGCCGTCGGGGAGGGCGAGCGCGGCCACATCCGGGCGCATGGCGATGAGAGCCGTAAGCCGAGATGACGGTGACGGTGAAGGTGACACAGTGCGGTTTGCCTTTCCATTGCCGGCTACTTGCCGGATCCGAGCGTCATGCCCTCGATGATGCGGCGGCCGAGCCAGACGTAGAGCGCCACCAGCGGCAGCACGACCACCGCGATGCCCGCGAACAGACCGCCCCAGTCGGCCCCGTTGTACTGCATCTGCTGCATGAAACCGAGCAGCGCCAGCGGCAGTGTCTGGAGTTCCTGCTCCTGGATGAAGACGAGAGCGAAGAATGTCTCGCCCCAGTGCTGGATGACGTTGAGCAGCAGCAGAGTAGTCAGCCCGGAGCGCGCCAGCGGCAGCATGATCCGCCAGAAGGTGTACGAGGGCGAGGCGCCGTCCAGGGCCGCCGCTTCCTCCAGCTCCGCGGGCAGCGACCTGAAGAATCCGGTCAGGAAGAAGACCGCGAACGGCATCGAGGTCCCGGTGTAGAGCAGCCACAGCCCCCAGAGGTTGCTGACCAGGCCCAGCGGTGCCATGACCTGGTACAGCGGCAGGAACACGGCGTGCGCCGGGATGCCGAGGCCGATGGCGAAGAGGGAGGTGCCGGCGCCAGCGCTCCGCGCCCCGAGCCGGCTCAGGGCGTACGAGGCGGGGGCGGCCAGGAGGGCGGTCGCCAGCGCCGTACCACCCACCAGCAAGAGGGAGTTGAGGGCGGCCGGGCCGAAGTTGCCCGCGTTCCAGGCGCGTTCGAAGTTTTCCCAGTGCGGCGCGCCCGGCACCGACCAGGGCGAGGCGATGATCTCCCGGGTCTCCTTGACCGAGGAGGCCAGGATCCACACCAGCACGAGGACGTTGAAGGCGACGAACGCCCAGACCAGCGGGGCGCCGAAGAGGCGCTGGGCCCGTCCGGCGCGGAGAGTTGAAGCAGAGCTCACGGTGTTCCCCGTTCAGAATTCGAGCGCTTCGCGCCGCATCATCCGGCGGATCAGCACCACCAGGACGCCGACGAGCGCGAGCGTGACGATCGCGGAGGCCGCGGCGATGCCGTACTGCGGGACGCCGGTCGGCGCGAAGACCGAGGTGTAGGCGTACAGCGACGCGGTCCAGGTGGCGGTGGACGGCATGGAGCTGGTCGACCCGGCCATGGCGAGGATGAACTCGAAGGTCTTCATCGCGTTGATGGTCCACAGCACCGCGCAGATCCCGATGACGTCCCAGGACAGCGGCAGCGTGACGTGCCGGAATCGCTGCCAGGCGTTGGCCCCGGCCAGGGCGCAGTCCTCGTACAGGTACGGCGGGATGCGGTCCACCGCGGCCATGATGATCGTGGTGTAGTAGCCGGTGCTCATCCAGATGATGCCCAGCATGATGATCTTGAACTGGTTCTCGTCGGCGAGCCAGGCCGGCGGATGCGCGACGCCGATGGAGCGCAGGGCTTCATTGAGCAGGCCGTCCGCCTGAAAGAGAAATCCCCAGAGGATCGAGATCACCAGCGCCGGCACGATGTTGGGGAAGAAGATCACCGAGCGGGCGGTGGACCGCCCCGCCAGATCGCGAAGCAGCATCGTCAGGACGAAGCTGAGCAGGAAGGTGACGGCGCCGCCGCCGAAGAGCAGCAGCAGCGTGTTTCCGAAGGACGTCCGGAAGGCGGGGTCCTGGAACATCCGGGTGTAGTTGTCCGCGCCCACCCACTCCATGGGCCCCGCTCCTGCCCACTTGTGCAGGCTGATCCAGGCGGTGGCGACAACCGGTGCGAGCATGAACGCGGCGTACAGGAGGAAGGCCGGGAGGACGAAGGGGAGGTACAGGCGCTTGCGGTGGGCGGCGAACGGGCCCGCGGCGCCCCGGGCCGCCGCAGCCTTGCCGTCCCTGCGGCGGCGGACCGAGGCGGTGGGGCGGGTGCCGTCGCCGGCGACGACAGTGCTCATCAGCCGGTCCGCTTCCAGTGGCCGGCGCTCTGCGCGGCGAGCTGGTCGCTGAAGTCCTGCGCGGAGATCTTGCCGGTCACCAGCTTGGTGTGCAGCGGGTGGAAGGTCTTCGTCCACCACTCGGCGAAGTCCATGTCGACGCCGTCGAAGGTGTGGTACGGGGTGTTCTCCTTCAGGGACTTGGCCGCGTCGGCCATGGCCGGGGCGACCGTGATGTCCTCGCGGGCGACGATGCCCTGCGCCTCGTCGGCGTACGCCTGCATCTGCTGCTTGCTGTAGAGGAAGGCCACGAATTTACGGGCCGCCTCGCCCTGCTTCGCCTTGGTGGGGACGACCCAGCCGAAGGTCGTCGCCTCGACGGGCGTGCCGGCGCCCGGCGCCCCATCCGTCGGGAACGGCAGCATCTTGTAGTCGAAGCCGGACTTGGCGTACGGCTTGGTCTCGCCCGCGATCCATGAGCCCATCAGCAGAAATCCGGCCTTGCCCGTCGCCCACTTCTGCTGGATCGCGGGGAACTTGCTGGCGTCGTAGCCGTCGGCGAAGTACCCGCCCTTGGCGAGACTCGACACACGCTCCGCCGCCTTGACGTAGGCGGGTTCCTTCCAGAGCTTGCCCGTCTTGTCGGCGGCGGCCCGGTGGAAGGAGCCGGGACCCTTCGCCGCCACGACGAAGTTGCTGTACCAGTAGGCGCTGTAGTCGGGGATGTCGGCGTCGAGGGCGAGCGGGGCGCGGCCCGCCTCCTTCTCGGCGTCGAGCGTCGCCCGGAACGCGTCCCAGTTCCCCGGGGTCTTCTTGCCGGGCGCGGGGAAGGACTTCCCGTCGTACCAGAGGCCGTTGGCGACGACGGCGTACGGCAGGACGACCTGCTTGCCGGCGGCCCTGCCCAGTTCGAGGTACTTCTCCGGCACCACGTCAGCGACGGTCTTGCCGCTCTCGCCGGGGACCGGTTCCTTGAGTACGTCCACCAGGTCGGCGGCCGAGTTCGTGGCCACCATAATCGACTTGACCTGGGGAAGGTTACGGTCGATGAGGTCGGCGGCCGGGACGCCCCGGAGCGTCGGCTGGAGCTTCTTCAGTACGTCGCGCCCCTGCCACTGCACCTTGACCTTGATGCCGGTCTCGGCGGTGAAGTCCTCGATGGCGGCGGACAGGGCCTTCTGCTGCGGCTCGCCCTCCTTCCACATGGACCAGTACGTGAGCTCCTTGCCACTGCCGGCGACGCCGCCGCCACCTGCCGCGCTCCCGCAACCGGCCGGCCCGAGAGCGAGCGCCCCGGCCGCGCTCATGGCCGCTGTCCGCCGGATCCACCGTCTGTTCATCGCCCTGCTCCTCAACACCGTGCGTCGTTGCCTGTTGAGCGGCAGGTCTACTGACCGATGGAGCACGCAATCAATAAGCAATCACCGAAGTGATACGGAAAATTTCAGCGATTGCTCGCTCATTGCGGTGGTGTGCGGACGGGGCTAGAACATCACCCCACAGCCAAAGAAAAGGGGACCCATGAGCGCCGCCGCCGCACCACACGTCACCGCGGAAATCGCGAGCCAGCCGGAGTGCTGGACCAGGGCGGCGGAGCTGGCAGTGTCCGCCGCCGACCGGCTACCGCTCCCCGGCGAGCGAGTGGCGGTCGTCGGCTGCGGTACGTCGTACTTCATGGCCCGGGCCTACGCCGCGCTGCGGGAGTCCGCAGGCCTCGGCGAGACCGACGCGTTCCCGGCCTCCGAGGCGGCGCTCGGCCGACCGTACGACCGGATCGTGGCGATCAGCCGCTCCGGTACGACGAGTGAGGTGCTGTCGCTCCTCGGCAAGGTCGCCGGGCGCATCCCCACGCTCGCCCTGACCGGCGTCGCCGGCTCCTGGGTCGCCGGCCGCGCGGACACCGTCGTCGACCTCGGCTTCGCCGACGAGAAGTCCGTCGTCCAGACCCGGTTCGCCACCACCGCCCTGCAGTTGCTGCGCGCCGGCCTCGGCACTGACCTCACGCACTCCGTCACGGACGGGGAACTCGCCGTCGTCGAACCGCTACCGCGCGGCTGGCGCGAGCGTACGCAGTTCACCTTCCTCGGCAGCGGCTGGACAGCCGGCCTCGCCGACGAAGCCGCGCTGAAACTGCGCGAGGCCGCGCGGGCCTGGACCGAGTCGTACGCCGCGATGGAGTACCGCCACGGCCCGATCAGCATCAGTGACGAAGCGAGCCTGGTGTGGTCCTTCGGCGAGCCCCCGGCCGGTCTGGAGGACGAAGTGGCCGCCACCGGGGCCCTGTTCACCGCCGACGCACTGGACCCGGTCGCCTCCCTGGTCCGCGCCCAGCGCCTCGCCGTGGAACTCGCCGCCCGCCGCGGCCTGAACCCGGACCGCCCGCGCCATTTGTCGCGCTCGGTGATCCTGGCGGGGGCGGCCGCCTGAGCGGAGTCCGGTTCAGCCGAGACTGCCGAGATTGCCGAGGTCCTTGCAGGTCACGCCGTCCTTCATGACGAGCAGGATGTTGGCGGGCGTGCCGAGAGCCGCGATGTCGGTCAGCGGGTTGCCCCGTGCGACGACGACGTCGGCGCGCTTGCCTGCCTCCAGCGTGCCGATCTCGTGCGCCAGGCCGAGGAGTTCGGCGGCCTCGCTCGTCCCGGCGCGGATCGCGGCCATCGGCGTCATCCCGCAGTCGACGAGGTACGCCAGCTCCCGCAGGTTCGTGCCGTGTTCCGCGATGCCGCAGTCGGTTCCCATGGCGACGCGGACACCCCGCGCGACCGCGTGCGGGATGTGCCGCCGGGCGACGGCCTGCCAGTGCCTCTTCTTCTCGTACGCCCAGGCCGCCACCTTCTGCGGGTCGGGGTCGGTGTTGGCGGTGGTGAGCGTCGGCACGAGAAACGTGCCGCGCTCCAGCATCAGGTCGATCGCCTCGTCGTCGATCGCGTAGCCGTGTTCGACGCTGGCGACTCCGGCGCGTACGGCGTTGAGAATGCCGCCGCGGCCCTGGGCGTGCGCGGCCACCTTCGTGCCCCGGTGACCTGCCGCGATCTCGGTGATCGTACGGATCTCGTCCTCAAGGAAACCGTCGTCGTCCGGATGGTCGGTCGGGCTCCACACCCCGCCGGTGGCCGCGACCTTCACACAGTCGGCGCCCTTGCGGAGCACCTCCCGCACGGCCCTGCGGCATTCGGCGGGCCCGTCGGCGAGGCGGCCCATGACGGGGTCGTTCTCGCCGTTGTCGGTGGCCGCCCGGAAGTCGCCGTGGCCACCGGTGGGCGTGAGCATGGCGACAGCGACGAGCAGGCGCGGCCCGGCGAGCAGCCCCGACTCGACGGCCTCCCGGTGGCCGGCGTCCGCGCCACCGAGGTCGCGTGCGGTGGTCACGCCCGCGTCGAGGGTGAGCTTCATACGCGGCGCGGCGAGAAAGGTCCGCAGCGAGAGCGGCATCGCGGCGACCTCGGCGTGACTGAGGGCGCCGCCGGGCGCCGCCATGTGCACGTGGCAGTCGATGAACCCGGGCAGGATGGTATTCCCATGTACGTCGATACGCCGCGCCGGGGCGGGCAGTGCGGGGAGGCGCAGTTCCCCGGACGGCCCCGCCCAGCGGATGAGCCCGTCCTCGATGAGCACCGCTCCGTCCGCGACCGGCTCGCCCCCGGTGCCGTTGATGAGCAGTCCGTTGTGGAGGAGTACGGGGGTGCTGGGGCCGGTCATGGCGCGATTCCTTCCCAGGAGTGGTGCGTGCACCACCACACGGTGGTGTAAGCGTCCTCGGCCGGAACCTCGGTGCCCTTGAGCGGGGAGCGGTCTGAAACAGTACGAACCAGTGACCGACGGCCGGGAGCACCGGCCGCCCATAGCCATAGGAGACGGCGATGAGCCTGTTCGACATTCCCCTGCGCACCCTGACCGGCGAGCCGACCACTCTGGCGGCCTACGAGGGCAAGGCGGTGCTGGTGGTGAACGTCGCGTCCAAGTGCGGCCTGACCCCGCAGTACGCCGGCCTGGAGCGGCTCCAGCAGACGTACGCGGACCGGGGCTTCACGGTGCTCGGTGTGCCGTGCAACCAGTTCGCGGGCCAGGAGCCGGGCAGTGCGGAGGAGATCAGTACCTTCTGCTCGGCGAGCTACGGCGTGACGTTCCCGCTGCTGGAGAAGATCGAGGTCAACGGTGATCACCGGCACCCGCTGTACGTCGAACTGACCTCGGCGAAGGACGAGGCCGGGGAGGCCGGGGACGTCCAGTGGAACTTCGAGAAGTTCCTGGTGAGCGCGAAGGGCGAGGTCGTCGGCCGGTTCCGCCCGCGCGTCGAGCCGGAGGCTCCCGAGGTCGTGGCGGCCATCGAGGCGCAGCTGCCCTCCGCCTGACGGCGCGGGCGCGCGAAGGCGCCGTCCCCCTTGTGCGGTGGGACGGCGCCTTCGCCGTACGCCGACGGGCTAGCGGATGGGCATGCCCGACAGGGTGCGGGCGATCACCAGGCGCTGGATCTCACTGGTACCTTCGAAGATCGTGTAGATCGCGGCGTCGCGGTGCATGCGCTCCACCGGGTACTCGCGCGTGTATCCGTTGCCGCCGAGGATCTGCACGGCCTGCGCCGTGACCTTCTTGGCAGTCTCGCTGGCGAACAGCTTGGACATCGAGCCCTCGGCCGAGGTGAACGGCTTGCCCGCGCTCGCCATCCAGGAGGCCCGCCAGACCAGCAGCCGCGCCGCGTCGATCTGGGTGCGCATGTCGGCGAGCTGGAACGCGACGCCCTGGTTGTCGATGATCGGCCGGCCGAACTGCTCGCGCGTCTTGGCGTAGTCGAGTGCGACCTCGTACGCGGCGCGGGCGGTGCCCACCGCCATCGCGCCGACGGCCGGGCGCGAGGCCTCGAAGGTGGCCATCGCGGCGTTCTTCACCCGCTCGCCGCCCTGCTGGACGCGCTCGCGGGCCCGGGCGAGGCGCGCGTCGAGCTTGTCCTTTCCGCCGAGTAGGCAGTGGCCGGGGACGCGGACGTTCTCGAGGACGACCTCGGCGGTGTGCGAGGCGCGGATGCCGTGCTTCTTGAACTTCTGCCCCTGGGAGAGGCCGGGCGTATTCGGCGGGACGATGAAGGAGGCGTGGCCCTTGGAGCCGAGCTCGGGGTCGACGAGGGCGACGACGACATGGACGTTGGCGATGCCGCCATTGGTCGCCCAGGTCTTGGTGCCGTTCAGCACCCACTCGTCCTTGGCCTCGTCGTATACGGCGCGGGTGCGCATCGCCGATACGTCGGAGCCGGCGTCGGGCTCGGAGGAGCAGAAGGCGGCGACCTTGACGTCGTCCGGGTCGCCGTACATCTGCGGGATCCAGGTGCCGATCTGCTCCTCGGTGCCGTTGGCCAGGACGCCGACGGCGGCGAGGCCCGTACCGACGATGGAGAGTGCGATGCCCGCGTCGCCCCAGAACAGCTCCTCCATCGCCATCGGGATGCCGAGGCCCGTCGGGTCGAAGAACTGCTGCGCGTAGAAGTCGAGGGAGTAGATACCGATCTTGGCCGCCTCCTGAATGACGGGCCAGGGCGTCTCCTCGCGCTCGTCCCATTCGGCGGCGGCCGGGCGCATCACATCGGCGGCGAACCCGTGGATCCAGTCGCGGACCTGCTTCTGGTCGTCGTTGAGTTCGAGCGTGAACTCGGCCATCGTCCCCTCCAGGCGTTACTTGCGGTAACAGAAGTCTGTTACCGGTAAGTAAGCCATGTCAACCGGCGTAGTACGGATCCGCGCGGCGTACGACCATGGTGTTACGTTTCGCAGGCGTCACGGAATCGCTTTGGGCGGGGAGACACACCATGGAAACCACACAACAGGACGCGCAGCAGCGCTCGGCAGCCGCGCGGCGTCGTCGGGAGCTGCTCGAAGCGGCGGACCGCGTGGTGCTGCGGGACGGGCCGCAGGCTTCCATGAACGCCATAGCCGCCGAGGCCGGGATCACGAAACCGATCCTCTACCGGCACTTCGGCGACAAGGGCGGGCTCTACCGCGCGCTCGCCAAGCGCCACACCGACGCGCTGCTCTCGGCGCTGCGGGCGGCGCTGGACGCGCCGGCCGAGCGGCGCCGGCGGGTCGAGGCGACGCTGAACACCTACCTCGCGGCAATCGAGGCGCTGCCCGAGGTGTACCGGTTCCTGATGCACCCCGCCGAGGACGCCCACCAGCCCGAGCAGGGCTTCGACGTCGGCCGCCACTCGGCTCCGCTGTTGCGGCGGCTCGGGGAGGAGCTGGCGAAGGTGATCGCCGAGCGCGTGGACCTTGGTCCTGACAGTGAGCAGCTGGCGCGGGTGTGGGGGCATGGCATCGTCGGCATGATGCATGCCGCGGGTGACTGGTGGCTGGGCGAACGCCCGTGCTCGCGCGAGCAGTTGGTGTCCAGCCTGGCGGATCTGCTGTGGGGCCGCCTGGCCGCCGCGGGCGACCGCGTGGACGGCCCCGGCTTCTAGCCCCGGCCCCGGACGCCCTCCGGGCGTGTCCTCAAACGCCGGACGGGCTGGATTCAGCCGCACCATCCAGCCCCTCCGGAGTTTGAGGAGCGGGGTCTGGGGCAGCGCCCCGGTTTCGCCCGACCTCCCCCCGGCCACCCCACGAGGCCCGCCGCGCCGCCCTCAGGGCCTTCGCTCGGCGCCAGCCGGTCAGCCGGTCCGTGTAGACCAGCCCGGCCAAGTGGTCGCACTCGTGCTGCAGGCAGCGTGCGAAGAACCCGGCGCCCTCGACCCGCACCGGATCGCCCGACACCGAAACCCCCTCCACCACCGCCCGGTCGAAGCGTTCCGTCCCCGCCTCGATACCCGGCAGGGAAAGGCACCCCTCGGGACCGCGTACGGTGATGCCGTCGGCCTCGACCAGGCGTGGGTTGACGATGTGACCGACATGCCGGACATCTTCATCGTCCGGACAGTCGTAGACGAAGACACGCAGCGATACGCCGACTTGATTGGCCGCGAGGCCAACCCCCTCGGCGGCGTACATCGTCGCGAACATGTCCTCGACGAGCCGCACCAGCGAGGGACCGAAGTCGGTCACCGTCTCGCAGGGCGCGTGCAGCGCCGGGTCACCGAGCAGTGTCATGGGTCGTACGAGCCCGGAACTGCCGGGAATCGGGCGGTGTCGCATGGCGGCAAGCGTACGGGCAAACGTACGTTCCACCGGGGGCCACAGCGCCCCGGTGGTGCCGGGGTGCGGGGGCCCGGCTGGATCTCGATAGGCTGAGCCCCGACGTTGACCGGTGGACCTGGGGCAAATGCGGCGCCGGATGCAAGGAGGATCAGTGACGATGGCAGGCAACACGGAGCCGTTGTCGCCGCGGGCCAAGCTGGCCGTGACGGCAGGCAAGGCCGCGGCGGCGGTGTCCCGCGCCGCGGGACGCGGCAGCGGATCCGTGATCGGCGGCAAGGTGGCGCTCAAGCTCGACCCCGACCTGCTGGGGCGGCTCGCCCAGCATCTCGACGTCGTGCTTGTCTCCGCGACGAACGGCAAGACGACCACGACCCGGCTCATCGCCGAGGCTCTGCGGGCCAGCGGCCCGGTCGTTTCCAACGCGCTCGGCGCCAACATGCCGGCGGGCATCACCTCCGCCCTGGCGGGCGGCTCGGACGCGAAGTACGGCGTGATCGAGGTCGACGAGAAGTACCTCGCCGGAGTCGCCCGCGATGTGACGCCGAAGGCGATCGCACTGCTCAACCTCTCCCGCGACCAGCTCGACCGCGCCGCCGAGACCCGGATGCTCGCCGAGAAGTGGCGCGAGGGCCTGTCCGGCACGAAGGCCGTCGTCATCGCGAACGCCGACGACCCGCTGATCGTCTGGGCCGCCTCCTCCTCGCCCAACGTGGTGTGGGTCGCGGCCGGCCAGGAGTGGAAGGACGACGCCTGGTCCTGCCCGTCCTGCGGCGGCGTGATGCAGCGCCCCGGCGACGACTGGTTCTGCGGCGAGTGCGGCTTCCGCCGCCCCGCCCCGGGCTGGGTGCTGAGCGGCGACCACGTCATCGACCCGCACGGTTCGGCCTGGCCGATCCACCTCCAGCTGCCCGGCCGCGCCAACAAGGCGAACGCCGCCACCTCGGCCGCGGTCGCGGCCGTGTTCGGTGTGCCGCCGCAGGTGGCGCTGGAGCGGATGTACGAAGTCCAGGCTGTCGCAGGCCGGTACGACGTCGTCCAGTTCCAGGATCGCGAGCTGCGGCTGCTGCTGGCCAAGAACCCGGCGGGCTGGCTCGAAACGTTTTCCCTCATCAACCCGCCGCCCACGCCGGTGATTCTGGCCGTCAACGCGCGCGGCGCGGACGGCACGGACACCTCCTGGCTGTGGGACGTCGACTACACCCGGCTGGCAGGCCACCCGATCTTCGTGCTCGGTGACCGCAAGCTGGATCTCGCCGTGCGCCTCGAAGTCGCGAACCTGGACTTCCGGGTCTGCGAGACGCTCGACGAGGCCGTGCAGTTGGCGCCGCCCGGGCTGATCGAGACGATCGCCAACTACACCGCGTTCCAGGACCTGCGCCGCCGCGTCGGCAACTAGGCCCGCGTACACCGGAAAAGGACAAGCAAGCATGAGCGACAACAGCCTGCGCCTGGTGTGGATCTACCCGGACCTGCTGAGCACGTACGGCGACCAGGGCAACGCCCTCGTCGTGGAGCGCCGGGCCCGTCAGCGCGGTCTCGACGTGCACCGTGTCGACGTACGCAGCGACCAGGCGATCCCCACTTCGGGCGACATCTACCTGATCGGCGGCGGCGAGGACCGGCCGCAGCGCCTGGCGGCGGAGCGGCTGCGCCGCGACGGCGGTCTGGAGCGCGCGGTCAGCAACGGCGCGATCGTCTTCTCGGTCTGCGCCGGGTACCAGATCCTCGGCCACGAGTTCATCAACGACCTCGGCGAGCGCGAGCAGGGCCTCGGGCTGCTCGACGTGGTCAGCACGCGCGGCGAGGGCGAGCGGTGCGTCGGTGACGTCCTCGGGGACATCGACGACCGGCTGGGCCTGCCGCAGCTGACCGGGTTCGAGAACCACCAGGGCATCACCCATCTGGGCCCGACGGCGCGGCCGTTCGCCCGGGTACAGATCGGCAAGGGCAACGGAACCGGCGACGGCACGGAGGGCGCGTACAACGACACCGTCTTCGGTACGTACATGCACGGTCCCGTGCTCGCCCGCAACCCGCTCATCGCGGACCTGCTGCTGAAGCTGGCCCTCGATGTGAACGCCCTGCCGCCCACCGACGACCGGTGGTACGAGGCGCTGCGCGCCGAGCGCATCGCGTCGGCCACGCAGCCCGCCTGACGGCCGTCCGACGTCCAGCAGTCGGACTGCCGGTTCGGCCCCGTCACTCTGCGCGAGTAGGGTGACGGGGATCCAACCGGACGACGTGGTCCGGTCTCCGGCCCACGTTGCAAAGGTATTCCGGGCATGCGCATTGGTGTACTCACTTCCGGCGGCGACTGCCCCGGCCTGAACGCCGTCATCCGTTCCGTCGTGCACCGCGCCGTCGTCGATCACGGTGATGAAGTCATCGGCTTCCACGACGGCTGGAAGGGTCTGCTGGAAGGCGACTACCGCCGGCTCGACCTTGACGCGGTGGGCGGCATCCTGGCCCGTGGCGGCACGATCCTCGGCTCTTCCAGGGTCCAGCCCGCGCATCTGCGCGACGGCGTCGAGACGGCTCGCGGCCATGTCGCGGACCTCGGACTCGACGCGATCATCCCGATCGGCGGCGAAGGCACGCTGAAGGCGGCGAACCTGCTGTCCGAGGCGGGGCTGCCGATCGTCGGCGTACCGAAGACCATCGACAACGACATCGCCTCGACGGACGTCACCTTCGGGTTCGACACGGCGGTCGGCGTCGCGACCGAGGCCCTGGACCGGCTCAAGACCACCGCCGAATCGCACCAGCGCGTGCTGATCGTCGAGGTCATGGGGCGGCACACCGGCTGGATCGCGCTGCACTCCGGCATGGCGGCAGGCGCGCACGCCATCGTCGTACCGGAGCGGCCCTTCGACATCGGTGAGCTGACCGAGCTGGTCGGCAAGCGGTTCTCGGCGGGCAAGCGGTTCGCGATCGTCGTGGTCGCCGAGGGCGCCAAGCCGCGCGAGGGCTCCATGGAGTTCGACATCGGCGGCAAGGACATGTACGGGCACGAGCGCTTCGCGGGCGTCGCCAGGCAGCTGTCCATCGAGCTGGAGGAGCGCCTCGGCAAGGAGGCGCGCCCCGTCATCCTCGGCCACGTCCAGCGCGGTGGCACCCCGACGGCGTACGACCGCGTCCTCGCGACCCGCTTCGGCTGGCACGCGGTGGAGGCGGCGCACCGCGGTGAGTTCGGGATGATGACGGCGCTGCGCGGCACGGACATCGTGATGGTTCCGCTGGCCGAGGCCGTGGAGACGCTCAAGACGGTGCCTACCGAGCGGTACGCCGAGGCCGAGTGCGTGCTGTGACGATCTTGGTACAGGGCTGACCGAACTGCCCCCGGCCGCAGACGCGGCCGGGGGCAGTTCTAGTCTGTAGCGGACAACCGGCACTATTGGGTCGCCCCCACGGGAGTACGCAGATGGATCACAGCGGGCACGGCAGCGGCATGAACATGGATCTGCCGCCGTTCACGCTGGGACGGGGGCTGGAGTTCTCCCCCGATCTCTTCTTCCTGGTGGGGTGCCTGATGGTGCTCGCCCTGTACGGGTGGGGCGTGGTGCGGCTGCGCAGGCGCGGTGATGCCTGGCAGGTCGGGCGGGCGGTCTTCTTCGTCCTCGGCGTGCTGAGCGTCGCGCTCGTGATGTGCACCAAGCTCAATGACTACGGCATGGTCATGTTCAGCGTGCACATGGTGCAGCACATGGTCATCAGCATGCTCTCGCCGATCCTCCTGCTGCTCGGCGCGCCGGTGACGCTGGCGCTGCGCGCGCTGCCGGTGGCCGGGCGCGGGAACCGCAAGGGGCCGCGCGAGGTGCTGCTGATGCTGCTGCACAGCCGCTACATGAAGATCGTCACGCATCCGGCGTTCACGATCCCGCTGTTCATCGCGAGCCTGTACGCGCTCTACTTCACGCCCGTCTTCGACTTCCTGATGGAGAGCAAGCCGGGCCACCTCGGCATGATGGTCCACTTCCTCGCCGTCGGCCTGGTCTTCTTCTGGCCGATCATGGGCGTCGACCCGGGGCCGCACCGCCCCGGTTATGTGATGCGGATGCTGGAGCTGTTCGCCGGCATGCCGTTCCACGCGTTCTTCGGCATCGCGCTGATGATGGCGACCCAGCCGATGATCGGTACGTACGCGAACCCGCCCGCGTCGCTGGGCATCGACGCGCTGAGCGACCAGCACGCGGCGGGCGGCATCGCCTGGGCGTTCTCGGAGATCCCCTCGGTGCTCGTACTGATCGCGCTGGTCTTCCAGTGGTACCGGTCCGAGCAGCGGGTCGCACGGCGCTCGGACCGGGCGGCGGACCGCGACGGCGACCAGGAGCTGGTGGCGTACAACGCCTATCTCGCCTCGCTCCAGGCGCGCGGCCGCTAGCCGGCCGGTAACGTCGGCACAGTAGCGCGGGAGCCCTTCAGGGGTGACGATGGCCCTCCATCAGAAGGAGGGGGTGCGCATGCCCGGTTCTGCTAAGTCGATGGGGGTGCTCACCGTCGGGACGCTGATAGTCATTTCGGCGTACACGGCGACACTCGGCAGCAACGGCTGGCTGTGGTTCGGCTGGGTCGTGCTCGGACTGGTCACGGTCGGGATGGCCGCGTCGCGCAGCAGGTGAGCAGCTGACAGCGGGAGTAGCCGCTGAAACGAAACTTCACTGCGCGACGCGCGCACGGGCACGGCGTGGTCAGAAGCGGAAGACCGGCCCGGTCGCGGTGTCGAGCACGCATGCGTTCGGGTAGGTCTTGCGCCATGAGGTCGGCGCCCCGCGCCAGGTGCCGGAGGCGCTGACGGTCACCGGCTCGTACTGCTTGGTGCACGCGCGGGGGTTCCCGGGCAGCGTGTCGAAGTCACCCTTCGTCTTGTCGAGCGCCGCGCAGGCGCCGGTGGCGTCCGGATGGGGCGCAGCAGGCCCGGGAGGGCACTGCAGCAGGACGCCCCGGATCCAGGTGCTCCCCGAGCCCGAAACGGTGAGGAAGAAGCCGCTGGGCGCCTTCCGGTCATCAGTGTCGGCCGCCGCCCGAGCCGGCACGGCCGCAGCGGCGAGGGCGAGCAGGGCGACTGCGGTGACGGTGGCTTTGGAGCGCATCCGGACCTCCTGGGGGCGGGGACGGGTTGCCTGGCGGCTGGGTGTCGGGGAGAGCCAGGCCACCCCCCGCCACGGCCACCGGCAAGCGACCGCGCCGCCCTCGTCGCACACACGAGTACGCGCACTGCTCCGTACGGCGCAGAACCAGGCGCGGACGGGGGCGCGGACCCGGCCCCCGGCCCGGACCGCCGGCTGGGCGCCCACCGGAACGTCACCCCAGCAGGGCGTCCAGGCCCGCGGCCAGGCCCTCGGGGCCACCGCGGCCTGCCATCGCGACGGCGGTGGCCCGCAGCCGTGGCAGCTCGGCCGCCGGCATGCGGTGCAGACCCAGCCGGAAGGCCGGGTCCGGTTCGCCGGGCTCGTCGTCCATGGCCCGCAGCTCGACCAGGAGGTAGCCGAGTAGCCAGGCGGTGAAGGTCCGGTGGATTTCCACGGCCGTGCGCTCGCCGAGCCCCGCGTCGTACAGCAGCGCCAGGACGCGTTCGTCGCCGCGCAGTACGAGAAGGGGCCTGCGGGCCAGCGGCGTGGACAGCATGCGGGTGGCCAGCAGGGGCACGACGTGCGGGTGGCGCAGGGCGACGCGGTGGGTGGCGAGCGCGATGCGGTGCAGTTCGCGGCGCCACTGGGCCGGGTCGGTCGTGTCCGCCGGTGCCTGGTCCAGTTCCTCGTGCAATTCCTGCCAGAAGGCCTCGACCAGCCCGTCCAGCAAGGCGTCCTTGCTCGGGGCGTAGCGATACAGGGCCATCGCCTCGACACCCAGCTCGGCGCCCAGTTTGCGCATGCTCAGGCCGGACAGGCCGTCGCGGTCGACCACTTCCAGTGCCGTGGCCAGCACGCGTTCCCTGTTGAGCCGCCCGTAACGCCCCCGGTCGCTGGCGCGTCGTCCGCGGCCGTCCCCCGTGTCCTTCGGCATGGCCCGCCTCCGCGCTCGTCCAGTGGCTCCGGCATTGACGACTTTGATGATCTTGCCGCCGGACACCGCTTGACATTGGGTAACGACAGTCGCAAAGTCGGACATATACGGAGTAAACATACATCAGCAGCGTACAGCGTTCTATCAGGAGCGTCTGCCATGACGCACAGCGAGCCGGTGAATGGGGCGCCCCTCGACGGATCGCTCGCACGCGAGAGAGCGGGCCCCGTGAGCCCACCGTTGACTGTCCTTCTCACCGGCGGCGCCGGCTTCATCGGCAGTCATGCCTGCGTCGAGCTGCTCGACCACGGCTACGAACTGATCGTCGTCGACAACTACTCCAACAGCACCCCGCAGGTCTTCGCCCGCGTGGAAAGGATCGCCGGCCGGTTCGTCGGCGCCGTGTACGAACTGGACATCCGTGATCGACGCGCCCTCTCGGCCGTCTTCGACCGCCACTCTGTGGACGCTGTCGTGCACTTCGCCGCGCACAAGGCCGTGAGCCCGTCGATACGGATGCCCATCGAGTACTACGACACCAACATCGGCGGCACCACCTCCCTGCTGCGGGCGATGCACGAACACGGAGTGCACCAGCTGGTGTTCTCCTCCACCGCCTCCATCTACGGAGACGCCGGGCACGGGCCGCTCAGCGAGGCCACCCCCGCCCGTCCGACCAATCCGTACGCGGCCTCCAAGTGGCTCTGCGAACAGATCCTCACCGATGTATGCCACCGTCACCCGGAGTTCACCATGCTCGCGCTGCGGCACTTCAACCCGGTCGGCGCCCACCCCAGCGGTCTGCTCGGCGAGGATCCCTCCGGAACTCCTGACAATCTGATGCCCTACCTGGCTCAGGTGGCCGTCGGCCGACGGCACCGGCTCCGTGTCTTCGGCAACGACTACGCCACCCCGGACGGAACCGCGATCCGCGACTACATCCACGTCATGGACACGGTCGACGCGCACCGCGTCGCGCTGGACCACCTCGCCGACAGCCCGGGCATGCACACGTACAACCTGGGTCTGGGGAACGGCCGTTCGGTCCTGGAAGTCGTCTCCGCCTTCAGCGCGGCGTGCGGCGCGCCCGTTCCGTACGACATCGCGCCCCGCCGCCCCGGCGATGTGCCCGAACTAGTCGCCGACGCGTCGGCGGTGGAGCGCGCCTGGGGGTGGCGCCCCACCCGGGGACTGGCCGACACTGGTCGCCGCCGTACTGCTCACCTTCCTCACCTTCGTCCTGGCCGACGCGATCCAGACCCGGCCGGCGTCGGTGCCGGACTCGGCGGCAAGCACCGTCGTCTTCAGCGTCAAGGTGCGCAACGTCGACGAGGGACTCGGCCGCGACCTCGCGGCACGCGACTTCTGGGAGACGTGCCGCCGGGCGACCTCGATGGCGCCCGAGCAGGCGCGGCTGACCGAGCTGGAGGAGGGGGTGTACGCGGGTGTGGTCAGGCCGGCTCTGCACAACCGCGATCTGCTGCGGCTGCGCGGCTGCCTGATGGACGCGACCGCGAACCGGGCGCAGGCCGTGGTCCTCGGCGAGGGTCAGGCAATCCCCCACCCGGTGATTGGCAGGTGCACGCCTTTTGCGCAATATGTCACAAATGTTCGTCCGGCGTGGGACGCCCGGGATGGATTAGGTGCATACCAGACATTTCCTCACCCCCAAGGTGTTGTCCCCATGCTTGCCCCGATCTCCCCTCTCGCCCGTACCAGGCCGCTCATCCGCAGGACGGCGAAGATCCTCGTCGCGGCCCTGCTCGGTTACGCCGCGTTGTGGGCCGCCTTCACGCTGGGCATGATCGGCGCCCACGCGATGGCCGCGCAGGAGGAGTCGTCCGGCGTACGGATGGCCGGGATCAACCACTTCAAGGCGGTCGACGATCGCCTGTGGCGCGGTTCCGCTCCGGGCGAGGCCGGCTACCGCGAGCTCGCGGCCCGCGGCGTACACACGGTCGTGGACCTTCGGGCGGAGAAGCTGTCCGCCAAGGAGCTGGCCGTACCCCGGGAGGCGGGGCTGAACGTCGTCCGCATGCCGATCCGGGACGGGCAGACGCCCACCAACGACCAGGTCACCGCCTTCCTCAAGACCGTGAAGTCCTCGGACAGCCCGGTATTCGTCCACTGCGGCGCCGGCGTCGGACGCACCGGCTCGATCGCCGCCGCGTATGTGGTGAACACCGGCGAAGCGACCTCGAAGCAGGCCGCGCTGCGCAACCTCGCCGTGGGCCCGCCGTCGATCGAGCAGGTCTGGTACGCGCTCTCCTCCGGCCGGGACGAGATGAGCCAGCCGCCGGCCGCCGTCGAGGCATTCAGCCGCATCTTCGACGCCCCGCGCCGGATCATGGCTTCGCTCTGACAGGCCCGGTCTCGCGACCATCGTGACGCCGCATCAGCTCACAGCTGATGTGGCGTCATTGTCCCGGCAAGGCACGGTTACGCGGGACGACGGCTGCCCATACACTGACGGTCCCCCCGCGATACCCAGTGACCTGGCAGAACGCAGCCCTGGAGCCGATCCGGCGGAACGAGGAGCAGCCTCATGTTCTATTACGTGCTCAAGTATGTCCTTCTGGGGCCACTGCTGAGACTGCTCTTCCGGCCCCGGATCGAGGGGCTCGAGCACATCCCCGACGAGGGCGCCGCGATCGTGGCGGGCAATCACCTGTCCTTCTCCGACCACTTCCTGATGCCCGCGATCATCAGACGGCGCATCACCTTCCTCGCCAAGGCGGAGTACTTCACGGGCCCCGGCCTCAAGGGCCGGCTGACCGCCGCGTTCTTCCGCAGCGCCGGTCAGATCCCCGTCGACAGATCCGGCAAGGAGGCGGGGAAGGCCGCGATCCGGGAGGGGCTCGGCGTACTGAGCAAGGGTGAGCTGCTGGGGATCTACCCGGAGGGCACCCGCTCCCACGACGGCCGGCTCTACAAGGGCAAGGTCGGAGTGGCCGCGATGGCGCTCAAGGCGGGCGTGCCCGTCGTGCCGTGCGCGATGGTGGGTACGTTCGAGATCCAGCCGCCGGGACAGGTCCTGCCCCGCATCAGGCGCGTCGCCATCCGGTTCGGTGAGCCGCTGGACTTCTCGCGCTACGCGGGCCTGGAGAACGAGAAGGCGGCGCTCCGCGCGGTCACCGACGAGATCATGTACGCGATCCTCGGACTGTCCGGGCAGGAGTACGTCGACCGGTACGCCGCCGAGATGAAGGCGGAGCAGGCGAAGAAGTTCCCGCGGCTCCTGCGCTGACGGCGAATCAGCGGAAGGCGAACGTTTCCCCGCCGTCGCCTCCCGCGCGCATAGCGTCCTTCGTATGACCAAGGGAAGCGCATTCGTCATCGGAGCTACAGGACAGATCGGGCGGGCTGCCGTACGGGCGCTCGCCGAGGACGGCTGGGACGTGACCGCCGCATCGCGCGGCGGCGGCCGCGACGAGACCTGGCCGCAGGAGGTACGGGTGGCAGCGGTCGACCGGGAGGACGACGCGGCGCTGGCCGGCGCGCTCGGCGACGGCCGCGACGTACTGGTCGACATGGTCGCGTTCGAAGAGCGTCACGCGCGACAGCTGACGGGACTCGCGGACCGCGTCGGTTCCGCGGTCGTCATCTCCAGTGGCGCCGTCTACGAGGACGACAAGGGCCGCAGCTTCGACACCCAGGACGAGCCCGACGGGTTCCCTCAGTGCCCGGTGCCGATCCGCGAGAGCCTCGCCACCGTGGCGCCGGGTGACGCGACGTACGGGACCAGGAAGGTCGCGATCGAACGGCATCTGCTGGCCGCCGCCGACCGGCTGCCGGTTACCCTGCTGCGGGCGGGTGCGGTCCACGGACCGTACTGCCGGACTCCGCGCGAGATTCACTTCGTCAAGCGGGCGCTGGACGGGCGGCCGGTCAGGATCCTGGCGTACGGCGGACTCAGCCAGTTCCACCCGGTTCACGTCTCCAACGTAGGGGAGCTGATCCGGCTGGCGGCGGCGCGGCCCGGCGCGCGGGTTCTCAACGCCGGTGATCCCGATGTGCCGACGGTCGCGGAGATCAGTGCGGCGATCGACGCGGTCATGGGGGTGCGGAGCGAGCTGGTGCTCGTGGACGGGCCGCCGCCGCGGGACGGCCTCGGGGAGACGCCCTGGGGGCCCGACCACCCGATCGTCTTCGACATGTCGGCCGCCGAGCGGGAGCTGGGATACCGGCCGGTGACGACGTACACCGAGTCGCTGCCGGCCACCGTGGACTGGCTCGCGGACCGGCTGCGCGCGCAGGACTGGCGGGAGGCGTTCCCGAAACTGTCGCAGAGGTACGGGCCCGGCGGCGGCCCCTTCGACTACGCGGCGGAGGACGCCTGGCTCGCCGGCGGCCGGTAGACGCGACGAGGGGGCGGCCGGGATTCTCCGGCCGCCCCCTCACCCGTTCAGACCGTTACGGCTTCGGTGTGGCGTGCGGGGCGCACGTCACATCGCGGCTGTCGGTCTTTCCGGTGAGCAGGTAGGTGTCCACCCGGTCGTTGACGCAGGGGTTCGCGATCCCGGTGACGCCGTGCGAGCCGGCGTCCTTCTCCGTGATCAGGCGCGAGCCCTTGAAGCGCTTGTGCAGCTCGACGGCGCCCTCGTACGGAGTGGCGGCGTCACGCTCGGCCTGCACGATCAGCACCTTCGGCAGCCCCTTGCCGGACTTCACGTTCAGCGGGGTCTGCTGCTTGGACGACCACGTGGCGCAGGGCAGGTTCATCCAGGCGTTGGCCCACGTCATGAACGGGTGGTCCTGGTGCAGCCTGGTGTTGTCCCGGTCCCACGTCTTCCAGCTGGTGGGCCACTTGGCGTCCGCGCACTCGACGGCCGTGTAGACGGCGTTGCCGTTCTCGGAGGCCGCGTTGCCCGCGGTGTTCGACATGTCCGGCGCGATCTCGTCGACGAGCGCCTTCGTGTCACCCGCGACGTACTTGCTCCAGATCTCGGCGGTGTGCGCCCAGGCGGAGTCGTAGTACGGCGCACTCTGGAAGAAACCGACGAGCTCGGCCGGGCCGACGACTCCGCCGATCGGGCTCTGCTTGGCGGTGGCGCGCAGCTTCACCCACTGCTGTTCGACCTTCTCGGGGGTGTCCCCGAGGTGGTAGGTCGCGTCGTTCTTGGCGACCCACTGCTTCCAGTCGTCCCAGCGCATCTGGAAGGCGACGTCCTGGTCCAGGTTGGCCTGGTACCAGATCTTCTCCTTCGACGGGTTGACCACGCTGTCGACGACCATGCGGCGGACGTGGTCCGGGAACAGCGTTCCGTAGACCGCGCCCAGGTACGTGCCGTACGAGACGCCGAGGAAGTTCAGCTTCTTCTCACCGAGCGCGGCGCGGACGACGTCCAGGTCGCGTGCGGTGTTCGGCGTGGTCATGTGCGGCAGCAGCCAGCCGCTGCGCTCCTGGCAGCCGTCCGCATACTCGGCGGCCAGCTTGCGCTGGGCGCGCTTGTCGGCCTCGCTGTCGGGCACCGGGTCGAGCTTCGGAGCCTTGACGAACTCCTCGGGGTCGACGCAGGAGATGGGCGAGGAGTGCCCGACACCGCGCGGGTCAAAGCCCACGAAGTCGTACGCCTTGGCCATCTTCGTGTAGATCGGGTTCTTCTTGGTGACCCGCGTGGGGAACCTCATGCCCGAGCCGCCGGGGCCGCCGGGGTTGTAGAGGAGAGCGCCCTGGCGGTCTTCCTGGGAGCCGGTGTTGCCGATGCGGTCGACGGCTATCTTTATCTTCCGGCCGTTCGGCTTGGCGTAGTCGACCGGGACGGTGACCCAGCCGCACTGGATGGGCTTGTCGATGCCCCAGTCGGCCGGGCAGTCGCGCCAGTCGATGCCCGTCTTCGCGGCGCGGTCGGCGGCGATCTGTACGCCGCGCGCCTCGGACGTGCTGGTGCTGCGGCCCTCGGCGCCGACGGCCGGCGCTGCCATCGCGCCGGCCATCAAGGTGCCCGCTATGAGAGTGCCGGCGGAGCCGAGCGCTGCTGTACGCCTCAAGTGGTGCCTCCCCCTGTGAGTGTTGTGCCGTACCTGACGACAATGGTCATTGGGTCAGATCATGTACGGGCGCATCCTGTCGCCTGAAGGGCTCCTGGCAACAGCCCGTACTCGTGTTTCTTTACCAATCCCATAACCGGAGAGCCGTGTCCCGCTGAGCGGTGCACATGGCGGTCACCCAAATGTCTGAAGTGCCCCGTCCAGTACGCGCCGCAGCCGCAGCGCGTCGACCGCCACCGCCGTCACCAGCACGGCGGGCCCGGCGAGCGGGGTGAGGACCGCACTGTCGCCCAGAAGAGTGGTTTCTGGTGGTTTGTGCTCAAAGTCTGGGTTTACGACGATGAGTTGGCCGGTCGCCCGGTGCCCACCGAGCACCGCTCCCCCGTCCCAGCCGCCAGGCGCCCCCGGACCGTACGACAGTTCCTGGTCAAGCAGCGGGCGGCCGGCCCGCATGACGGTGAGGCGGGTGGTGAGCGTGCCGGACTCCTCGCCGTACCGGCCGAGAATCTGCTCCTCGCGCAGGACCAGACGAGCGGATGCGGCGAGCTCGACGCGGGTGGTCATGCGAAGGTCGCTGCCGCGGGCCGAGATGAGCGGTTCCGGCAGCCAGCGCAGGTGGGCGTCGGCTCCGGCCGTCAGCCGCACGTCGTAGCGCGCGGGCAGGCCGCCGCGGCCGGGCAGGGCCACCGTGGCGGCGGCCGAGTCCACGGCGAGCGCGGCGCCGTCCCGTACCTGTGCCTCGACGGCCAGCCGGTCACCGCCCAGCGGTGCGCTCATCGCGCCGACGACGGTGACACGGGCGTACGCACCGGTGCCACGCGTGCGGCGCAGGGCGAGCGGCCCGTCACTCTCCAGGACGGGCAGGCGGGTGCCGCCCCGGCCGTCGGGGACAGCGCGGATCCTGGCAGTCGCCGCGATGCCCGTCGGCGCCACGGTGGTCATGCGGACCAGACGGCGAGCTGTGCGCGGACCCAGTCGGCCACCGGCTTCACGCCGTCGGCCGAGGTCAACGAGGTGAAGGCGACGGGGAGTTCGCCGCGCTGCGCCTCGGCGTCGCGGGCCATGCGGCCGAGGTCGGAGCCGACGTACGGCGCGAGGTCGGTCTTGTTGATGACCAGCAGATCGGCTGTCGTGACGCCCGGGCCGCCCTTGCGCGGGATGTCGTCACCGCCCGCCACGTCGATGACGAAGACCTGTGCGTCGACGAGCCCTCTGGAGAAGGTCGCGGTGAGGTTGTCGCCGCCCGACTCGACCAGGATCAGGTCGAGCGGTCCCACCGCGTCCTCCAGGTCCTCGACCGCTTCGAGGTTGGCGGAGATGTCATCACGGATGGCGGTGTGGGGGCAGGCGCCGGTCTCGACGGCCTGGATGCGCTCGGGCGGCAAGACGGCGTTACGGAGCAGGAATTCGGCGTCCTCGCGTGTGTAGATGTCGTTGGTGACGACGGCGATCGACAGCTCTTCGCGCAGCTCGCGGCAGAGGGCGGCGACAGTCGCGGTCTTGCCGGAGCCGACCGGGCCGCCGAGTCCGATGCGCAGGGCGCGCTTCGTACCGTCGGGGCGGGCGGCGTCGGCGCTGACGGCCATGGCCCTGTCGTGACTGTGGTCGAGGTGCATGGTGTGCGGCTCCTAAGCGGTGTTACGAGGCGAAGAGGCGTACGGGCCAGGCCGCGTGCGCCTCCGCCGTGATGTCGAGCAGCGGCGCCGAAGCGGCGGGCAGCGCGCCGGTGCCTTCGTCCCGTGCGCGGTGGGCCGCTTCGGCGGCGCGCCGCGCGACCTGGTCGAGTTCGGGTGCGAGGCGGGCGAGGACGCCGGTGGCCTCGAAGGGGTCCAGGCCGAGGAGGCGTACCACCGCGGTGGCGGGCCCGCCGACGCTCTCGTACGCGACGCAGTGTGCGGCGTCCTGCGGTCCGAGCCCCGCCGCGCGGGCGGTGACGCCGAGCACGACGGGCTGGTGCGCGCCGCGCGGGCGGGCGGCGGCCAGCGCGTCGAGCGCGTCGCACGGCCAGGTGGCGCGGGCGGCGCGCATCAGCTGCCGGCCGAGCTTGCGCGCCGTCGCCCGCAGGGCGGGTGACGGCGTACGGGCGTCGGCGGCCTCGTCGAGTTCGAGCGCGTCCACGCCGAGGGCCGCGGCGGCGGCGAGCGCCGCCGAGGTGAGGCCGGTGGTGTGCAGGCGGCCCCGGCAGAAGGCGGCGAGGTCCGTGGCATCGCGGATACGCCCCGCCTTGACGGCCGCCTCGGCGCCACCGGAGTGGGCGTGGCCACCGGCCGGGAACCGCCCGTCCGCGAGCACGAGAAGGGCGGCCCGTGATCCGTGCGCCGGGTACTCGCCGCGAGTGGAGATATCCATGGTCAGAACAGGAAGTAGCGCTGGGCCATGGGCAGTTCGGCCGCCGGCGCCGGTTCGACCGCGTCGCCGTCGATCGTCACCGTGAAGGTGTCCGGGTCGACCTCGACACGCGGGAGGGCGTCGTTCTCGCGCATGTCGGCCTTAGTGACCCGCCGCGTGTTCCTGATGGGTACGAACCGCTTCCCGAGCCCGAGGCGTTCGGGCAGCCCGTCCTCGATCGCCGCCTGTGCCACGAAGTTGAAGGAGTTGGCGGCGGGAGCCCTGCCGAGCGCCCCGAACATCGGCCGTGGCATCACCGGCTGGGGGGTCGGGATGGAGGCGTTGGCGTCGCCCATCTGCGCGTACGCGATCTGTCCGCCCTTGATGACCAACTGCGGCTTGACGCCGAAGAAGGCGGGCTCCCACAACACGAGGTCGGCGAGCTTTCCGCTCTCGACCGAACCGATCTCGTGGTCGAGGCCCTGCGCGACGGCCGGGTTGATCGTGTACTTGGCGACATAGCGACGCGCACGGTGGTTGTCGGCGCGGCCGTCGCCCGGCAGCGCGCCCCGGCGCTTCTTCATCACGTGCGCGGTCTGCCAGGTGCGCAGCGCGACCTCACCGATGCGGCCCATCGCCTGCGAGTCGGAGGAGATGATCGAGATCGCGCCGAGGTCGTGCAGGATGTCCTCGGCCGCGATGGTGGAGGGCCGGATCCGGGACTCGGCGAAGGCCAGGTCCTCCGGCACGGCCGGGTTGAGGTGGTGGCAGACCATCAGCATGTCGAGGTGTTCGTCGATGGTGTTGTCGGTGTGCGGCCGGGTCGGGTTGGTGGAGCTGGGCAGGACGTACGGCTCGGAGACGACCGTGATGATGTCCGGTGCGTGCCCGCCGCCCGCTCCCTCGGTGTGGTACGCGTGGATGGTGCGCCCGGCGATGGCGGCGAGGGTGTCGCCGACGAACCCGGCCTCGTTCAACGTGTCGGTGTGGATGGCGAGCTGAGCACCCGTCTCCTCGCACACGCCGAGGCAGGCGTCGATGACGGCGGGCGTCGCGCCCCAGTCCTCGTGAATCTTGAACCCGAGCGCGCCGCCCCGCAGTTGGGCGTGCATCGCGTCGCGCGACATCGTGTTGCCCTTGCCGAGCAGCCCGATGTTGACGGGGTAGTGCTCCAGCGCCTCGAACATCCGGGCCAGGTGCCAGCCACCGGGCGTGACCGTGGTGGCCTTGGTGCCCTCGGCGGGTCCGGTGCCGCCGCCGACGAGCGTGGTGATGCCGCAGGACAGCGCCTGGTCGACGACGGTCGGCGAGATGAAGTGCACGTGCGCGTCGATGGTGCCGGCGGTGAGGATCTTGCCGTTGCCCGCGATGATCTCGGTCTCGGGGCCGATGACCAGGTCGGGGTGTACGCCGTCCATGGTGTCGGGGTTGCCGGCCTTGCCGATGCCGGTGATCCGCCCGTCCCGCAGGCCGATGTCGGCCTTGACGATGCCCCAGTGGTCGAGGATCACCGCGCCCGTGATGACGGTGTCGGGAGCCCCCTCGGCGCGGGTCGTACGCGCCTGGCCCATGGACTCGCGGATGACCTTGCCGCCGCCGAACACCGCCTCGTCACCGGCGCGCCCGGGTCCGCCGCAGCGGTCCTCCTCGATCTCGATGAGCAGGTCCGTGTCGGCGAGGCGGATGCGGTCGCCGGTGGTGGGGCCGAACAGGTCGGCGTACACGGGGCGTACGAGCTCAGGCATCGAGGGCACCTCCGGTGGTCCCACGCAGTCCGGCGACGATGCGCCGGCCGCCGACGGGGACGAGTTCGACGTCGACGGGGATGCCGGGCTCGAAGCGCACGGCGGTGCCCGCGGCGATGTTCAGCCGCAGGCCGCGGGCGGCGGCCCGGTCGAAGTCGAGGCCGGGGTTGGCCTCGGCGAAGTGGTAGTGGGAGCCGACCTGGACGGGCCGGTCGGCCGCGTTGAGGACGGTGATACGGGTGACGGGCAGGCCCTCGTTGAGGGGGACCGGGTCGTCGGCGTACAGGATTTCTCCGGGGATCATCGGCCGCGTCTCCCCGTCAGGCGATCGGTTCGTGGACGGTGACGAGCTTGGTGCCGTCCGGGAAGGTCGCCTCGACCTGTACGTCGTGGATCATCTCGGGGATGCCTTCCATCACGTCGTCGCGGGTGAGCACCTTGCGGCCCGACGACATGAGCTCGGCGACGCTGCGGCCGTCGCGGGCGCCTTCGAGGATGTGGGACGTGATGAGGGCGATCGATTCGGGGTGATTGAGCCTCACGCCGCGAGCGCGGCGCTTCTCCG
This sequence comes from Streptomyces sp. ISL-100, assembly GCF_018614615.1. Taxonomy (GTDB): domain Bacteria; phylum Actinomycetota; class Actinomycetes; order Streptomycetales; family Streptomycetaceae; genus Streptomyces. Next base: position 21,724 of record NZ_JAGGOK010000076.1, on the reverse strand, counting down.
CCACATCGGCCGCCACATGGATGAGCAGTCTTTCCTGCTCGTGCGGGGTCAATTGCACGCGTCCCACCTCACAGTCCTCGCACCGGACCGCCCGGTCCGGCTGCCACGGCTACCGCGACGGACATAGATGTATCACGCATCTAGCAGGTGGGATTCCGGCACCCCTCCTGCGACTTCCTGTCCGTTCCGGCGCCTGGTGCGGCAGGCTAGTTGCGCGGGGTTTCGGACGCGTTAACTGAGATGTCCCCAAGTTGACGCCGCCGGGCCCAAAGCGTCCGCCGCCGCGCGATCGCGGCGGTCGTCCTTGTTCCCGCCGTCGTGGCCCTCGCGCCATGGGCCTTTCGCCCGGCCCGCCGCCCGCCCCCGATCGAGGACCGCGTCGTATACGGCGCCGTGGCCGTCACCCCGCCAGGGGGCGACCTGCCGCCCGAGTCGGTCGGCGCGATCGGGCCCCGGCGGGCTGACGGCAGCACAAGGGCCGGCCGCGCGTGTCCCCGCCGGCGCGGGCGCACGGCCCTTTCGTACGCGCTTTTCAGCTGTCGGGGGCTTCGCCGCGGTGCTCGGCGGCGATGCCGAAGCGGCGCCGTTCGCCCGGAGCGGACGACGCCGAGCCGATCGTCGAGACGGAACTGATCACCGACTCCTCCGCCACCTCCTGCCCACCCTCGAGTCGTTCCAGGTCAGCGGCCGAAACCAGCGCCACCAGCGGCTTCCCGTGCCGGGTCACGACCACCCTTTCGCCGCCGTAGACGACGCGATTGATCAGCTCGGCTAGCTCTGCCCGGGCTTGCGTCACCGGAATCTCGTAGGCCATGCTCCCCATAGTACGAGCTGTACGTCCTGTACATTTTTTACAGAGCCTGCGGAGGCACCGCCATGTACCGACGACCGACCACCCACAGCGCGCGCTACGTACTGCCGGAGTTCACGGAGCGCACCAGCACCGGGAGCCGCACCCTCGATCCGTACTCGAAGCTGCTCGAAGAGCGGATCGTCTTCCTGGGAACGGCCGTCGACGACACCGCGGCCAATGACGTGATGGCACAGTTCATGCATCTCGAACACGCCGCCCCCGACCGGGACATCTCGCTCTACATCAACTCCCCCGGCGGCTCGCACACCGCCATGTCCGCGATCTACGACACGGTCCAGTTCGTCTCCTGCGACGTCGAGACGATCTGTCTGGGCCAGGCCGCCTCCTCCGCCGCACTGCTGCTCGCGGCCGGCACACCGGGCAAGCGCCTCGCGCTGCCGGGCGCCCGGGTGCTGCTCAGTCAGCCCTCCATCGCCGAGCCCGTGCACGGCCAGCCCTCCGACCTGGAGATCGAGGCACGGGAGTTGGAGCGGATGCGGGAGATGCTCGCCCAACTCCTCGCGCGGCACACCGGGCAGAGCGTGGAGCGGGTCGACGACGACATCGAGCGCGACAAGGTGTTCACGGCCGAAGCGGCGGCGGCGTACGGCCTGGTGGACCATGTCGTGCCGAGCCGCAAGGCCACGCTCGTCTCGTCCGCGGCGAGGTGAATCCGCGCATGCTGCCGCCCGAACTGCCGCCGCTGCCCGCACTGACACGCGCGGAGTGCGATTTCGTCGACCGCTACCTCGAAGTGCTCGACCTGGTGGGGCGTATCAATCCCGCGCACGGCGCCGATACCTACAGCGCGCTGCGGGCGGCCCAGACCCTCGCCGGGAAGGCCGCCGGTCTGCGGGACGCCCTGGCACTGATGCACGAGCGGGGTGAGACGCGCCTGCATGCCGCCACGCTCGCACAGGCTTTGCGGGTGCTCGACGGCGAGCGGCGGGCGGGCCGTGTCACCCTCCCGCCCGCGTCCGCGAGTTGAGTACGCGCGACCGCTTACCCCATTGGCGTACGAGAAGGGCTCATCCAAACGGGGTAGGAAATACCTGAACAGCGGTACGGCTCAACTTGCGCAACACGCCTACTCGCTGGGCGGAATGACTCGTTCCAGTGCTGGTACAGCGGTCGCCGGGCCCCTGCGCCCGGATCCGAAAATGCCCCTGTCCACCCGAACGGGTCATCGGTGAGCAGCCTCACAAACCGTCGTTTCGGCTCGGAAATCCGGCGGTTCATGAGTCAAGATCCCTGGGACGACAAGCCCCCGCCACCGCGGCGGGGCGGTCCGGGCGGACGCTGAGTCCTGCCGCCGTTCCGGATGACTGGTCGACAGGAGTGCATCGGCAGGAGTGGAGGACCCAGGCAGTACGGGGTGACCGGAGACGGTCGTCCCTCGGGGTGAAGCCGCAGTACGCGGCCGGGCATCTTCGCCTGTCCGAACCCGACAGGTCATCCTTCACAGGCGGCTGACGAAGGGTTGCGCATGACCGCGCACAGGAATCTTCCGACCGTACTGTCCCGGGCCGGAGCCGCTTCGGCTCTCACCCTCGCCGCGATCGGCGGCACGATGCTGGCGCCGGGGGCCGTCCCCGAGGCACACGCCGCATCGCTCTCCGCGAAGGCGCTCAACGTCGCCGCGTCGAAGAAGGGCGCCCCGTACAAGTACGGGGCGACGGGCCCGAGCCGGTTCGACTGCTCCGGGTTGACGCTCTATTCGTACAAGAAGGCCGGCAAGACCCTGCCGCGCACCGCCCAGTCCCAGTACAACAAGACCCGGCACATCTCCGCCTCCAGCCGACAGCGCGGTGACCTGGTCTTCTTCCACTCCGGGGGGAGTGTGTACCACGTGGGCATCTACGCGGGGAGCGGTAAAATCTGGCACTCCCCCAAGTCGGGAGCCGTGGTGAGGCTGGAGAAGATCTGGTCCAAGAGCGTCCGGTACGGCCGGGTGCGCTGAATATTCCCTGCCGACTGTCGGTCCGCGCAGGTACGTTCGCCGACATGACCTTTCTGAATCCGGTACGTCACATCACCTTCGACGCCCACGACCCGTATGCCATCGCCGAGTTCTGGTCCCACCTGACCGGCTACAAGCTGCTGGACGAACCGGGCGACGACGAAGTCCTGATCGATCCGGAGCAACCCAATGTGCCCGGGCTTCTGTTCATCCAGGTACCTGAGGGAAAGACCGTCAAGAACCGCATCCACCTCGACATCCAGCCGGCGCACGGCACGCGGGATGCCGAGGTGGAGCGGCTCGCCGCGCTCGGTGCGCGGATCGTCAGCGACCGGCGCGTCGAGGACGGCCGCGGCTGGGTGGTCATGGCCGACCCCGAGGGCAACGAATTCTGCGTGGAGCGCGGCGCGGAGGAGATACGGCCCGCCTGAGTACGGGCCGGCGCCCGAGTTACGTGGCCGCCGCAACCGGGCCTGCCAGCAGGACCACCCCGAGCACGACGAGCGCGGCCCCGCTGACCGCTTCCACAGCGCGGGCCGCGCCCGGCCGCCGCAGCCACCCGCCGAGCCCGTCCACCAGCAGGGCCACGGCGGGGAACCACAGCAGCGCGAGTACGACGACGATCGCGGCGAGCAGCAGTGTCCTGGGCAGCGGCTGCTGTTCCCCCGGCACGAACTGGGGCAGCAGGCTGAGAAAGAGCACCGGCGCCTTGGGGTTGAGTGCGTTGGTGAGGAAGCCCTGGCGCAGACTGCGGCCGACGCCCCGGGCCGCGGCCGCCCCGGTCCCGTTCCGCTGCGGCGCCGGGCGACGCAGCGCGGACCGCAGGGCCCGGTAGCCGAGGTAGAGGATGTAGGCGCCGCCGAGCAGCTGAATCGCGCGGAAGAGCGCCGGTACGGCGACGAGTACGGCCGCGAGCCCGGCCACGGCGAGCGCCGTGTGGACCACGAGCCCGCCCGCTACCCCTACCGCGCACGCGACCCCGTCCCGGCGTGACGCCAGTGCGTTGCGTACGACGACGGTGAAATCAGCGCCGGGCATGGCGACCATGCCCGCGGCCACGCCGGTGAAGGCGACGAGTTGTGCGTCCATGCGCTCAAGCCTGGCCGGTCCAAGCCTTTAGCATGTACTTGGAATCTTGTGGGTCTGCCTAAAGGGATGCTTAAGGAGCGGACGGATGTACGACCCGACACGGCTCGCCGCGCTGGTGGCGGTCGCCGAGGCCGGTTCAATCACCCGGGCCGCCGCGCGCCTCGGCTACACCGCGCCCGCCCTGTCCCAGCAGCCCGCCAAGCTGGAGCGGGAGGCGGGCGCCGCCCTGCTGGTACGCCACCACCGCGGGGCCCGTCTGACGGCCGCGGGCGAACTGCTGGCGGCGCGGGCCCGGCGCGTACTCGACGAGATGGACCAGGCGCGGCACGAACTCGCGCAGCTCGCGGGACTGTCCGGTGGGCGCCTGCGCGTCGGTACGTTCACCACGGCCGGGATCCATCTGCTGCCGCCCGTGCTCAGTGCGTTCCGTCGCGCCCATCCCGACGTGGAGCTCGCCGTCGCCGATTACGAGCCGCCGCACGGTGTCTCGGCGGTGGCCTCGGGCGCGGTCGACCTGGCGCTGACCCATGCGTACGAACCCGCACCCCCGGTGCCGCTGCCCTCCACAGTGGCGGCGGAGCCACTGCTGGACGAGGAGCTCGTACTGGTGACGGCGCCCGGGCACGCGCTCTCCGGCGGGTCGGGGCGGCTGCCGGTGGCCGAGCTCGCGGGGCAGCCGCTGATCAGCAGTGCGCCCTCGCATCCGCCCCGGCAGGGCGTGGAGGCGGCGCTGGCCGCGGCGGGGGCGACCCCGGCGGTGGTGTGCGAGTCGCCGGGTTACGCCCTGGTGTGCGCGCTGGTCAGCGCGGGGCTCGGGGTGGCCGTGGTGCCCGAGATGGTCGCCGCGATGGCGATGACCCCCTTGGGCGTACGGGCACTGGAGCCGGCCGGGCTGCGACGCACGATCTCGGTGGTGCACCGGCCCGGCGAGGCGAGCCCGGCGGCGGACACGCTGCGCGCGCTGTTGCGCGGCGCCTTCGGCCGGGCTTCCGCCGCCTGATCCGGGGCGTGCTGCTCGGGACGGAGGGCCTACTGCTGCACTGGCTGCTGGACGGGCTGCTGGACGGGGACGGTCCACGGCAGCTCGATCCACACGGTCTTGCCGCCCTCCTCGGTGGGCCGGACGGAGACCCGCCCGCCACACTCGGCGGTCAGCCAGCGGATGATCACTATGCCGCGCCCGTTGTCCTGCTGGACGGCCGCGGGAAGCCGTTTCGGCCAGCGGGGGTGGCTGTCGGTGACGCCGATGCGAAGCTGCTCGTCCCGCTCCAGCCGCACGTCCACGGTGAAAGTGGGCGACTGCCCGAAGGTGTGCTGAACGGCATTGGTGGCCAGTTCCGAAACGATCAGCCGTACCGTATCGGCGGCGTCGGATCCCGGGGGCATGCCCCACTCGCCGAGAATCTCCGCGACATATCTCCTCGCCGCGGAGACCGAGGCTGGCTCGCTCGGCAGAGTGACGGATACTTCCTGGTGGTCTGCCATGGCGACGCTGTCCCTTTCCCACCGGGGCCGGACTCCGACTCGTAGCGGATGAACTTCGAGGACGGCCTCGGATTGTGCTTCGCGCCAGAGTGCCACTCATGGTGCCGCGATAGGGGGTGATCCCCCAAGATATGCATATATCTGTCGCTCAAAGCGGTGAACTCTGCTACGCGAGACCGTATTCGGGCTCGTACCCGTGCATCCTCGCCCGTTGGAGGGAGGCGGAAATGCGGCACAGTCCGGCGGTACGTCGGCGCAAGCTCGGCGAGGAGCTGCGGAGACTGCGCGACAGGGCGGGGCTCACCAGCCCCGAGGCCGCCCGCCTGGTCGGGTGGCACCAGTCCAAGGTGAGCAGGATCGAGACGGGGCGCAGCGCCGTGAAGCCGTCCGACGTGACCCGGCTGCTCGACGCGTACGGAGTGACGGATCCCCAACTCATGGAACTGGTGGACGCGTTGACCGGACCGCCGGCCCACGAGGGCGGCCGGCACTGGTGGCATGCGTACCGCGGCCTGCTGCCGCCCCAGTACCGTGACCTCATCAGCCTGGAGTCGCAGGCGAGTTCGGCGCGCACGCTGGAGACCACGGTGGTGCCCGGTCTGCTCCAGACGCCGGACTACGCGCGGGCGGTGACACGGGCCGCGCTGGCGCACCTGCCGGCGACGAAAGTCGATTCGCTGGTCGAGGTGCGGATCGCCCGCCAGAAGGTGCTGCGGGCGGCGGCGCCACTGGAATTGAGTGCGGTGCTGGACGAGGCGGTTCTGCGTCGGCCGGTGGGCGGCCGGCAGATCATGAAAGAGCAGTTACGGAAGTTACTGGCGGTGGCAGAATTGCCTCATGTCCGTTTACAGGTGCTGCCGTTCGAGTCCGGAGCGCACATTGGACTCACGGGCCCTTTCATTATCTTCTCCTTTCCGAACATAGTTGATCTGAATGTGGTTGTTATCGACCACTTGACGAGTAGTCTCTACCTCGAACGGAAAGAAGACCTCAAGGCGTACGACGCCGCGTTCAACACACTTCAGGCACAGGCCCTTTCACCCCAGGAGTCATCCGCTCTCATCGCCCGCATCGGCGATGTCCGGTAGGGAGGCACCATGTCCGCACCCCTTGCGAACGTACCTTCCAGCACTTCCCCCCACGGACCCCAGTGGCAGCGCAGCAGCCGCAGCACCGGGATGAACAACTGCGTCGAGGCGGCCCGCCTCGCCGACGGCCTGCTGGCCGTGCGCGATTCCAAGAACGTCACACGACCCGCCCTGCTCTTCGCGGCGGACACGTGGACATGCTTCCTGTCGGCGGTGCGCGACGAGGCGCTCGGCGCGGGAAGTTGACCCAGTGAGTGTCAGAAGGCGGCGGTGGGCGCGGTCCGCACGACCGTGGCCACCGCTTCCTCGATCTGCTGGTCGGTCAGGTCCGCCCGAGCGGTCAGCCTGAGCCGGGAGATCCCGTCCGGCACCGAAGGCGGACGGAAACAGCCCACCACCAGACCGGCCGCCCGGCAGTCAGCGGCCCACCGCACCGCCGCCTCCGGCGAGGGCGCCAGAACCGACACCACGGCGGCGTCCGGGCGTACGGCGGACAGGCCCGCGTCCGTCAGTCCCCGGTGCAGCGACACCGCGACGGCACGGGCCCTCGCCGCCAGCTCCGGCTCCCGGCGCAGCAGCCGTACGCTCGCCAGCGCGGCACCCGCGGCAGCCGGCGCAAGACCGGTGTCGAAGATGAACGTACGGGCCGTGTTGACCAGGTGGTCGATGACCCGGGCCGGGCCGAGGACCGCTCCGCCCTGGCTGCCCAGAGACTTGGAGAGCGTGAGGGTGGCGACCACGCCGTCCGTACCCGCCAGGCCCGCCGCGTTCAGTGCGCCCCTGCCTCCGTCGCCGAGTACCCCGAGGCCGTGGGCGTCATCGACGAGGAGGGCGGCTCCGTACGCGCGGCAGGCGGCCGCCAGTTCCGGCAGGGGCGCGGCGTCGCCGTCGACCGAGAAGACGGAGTCGGTGACGGCGAGGGCGCGGCCGTCGTGCGCGTCGAGCGTCTTGCGTACGGCGTCGGGGTCGGCGTGCGGCACGACCGAGGTGGTGGCGCGCGAGAGCCGGCAGCCGTCGACGATCGAGGCGTGGTTGAGGGCGTCGGAGACGATCAGCGAACCGTGACCGCCGAGCGCGGTGAGGGCGGCGAGGTTGGCGGCGTAACCGGAGGAAAGGACGAGGGCCGCCTCGAACCCGCAGAAATCGGCCAATTCCCGCTCAAGTTCGGCGTGCAGTTGGGTGCTGCCGGTGACGAGCCGGGAGCCGGTGGCGCCGCCGCCCCAGCGGCGGGCGGCCTCCGCGGCGGCGGAGGTGACCTCCGGGCGGTGGGTGAGTCCGAGGTAGTCGTTGCTCGCGAGGTCGAGCAGGGGGGACTCGGCGGGGCGTGGGCGCAGGGTCCTGACGAGCCCGGCCCTGGCGCGCAGCGCCGCCTGCTCGTCGATCCAGCCGAACGGGTCGAACGGTCCCTGGGGCATGGCGGAGTCCCTTGGTAGGCCCTTTTGTAGGCTCTTTTGTAGGCAGCCCACAGACACTAGCCGGGCGCGCGCGAGGTCAGGGTGTGGCAATACCCACACCTCGTGAGGCCGCTCTTGTGCGGTTCCTCCTTGGCCACAGGTGGTGCCGTAGTCCAGGATCGGCTTCATGGACCTGCTGAACACGCTGGTGGAGAAGGGGCTGCGGCGCGAGCTGCCGACCCGCGAAGAAGCGCTCGCCGTGCTGGCGACCTCCGACGACGAGCTGCTCGATGTGGTGGCCGCGGCCGGAAAGGTACGCCGCCAGTGGTTCGGACGGCGGGTGAAACTGAACTATCTCGTCAACCTCAAGTCGGGCCTGTGCCCTGAGGACTGTTCCTACTGCTCGCAGCGGCTCGGCTCGAAGGCCGAGATCCTGAAGTACACGTGGCTGAAGCCCGACGAGGCGTCGAAGGCCGCGGCCGCGGGCGTCGCGGGCGGTGCGAAGCGGGTGTGCCTGGTGGCGAGCGGGCGCGGGCCGACGGACAAGGACGTCGACCGCGTCTCTAAGACGATTGAGGCGATCAAGGACCAGAACGAGGACGTCGAGGTGTGCGCCTGCCTCGGGCTGTTGTCTGACGGGCAGGCGGAGCGGCTGCGGGCGGCGGGTGCGGACGCGTACAACCACAACCTGAACACGTCCGAGGCGACGTACGGCGGCATCACCACCACCCACACCTATGCCGACCGCGTCGAGACCGTCCAGGCGGCGCAGGCCGCGGGCATGTCCGCGTGCTCGGGTCTGATCGCAGGCATGGGTGAGACGGACGCCGACCTGGTGGACGTCGTCTTCGCGCTGCGCGAGCTCGACCCGGACTCGGTGCCGGTGAACTTCCTGATCCCCTTCGAGGGGACGCCGCTCGCCAAGGAGTGGAACCTGACGCCGCAGCGGGCGCTGCGGATTCTGGCGATGGTGCGGTTCGTCTGCCCGGACGTGGAGGTACGGCTCGCGGGCGGGCGCGAGGTGCACCTGCGCACGATGCAGCCGCTGGCCCTCCACCTGGTCAACTCGATCTTCCTCGGCGACTACCTGACGAGTGAGGGCCAGGCCGGCCAGGCCGACCTGGAGATGATCGCCGACGCCGGTTTCGAGGTGGAGGGAACGGACACGACGACGTTGCCGGAGCACCGGGGCGATGGCGGCTGCGCGTCGGCGTGCGGTGAGCCGACGGCATGCGGCGAGCCGGCGGCCGAAGCGGAGGCCCCGGAGATTCCGGCCGCCCGTACGGACCTGGTGTCGGTACGCCGACGCGGTGCCGGAACGGACCTCGCGCCCAATGCCTGACCCCCTCTCCCCCACCGAGCTGCTCAAGCTGGACCGCGACCACGTCTGGCATCCGTACGGTCCGATGCCGGGACGGGCGGAGCCGCTGCTGGTGGAGTCCGCGTCCGGTGTACGGCTGCGACTCGCTCAGCCCGCGCACGGCCAGGACGAGTTGATCGACGGCATGTCGTCCTGGTGGTCGGCCGTCCACGGCTACAACCACCCCGTCCTCAACGAGGCGGCGCGCGGTCAGCTCGACCGGATGAGCCATGTGATGTTCGGCGGGCTCACCCATGAGCCGGCCGTTCGCCTGGCCGCGAAGCTGGTGGAGATCACGCCGGAGCCCCTGCGGCACGTGTTCCTGTCCGACTCCGGGTCGGTGTCGGTCGAGGTCGCGGTCAAGATGTGCCTCCAGTACTGGCGCTCGGTCGGCCGCCCCGGTAAGCAGCGGTTGCTGACCTGGCGCGGCGGATACCACGGGGACACCTGGCAGCCGATGTCGGTGTGCGACCCCAAGGGCGGGATGCACGAGCTGTGGCAGGGGGCGCTGCCGCGCCAGCTCTTCGCGGACGCGCCGCCGGCGTCGTACGACACGTACGACACGGCGTACGCCGACCACCTGCGCGCACTGATCGCCCGCCACGCGGACGAACTGGCCGCGGTGATCGTCGAGCCGGTGGTGCAGGGCGCGGGCGGGATGCGCTTCCACTCCCCCGAGTACCTGCGGGTGCTGCGGGAGGCGTGCGACGAGCACGGCGTGCTGCTGGTCTTCGACGAGATCGCGACAGGGTTCGGCCGTACGGGAACGCTTTTCGCGTCGGAGCACGCGTCGGTCTCGCCCGATGTGCTGTGTCTGGGCAAGGCGCTGACCGGTGGTTATCTGACGATGGCGGCGACGCTGTGTACGTCCGAGGTGGCCGACGGGATCTCGCGCGGCGAGGTTCCGGTCCTGGCCCACGGCCCGACGTTCATGGGCAACCCGCTGGCGGCCGCGGTGGCCTGCGCCTCGATCGACCTGCTGCTCGGCCAGGACTGGCAGGGCGAGGTCAAGCGCATCGAAGCGGGTCTGCGCGACGGCCTGGCAGAGGTGGCGGAACTGCCGGGCGTGCGTGACGTACGCGTGCTGGGGGCGATCGGCGTCGTACAACTGGACCGTGCTCTTGACGAAGCCGCCATGTCGGCGGCGACGGAAGCTGTGGTGCGGGAGGGCGTCTGGCTACGGCCGTTCCGTGACCTGATCTACACGATGCCGCCGTACGTCACGAACGACACGGACCTGGCCCGCATCTGCGGGGCGGTACGGGCGGCGGCGGCAACAGCGGGCGCGTGAGCGGTCCCGGGACGGGCCGTGGGCGTTGTCCTCAAACGCCGGACGGGCTGGATACGCTCCCGCACCCCTCCAGCCCCTCCGGCGTTTGAGGAGCGGGGTCTGGGGCGGAGTCCCCACGCGGCGGAGCCGCAAATGTCACAACCGGGAAGGGGCGGGTAGGGGGAAAAGCTCCCACTCACGCCAGCCACAAAAACAACCACCAGGAGCGCACCGCATGGCTGTCGTCGTCGTCAGCGGCACCGGAACCGAGATCGGCAAGACCGTCGTCACGGCCGCACTCGCAGCCGTCGCCCGAACCCAGGGCCGCACCGTCGCCGTGCTCAAACCCGCCCAGACCGGACTCGCCCCGGGAGAGCCGGGAGATGCCCATGAGGTGGCGCGTCTCGCGGGCGACGGAGTCGCGGCGGTCGAACTCGCCCGATTCCCCGAGCCACTGGCGCCCGCGACCGCCGCCCGCCGCGCCGGCCTGCCCCCCGTACGGCCGCACGACGTCGCCACGGCGGCAGCGACGCTCGCCGCCGAGTACGACCTCGTACTCGTCGAAGGCGCCGGCGGCCTCCTCGTCCGCTTCGACGACGAAGGCGCCACCCTTGCCGACGCCGCCCGCCTCCTCGGCGCCCCCGTCCTCGTCGTCACCCCGGCCGCCCTCGGCACGCTGAATTCGACGGCACTGACCGCCGAGGCCCTGCGCGCCCGCGGCATCGAGATGCTCGGAGTCGTCGTCGGCAGCTGGCCCAGCGCCCCCGGCCTCGCCGAACGCTGCAATCTCACAGACCTGCCCGAGGCAGCCGGAGGAGCCCCCCTGCTCGGCGCCGTCCCCGAGGGCGCGGGAGCCCTGGCCCCCGCCGAATTCCGTACCCGCGCCACGACTTGGCTCGCGCCCCCGCTCGGCGGCACCTGGCGCCCGTAACGCTCGCCCGCATGACCGTACACACGTAACGCCCGTAAGGTCGTCGCCATGCGAGCACGTATCGACGAGATCGTCTTCGACTGCGCGGAGCCGGCCGTACTGGTCCGCTTCTGGGCCGCCCTGCTGGGCGGCGACCCGGTCGACCGGAGTCCGGACTGGTCGTACGTCGACCCGCCGGACTCGATCCGGGTCGCGTTCCAGCGCGTACCGGAGGGGAAGGCCGTCAAGAACCGCCTTCATCTCGACCTGCACGCGGGCGACCTGGCCACGGCGAGCGCGGAGGCGGAGCGCCTCGGGGCGACCAGAACCGGCGGCATCGTCGCCGACGAGCAAGGCGCCTTCCAGGTGCTGCTGGATCCGGAAGGCAACGAGTTCTGCTTCGTGAGCGGCGTGAGCGGCACGACGGGGTAAGAATCGCGGTAACCGTACGCCCGCCGGAGGAGGTCCGCGATGCCGAAGCGCCGCAGCAAGGTTCCCCGGAACGCCGTGCACCACCCGCTCTTCGCACGCTTCTACGCCCGCTTCAGCGCGGCGGCCGACCTCAGAGGCGGGGTGGCCGCGCACCGCGCGGAGCTGCTGTCCGGCCTCTCGGGCCGCGTCATCGAGATCGGCGCCGGCAACGGGCTGAACTTCGCCCACTACCCGTCGGCCGTCTCCGAGGTCGTGGCGATCGAACCGGAGCGCAGCCTGCGCCAGTTGGCCGTGAAAGCGGCCCTGGACGCCGGTGTCCCGGTGGACGTAGTGCCGGGCGCGGCGGAGGCGTTGCCGGTCAAGAGCGAGGCGTTCGACGCGGCGGTGGTGTCGCTGGTGCTGTGCAGCGTACGGGACGTACCGCGCGCCCTCGCCGAGATCAAGCGTGTGCTGCGGCCCGGCGGGGAGCTTCGCTTCTTCGAGCACGGCCGGGGCGAGGGACGGGCCATGGTGACGGCGCAGCGTGTGCTGGACCGCACCGTGTGGCCGGTGCTCTTCGGCGGGTGCCACACCGCGCGCGACCCGCTCGCGGGCATCGCGGCGGCGGGGTTCGAGATCGGCACCTACCGGCGGCTGTTCGTACCGGAGAAGGGCCCGAGGCTGCCGTCGTCGCCCTGCGTGCTGGGGGTGGCACACCGGCCGCCGGAACCCACCGAGCCCACGGGAGGCGTCGCTTAGGCCGGCACCCTCACAGGCTCCACTGCCGCAGCTCTTCCGCGATCACGCGCACGTCCGCCTTGCCCTCCTTTACGAGCCTGGCCAAGTCCCTCACCTGCTCGGGCGAGGTCACGACCTTCAGGCCGCAGGCGACGAGATAGCCGTAGGCGACGGCCGAGGCGAACATCGCGTTCGAGCGCTCCAGCGCCGGCACGTGCAGCAGAAGCTGGAGCAGGGCGGCAGCGCGGGCGGCCGGATCGCTGTAGACGGGGATGCCGAATATCTCCGCCTCGTGCCGGGCCACGGCGGCGACGAGCGCACCCCAGTCGACCACCTGAGGGTCACCCGGGGTCTTGTGTTCGGCGATCATGAGGAGCCAGGCGAGGTCGATCTTGAGAGTCAACGCTTGCCTTCGCGCTCCGAGCCGAATTCCTCCGCGAAGACCGATTCGTACTGCTTCATAAAGTCCGACGCGGCCTCGACGAAAGTACGTCCCACCTCGCCCGCGTCCTGTCGGACCAGCTCCTCGATGTAGCGGTTCACGCTCATCCCGCGCTGGAGGGCGCGCTGCCGCGCGGCCTCGGCGGTGGTCTCGTCCACCCGTACGTTCAGCTGAGTCTTTGCCACACCCCCAAGCTAGCGCGGCGGCGCTAGCACCGGCAAGAGGCAGCGCCAGGGGGTGAGAAAAATGGTCGACGCCGCGACGGGCGGGATGGTGGGATGCCAGCATGGATGATCTTCGTATACGAGCCGCGGCACCGGGCGACCTCGACGCCGTGCTGGCCTTCTGGAAGGACGCCGCCGAGGGGACGAGCATCAGTGACGACCGCGCGGGCGTCGAACGGCTGGTCACCCGCGATCCCGATTCACTGATCGTCGCGGAGCTCGGCGGCGAGCTCGTCGGCACCGTCATCGCGGGCTTCGACGGCTGGCGCTGTCACCTGTACCGGCTGGCCGTGCACCCCGGCCGGCGGCGGCGCGGCATCGGCTCAGCTCTGCTCGCGGCGGCGGAGGAACGTTTCGTGGAGCTGGGCGGGCGGCGCGGCGACGCGATGGTCCTGACGGAGAACGAGCGCGCGCACCACGCCTGGCGTGCCGCGGGATACGCCCCGCAGGCGCAGTGGCGGCGGTGGGTCAAGCCACTCGCCGACTGATCCGACCGACGCGACTGACTCGGGCGACTCGGGCGACTCGACCGGCGTGTCGCGCAATTTGCCCGTCCTTTACCATGGGCGGATCATTCACCCCCTTTTGAAAGGTGTGAGCGTCCGCCCATGGGCGAGCCTCCCAGTAGTCGACATCGCGCACTCCTCCCAGCCCTGCCCGATCATGGGACGGAGGTGAACCGATGACCGAAGTGCTTCTGCTCGCCGTGGCCGTGCTGCTTTCCCTCGCCTGCGGAGCCTTTGTCGCGGCGGAATTCTCGCTGACCACGATCGAGCGCGGAGACCTCGAGCGCGCCGTGGAGCGCGGCGAGCGGGGCGCGGCGAGCGCCCTCAAGGCCGTACGCAGCCTTACGTTCCAGCTCTCCGGCGCCCAGCTCGGCATCACCGTGACCAACCTCCTCGTCGGCATGCTCGCCGAGCCTTCCGTCGGCAAGCTGATTCGCGGTCCGCTCGAAGACGTCGGCCTCTCCCGCTCGACATCGTCATCGGTGGCTCTCGTCATTGGTACGGCGCTTTCGACCGTCGTCCTGATGGTCGTCGGCGAGCTGGTGCCCAAGAACTGGGCGATCTCGTCGCCGCTGGGCGTGGCCAAGGTGGTCGCGGCCCCGCAGCGGATGTTCAGCCTGGCCTTCCGCCCGCTCATCAGCCACCTCAACGGCTCGGCGAACCGCATCGTGCGGCGCTTCGGCATGGAGCCGGCCGAGGAACTGGCGTCCGCCCGCAGCCCCCAGGAACTCGTCGCTCTGGCGCGGCACTCCGCGCGGGAGGGCGCGCTGGAGGCCGACACCGCCGAGCTCTTCGTACGTACCCTCAATCTGGCTGAGCTGACGGCGGAAAACGTGATGACCCCGCGCGTGCAGGTCACCGCACTCGACGTGCAAGCCACCGCGGAGGACGTCGCGAACGCCACCCGCGCGACCGGCCTGTCCCGCTTCCCCGTCTACCGGGGCAGCCTCGACTCGGTCGTCGGCATCGCGCACATCAAGGACGTACTGACCGTGCCCGCCGAGCGCAGGCCGTCGTACCCCGTCTCCTCTCTGGTGCGTGAGCCCCTGCTCGTACCGGAGTCGCTGACCGTGGACCGGCTCCTCGACCGGCTGTCGGGCAAGCGCACCATGGCCGTCGTCATCGACGAGTACGGCGGCACGGCCGGGGTCGTGACGCTGGAGGACATCGTCGAGGAGGTCGTCGGCGAGGTGCGCGACGAGCACGATCCGCACGAGACGCCGGACCTCGCCCCGGCGGGCGAGGACGCCGACGGGCGGGTGCTGTGGTCGGCGGACGGTGCGGCCAGGACGGACCAGCTGGAGCGGGTCGGACTGCGGCTGCACGAAGGCCCGTACGAGACGCTCGCCGGGCTGGTCGCCAACGAACTGGGACGCATCCCGGCCGTGGGGGACCGCATTGAACTGGCCGGGTGGCAGCTGGACGTGGTCGACGCAGCCGGCCGCCGTGCGGCCCGTGTGCTGCTGCACGCGCCCCTGCCGGGCGAGTCCGCTGACGGCGCCACTTCCGCCGACTCCTTCGGCTCCGGGGAAAAGGAGGCCGGGCGATGACCGCGGTCCAACTGCTCATCGGCCTGCTCATGCTGGTCGTGAACGCCTTCTTCGTCGGCGCGGAGTTCGCGCTGATCTCCGTACGCCGCAGCCAGATCGAACCGGACGCCGAACGCGGGAACCGGCGGGCGCACAGCGTCCTTTGGGGGCTCGAACACGTCTCGGCGCTGCTCGCCGCTGCCCAGCTGGGCATCACGCTGTGCACCCTGGTGCTCGGTGTGGTCGCCGAGCCGGCCATCGCGCATCTGCTGGAGCCGGTCTTCCATGCCGTCGGTGTGCCGGACGGGCTGACGCACCCGATCTCGTTCGTCATCGCGCTCGCCGCGGCGACGTACCTGCACATGCTGTTCGGCGAGATGGTGCCGAAGAACATCGCGCTGGCCGAGCCGGTCAGGACCGCGCTGCTGCTCGGGCCGCCGCTGGTGGCGCTGGCGCGTGCGCTGCGGCCGGTGATCTTCGCGATCAACGCCTTCGCCAACGCGCTGCTCAAGTTGCTGCGGGTGGAGGCCAAGAGCGAGGTGTCCGCGACGTTCACGGACGACGAACTGGCGCGCCTGGTCACGGACGCGGGCCACGCCGGCCTGCTCGACGACCGCGCGGCCGAGCGGCTGCACGACGCCCTGGAGCTGGGCCGGCGCCCGGTGCAGGACGTGGTCATGCCGGTGGAGCGCGTGATGTTCGCCCAGATGGGGACGACGCCGGAGGACCTGGAGCGGCTGTCGGCCGAGTCGGGGTTCTCCCGGTTCCCGGTGCTGGAGGGGCTGCGGATTCTGGGTTACCTGCATGTGAAGGACGCGCTGGACGCCACACCGCGCAACGTGCCGTTCCCGGTCTCCGCGCTCCGGCCGATCGCCCGGGTACGGGCGGCCACGCCGCTCGACGACGTCCTGACGGCGATGCGGCGCAGCCGGACGCACCTGGCGGCGGTGCTGGGCGACGACGGTAATCCGGCGGGGCTGGTCACGATGGAAGACGTGCTGCGGGAGCTGGTGGGCCGGCCGGATCAGCGGCAGTCCTAGGTGCGCGGTCCCTTCGGGGGGTCCGCGCGTTCGCGCGTCGGCCGACCGCGCACGAACCGTCCCCCCATTGCCGGGATAGCATCGCTCCCGCCATGGAACTGAATGCCACATACACCAGTCTTGTCGCGGTCGGCGACTCGTTCACCGAAGGCATGTCGGACTTCCTGCCCGACGGCACGTACCGGGGCTGGGCGGATCTGCTCGCCGCGCGGCTCGCGGCGCGCACGCCCGGTTTCCAGTACGCGAATCTCGCCGTACGGGGAAAGCTGATCGGCCAGATCGTCGCCGAGCAGGTCGACGTCGCGGCCGCCATGCGGGCGGACGTCGTGACGCTGGTGGGCGGGCTCAACGACACGCTCCGGCCGAAGGTCGACATGGGCAGAGTGTGCGGGCTCCTTGAAGAGGCGGCCGGGAAGCTGGCGCCGTCCTGCAAGCAGCTGGTGCTGATGCGCAGCCCCGGCCGCAACGGTCCGGTGATGGAGCGCTTCCGGCCGCGTATGGAGGAGCTGTTCGAGTTCATCGACGGGCTGGCGGCGCGGCACGGCGCCCTGGTGGTCGATCTGTACGGCGCCCCCGTGCTCGCCGACCCCCGGCTGTGGCATGTGGACCGGCTGCATCTGACGCCGGAGGGGCACCGGCGGGTCGCCGAGGCGGTGTGGCAGGCGCTGGGTCTCGCGGCCGAGGACGACTGGCGCGCGCCGCTGGCACCGGGCGTACTGCCCGGCTGGGCGGCGCGGCGCGGGAGTGACCTGCGGTTCGCGCGCGAACACTTGGTGCCGTGGATCGGGCGACGCGTCACGGGGCGGTCCTCCGGAGACCGGCGTCCGGCCAAGCGCCCCGGCCTCCTGCCGTACGACGCTCCCTCGCCGTAGCGCCTCTGTCGTCACGCTGATCACATCGCCCGCGCCCGAGCCGTATTCGACCTCATGGGCAAAAACCGCGAGGGCGCTCTCAAGCCCTGGCGCGACGTCCTCGGGTGGCTCGCCGGACGTAGGGACCCCGCGGCCGACTTCTCCGGCCGGCGACATGCATGGTGCCGCCCTGGACTTGGATGCCGGAGACGGGCGGCAGAGACCATCCGGCTCCGGCGCCAGGCTGGACGAGCCAGTACGGGAGTCCACCGGCGGACGGAAACCCGGACAGGGGGTGTTCGGGTCTGCTGCTCACATGCTCAGGATCTTGTGACGGGGCGTATGCACTCGATGGTTTCCTGAAGTCGTGCGCGTGTACGCCTCGCAGGCGTCCGCGGCTGAGGAAATCCAGCAGAGGGCCCGCACAGCAATGGAGTTGGATGTGCCGGCCGTGCGCGGGCTTGGCCTGACCGGGCTGAATGACTCGCCGCTGCGCGCCTCTCTCGCCCGCCCGACGCGGCACCGGCACGCGTCCGCGTACTGCTGCTCGACCCGGACGCGCCAGCCCTGACGACCAGGGCGGCAGAGATCGGGGAATCCGCCGAATCGCTCGCTGGCGGCGTCCGTCTGGCTGAGGCTCGGCTGCCTGGACGCCACATGTTCGTGTCTGCCTTCGACGCAGGACGGGAAGGCCACGAGTCGGCGGCGTACAAGGTGACGGAGACGCCGCACGGCCCGCTGTACCGCGGGTTCCGGCGCATGTTCGAGGCGATCGTGCCGCGCCGAGGTGTACCAGGACACCTACTTCGGCACCCCGGACGGCGAGTTGGAAGCCGGGGACCGGGAGCTGCGGGTCCGTACCGTGCACGGCCCCGACGACACCCGCTCAGTCCTCACGTACAAAGAGGCCCGCGTCGATGGAGCCCGGCGGTGCACGCGATGCTGAGCGGCCTCCGGTACGTACCCGGCGATCGCGTTCGAGAAGCGGTGCAGGAACTACGAGTTCGAGGCACACGGCGGCTCATGCTCGCCACCCTCGTCCAGGTTCCGGAAGTCGACGGGACGTTCATCGAGTTCGAGACTCAGGTGAAGGAGGAGAGCGAGCTTGAGACAGCCCTCGACAGTGTGCGGGCCGTTCTCGCTGCGCTCGGCATCCCCGGGGCGGACCTGACGACGGAGCATTACACGGACGCGGTCCGAGCGCGCCGCGGCGACAGCTGAACGCCAAGAGCCCCGCCGCGGTCCACTTGCTTTATGGGGCGCCTCGCCCACAGATGGGCGAATTGGGCGTCAATTTCATAATTGAGGATGATATAGACCTGTCCAATGTTCCGCACTCGAACGGAGAACGCCCCACATGCGCATCCGCAAGCTCCTGGCCGTAACCGCCGTGGCTGCCGCAGCAGTCCTCGGCAGCATTGGCCCAGCCACCGCCGAGGACGAAGAGATGAGCGGCACCATCATTCAAACCGCTTCCGGGCATGACCAGCCTTATCAAAAGGCGAAGAGTCCCAACACAGGCGTGAATCGAGTCGGAGACATTTCCGACCAAAGCGAGAATCCGGTCGCAGAGAATCCTGACCAAGGCGCAGTCGGAGAACTACTTGGCAGGCTGATGGGCTGAGCGAATGGCGCGGAGCTCGGACCGGCGCCCGGCACACGTGATGATTGTGGAGCGCCGGTAGGGCTCCGACGATGCATCGTCGGAGCCAACCACGGCTCCGCCATCGGCACGCTGGTCGAGCGGACCACCCGCTTCACCATGCTGGTGCACCTGCCCAACGCCACCGGGCAGAACACTTCCACCGAGCTCTCAGATGAAGCCGCCGTGGCGACCGAGGAAGCCGCGCTCACCGCAGCCTCCTCGGTCGGCCGGCGCACCAGAGCGGTGCTCACTGGGCGGCCCCCTCAGCACGGACATACGGCGGGCAGCCGAGCGGAGCACCGCCGCGTGCTCGACGAGAGCCGCGGCGAGCCTGTCGACCCCCGCCGGGTCCAGCTCCACGTACTGGTCACCCATGTCGAACCCCATGTACAGCTCGGGGCGAGCCGGGGCGGCGCCGCCTGGCACCAGATGTCATCCGGGTGCGTCGGCGTCTCCATGTCGCTGGAGTGGTCCGACGCGATCCCTGGAGCAGCTGGCCGGCAGGTTCAGAGCGGCGGAATCCCGGATGGAGATCCTGCGACAGGAGCTGGCCGCAGCGATCAGGCAGGCGGACGCCGATGGCGTGCTACAGAAGGACGTCTGCGAGGCGACCGGGTATTCGCGTCAGCAGGTCAGGCGAATCGTGACGGCGGCTTCCGATACCGAAGGCGAATGAGGAAGGCTGCGGCGGAGCACAGAGACGGCCAGCCCCGAGGTCGGCGTGGCCTTCGTATGTTGCTACCACGGTCGTCTCACACGCGTATCGCAGGCGGGTGCACGCAACGCCGGGTGGATGGTCAATGACCTGCGCTTTCGTGCGTGCGGTGGACGTGTAAGTACCTACATGGACGCCGGGTAAACTCTGGTCACGTGACTGCTGCTCCTGCGAAGCCTCGCATCCCCAATGTCCTGGTCGGCCGCTACGCCTCCGCGCAACTCGCCGTCCTGTGGTCCCCCGAGCAGAAGGTGAAGCTGGAGCGCCAGCTGTGGCTCGCCGTGCTCCGTGCTCAGAAGGACCTCGGCATCGAGGTGCCCGACGAGGCCCTCTCCGACTACGAGCGCGTGCTCGACCAGGTCGACCTGGCCTCGATCGCCGAGCGCGAGAAGGTCACGCGCCACGACGTGAAGGCGCGCATCGAGGAGTTCAACGCGCTCGCGGGCCACGAGCAGGTCCACAAGGGCATGACGTCCCGCGACCTGACCGAGAACGTCGAGCAGCTTCAGATCCGGCTCTCGCTGGAGCTGATGCGCGACCGTACGGTCGCCGTGCTGACCCGCCTCGGCAAGCTGTCCGGTGAGTACGCGGAGCTCGTCATGGCGGGCCGCTCGCACAACGTCGCGGCCCAGGCCACGACGCTCGGCAAGCGCTTCGCGACGGCGGCCGACGAGCTGCTGGTGGCGTACGGGCGCCTTGAGGAGCTGCTCGGCCGCTACCCGCTGCGCGGGATCAAGGGTCCGGTCGGTACGGCGCAGGACATGCTTGACCTGCTGGGCGGGGACGCCGAGAAGCTGGCGGACCTGGAGCAGCGGATCGCCGTACACCTCGGCTTCTCGCAGGCCTTCACATCGGTGGGCCAGGTGTACCCGCGCTCGCTGGACTACGAGGTCGTCACCGCGCTGGTGCAGCTGGCGGGCGCTCCCTCCTCCGTTGCAAAGACCATCCGGCTGATGGCAGGGCACGAGCTGGTGACCGAGGGCTTCAAGCCCGGCCAGGTCGGCTCGTCCGCGATGCCGCACAAGATGAACACCCGCTCTTGCGAGCGTGTGAACGGCCTCATGGTGATCCTTCGCGGCTACGCCTCGATGACGGGTGAGCTGGCGGGCGACCAGTGGAACGAGGGCGACGTGTCGTGCTCGGTGGTACGCCGGGTCGCGCTGCCCGACGCGTTCTTCGCCTTCGACGGCCTGCTGGAGACCTTCCTCACGGTGCTCGACGAGTTCGGCGCCTTCCCGGCGGTCGTGGCCCGCGAGCTGGACCGCTACCTCCCCTTCCTCGCGACGACCAAGGTGCTCATGGCTTCGGTGCGGGCCGGGGTCGGCCGCGAGGTCGCGCACGAGGCCATCAAGGAGAACGCCGTCGCCTCCGCCCTGGCGATGCGCGAACAGGGCGCCGAGCGCAACGAGCTGCTGGACAAGCTCGCGGCCGACGAGCGGATCCCGCTGGACCGGGCCCAGCTGGACGAGCTGATGGCCGACAAGCTGTCCTTCACCGGGGCAGCGGCTCAGCAGGTCGGCGCCGTGGTCTCCCGCATCGAGGAGATCGCCAAGCAGCATCCGGACGCCGCGGCGTACGCCCCCGGATCGATCCTCTGACCCGCACGGCATGACACCCGAAGAACTCCTGGCCGCGCGCGACCGCCTCGTCCCCGACGTGGTCGCGGGCGGCCTGCGGGTGCTCTTCTGCGGCATCAACCCCGGGTTGATGTCAGCCGCTACGGGCCACCACTTCGCCCGCCCCGGCAACCGCTTCTGGCCGGTACTGCATCTCTCGGGTTTCACCCCCCGGCAGTTGAAGCCGGCGGAGCAGGACGAGCTCCTTTCCTATGGACTCGGCATCACCAATGTGGTGGCCAGGGCGAGCGCGCGGGCCGACGAGATAAGCGACGAGGAGTTCCGCGAGGGCGGCCGGATCCTGACGGAGAAGGTCGAATTGCTCCGGCCGAAGTGGCTCGCGGTAGTCGGCATCACGGCGTACCGCACGGCCTTCGGTGAGCGGAAGGCGTCTGTCGGCCCGCAGGAGCGGACGATCGGCGAGACCCGAGTGTGGGCACTGCCGAACCCCAGCGGGCTCAACGCCCACTGGACCGTGCAGACCATGGCCGAGGAGTACGCCCGGCTGAGGGCCGCGTCGCAGGCGGGCGACGAGGCCGGTAAGCGGTAGCGGCCACCAGAAGTCGGGATTCAGCGGCTAGAAGTGCACTGAAAATGT
>NZ_JAGGOK010000075.1 GCF_018614615.1 Streptomyces sp. ISL-100 | reverse complement strand
GATCTTCACGAGCCTTCTAGAACCACCGCAACGGCACCACCCCCACCCAGAAGTCGAGGCTCACCGACCCGGGCTGGCGCACCTGGCATGCAACCGACCGCCTCGTCGGCGACGTGACCACCCTGTTCAAGATCCGCCGCCGCCACGCAACCGCAGGCCGGCCGACGCCGCGATAGGCATGCAGCCCCGGTCTGGTACGGCCTCCACGACCCCAGAGGCCAACTGCACGACGGCGCTTACCCTCGGTGGCATCCGGCCCTTCCTCTCCCTCTGTGCCTGTTCCCTCACGAGAACAGGGTGAGCTGCTCGTCCTCCGGTGCCTGTGTGAGACCAGGCTCCTCCGCGTATTCCGGGTCCACATCTGCCGGTTCGGTGTCCGCGGCCTCTGTGATCACGCCCAGCGCCTCCGCTACACGCTGTCCCTCGGGGCTGTTCTCCACCTCAATAGCAGCCAACTCCTCCGGGGGTGAATCCTCAACTTCGTTCTCGCCGTCGGCGACCATCGGTAGTACGTAGTGCTGGGCGAGGCCCGCCAGGTGCAGGGGCAGCGGCAGCGAGAGCGCGTCCATATAGTCGGGAGCCTGGCGAAGCTGATGTACCGCGAGAGCAAGGGCTTCGGGCGAGTCGCCGGTGTCCGGGTGGCAGCCGAGGACCGCGATCTCCACCAGCCCGGGGTTCCAGGCGGGAATGTGCGTGTCGACGGTCGGATTGCCCTTGTTGGGCCCCTGCCGCAGAGGGCGGGGAGCGATCTTGTCGGCCTCGACGGCGGAGTCCCGGAAGGTACTCGCTTTGGGAGTGGTGCTGTAGAAGATCCGCCCTGAGGACTGGGCTGCGTCTTCGCCTTCCACCCAGAGCCCCTGGGGCAGACCGTTGACCTCGCCGGGAGCAGCGTTGCCCCACCACTGGGGGGTCTCCCGACCGGCTGCGGTGCGTACACGGATCAGCCGAAGGTCGGGGTCGAGCCCCACCGGCTGCGCGTGCCCCGTCTTGATCAGGTCTCGTTCGGTTCGGCCGTCCTGGAGCCAGGGCCAGTGCGACCGACTGTTCTGAGAGTGGGTCAGCAGGGCGGTGGGCCGCCCGCGAAGAGAGCGGACCATCTTCTGAAGATAGCGAGCGGTGGCCCTGCGCTGCTCGTCCATGGTCTGCTGCCAGACGCGGTACTTCGAGCGCTGTCGGGGTACGAAGGCGGCGGCATCGGTGTCCAGGACCGTCCCCGTCTCGGACTCCGTGGGTTCACTCACCTCCGGGATTTCGGCTGTCTTGACCAGGCCGAGCAGGAAATGGGGATAGGGGATCCAGCGTCCCGTCTGCTCGTCCCAGCCGGTGACCGCTGCCAGACCGCTTCCCGGCGCGAGCGGCGTGACCATGACGGCCACCGGCGTGTGGCGGGGAAGCCGTGTGGGGCCGTCCTTGCGTCGCTTGACCATGTACGTGGCGACGTAGCGCAGGTCCTCGGGAAGCGCCTCGCCCAGCGTGTCTTCGGGCAGGACACGGACGCCGTACTGACGCAGGGCATCCTCCCATCCCGAATGGACCCGGTGCGAGAGGTTCTTCTCGGTGTTGTGCCCCTTGGCCTTCTTGGGGACGAGCGCGAACTGCGTCAGCACGCCCGCGTCCGCGCATCCCAGCCGGAGCGCGTACTTGGGGTCGTCCAGGCGGTGGGCGAAGTCCTGTCGGCGGTCGATCTCCACGAGTGCGAAGCCGGGGTGGAGCGGGTCGGCTCCGTCTTCGGCGAGGAATGCCGCGGCCGCCTTCCGCCGTGTGTTGATGCCGGCTTCGAGGGCTTTGCCCCTCGGTCGTGCTGTGGGATCGATGCCCAGGGTGTCGGTGATTCCGCCTGTGGTGCGCAGGCACCGTAGGCGCAGAGTGAGTTCCGGGGACTTCCATTCGAGGATGACCGGGCTTCCGGGCGCGGCCAGTTCGTATGTCTTCTCGGCGGTGTCGGACTCTGGAGGGCTGCCGTCGCCGTCCAGCCCGAGGACATCGACGAGGGCCTCGATGGCCGCATCCCGGAACGATGGGCTCTGCCACAACAGTCGCGCTTCAACGAGGCTCGTGGCTCCCGTGCGCTTGATCGCCTCGGCGGGGTCCTGACCCTCGTTGATCCTGGCTGCCACCGCGAGTGCGGTCCGGCGGGCCAACGCTTCGCGTTCCGCCTCGGCCGCCTTCTCCATCGCCTTGGGCTTGGGCCGCGCGTTGGCGGGGGCACTGCTGCCGACGCTCGCCCGGCTGAGGGAGGGGATCCGGCGCATCTGCTCGGGCAGCGCTTGTTCGGCCCATTCGACGATCTGAGAACGCTGGTGCGACATGAGACCGGCACCGATGCCATGAGCACCCATATGTGTGCTGTGAACGACCGAGGCACGGGTGCTGGCCCCGTCACCGATCCACGCCTCGGGTTCGGCGAGCAGGCTGACCGGGTCGGGGAAGGGGCGGTTGAGCGCCAGCCTGCCGAGGATCTGGGCGGGTCCGTTGTTCTTCCACGCGTAGTCCTGAGTGCCGCGATCCCAGGTCAGACGTGCCACCGCATAGCGGTCGCTGGTGGGCGTTCCGGGCAGCCAGGGGATGCCCGGCAGCAGATAGACAGAGGTGTCGCGGCCATACGGCAGCCGCAGCCGCTGCTTCTTCGCATCGAGGCGCGTCGCCCAGCGGCGCACTCCGGTGTGCAGGTGGAGACGCGGGCGCGGGTCGAGGGGGACGGTATGGAGCGAAATGTTGATCACGATGGAGAACCACCATTCGCGCCCCTTGACCACATGTGAGAGAGGCTGCGAGAGGAGCTCCGCCCCCTGCTGGCGCGGTCCTCGCGGCACAGCGCGGAAGTGCAGGCTGCCGGCGCTGTGTTCGTACGGGCCGAGAGCGAGAATGCGCCGAGCCAGGGCATCGGTCGCGAGTTGAAACTGACGGTCGCGCGGCGCGGCTGTTCCGCCGTCGGTCGTGGGGCAGCCGAGCAGGTCGACGGTGATGTCCTGCCACTGCGGCGGGCCGGACCGCAGTGCCATGTGCGTGTCCAGGACGGCGCGGTGGTGCTCGGGCTCGGGACGGATGTCCTGGAGCCAGGAGCCGTTGAGCCGGTCAAGGGTGTCACCGGGCAGGGGGTGAGGGGCGTCGTGCGGAGCGTAGAGCCAGAAGTCCTCGGCCTGCTGGACGGGGTAACGGGGGCGTCCCCGGACGATCAGATCGGGGGCAAGACTCTGCAGCACTCCGTTGAAGCGGGCAACGGGCGCGGCACGGTAGGGGTCGGCTTCAGGGTCGCGGCCGAGGTTGCAGAGCTCCAGGACACTCTCGTGCCACTGCTCGGGAAAGGACAGTGCGTGGTACGAGGCGGTCCAGGGGGCGGCATCGGGCTTCAGGAGGTAGGCGGCGCGGCTGGTGTCACGGTATTTGGCGGCCATGGGACTTCACGGTCTCCTTGCATTCTGTCGGCGGGTCAGTTTCCGGTGCTCAGGCCGCACAGGGCGTCGTAGAGCGGGTGGTAGAGCGTGCGCACCAGGGCGGGGTCAGCGGGGTTGGGGAACGATTCGGGTACAGCATCCTCATCGAAGTAGGGCGCGAGGACATCCCGGAGCTTGATGAGCAGGCCGTCTTCGGTGCGCCTGCGTCCGCTCCGGGTCGCTGCGGCGGGCGGGGCCCCGGCCTCGGCGAGGGCCGGGGCGAAAGCCGCGTCGACGAACACAACGCGCGCCGGCACTCCGCCTCGTACCAGACGGCCGATGACCTGCCAGATGGTGACGAGTTGGTCCCAGGCGAAGGAGGTCTTCTCCGCGTCGCCGAGCCGGGAGTAGATGTAGCGCCGGGACAGCAGCCGACGCCATTCCTTCCGGGATTCGAGGCGGAAGGCGAGCCCGGCGGCATCAAGGTCCGTCGCGTCGGCCACCAGCTTGCCGAAGGTTCCCGCCTCGGGGCCCGGCTGGTCGCGGACGAACCTGGTGACCCAGTCGTTGACGGCGAAGACAGCCAGCGAAAGGTCGTCGGGGCGCGGGTGGGGCCGGGCGAGGAAGAGCACGGTCCCGAAGGCCGCCTTGTGGCTGTCGTTGAGAATGTTGTGACCGCGCTCGATCGCCATCAGAGGGGCGACCAGGACTTCGGCGTCGTCGTCCTTGGCAAAGGCCGCCAGATCACCTCGTCGTACGGCGGAGGCGCTGGTGAAGCCGTCCGTGGCCGTGTCGCCAGGACCGGAGTGGTCCAGCTCCGCCTTGTCGGAAGCGAGGACGCGGACCTTCCCGCGCCAACGGGGCATGCGTTCAAGGAGGTCGGCGGCAGTCCTGGCATCGTGGTAACTGCCGACCAGGAGGAGCGCCCGGCGGCGTCCGCCGTCCTCAATCTGCCTCAGTTCCCGGTCCAGGAGCGATGTGCTGCCCGGGGCCGACTTCCCGAGTTGGGTGACCATCTGCGACAGAACCCGTTCTCTGGTGTCGAGTTTGGCCCCGGAGAGGGTGAGCGGGGTTCCTTCGCCGTCGTAGAGGAACAGCGTGCTGAAGCGGGTCTGCCGGATGGAGTCGACGGCGGCCTGGTGGGGTTTGAGGATCGCCTTGACCGGCGCCATGACGTGCGCGCGGGTCGATGTCCCGGCCCAGCTGGTTCCGGACATGAGCAGTACATGTGGTCCGGGTCGGCCCGCTGCGGGGTCAGACCCCAACGCGGGAAGGTTGAGCAGGAGTTCACGGCCGACGCCGGCGCACCGGAAGAAGCGGAGGGTGCCGCTGCGCTGTTCGTCGCCTTCCGGCCCTCGCTCCGGGTCTTCGGGCAGATACTGGAATCCGAGGACGTTCCCCATGGGGGCCTCCGGCACGACCGGCGCATAGTCGAGGGGCGGCCTGCGGGAGAGTTCGTTATCGGCGGAGTCCAGGTGGAGGGCCGCCTCGGCCTGCGGCCACAGGAAGGTGACTCGTTCGAGGCGCTGATGCAGTGCGGCCAGCACCAAGGTGAACTCCAGGCGCCGAGTCGCCCGTTCCAGCCAGGGCTCGGTCCCCCAGGTGTCCACGGGGTCTCGGTCGGGTTTCCCCGGCCCAGGCGCCTCTTGACACAGTGAACCGTCCATGACGGGAGAACCGATCAGCAGCACGTCGAGGACAGAGCGCACCCGCTGGCTGGTCGCCGACTGGTCAAGGTTGTACAGAAGGTCTCCCGCCCTGCGAATCAGAGCGTCGGTGAGTTCACTGTGCGGGCCACGATCACCGAGCGGGTCGTCGCGGAAGGCATCGAGTGCCTTGGTCACTTCGCTGCGGCGTGCGTCCCACGCCTCCGTGCCCGGGGTACGCGGCGTGGAGTCGATGCCCTCGGACTCTCCGTCGGAGTCGTACACCTCGGTATCGGAGGAGGCTCCATCGAGGAGGGATCCATCGGCGCGCGGACGCGGGTACCACTCATTGATCAACTTCTCCTGGAGGGTCCAGGCACTGAAGTACTCGATGTCCGCCCACGCACGGAGGTCGTCCTCAGTGATCAGCCTGCGGTAGAGGCGATTGGCAGCGGTAGAGACGAGATCCAGGGAGGCCGACCAGCGCTCGACATCGCGTGCCGACAGGGGAAGACGGCCCTGTCGGGCCAATTCACCGATCTTGTGGATGTCGAGCCGGTCGAGCCAGGAATCCGGGCCGCGCACGATCAGCGTCGCCGATGGGGCGAAGGCGGTATCGAGCTGTATCTGTACGCGGTCCGCCTCGTCGACGATGACGATGTCGCTCCGCAGGCAGGCGAGTTCGAGATGCCGCAGACGTTCTGCGTTGAGGTGGTGCGGGACAGCGCTTTGCAGCAGGCTGGCCGGGTTGGCCACCCAGATCAGCGCATCGACCAGCTCTCGGTCGGTCGCGTGCCGGGGGCAGACGCTCCACACCGGACAGCCGTGGTCGGACCGGGAAGCCTCCAACTCCATTGCCCCCGCACCCTCCTCCAGCCTCCCGGATTCGTCATGCCGGTACACGGGCATCGGGATGTCCTCGACAGCGGTCGGACGGGGCTTCTTGACTGGGCGCAGTTCCGTGCAGGGGGCGTCGACGTAACGCAGAGGTTCGGACGCTTCCAGTCCGCGCTGCGCGTCGAGGACACACACCGTACTCAGGTCGTCGAAGGCCGGATCATCGTGCTGGAGCAGTGAGGCTTGGCCACGTGCGGCGAGTCGGCGGTGCAGCCGGGACGCGTGCTGCTCGCGGGTCGTGCCGCCGATGACAGGGGCAGCTGTCAGCCCCAGGTCCCTGAACTGACCTACCAGGGTGAGCTGTTCGGCGACGTCACCGACGACCAGAGTGGTACGCAACCCCTTGCGCGCGCCCCAGACGGCGATGAGGTTCATCAGGGTGCTCTTCCCCGCGCCCACCATGCCGACCAGGTGGAGCAACCGGTCCAGGCTCAGCACCAGCGACCCTTCGAAGCGCAGTCCGTCGACGGACAGGACATCGAGCTGCAGGTCCTCCAGGCGTCGCACCCAATGACCGGAGGGGAGACCGCGAGCGGCCTCCACCGCCTCCATCCAGCGTGCTGTGTCGGCGAGTTCAGCCAGGGGGACGTCCAGCGGCCGCCCTGCGGTGTCCGGGACCCGGCTCAGGTCATGACCGGTGGCCGGTGGAAAGCACAACTCGTCAAGGATGGTCACGGAAGCCGGCCGGTGCCGCTCAGTGAACCGGGCCTGGCCTGCCGGTGCGAGCTGCAGCTGGCGCTGGTCGAAGTCCGGAAGCCTGGAGAGCGCACGCTCGAACCGGCCGAAGCGGTCGCCCGCGACCGTCGGTTCAACTCTCCGCGCCGGTACTCCCTCCTCGGGCAGTCGGTATCCGCGGAGCCGTTCGGGCACCTGCCCATACGTCTCCAGGCACTGGTGCCACATGCGGCGACGACGCAACTTCCACAGCAGGTGGCGCGCCACGTCCAGCCGGTCACGCTGGGCCGGCGTGGTCACGATCCCCGCGGCCGCAGCGAAGGGGTATCCGCCCAGCAGGGTGTAGACACCTCGGGCGTCGAGGGACGGATCGAGGCTCTCCATCAGGTAGAGGCCGAGTTCCACCTGGCAGAGCAGGGAGGGGCTCACATCGTGAAGTTCCTGGGGCCATACCGGCTCCAGGGCTTTGGCCAGTGGCTGGTACCACTCGCTGCTGTTACGCACGGGAGGATCCGTTCGTCGGTGCGGAGTCCGTCAGGTGAGGGCCGCCTGCTCCTAGGAGCCGGGCGGTGGCGAGTGCGACGAGCCGGTCGTTGGTGAGCAAGGGCAGGCCCTCGGCCGTGGCAGGCCGGTTTCGCCGGTAGGTGCCGAGGTAGTCGCGATGGGCTTCGGCCTGTTCTCGGGGGACCACCCAGCATGACTCGTCATAGGGCGGCTCTGGGCGAACGGGTTTCGCGGCACGGCCGAGCAGACCGGGATGTTTCCAGTCCTTGACGTCGATGGCCCAGACGTGCCCGTCGGGGAAGATCACGCGCAGGTCGTAGGCGTCGAAGCCGGGCCAGAGCTGGACTTCGAGTCCGAGCGCGCTCAGCCTGGCCTCCAGCTCGACCTCCGCGCGTCCGGGGCTGGTGACAAACTGCCTGAGTGGCCGCATGAGTTGAAGCAGCCCGGCCGCGTCCGCGCCGGCCAGGGTCCGCCCGTGCGGCGGCGCGCCTCGGCGTCGGCATCGGTCGCGTTCGCACCACCATGATGCGCCGCCCGCGACTGGGGTGAGCAGGGTCAGGCAGCGACCGCAGGTGATGTAGGCGCCCTCGCTTTCGTAGGAGGCCGGGACCGGCGCGTAGCACTGATCCAGGAGCTCTTGCACAGGGGCGAGGAACAGGTCGGTCTCGGCCTCGAACCGTTCCACTCCGGTGAGCACCGGACGTTCCACGAGGAGCCTGCGGAAGGCCACGTACGACTCGGGCGACGACGCCCGGCGGCACAGGCGCATCGCTGCGTGGATGACCTCCCGGTCGAATTGCGCGGCACCGGCGTCCTTGCCCCTGATCCACCACTCGTGGCACAGCTGGGTGGGTACCAGCGCCTCGGGGTCCACCAGGTAGTCATCCGGCCCGAAGGCATCCGGCGGCAGGTCGAGGGGCCAGTCCTCAAGGGGACGGCTGTGGCACCAGAAGAGGAGTTCCGGAAGGCTGCGGGGGATCTCCTCGACGCCCCTGAGGAGGCAGGCGAGGACGGTCCGGTCCAGGGCGCGCTGGGCCTCGGCCGGGTAGGGAAGCCTGAAGGAGGAAAGCGGCCCGAGGTCGGCGAGCTGGATCACCGCGCCGGCCAGCGTACGGACGAGTCGTACGTCGGGAAATTCGAGCCAGTCGCCGCTCCGGGCGGCGGAAGCATCAGTTGCGATGGTCATCGGGGCTCCTGCTCCGTCGTGGCCAGATGTTCGAGGCCCGGGTGGCACCATTCGAGGGCTTCGCAGCCGCCGCAGTGCCGGCCTGGTGTGGCCGGGTAGTCCTGGTCCTGGGCCCAGGGCTGGGCGAGTTGCGCGATCACTTCTCTCGCTTCGTCGACGGTTCGCGGGTGCGAGGGGTCCAGCTCCTCGAAGGTCACGTCGTCGGTGTGCAGTAGTTCCAGCTCCACCCTGGAGCGCGCCACGTCACCGCCCAGGACGCCGGCGGCCAGCATCAGCACGCCGAGTGCCAGCTGGGGATAGCGCTTCAACAGCGCCTCCCCTTCGTAGAGATACCTGCTCGCGGTTTTGGTCTCCCGCCAGATCCAGCCCCCGCGACGGGTGTGGAGCAGATCGGGGGTGGCTATCAGCACGAGATCCAGTTCAGAGTCGTAACAGACCGCCTGATACTGGACTCGCACTTCTTCCTCCGCGGCAAGGCCGTCCAACGGGCAGTAGAAGGCGTGTTGTTCGAGCATGGCGGCACCGTCGAGCGCTTCCTTGCCGGTCAGATGGAGGCGGCCCGCGCCCCAGGACGCCGGGTCCGCTGGGCCGAGGAGCGCCTTACAGCTCTGGTAGGGCGTACTGCCGTGCCGTTGGTTCAGGACGTCGTCGACTACGCGGCCCCGCCGCACTTCCGGGCTCTCGGGTTGCGAGGAGCGCAACTTGAGCTGCCTGGTCGCGTGGTATTTCGCCGGGCAGTCCCGGTGGGCACGCAGATCGCTGATCGAGACGCTGCGCCGCGGCCGCCGGGGCTCCGGCGGCGTGATTCGCAGCAGTTCCGGGGCGTGCGGGAGGGCGTTGCATCCGGCCATCGCCTTGCAGTCGACGCAACCGCTACCGGGGCGGGTCCCGGTGCCGTCGATGGCATGGAGGAGCGCAGGCCACCCCTCCCCCGTGAAATGCTGCCGCGCCTGTTGCCCGTTCCAGTCGAGCAGTTCCTTGTGTTTGCCATCTCCACAGCCGAATTCGAAGACCCTGACCTGCGCGGGCTGAACGGTGCGGTAACGCTCCGGCTCGTCGAACCTATCGAGCGGGACCGGTGTGTGCCGCTTGCGCCAGCCGTCGACCGCCGGCCGCCCCCGGGCAGCTACGTACGCGGCCACGGCCTTCTCCCCCTCGGGCCGATTGTCCTTGGCGGCGCCGAAAGTCAGCAGCCACAGGTCCCGGGTGGAGCCGTCGCGGGCTGCGTATCGGCGTCCCCAGGCGGTCATCTCATAGGTGTCCACACCCCGGGCGTCCACCGGCCCAGGCCCCTTGCCGACCACCCAGTTGTCACGGACCGGAACAGTGAGCGGCAGGCCGGCGGCCAGGCGGGCATGCTGGTCCGCGGCTCGGGCCGCCAGGTAGCGCCGAACCGCCGCTGCCGACCAGGACAGCAGAAGAGGGTGCGCCACGGGACGGCGATAGAGCCCGAACGTTCCCTTCGTACGCCAGAGTTCTCCGATCACCTGCTCCGGATCCTTGGGGCCGTGTTCAATGAGGTCGAGCGCGTCCATGAAAACCTTGAGAGTGAAGTCCTGGAATTTTTCGGCGAGTTCGGGGGGTTCGGGATCCGCGATCAGCATCGGGCGGGCGTCGCTACTGCGCTTTGCCGAACAGTCCCGAGGATCGAGCCGCGCCGCACCGAGGTTCGTGCGCACCAGCTTGATGTCACCGCTGGTTCCGGCGGGATGCAGCCAGGTACTCATGGTCTCCTCCAAGCGGTACGACAGGGCAGCCCGACGCGACACGGCCCAGAGCGCCTCGCCGGGTTCTCGACGACTCCAGCATGACACATGTTCCTGTGAACTCAGTCTATGCACGAATTGAACGGTGCTCGCTTTACACTGGGGCGCATCCGCCACGCAACGGTCCGGCGGAACCGGAAACCTGTCACCGCCACGCCTTGCCTGCGTGACGGACGCGGGACGCTTCAGAGGCAAGGGGCGGGCATGAAGAAGGACGATGTGCTGGGCGGCCGTTACAGGCTGCTCAAGCACCTGGGCAGCGGCGGCATGGCCGTGGTCTGGCAGGCGGAAGACCTGCGGGACGGGAGGCTGGTAGCCGTCAAGTGCCTGCGCACGACCGGCGATCTCCTGGACTCACTGGACGAGGACGAGGCGCTCGACGAGCTGAGGCGTATGCGCGGCCGCTTCCGGCGCGAGGGCGCGCTTCTCGGACGCCTGCGCAACAGGAGCATTCCCGAGCTGTACGACCAGGGCACCCACGCCTCCGAGCCCTACCTCGTGATGCGCTTCGTCGACGGCAAGCCCCTGCACCTCTTCCTGGACCAGTACACGCCGACTATCGCGGTCGCCGCAGCCATCGGGGTCCAGATCGCCGAGGCGCTGGCCTGCGCCCATGACCTCCCGGTCGTGCACCGCGACCTCAAGCCGTACAACTTGATCATCGATGCGCACGGTGTGGTCGTCCTCATCGACTTCGGCATCGCCAAGCCGCTCTGGCCCGGCGTCACGGACTACACGCAGCACGGTTCCACCGTGGGCAGCAGGGGGTACGAGGCCCCGGAGCAGATCCTGGAGCGTCAGATCACCCCGCGGACCGACCTGTACGCACTGGGCTGCGTCCTCTACCACCTGCTGACCGGCCACCCGCCTTTCTCCGGGGACGGCTTGAAGCACCAGCACGTCAACGATGCTCCGATCCCGCCGACCTGCCACATCGGGCACATCCCGGCGGAACTGGAAGCACTCGTCCTGAAGTTGCTGGCGAAAGAGCCGGAGGACCGCCCCATGGACGCCCGCACGGTCGCGGAGGTGCTGCGGAAGCACGCGCCCCAACCGGGGGACGCCGCCCCTTCGCCCCGCCTTGAGCCGGACCCTACGCGTCCGTTGCGTCTGCCGGACGAGTACGACCTGCCCGCCGCACCCGCGGCACCGCCGCCCGCGACCAGGCCGAACAGGAGGCATCGCGCCTCCGGATTCCTCAGCCGCAGGGCGTTTCAGGAGGTCACCTCCGAGGCCGAAACCGAGATCGATGCCGGCGAGCCCGCGAGCGCGGTGGACAGGCTGCTGGAGCTGCTGCCGGCCGCCCGCCGGGACTGGGGGGCTTCCGACCCACGGGTCCGAGCGGCCCTCCGCGTGGCCGCGAACGGCATGCGCATCGCAGGGCGTTGCAAAGAGGCAATCGCGCTCTACGAGGATCTGGCCCTGCGGATGGAGGGCAGTGCGGACCCAGATGATCTGGCCGACTATCTGGAGGGCACGCTCGGCGCGGCGGAGTGCCGTATTCCCTTCGGTGACCTGCTCCCTGCGGCAGCGGCGCGGGACATGGTGCTCGAAGAGCTGCCCCGCACCACCGGCTCGCGCGCCGAGGTGCTGGTCGAGCGATGCCACGAGGTAGGTATCGAGCTCGACGAGCTGGGCTACGAGGCATAGAGGGGACGATCGGGGGCGGGCGCCCCGCCGCACTCGCCGGGATGACGCGGCACCGGCAGGCTCACCGGCGCGATCGGTGCAGCCTTCCCGCCGCGAGCCCGTCCCCGAGGCCCCGGAGTAGGTCCTCGCCCACCGCCACGACGGAGCGGAGCGACTCCTCAAGTGCGAGCAGTTCCTTGAAGGCCTCGGCGTACGGCCGCTGTTCATCGAGGGAGAGCTGGAGCACCTGCAATTTACGTACGTCGATGCGGGCCGAACTGGAGGTGTGGGAACCAGCCTGCCGCGCGTTCGCCGGAGCGCGCAGGCAGCCCGCGAGGAACCAGGGATCGAGCATGTCAGGGTCCGGGCGCAGCGCGTAGAGCTGGGGACCGAGCACCAGAGGCGTGTCCGCCTGCACCCACACGCGATAGGCCCGCTCGACGCCCACCACAACGACGTCCCCGGGCTCGGCCACGGTGAGCGTGCCGGTTCCGGCACCGCTCTCCACCTCGGCCCCGGCGAGCCAGCCGCCAGGCCCCTCTCCCAAGACCAGGTCGGGAACACTCAGGACCGGGACCGCACCATGCGGCAGTGCGTCGCCGTGCAGCAGCTCACCGGGAAGTGTCTGTCCCTGCCGCAGCCTGAGCGCCCGGGCGCGGTCCAGGTCCGAGACCGTAACCGTGGATGCGGCGTCGCCGCCCGCCGACAGATCGATCGCTGCGAGGGTGCGTGAGCGACCTCGCACTTCGTCGAGCAGACCGTCGAGGTGTCCCCAGGATTCATGGAGCTTGTCCTGGGCCTCCGTGGCCGCCTCCGGGACATAGCGCGCTGGTGTGAGATCCGTCTGCTCGTCGAGCAGGTCCATGACGGGGACGGTGACGCACCTTTCGGGCAACCGCTCCTCTGCTCCCGGCCGCCGTTCCCCGGACCAGGAGTGGGCCTGTACCGCGTCGAGGACCTGACCGCTCAGTCGCGGCCAGTCAATGCCCTGAGCTCCCCGGACCGCACCATGCGAGGTCGCCGCGTCGAGCAGAAACAGGCGCTCGCCCGGAGCCGTCCCGCCCTCGGAGGCGGGCGCCCGGAGAATCCACAACTGAAGCGAGACGCTGTGCGGTTGCGCGGCGCCGGCTGGCAGCGCGACGACACCCCGCAGCGCGCCGGTGCGCAGCAGCGCCCCGCGGATACGCCTGCCCGCACGCCGGGAGGCCACCGCCGGCGGCAACAGGAGTACGGCCACGCCACCGGGTGCCAGGCGCGCCAACGCGTGCTCGACCCAGGCGAGTTCGGGCTCGGTCCTCGGCGGCAGTCCGTAGATCCAGCGGGGGTCTGTGGCCAGTTCCTCGTGACCCCAGTCGCGTGCGTTGAACGGCGGGTTACACAGGACGACATCGGCCCGTACGGCACCGTTCGGGTCGGCGCGTAGCGAGTCTCCTGTCCGGATCTCCGCGCTCGCCCCGCTCCCGCCCACGCGCGCGAAGCCCAGCCGGGCCGCCGCCAGTACGGCGAGGGTCGGGTCGAGATCGGTCCCGAGGAGCGCCGGAGCGAGGGAGCCGGCCTCCACACCTCGCTCTCCCATGTGCTCGCTGGCGGCCAGGAGCAGCCCACCGACACCGCATGCAGGGTCGAGGACGGTCGTCCACGC
Organism: Streptomyces sp. ISL-100; assembly: GCF_018614615.1. Classification (GTDB taxonomy): domain Bacteria; phylum Actinomycetota; class Actinomycetes; order Streptomycetales; family Streptomycetaceae; genus Streptomyces. The sequence continues at coordinate 50,027 of NZ_JAGGOK010000075.1, read as the reverse complement.
AGCCTCTTCCCCCGGCTCGCCGGCCCCGACTGCAGCAGCGATGTCCACCATCAGCCGGGCAAGTGGAACCGGGGTGGTGCTGATCTGCCGCACATGCGCATCGAGCCAGCGCGCCAACAGAAAGTCGAAGGTCTCTCGGTTGCCTTCATGGTGCGCAGCCTCGACCGTCGCATCCACCACACGGACGGCCGCTTCCGGAAGGGACGACAGACCGGGCATGGCCCAGTCCACGCCTTCCGCAGCAAGCAAGCGGCCGCCGGCTTCCGCGAGCGCAGCACCCATGACCGCACGGTCTCCCAGCGCCTCGTAGCGCGGCCACAGCCGCTCGCGCATTCCGACCCGCTCGATCTTCCCCTGGGCGTGGAGCCATCGTTCGACGTCGTCAAGGGAGAAGAGCGGACTGGCGTCCGTCCCTCCGACCGGCGTCGGGAACGAGTCATGACGGCGTCGCCAGTTGCTCACCGCCGCCCTGCCGACACCCGCGATGCGTGCGATCCCCGCCAGGGTTACGGGCGCGTCGATGGGCTCTGCCATGTGGTTCTCCGAGCGGATGGTCGAGGTGCGGACGGGCCCGGCACGGGACGCCATCACCGTAGCTCAGCCTCCCCTAACAAAGCCAATCATTGACAGAGTTCACAGCTGTTTCGTCGATCGAGCTTTCTCCTGTCCGCGCCGCCTCTACACTGACGTCCCAGGAGGATCGATCATGGAACCCATCGGGCGTGGAACCGTCTTCGGCGAGCGCTACCGCCTTGAGAAGCCGCTGGGTCATGGCTCCATGGGCCAGGTCTGGCGCGGCATCGACGAGCATCTACTGCGCCCGGTGGCGGTGAAGACCCTCGCCTCCGCAGTGCTCGACGATCCCGCCGACCGCTCGCGGCTCAAGCTCCGGTTCGAGCGCGAGGCGAAGGCCGCAGCAGCGCTCGACCACGTCAATGTCGCCACGGTGTACGACGCCGACATCACCAGCGAACTGTGCTGGCTGGTGATGCAGTTGATCGACGGCGCAACCCTGGGCATCGTCCTCGACGAGCGGGAGCGTCTCGACACGGAGTCGGCGGCCGCAGTCGCCGCCCAGATCTGTTCGGGGCTTTCGGCCGCGCACACGGCCGGTCTGGTGCACCGCGACCTGAAGCCGGAGAACGTCATGGTGCGGCGCGACGGGGTGGTGAAGATCCTCGACTTCGGCCTGGTGAAGCACATGACGGAGCAAGGAGCCCGCCTCACCGCGAGCGGGGAGTCGCCGGGCAACTTTCGCTATGCCTCCCCGGAGCTGCTCACGGGCTCCGGGAGTCTCGACGCCCGCAGCGACCTGTACAGCGTCGGCTGTCTGCTCCATCACATGCTGGCGGGCTCGACGCCCTTCGGTACGGAGCCTCCCGTCGTCCAGCTCCGAGGCCGTCTGGCCGGTCCTCCGCCTCCGCTCGCCACGCTTGGGGTCGCAGTCCCACCCAGCCTCCAGAACCTGATCGACGCGCTCCTTGCCGCTGATCGCAAGGACCGGCCGGCATCGGCCCGCGAGGTGTACGCCGCCCTCGGCCCCTATCTTCCCGAGTCCCGGTGCGGCGCCGCGCAGGCGCTCGACGCCTACGGCACCGAGGATCCCCGGCGTCCGTTCGCACTGCCCCAGGGGCCGTACCTCGTATGACGGCGAGGGCAGAATGGCAGGATGCCGGAACAGGGGCTGCGAGGGCGCGGGGTCGCCGAGAGTACGCAGGGGGCGGCCGGGGCCCGGTCGCACCGAATACAGGGGACGCGGGGACGGGGCATGGACGAGAAAATTCTGGGACGTTACGAGTTGACCGGCCGGCTCGGCCGCGGCGGCATGGGCGAGGTGTGGGCCGCCCATGACCACAGCCTCGACCGGCAGATCGCACTGAAATTCCTGGCCCCCACCGGGCAGCACAGCACCCCCACCCTCCTGGAGGAACGCTTCCGTCGCGAGGCCCGCTACACCGCCCGGCTGCAGCACTCCGGTGTCCCCGAGATCCACGACGTGGGCAAACTCCCCGACGGCAGGCTGTATCTGGTCATGGAGCTCGTCGAGGGGCGGACTCTCACCGCGCTCCTCAGGGAGCACGGCAGTTGCCCCGTCGACCAGGCCCTCTCGATCGCGGGGCAGATCGCCGCTGTACTCGTCCGCGCTCACCGCTCCGGGCTCGTCCACCGCGATCTCAAGCCGTCCAACCTGATGCTCACCCCCTCCGGCAGGGTCAAGGTCCTCGACTTCGGAATCGCTGCCGCCCTCACCCCTTCGCCGGCCGAGCCGCGTCTGACCCACACCGGCGGGGTCCCCGGCACGCCCGGCTTCATCTCGCCCGAGCAGGCTCTGGGGAAGCCCGCCACCGATCGCAGCGACATCTACGCCCTGGGCTGCGTCCTGTACGAGATCCTCACCGGTCGGCCGCCGTTCACCGCGGCCACGCCCCTCGTGGTCGCCTACCTGCATGTGCACGAACAGCCCGCGCCGGTCGTCGAGCTGCGTCCGGAGACGCCGACCGAGCTGGCCGCTCTGGTGATGCGGATGCTGGCGAAGGAGCCAGCGGAGCGCCCGTCGGCAGAGGAGGTCGTGGCCGCGGTGCGCGATCTACGGAGGGCGGCGGGGGCGGCCACCAGCGCGGCGGCGGTGATACTGCCCCGGCAGCCGGTCCGGGCAGCGAACGAGGTTCCTACACGTGCCACGGCAGCCGAGCGGAACCCGCACGCGCGGGAGACGGAACGGCGAAACCTCGAACGGGACAGTCCGTACCACGTGGCTGAGGACCTCGAACGATGCAGGTCGTACTACGAAGCAGAGGACTACGTACGGGCGTACGCCGGCTACCGCGACCTCGCCGAAGAGCTCGCCGAGGATCCGCACGCGCCGGAACACTTGGCCGTCTTCTACCAGAAGGCCATCGGAGCGTGCCTGCTCAAGCTCGGCCAGGCGAACCAGGCCCGGACCCTGTACAGCTCACTCGCCTCCCGCCTGGTGGAGCTCTACGGGCCGGTCGACGACGGCGTGCTGAGCGTCCGTCTCAATCTGGTATCGGCGCTGGGGCAGTGCGGGCGGTACTCCGAAGCCGTGGAGGCCGCTGTTCTCCTCCGGGCCGATCTCCAATCTCGCCGTCCGGACGATCCCAAGATCACCGACCTTGACGGCCTGATCGCTCGCCTGGCCCGGCTCCAGCTCGCCGCGCAGCGCACGCACCAGCCACCCGCCTGAGCCCTCCCCGCCCCCCGCCCCCTTACGTCCGCTTTCACCGCATTGCGTAGGCTCGACGTCCTACGCCGAGGTTCCGAAGAAGGCCACCCACCGATGACGCAGACCGCACCCACACCCCGCCGCACCATCGCCTCCACCTCGGCGCTTCCCGAGCCCGGCGCTCTCGTCGAGGTCCGCGGCCAGAGCTGGGCCGTCGTGAGCGTCGATCCCTCCCCGGCCTCCGGGGACCGCGCCCCCGCCACCCTCGTGCATCTCCAGTCCGTCGCCGACGGCCGCTTCGGCGACACCCTCTCGGTGATCTGGGAGGTCGAGCCGGGCCGCCGCATCCTCCCTGCCGGCTCCCTCCCCGACGCCTCCACCGGCCGCTTCGACCCACCGTCCCGGCTCGCCGCCTTCCTCGACGCGGTGCGCTGGTCGGCGGTCGCCTCGGCCGACGCGAAGAACCTCCAGGCGCCGTTCCGCTCCGGCGTCGCCGTGGAGCCCTACCAGCTGGAGCCGGTCTCCCGTGCCGTCGGCGCCCCGCGTGTGAACCTCTTGCTCGCCGACGACGTCGGTCTCGGCAAGACCATCGAGGCCGGCCTGGTCGTCCAGGAGCTTCTCCTGCGGGGACGGGCCCGCCGCGTCATGGTGGTCTGCCCCGCCGGTCTGACCCTGAAGTGGCGCGACGAGATGGCTGAGAAGTTCGGCCTGGACTTCACCATCGTCGACTCCCAGCACTGCGCCACGCTCCGCCGTACGCACGGCACGGCCGCCAACCCGTTCCGCATCCACCCGCTGACCATCGTCTCGCTGCCCTGGCTGCGCCGCCCGAAGGCCCAGCGTCTGCTCGACGAGGTACTGCCGCCCGACTCCCCGGACGACAACGCCGGTACGGGCCCGGACCGCCGCTTCTTCGACCTGCTGGTCCTCGACGAGGCCCACCATGTGGCCCCCGCCGCCCCCAAGCAGGTGTACGCCGTCGACTCCCAGCAGACCAAGCTGATCCGCCGCCTCGCGCCCCACTTCGAGCACCGGCTCTTCCTCTCCGCCACCCCGCACAACGGATACCCCGAGTCGTACACCGCGCTCCTCGAACTCATCGACAACCAGAAGTTTGTCCGCGGTGTCGAGCCGGACAAGGCGGCCCGGGACGAGACGGTCGTGCGCCGGCTGAAGTCCAGGGTCACCCGGCCCGATGGCACCCCTCAGTTCCGTACCCGGCGCACCGAGGAGCTGGAGGTCGAGTACACCGACCGCGAACGCGAGATCCACACCCTCCTGGCCGACTTCGCCGCCCTACGCAAGAAGCGCATCACCTGATACCCCCGAGCGCGCCCAGTTCGACCGCCTGCGCGCCCACCACGCCGACTGGCAGTCCGACCCCGTGGCAGGCCAGGGCGCCTGGATCGCCCACCTCCTGCGCGACCTCCTCGAATGGGGCGACGCGCTGACGCTGCGGACCGGCGAGACGGATGAGGCGGCCGAGCGGCTCCTGGACCGCTTCACTGCCCACGTCCCCGAACACGACGCGACGCTGCGCGCCGACTTCTGCCTCACCGACCCCGGCACCGACCCGCTCACCGAGCCGGACACGGCGACCGCGGCCAAGCACGTACGCCTGCTCGGCATGGTCCTGCCCGCCGGCACCGTGCCCACCGTCCGCGACAGCGGCGCGGGCGGCGGTGCCTGGTCGGCAACCCCTGCCGACCGGCTCGCCCGCCTGTGCCGCCACCACGGCGTCCCGCTCGGCCTGGCCACCGACGGCCGCTGGTGGTGCCTGGTCTGGGCCCCGGTCGGCGGCGTCACCACCACCGCCGTCTTCGACTCCGTCACCTGGAACGACTCCGCCGACCGCAATGTCGTACGCGCCTGGGTCTCGCTCCTGCGCCGCTCCCGCTTCTTCCAGTACGCCGAGGCCGAGACCCTTCCCGGCCTGCTCCGCGAAAGCCTGGAGGCGGGTGAGGAAGTCACCAACGCGCTCGGCGTCCAGGTCCGCCAGGCCGTCGAACTCCTCGTCGACGCCATCGGCCGCGCGGACGCCCGCGCCATGAATCGGGGCGCGCCCGGCCTGTACGCCGACGGCGTCAGCGCCAGCGAGGTCTACCGCGGCTCGGTCGCCGTCATGATGCGCGTCGTCTTCCTCCTCTTCGCCGAGGAGTGCGGACTGCTCCCCGCCGACAACGAGGTCTACGCCCACGCCTACTCGGCCCGCTTCCTGCGCACCGAGCTCAAGTCCCGGTCGGACGCCGAAGGCAAGGGCTCGCTGGAGCACACCACCTCCGCCTGGCACCGGCTGATCGCGCTGTTCCACGCCGTGCACGGCGGCGTCGACCACCCCGAACTGTCGCTCCCCGCCTACGACGGCTCGATCTTCGACCCCACCACTTACCCCTGGCTCGAATCCGACACTGCCCCACTGCCCATCGACGACCTCACCGTCCTGCACATGCTCCAGGCCGTCCAGGAGGTCCAGGTCGGTAAGGGCAACAAGCGCGAGAGCCGCACGCTGAGCTTCCGCGCGCTGAGCGTCGAGCAGATCGGTTACGTATACGAGGGCCTCCTCTCCTACGGTGGTGAGCGCGCGACGGAGGAGGTCGTGGGCCTGATCGGCCCAGTCGGCCGAGAACACGAAGTTCCGCTGCGGGAGCTAGAGTTGATGGCCTCCGAGAGTCGCGGCGACGTGAAAAAACTGGCCAGGCTGGTCTGCGAGGCGTACAAGGAACCGAAGCCCGGTATCGGCAAGCCGCCGACCATTGAGAAGCTGCTCGCCCCACTGACCGGCGCCGAGCGCGAGGCCGCCGACCACAAGCTCTTCGCCGCTTGCAAGGACCGCGGGCTCACTGAGCGCCTACTGCCGTTCTTCCGGCTGCTGCGCATGGACCTGCGCGGGCTGCCCCTGGTCATCCCGGCCGGACGCCTGTACGTGACGGAGTCCGCGCTCCGCAAGAACACCGGCACCCACTACACGCCGCGCTCGCTCGCCGAGAACGTCGTGAAGCACGCCCTGGAGCCCCTGGTCTACGAGCTGGGCCCGCTCCAGACCGCCGAACGCAGCGAATGGCGCCCCAAGTCCCACGGCCGAATCCTTGAGTTGAAGGTCGCCGACATCGCGATGGGCTCGGCGGCCTTCCTCGTCGCCGCCTGCCGCTACCTCGCGGACCGCCTCATCGAGGCGTGGGAGCGGGACGAGAACCACGAACGGTACGAGGCCGCGATCCGCTACCGGGCCGGCCGCCAGGTCGACGCACGCACGGCCGTGGACGCCGAGTCCGACCCGATCGTCATCGAGGCCCGCCGCCAGATCATCGAGCACTGCCTGTACGGGGTGGACATCAACCCAATGGCCGTCGAGATGGCCAAGCTGTCGCTGTGGCTGGTCTCCATGGACCCCACCCGGCCGTTCACCTTCCTCGACGACCGCCTGATCGCGGGGGACTCGCTGCTCGGGGTGACGAGCCTGGAGCAGTTGAAGGCGGTCCATCTCGACGTGGGCAAGGGCGACCTGATCGCCTCGATGGCCGACGCGGAACAACGTGTCAAAGCTGTCGCCCGCGAACGCAAGGCCATCATCGAGATCGCGGGCGACGGGATCAAGGCCCTCAGCGAAAAGCGGAAGCTGCTGGGCGAGGTCGTGCGGCACACGGCCCGACTGCGGCTGATCGGCGACCTGCTGTCGGGCGCGGCACTCGCGACCTGCGCCTCGGGACGGACCGAGTGGTACGAGGGTGGGGAGCGACTGCGGGACCTCTTTCCGACGGCGGCGGAGGTCGCAGCCGAGCTGGGGGCGGAGGGCGCGGGCGAGGGGAGCGGGCTCGGGGAGTTCGTGGAGGCCGCGCAGGAGAAGGCGCGGGAATGGCTGGCGAGCGAGCTCCCGGAGGGCGGGCTCGAACGGGAGCCGGTGCACTGGCCGTTGGTGTTCCCGGAAGTGTTCGTGGACCGGGGCGGATTTGACGCGGTGGTGGGGAACCCGCCGTTCCTGGGCGGCAAGAAGATCACAGCAGCAATGGGGGAAGCATACCGCGAATTCTTGGTCGACTACCTTGCCAACGGAAAGCGCGGAAATGCAGACTTGGTTGCTTATTTCGAACTCCAAGCACACGCACTACTTAACCCTGACGGGCAAAGCGGACTTATTGCCACCAACACCCTGGCACAAGGCGACACTAGAGAAGTAGGATTGGATCAACTGGTCAGCCAGGGTGCAGAAATTCGACGGGCGGTCAAGAGTAAGCCATGGCCGTCCAGTTCGGCAGTATTGGAATATTGCGCAGTATGGACGACTCGACGCAAAGTATCGACAGCGGCCGAGCGTGTGATCGGTGACGTAGTAGTCCCGCTGGGCATCTCGACCTCACTCAACCCGGCCACAAGAATGGCCTCGTGGGCCGAGGCGCTAAAGGGAAGCAGCGGGGTAGCCTTCATCGGGAACTTCGTAAACGGGATCGGGTTTGCGATGAGTGAAGACGAAGCGATGCGGATTCTAAACGAATCGCCGGAGTCATCTGCCGTCCTGTTCGACTACCTTAACGGTCACGACCTCAACAACAGCCCGACCCTACAAGCCAGCCGGAAGATCGTTGACTTCCACAACTGGCCTCTCCATGAAGCGGAACGATTCCCTGCAGCACTCGAAAGAGTTCGCATGCTCGTGAAGCCGCATCGCGATACCCTTAAAGACGATAAAAAATCCGTGCGCGAAAAATGGTGGCAGTACGAGAAGCTGGCGCCCGGAATGCGCAAAGCGATTTCCCCACTTCAAAACTGCATCACCATGGCCCTGGTGAGTAAAGTCGTGATGCCAGCAAGAGTTCCAACCGGGTCGGTATTCTCCCACAAGCTTGCCGTGTTCGCTTCGAACGACTTCGCCCTACTTGCATTTCTCAGCAGCGCTCCTCACTACTGGTGGGCGCTCGATCGCAGCTCAACGATGAAGGCCGACCTTAACTACAGCCCGTCCGACGTCTTCGAGACGCTGATCCGTCCGCCGATGACGGATGACCTCCGCTCGACAGGCGTTCGACTCGACGACTTTCGTCGCGAGCTGATGCTCCGTCGCAATATCGGCCTGACCGCCACCTACAACCTCGTCCACGACCACAAATGCGATGATCCCGACATCGCTGAACTCCGCGCCATCCACGAGGAGATCGACCGCTCTACCGTCGCCGCCTACGGCTGGCATGATCTCCTCGATCCGACTGGCCAGACACCCCCGGCCGGTCCCACCCACCTCAGCTTCCCGCTCGATCACGGCTTCCACGAGACCGACCAGGGCACTCGCTACACCATCGGTCTGCTCGCACGCACCGAGATCATCGACCGCCTTCGCCAGCTGAACCACCAGGCGTACGCGGACGAGGTCTTCCTCGGCAAGCACAAGAAGCCGAAGCAGCACCCCGACATGCCGCCCGCCTCCGCCAATGCCCGAGCCGAGCGTGGCGCGCAGCCTATCGCCGCCCAAGGCTTCGACGACGGCGGCCTCTTCACCATTGGCGACACCATCTTCTGAGCCGCCAACGTGGGTGTGCCCTTGCCCTCCACCCGGCTTCCCGGCGGAGGGCACCCACAGAGGCCGCCTGGTCAGATGACTCGCCCACTCGCGAACCGCACGAACTCCGCCCACTCCCCCGCCGCGACACTCAGCACCGGGCCCCACCCGCGCTTCGAGTCGCGGACGTACACCGCGCTCTCGGCGGTGGCCACCTCCACGCACTCACCTCCGCCGGTGCCGCTGTAGCTGCTCTTGAACCACTTCAGGTCCGAAGTGCCATGCGGGGACTGGTTGTTGCTCATAGCTCTCCCATGACGCGTTCGATCAGGCGCGCAGACTCGCCGATGTTGAGGGCCTGCGACCGCAGCATCCCATAGCGCAGCCAGAGGTCACTGACCTTATCCGGCTCCGAGACGACCATCCCGATGTCCTGCGACTCCACATAGGCCACCTGCTTCCGCTCCGCTGTTTCAAGGAGCACCATCGACCCGTTGAGGCCCGGATGCGCCCCGAGAGCGGTGGGCACGATCTGAATCTGGATGTTGCGCTCGCCGCCCCGCTCCAGGAGTTGCTGGAACTGGCGCTTCATCACCACAGCTCCACCCACCGGCCGATGCAGTACCACTTCCTCGATCAAGAACGTCGCCACAACCGGAGGTTCCTGCCGGTCAAGCAGCCGCTGCCTGTCCATCCGGGCCGACAGGCGTCCCTCAAGCAACTCGTCGGACACGGGCGGGAAGTGCGCCCCGAGGAGCGCCCGCGCGTAACCCTCGGTCTGCAACAGGCCAGGGACGACATAGCCGCCGTACCAGAAGAAGCTCAGCGCCTCCGCCTCAAGCACCGCATAGTTGCGGAAGAACCTCGGCAGTCGCGCCAGATCCACCTCCTCCTGCAACGCCGCCAACACCCCACCAGCCCCCAGCACTTCCTCCGCCCGCTCCGTAAACCGCGCCTTCGCCGGCCGCCGACCCTGCTCGATCGAGGCCGTCTGCTCGTACGAGTAGCCCACCGCCTCCGCGAGGGCTTCCTGGCTCAGGCCCGCCTTGTCCCGGAACAGCTTCAGCAGCTTGCCGTAGCCGACCCAGATCGCGGGGCGGTCGTCATCAGGCCCCCTCCCTCGCTCCCGCCGGGCGCGCGGGCTCCGTTGCTCAAGGCCGCCACCCGCCGCGCCGCTCCCGCTGCCCCTCGCGATCATCCGCCTCACACTCCCGCTGTCGCACCGTGCTCGCGTACGAGCCGAATCCAACGCGCCCCATCCTCATGAGGTCACGGCCCGCACCCCGTACAAACCAACACCCCACCCGCACCCGCCGATTCGGTACGGACAGACGACCTGGTCAGGCTATCCGCGTGACGGGACAGTTACCCTATGAAGTAAAACTCCCCCCACCGCACCCCTGGTTCCCCCCTCGACCGCCCAACTCCCGTTTTTCCGGATGCGGTTCAGCTCCACCCTGCGCGGCGCCCGCCTCGCCCGCCTCCTCGCCGTACAGCACCTCGCCGAGCACGGCACACCGCCCGCCGGCGACCTCTCCCGTGCCGTGGCGACCGTCCTCGCAGAGTTCGCGGCGAACGCGATCACCCACGGCCGTACGCCCGGCCGGGACTTCGAGGTCGGCCTCCACCTCGCACCCGACCTCACCCACGTCCGCGTCGAGGTCACCGACACCCGCCCCGACCGCTTCCCGCGCACCCCCGCCGACAGCAAGCACGGGCTCCCCACACCCCCTCCCCCGTACACGACATCCGGCCGCGGCCTCCTCCTGGTCGCCGCGACCGCCGACCGCTGGGACTGGTTCGTACGCGACAACTGCACCAAGACCGTCTGGGCCGAACTGACCCGCAGCCCACAGCCCCACTCCCCGAACAACAGTAATCAGCTTGTGAACTAAGTCAACGCCCCGCATGCTGTTCCGGAGTCGATTGTCAGTGGCCCCGGATAGTCTCGTGGTATCCCCTCAGCCGTACGGAAAGGGCCGTGACCCACCCCATGCCCGCACAGTCCACGCCGCCCCCGGCCCCCACGGTCCCGCACCCGCTCACCGAGGTGCCGAACACCTTCCTGCCCGGCGACTCCTACGACGCACGCGACGGCCTCGGCACGTACATCCGCCGCGATCTGCTCGGCCCCTGGGACGGGGAGACCGAGCAGCTGCCGCAGCACTCCGCAGGGCCGCGCGACCGCTATCTGGTGGGGATGCTCGGGCCCCGGGCCGGCGACGACACGCGGGTGCGGATCGCGCGGGCCGCCGCCCAGGAGGGCGACATGGAGCAGGGCGGGGATGCCGAGGGGGATGACGGCGAGCTTCCCGAGCGGCTGACCCCGCAGGCGTCCGGGCGTATCTGGGCCTCCTCCATGGGGCTCTCTTTCGTCGTCCCCGCCTCGATCGGCACGCTCACCGTGACCGCCTCCTGGGGGCGGTATGCGCTGACCGAGGAGCACGGCGAGGACGAGCACGCGCAGGCGCCCACCCGCAACCGTGTGCGCCGGGCGTGGGGCCGTGAACCGGTCAGCCACACCCGGGACATCGACGTCACCCGGCCGGGGAACCACTCCCCCGACCCGCTGGAGGGGGACGCCGACGCCGGGGTGATCCTCGACGTGAGGGTCCGCGAGAGGGCCGGCGCACCCGGGGAGGAGGACCTGCGCGTGGTGGAGGTCTCCCTGGTCAATCTCCTGCCCGAGCTGAACGAACAGCGGGACGCCAACTGGCTGTTCCAGGCCGGGCTCGCCGCCACCGCCTTCGCCGACGGGACGGCGGCCGTCTTCCTGCCCGTCGACGACCCGCTCACCGCGGGAGTCGGCACGGGAGCAGCCGCCGAAGACGCCGAGGAGCGCCGCCTTCGGCTGCTCTACCGCGACAGCCTGCGGCACGCCATCGGCCGCAATGTCGCCGTCCACGCCGCGGTGCGGCGCGGCGAGCGGCGAGCGTACCGGCTGGCGACCACCTGGCTTCCCGAGTACGACGTACGGGACACCACCGCGCCCGACGTCCGCGCCGAGGACCGGCTCGCCGGCCTCGAACTCTCCATGGACGCACTGTCCGAGCTGGCCGTGCCCGGCCGCCGCGCCGAGCTGACCGACGCCCTGTCGCCGCTCGCCGCGGGCTACCGGAGCTGGCTGGCCGAGCAGCGGGCGACCGCACAGACGCTGCCGGAGGACCTCCGGGAAGCCGCGCTCGCCGCGATCGTCCAGGCCGAGGACGTGTGCGTCCGGATCGGGGCGGGAATCTCCCGGCTCGGCACCGACGACACCGCTCTTGAGGCGTTCCGCTTCGCCAACCGGGCCATGGCGCTCCAGCGCCGTAACACCGCCATCGCCGCCGAGCGGGCGCGCCTGGGCGCCGAGGACGACGTCGCCTCGTACGCCGTCGCCCGGAAGACCGTGTACGACAGGGGCCCTGCGGGCGCGAGCTGGCGCCCCTTCCAGCTGGCGTTCGTGCTGCTCAACCTCGACTCGCTGACCGACCCGTCCCACCCCCATCGCGGAACCGGCCGCGAGGCCCTCGTCGACCTGCTGTTCTTCCCGACCGGTGGCGGCAAGACAGAGGCATACCTGGGCCTGGCCGCCTACACGTTCGCGCTGCGCCGGCTCCAGGGCGTGCTCGGCAGCGGCGCCGGGGCGTACAGCGGTGAAGCGGGCGTCGGCGTGCTGATGCGCTACACGCTGCGGCTGCTCACAGCCCAACAGTTCCAGCGCGCCGCGGCCTTGGTGTGCGCGGCCGAGCAGCTGCGCCGCGAGGAGTACGGGCGGGTGCGCTGCGAGCGGCCGGAATGCGAGGCGCGCGGGGCGTGCGAGCACCCCAAGCGGTGGGGGAAGACCCCGTTCCGGATCGGCTTGTGGGTAGGGACCTCGGTCTCGCCGAACTGGTACAACGAAGCGCGCGAGCAGATCGCCGGGTCCCGGGAGAGCGGCAGCGACAAGCACGCCCGGGTGATCCAGGTCCTCAGCTGCCCGTGGTGCGGACAGGGTCTCAAGGCGCACCGGGACATGCGGGAGGACGACGACCGGCGGCGGGTGCTGCTCTACTGCCCGCGCGGGGAAGGCCCCGAAGAGTCACGGTGCCCGTTCTCGCGGCTGAGCGCTCCGGGCGAGGGCATCCCCGTGCTCACCGTGGACGAGGAGATCTACCGGCTCGCCCCGGCCATGGTCATCGCCACCGTCGACAAGCTCGCCCAGCTCCCTTGGAACGGATACTCCGGGCTGCTCTTCGGCCGGGTCACCACCTGGTGCGAACGTCACGGCTACCGCCATGACGACCTCGACGAACAGACTGGCTGCCGCAGCCGGCACACCACCCGCGGCGCACTGCGCGCCACCACGGCCCGGCCCGTCACTCGACTGCGGCCTCCGGACCTCATCATCCAGGACGAACTGCACTTGATCTCCGGTGCATTGGGCACCACGGTCGGGCTCTTCGAGGCCGCCGTCGACCAGCTGTGCACCTGGAGTCACACCGCCCCGGACGGTCGACGGGTGGAGACCGGACCGAAGATCGTCGCCTCGACGGCCACCACCAAGCGCGCCGCCGACCAGGTGCGCGGCGTCTTCGGACGACAGGTCGCCGTCTTCCCGCCCCAGGTGGTGGACGTGGGCGACACGTTCTTCTCCCGGCAGGTCGAATTGAGCCGCGAGCATCCCGGCCGCCGCTACCTCGGGATCTGCGCCCACGGCACCCGCCTCAAGGCCGCCGAGATCCGCGTCGCCGAGATCCTGATCCTCGGCGCACAGCAGCTCTTCGACAACCACGGCACACCGGCCGACCCGTACATGACGCTCGTCGGCTACTTCAATGCCACCCGTGAACTGGCTGGCATGCGGCGCTACTTGGACGACGACATCACCACCCGGGTGCGCAGGAACGGCAGCCGCAAGGGCCGGGACACGATCGCCGACCGCATCGTCTCCCGCACCGGCATGCTGGAGATCCAGGAGTTGACCTCCCGTATCTCCTCCGCCGAGATCGGCGCCACGCTCAAGCGCCTGGAGTCCGGCTTCGACCCGGAGCTTGAGACGTCCGCGCGTCGTCGTGCCGTACTCGCCGAGGTCATCGAGGCCCGGCGCGACAAGCGCGACCCCCGGGTCCTTCCGGCGCACCCGCACAAGCGGGCGGTGGACGTGGTGCTCGCCACCTCCATGCTCCAGGTCGGCGTGGACGTCTCCCGGTTCGGGCTGATGCTGGTGGTGGGCCAGCCCAAGAACACCGCCGAGTACATTCAGGCGTCCTCCCGCGTCGGACGTGACACCCAGCGCCCCGGCCTGGTCGTCACCCTCTACAACTGGTCGCGACCGCGCGACCTCGCTCACTTCGAGGACTTCGGGCACTACCACGCCACCTTCTACCGGCAGGTCGAAGCCCTGTCGGTGACCCCCTTCACCCGCCGCGCCCTCGACCGGGGCACCGCCCCCACCTACATCGCGGCGCTGCGGCAGGCCGCGCACGAGAACTCACGCAATACCGATGCCTCCACCATCGACCTCGACGGCGAGATCGCCGCCCGCGTCGAGCAGCGGCTCCTCGAACGCGCCGACCGAGTCGGCGGGGAACGGGCCAGGGAGTACCTGGCCGACCGGATCGCCACACTCAAGGACGAGTGGATGAACCGGCGTTCAGCCGGCGGAGTGCTCGGCTACCGCAAGGAAAAGAAGAAGGACGCCCTCGTCACCCCGCTCCTGCGGCGGGCCGACGGAGCACGCTGGGATGTGCTGACCGTACCGATGTCCATGCGTGAGACGGAGAACGAGCTCAACCTCCTACTCCCGGGCGGCGGCAACGGCGGGATCTTCATGGAGCAATCCGCGCACGGCGGACCCGGATGGCGTTTCGGGACCGGTGGACGAGCCGACGGCGAGCAGGCGGACAGCCCCGTCGACACCGACGAATACGGACAGCAGCCGGACACCGGCACGACGAAGCGAAACGGACGGGGACAGCGATGAGCGGCGGCTACTTCCGCAAGGTCGGCTCGGCACGGCCCAGCCACCTGATGTTCACGGCAGGCGTGGGAGCCCTCATCGACCTGCCGAACTTCTCCGTCCTGGTCAAGGGACTCGACTCCTGGAGCCACACCGGCCTCGCCGACTACGTCATCGACGAACCCCGGCTGCGCGCCGCCGTCAACCGCTCTCTCCAGCTCTACGGCGAGAACCAGATCACCGAACTGCGCTCCGCCCCCTGGCTGGAGGGCAGCGACAACGACCCGAAGGGCCTGGCCGCGCAGGGCATCGGAGTGCCGGTGAGCCCGTTCCCCCAGTGGATGCGCTGCACCGCCTGCAATGAGCTGGCGGCCATCGACACCGAGGCGTTCACCTTCGTCAACAACAACCCGCGCACCCCCCATGAGGCGAAGTTCGTCCACGACTGCCGGGCCAAGGGCAAGAAGCCCCTGGCCGTGGCCGCGCGTTTCACCCTGGTCTGCACCGCGGGCCACCTGGACGAATTCCCGTACACCCCGTTCGTCCACCACGGCGCCCCGTGCACCCACGCGCCTCGGCCGCGTCTGCGCATGAAGGACCACGGCGGAAACCAGGCAGCCAACGTCACGCTCGAATGTCTGGCCTGCGGCACTCAGCGCAACATCCGTGACGCCATGGGCGAGCGCGGCCGCCAGAACCTGCCCGCCTGCCGGGGCCGCCACCCTCATCTGGGGACGTTCGAGCGCGAGGGCTGCGACCAGGAGGCCACCCTCATGGTCGCCGGCGCCTCCAACCAGTGGTTCCCCATCACCCTCAGCGCACTTGCCCTCCCGCCCGGCACCACCGAACGCGTCGCCGAGCTCGTCGAGGAGCGGTGGCCCGAGCTGAAGATGATCACCTCCACCGCGGTGTACGACGTGCTCGCCGCGACCCCGGCGTACGGCTATCTCAAGGACTACGACCCGGCCGAGATCATCGGCGCGGTCGAAGCCCGCCAGCGCGTTCTCGACCGCGCGGGCGCGGCGCCCGAGCAACCAGCAGCGGCAGTGGCGGCCGATCTCCTCGGACCCGAATGGGCCGTCTTCGCCGCACCTCAACTCCCCGCTCCCACCGACGACTTCGCGCTCGCGCCGGTCCCCGTCACCTCTCCTCTCGGCGGCCTCTTCTCGGACCTTCGCCAGGTGGAGCGACTGCGGGAGGCTCGCGCCCTGACCGGGTTCACCCGCCTCGACGCCCCCGACCCCGAGTCCCCCGAGATCGCCACCCCGGTCCGGCTCACTCGCGCCGCGCAGCACTGGGTGCCCGCCAGCGAGGTCCGCGGCGAGGGAATCTTCTTGCGGGTCCGCGAGGACCTGATGGCGAACTGGGAGGAGCGGATGCGGAAATCGGCGGCGATGGACGCGCATCGTGAGGCGTACAAGCGCTTCCGCAGGAACCGTAAGTCCGACCGCATCACGAGTGACTTCGACGAGATGTACGGCTGGCCGGGAGAGCGCTACCTCGCCCTGCACACTCTCTCCCACCTCCTGATCCGCACCATCGCCCTGGAGTGCGGCTACAACTCCGCCTCCCTCGCGGAACGCATCTACGCCGGCGACACCGACGACCCCCGCACCGGAATCCTTATCTACACCGCCGTCCCCGACTCCGAAGGAACCCTCGGCGGCCTGGTCTCACTGGCCGAGGATCCCCACTTCGAGCGCATTGTGCGCCGGGCCCTGAGCGATGCCTCGCACTGCTCGTCCGACCCGCTGTGCGCCGAACGTCTGCCTCAGCACCCGGCCGACTTCCTGCACGGGGCGGCCTGCCACGTCTGCCTGTTCGTCTCCGAGACGACCTGCGAGCGCGGCAATCGCTTCCTGGACCGGCGCTTCCTCGTGCCGCTCGGGGACGACCTCGGCGACAGCGTCGATCAGGTCCTCACTCCCATGGAACTCAGGCCGTGAGCCGCAGCGCCTTCGAGGACGCCGCCCACCTGCTCGCCGACTCCCTCGGCTCGTCCCGCACGAAGGACGTGGCCGGGGTCCTCGCTCGGGGCCGGGGACACGAGCACGCGCTGGCCGCCGTACAGGGAGCGGGGTCCGGCGAGTTGGTGACGGCCCTGTACGTCGCGGCGGACCGGGCCGGGATTCCGTACGCCGAAGCCGCCGCCTATCTGCGCGGTTACGTCGCGGGCTGGACCCAGCGGCGCGACGAGGTGGACGTCCGCACCGTCTGGAGCGGCCCGGCCACCCCCGGAGTCCCGGTCCGTTCGACCGCCAGGGTCCTGGTTGAGGTAGTAACGGCCGCCCGTACCGAACTCCTCGCCATGACCTATTCCGCCCGCCACTACGCCCCGCTGACCGCAGCGCTCAACGCGGCCGTGGCACGCGGAGTGGAGGTCCACATCGTGGTGGAGACACAGCATGGCGCCGGCGGCCTGCTGAGTGGACCTGAGCCCTCTGCTGCGTTCACGGGAATCGCGGGCTTGCGGCTGTGGCACTGGGACCCGGCCATGCGGGAGACGCCTCACGCCCGGCAGCACGCCAAGCTCGCGGTCGCCGACCGCCGGACCCTGTTCTTGGGAAGCGCGAACCTCACCGAGTCTGGCGTACGCAGAAACCTCGAAGCTGGGGTCCTGATCCGAGGCGGCTCCGTCCCACAGCGGGCTGCCGACCATATCCGGGAACTCCAGCGCCGACACGTACTGAAGCCACTGTCCACAGCCTGATGCTGAGCCTGGGCCACACAGCCCTGCTCCCCCACACCCGGAATCGTCGGTTGGGCGGCGAACAGGCCGGGTGAGGCGGAGCGGTCGTGGTAGACGGCGGACGAGTCGGCCGCTGCGCCGGGTTCTGCCCGGCGGCAGGGTGCTATCCGAGGTACCGGGTCGTGCCGCGAGGAAGGAAGGTGCCGTGGCCGGCGCGGCCGGTGTATTGGCCGTTGGTGATGACGAGTTCGCCGCGTGTGAGGACAGTCTGGACCTGGCCTCCGACGCATTTGCCCTCGTAGGCCGACTAGTAGGATTTTGTTAGGTGGCTGGTCGCGGGTGGGGTCCGGTAGTTCGATGGAGGTATGACTCCGGAGGAGCTTGCTGGGTGCCGTGACCGGCTGGAGGAGTTCGCGGGGGAGGTCTTTGCCCCGTTGGTCCGGTCCGACCAACGACCGGCTCTCCCCCGTTCCCATGTTCCGGGTCATCAGCCGGGGGCTCGAACCTGCGCGGCAGTAATTCACGTCGCCAACACGGACCAGATGGAAAGTCAGTTGATCCCCCGGTCCAGGCCGGACCAGTACGGCTCGCGGAGCTTGAACTTCTGGATCTTGCCGGTGGCCGTGCGCGGGATGGCGTCGCGGAACTCGACGGTCGTCGGCGCCTTGTAGCCGGCCATCCGCTGCTTGCAGTGGGCGATAATATCGGCCTCCTGCGCCGTCGCTCCTTCGGCGAGGACTACGAGGGCTTTGATCGTCTCGCCCCACTTCGCGTGCGGCACACCGATGACGGCGACCTCGGCGACCGCCGGGTGGCTGAAGATCGTGTCTTCCACCTCGATCGACGACACGTTCTCGCCGCCGGTGATGATCACGTCCTTCTTCCGGTCGGAGATCGTCAGATGGCCGTCGGTCTCATCGATCGTGCCGCCGTCGCCGGTGTGGAACCAGCCGTCCTCCAGGGCCGCCGAGGTCTCCTGCGGCTTGTCCCAGTAGCCGTCGAGCACGACGTTCGAGCGGGCCAGGACCTCGCCGGAGTCGGCAACCTTCAGCTTGACCCCGAGCGCCGGCAGTCCCGCACGGGACAGCTTGCGCGCCCGCTCCTCGGCGGGCAGCTCGGCATCGGCAGGCTGCGCCCGGTTGAAGGTGAGCAGCGGCGAGGTCTCGGTCAGCCCGTAGATCTGCGTGAACTCCCAACCCAGCTCCTCCCCCATCCGCTGGATCATCTTGCTCGGCGGGGGTGCCCCGGCGCAGACGATCCGTACGCGGTCGCGGCCCGGGATCTCGCCCTGCCAGGTCGCCGCCGCATCGAGCACCGCGTTCCACACTGCGGGCGCGCCGCACATGAGGGTGACGCCATGTTCCTCGACCCGGCGCAGGATTTCCGCGCCGTCGACCTTGCGCAGCACCACCTGCTTGACGCCGAGTCCGGCCATGACGTACGGCATTCCCCAGCCGTTGCAGTGAAACATCGGCAGTGTGTGCATGTAGACGTCACGTTCCCACACACGGGTGTGCAGGCCGAAGGTCAGACCGTTGACCCAGATGTTGCGGTGGGTCAGCTGCACGCCCTTGGGCCGGGCGGTGGTCCCCGATGTGTAGTTGATCGTCGCTGTGGCGTCCTCGTCCGGGTTCGACCACGGGCGCGGCTCGACGCCGAACCGCATCAGCTCGGTGTCGGTCCGCTCGCCGAGGACGAACCGGTGGCGCGCCTTTACGCCGGACAGCGCGTCATCCAGTTCTGGGTCGACGAGCAGAACCGAGGCCCCGCTCTGCTGCACCACGTAATCGATCTCTTCGGGCTTGAGGCGGAAGTTGACCGGCACACAGATCCGACCGCTCATCGGCACCGCGAACAACAGCTCAAGCAGCCGCGCGGAGTTGTGGCTGACCACCGCCACCCGCTCACCCTCGCCAACGCCGAGCGCGTCGAGCCCCGCCTGCCAGGCCCGAACCCGCTCGCCCAGCCGCCCATACGTCGACTCGGGCACCGGCGGGCCGGGCTGATCCGGCTCGTCGACCACACCAGCACTGGAGGAGAACCCCAGCTCTGCCCGGTCGAGGAAGTCCGCGACGGTCATCGGAATCCGCATTGCTCTCTCCTGTGTCCGAAACAACTACTTCAGGTGGGGAGTCCGGCACTTGCCGCTTCCGCCACCCGGCACAGCGGCTTGACGGGCTTGCGGCCACCCTTGGCCGCCGCGTCTATCTGCGCAACATAGGCCTCGTGGGTCGGCGGGGCGCGCCCTCCACCCATGCCCAGTAGCCCGTCAAGCGTGACGGCGCCACCGAAACGGCGACGGTCAAGCACCCAGCCGCATTTGAAAAGGAATGCCCCCTGATCTTGACGCCTTGAAAACATCGTCGGAACGACCGACATAGGTCACATATCCGTCGGCGTCCCGCGAGCCGATGTCGCCGGTGCGGTAGTAACCGCCCGCCATCGCCTCCGCCGTACGCTCAGGATCGCCGTGGTAGCCGGTCATCAGCCCGACCGGATCCGCGGACAGATCGAGGCAGATCTCGCCCTCACTCGCGCCCGCCTCCCCCGTGACCGGGTCGAGCAGTTCGATGACGTAGCCGGGGCTCGGCCGCCCCATGGAACCGGCGAGTAGCCGCTGCCCGGGGGTGTTGGCGACCTGGACGGCCGTCTCCGTCTGCCCGAAGCCGTCCCTGATCGTCACGCCCCACGCGCGCCGCACCGTCTCGATGACCTCGGGGTTCAGCGGCTCGCCGGCCGCCAGGGCCTCGCGCGGCGGCGTGCGCAGCTGTCCGAGGTCCGCCTGGATCAGCATGCGCCACACGGTGGGCGGGGCGCAGAAGCTCGTGACGCCCGCGCGGTCCATCTCGGCCATCAGCCTGGCCGGGTCGAAGCGCGTGTAGTTGTGGATGAAGACCGTCGCCTCGGCGTTCCACGGGGCGAAGAGATTCGACCAGGCGTGCTTGGCCCAGCCGGGCGAGGAAATGTTGAGATGGACGTCGCCGGGCTTGAGCCCGATCCAGTACATCGTCGCCAAGTGCCCGATGGGGTACGACACATGGGTGTGCTCGACGAGCTTGGGCCGGGCAGTCGTACCGGAGGTGAAGTAGAGCATCAGCGGGTCGGTGGCGTGCGTAACGCCCTCGGGCACGAAGGCTTCCGGGCTGCGGTAGGAATCGGCGTACGACAGCGGGCCCTCATGGCCGCCCACAACAATCCGGGTGTAGTCCCCCGGTACGTCGTCGAACTTCGCCGCGTCCTCGTCCCGCACGATCACATGCCGGGCCCTGCCGCGCTCGATCCGGTCCCGCAGATCGGCGATCCCGAGCAGCGGCGTAGCCGGGATGACCACGGCGCGCAGCTTCATCGCGGCGAGGGCGGTCTCCCACAGCTCCACCTGGTTGCCGAGCATGACAAGGACGCGGTCGCCCGGTCCGACGCCTTGCGCGCGCAGCCAGTTGGCGACTTGCCCGGAGCGCGCCGACAGTGCCTCGAAGGAGATCTCGGTGCGCCGGCCGTCCTCCTCCACGATGTGCAGTGCGGTCCTGCCGTTGCCCTCGGCGATCCGGTCGAACCAGTCGAGCGCCCAGTTGAACCGCTCGGGGCGCGGCCAGACGAAGCCTTCGTACGCCGCCTTGTAGTCCTCCCGGTGCTGGAGCAGAAAGTCCCGTGCCGCGCGGAATTGCTCCGTAGCGTCGCCTCGTGCCGCCATGCGTCCTCCTCGTTGCCGGACCATTGCCGGACCATTGCCGGACCGCTCCCTGACATCGTGTAATCAGTGACCTGATCTCACTACCCCCGTACGGGGGTGAAGGGAAACTCTCGTGGGGGATGTCACCGAGGCGGTGGAGATGCAAGCGGCTCTGTCGCGGATGCGGCGCACCACGGGGTTGCCGGTCGCTTTCGGCGGACTGCTGTCGGACGACGGCCACAACCGCCGGCTGCGTATCGCCGAGCTGAGCGGCGCGGCGACGCGCGCGCTGCACGGCCTGGTCATCACGGCGGGCAGCGGACTGGGCGGAAAGTCCATGGCGCTGTCGCGCCCCTGCGCCGTCACGGACTACCACTCGTCGCGGCACATCAGCCACGAGTACGACGTGGCGGTCGCCGCCGAGGGGCTGCGCGCCGTGCTCGCGGTGCCCGTGGTCGTACGCCACAAAGTGCGCGGTGTCCTGTACGCCGCCCTGCGCGAGGCGCTGCCGCTCGGCGACCGCGCGCTGAACGCGGCGATGGCGGCGGCGCGCGATGTGGAGCAGTCCCTGGTCGTACGGGACGAGGTGCACCGGCTGCTGACGGCGGCGCGCGAGCCGGTGGCGGGACCCGGCGCGTGGGAGCTCGTCAGGGGCGCGCACAGCGAACTGCGCGCGCTGGCGCCGCGCATCGTGGACCCCGCGCTGCGCGGCGAACTCCTCTCCGTCTGCGGCCGGCTGGCGGCCGCGGCGGGCGACGGACCCGCGCCGCAGCGCGAGCATCAGGTGGCGCTGACACCGCGAGAGGTGGACGTACTGGCCTGCGTGGCGGCGGGCTCGACGAACGCCGTGGCGGCGCAGCGGCTCGGTCTGCGCCCCGAGACGGTGAAGGGCTACCTGCGCTCCGCGATGCGGAAGCTGGGCGCGCGCACCCGCCTGGAGGCGGTGGTCGCGGCCCGCCGCGCGGGCCTGCTGCCGTGACGTCCGGCTGGGCGCCCCGCCCTACGCCGAGAAGACACCGAACCGTACGTCGCGCGTGCCGGCCGACGTCATCGTGGCGAGGACGTACTCGCCCTCCTCCACCAGCGCCGCCCGCTGCGCCCGGCCGAGCCTGCCGAAGGGCTCGATCGTCAAGGTCGCGGCGTCGCCGCCCTTGGCCTCCTCCAGCCGCCAGACGCCCGCCAGGAACCCGTCCACCAGGAAGGTGGAGTGGCTCTGGTTGCCCTTCCAGATCCGCACCTTGTACTCCGCCGGCACGACGCGCGTGCGGTCCGCGTGGGACAGCAGCACGTTGTCGTACTCCGGCAGGAACCGCGGCGGCGCCGGAGTGTCCTCGTCCGGCCGGGGCGCGTCCGGGAGGTCGAAGAGCTCTACGCCGTACACGTCCTGAAAGGTGACGAGCCGCGGCCGGAGCCGTTCGAACGCCTCCCGCAGCCGCGTCAGCCCGCACCAGGTCTGCATGTCCTTGACCGAGGCGGGGCCGAAGGCCGCGAGGTAGCGCAGTACGGTCGCGTCGGGCGCCGGGGCCGGCTGCGACTCCCGGCCGAACCACTGCTCGGCTGTGGTCAGCGCGACCTGGCCGCTGCACCCCCACAGCCCGCGCGGCGTGACCTGCACGAGCGGCAGCAGGCAGCGCGCGGCGACTCCCAGCGCGAGCGGATCCGCGTCGGGCCACTCCTTCAGCAGCAGCTCCCGGATCTCCTTCAGCGTCCTGGGCCGCTCCTCGACGAACTCGCGGGTCATGGCCGCCAGCCGTTCCAGATCCACACCCGTGAGCCCCTTGCGGAACATCTGGAGTTCGCGGTCGCGCGCGCCCTGGACGAGCGGGCGCAGCGTGAGGCAGTCGTCGGCGGTGTGCGTGTGGATGGTGGAGCGCAGCGTCACGAGGCGCGCGACCTCGCGGGAGGCCATCAGCCCTGACAGCGCCTCGGGGGCGAAGCCCTCCAGTCGCGCGGCGAGCTGGTAGTACGGCGGCTTGGTGTTCTGCGCCTGGAGGCCGACGAGGTGCCCGACGGCGTCCTTGGCGGACATCGCGGTACGCCGGAGGAGGAGCTGGCGCGCCAGGGTGGCGCGGTTGAGTGCGCGGGTGCTGAGCACGGCCGGTGCCGGTGCGGGGTTCGTCGTCTGCGGGGCCATGCCCGCACGCCACTCATCCTTGCGGACAGTTTCTGTCCGCGGTGGCAGAACGATGCCGACGACATTTGGGGCGTATATCCTGCCCGTGCCCGACGGCGCGCCCTCGCGCGCGCCCGACCGACGCGGGAGGTGAGATCTGCGATGACGGAGCGACGCGTCCGTCCCGCGCTGTCCCCGAGGAAGAACGCCTGGCGCAGGCAGTCTCCGACGCCGCCCGGCCCTCCCGCAGGCCCGCCGTCGCCCGACGGCGCCGCCGCGTCCCCCGACGGCGTACAGCGCAACGGCGCCAGCGTCGTGCACGCCGCGCTCTACCGCGACGGCCGTCGCGTCTGCGCCCCCGACTCGCTCGCCGAGACCTTTCGCCAGCTGCGCGAGTACCCGTCCGGCATGGCCTGGATCGGCCTGCACCGTCCGTCCGAGGACGAAATCCACTCCCTCGCCGCCGAGTTCGACCTGCATCCGCTCGCCGTCGAGGACGCCCTGGAGGCCCACCAGCGTCCGAAGCTGGAGCGTTACGGGGAGACGCTCTTCGTCGTACTGCGCGCGGCGCGCTACATCGACTCCGCGGAGGAGGTCGACTTCGGCGAGCTGCATGTCTTCGTCGGCCGGGACTTCGTCATCACGGTCCGCCACGGCGCGGCGCCCGACCTCTCCGCCGTACGCAGGCGCATGGAGGACGCCCCCGAGCTGCTGGCGCTGGGGCCGGAGGCGGTGCTGTACGCGATCCTCGACGCCGTGGTCGACGGGTACGCCCCGGTCGTCGAGGGCGTACAGAACGACATCGACGAGATCGAGACCGAGGTCTTCCGCGGCGACCCCGAGGTTTCCCGCCGCATCTATGAACTCTCCCGCGAAATGGTCGAGTTCCAGCGCGCCACCCGTCCCCTGGTCGGCATGCTGCACGGCCTGATGGCGGGCTTCGCGAAGTACCGTACGGACGAGGAACTCCAGCGCTACCTGCGCGACGTGGCCGACCACGTCACCCACACCAGCGAGCGCGTCGACGGCTTCCGCCAGGCCCTGGCCGACATCCTCACGGTCAACGCCACGCTGGTCACGCAGCAGCAGAACGCGGAGATGCGGGCGCTGGCCGAGGCGGGCTTCGAGCAGAACGAGGAGATCAAGAAGATCTCCTCCTGGGCCGCTATTTTGTTTGCACCCACACTGGTGGGAACCGTCTACGGCATGAACTTCGAAGACATGCCGGAGCTGAAGTGGGCCGGCGGCTACCCCTTCGCGATCCTGTTGATGGCCGTGGTCTGCGTGAGCCTCTACGTCATCTTCAAGAAGCGCGACTGGCTCTAGCCGACAGACCCACGCTCTTGATCGAAGTACGTGCTCGGGCACCGTGCCGAGCAGCGGTCCCCTTGCCGTAACGGGCCGTGCGTTCACGCTTGCCGGTGACAGGGTAGGCGGGTGTGCCGATCGCACTCCCAGCAGTGTTCAGGGCAGGCCGCCAGCCGTCCAAGTGGCGAGCGATCCCGAAGTCGACGACCTTGCCCGTGGCTCCGGCCATCAAGTTTCCAATCACGAGGGTGGCGACCGGGCGGCCTCCAGATCGGCTCGGCCGACGTCGTGGACGGTGTCGTGGACGGTAACGATGTGGCGGCTGTGCGCACGCATGGCCGATGGGCCCGACGTCATGTCGGGCCCATCGGTCGTTTTCACAGAACGCCCTCGGCGGGGTTCAGCGGCACAGGGCGGCGTCCACTGCGCGCTCGAGGTCCATCCGGCCCGCCTCGTCGGTGAGCTGCATGGTGACCACGACGTTGGCGGCGCGGCCGTCGTCGGTGGCGCCGCCCCGGGTCTCGTACCCCGGGAAGCTGCCGCCGTGGCCCCAGGAGAGGCCGCCGCACGGCAGCGGCCTGCTGACGATTCCAAGTCCGTAGCGGGAGCCGGAGCCGAAGGTCGCTTCGGCGGGGACGGTGGAGCGCATCTGGGCGAGCTGGGCCGAGGGCAGGAGGCGGCCGGCCAGAAGTGCCCTGAGGAAGCGGTTGAGGTCGGAGCTGGTGGAGACCATCTGGCCTGCCGCCCAGCCCCAGGAGGGGTCGATCTCCGTGATGTCGCGCAGCGGCGCGTCCGCCGATTCCCGGTAGTAGCCGTGGGGGTGGGGCTCCCGGATGCTCGCGTCACCGGGGGCGGGGAAGTAGGTGTGACGCAGCCCGACTGGCTTGATGATGCGCCGGTCGATCTGCTCGGCCAGGGGGCGGCCGGTGACCTTCTGGACGAGCAGGCCGGCGAGCACGTAGTTGGTGTTGCTGTACTTCCAACTCGTCCCGGGGGCGAAGTCGGCCGGGTGCTGGAGGGCTATAGCGAGCAGTTCGCAGGGGGCGTAGTACCGGACATCGTCCCCGAGGTGGTCGCTGTAGTTGGGGAGGCCGCTGGTCTGCTGGAGGAGCTGGCGGACGGTGATGCGCCGTCCGTCGATCCCCTCCCCGCGGACGAGGCCAGGCAGGTAGGTGTCGACGGTGGCGTCCAGGTCCATCCTCCGCTCGGCAACGAGCTGGAGGAGGACGACCGCGACGAAGGTCTTGGTGTTGCTGCCGATCCGCACCTGCCCGTCGACGGGTACCGGTGCGCCGGTGGCCAGGTTGCCGAGCCCTGCGGTGTAGGTCCGGGTGCGGCCGTCACGGTCCTTGACGCTCGCCAGCGCGGCGGGCATCCCGTCGTCCCGCACCAGCGCGTTCAGGCTCTGCTGGACGGCGTCCGGCCTGGCGACGGAGGCGGCGGGCGGGGCGAGGGCGCCCAGCGCCATGACGCCGATGGCCACCGCGGCTGCCGCGGGCAGGGCCCGTCGCCGCGTGCCCTGCTGCCGGCCCGGCGAGCGAAGCCCTTGCCGTGTCTGTCCACGCATGAGTCAACTCCTGAGGAATCGTTGGATCGTCGTTCGGGTCGCCGGGTTGCCGGGTGCCTGATTCATCCGCACAGGGCCCTGTCCACGGCGTCCAACACGTGCTGCGTGGCCGCACCGGTCGACGGGATGCTGGTCACCGCGACGTTGGCGGCGCGGCCGTCGTCGGTGACGCCGCCCCGGGTCTCGAACCCCGCGATGTCGCCGCCGTGGCCCCAGTAGACGCCGCCGCACGACAGCGTCCTGCTGGTGAGCCCGAGTCCGTAGCGGAGTCCGGAGGGCCCGCCGACGGCGACGGTGGTGCGCATCTCAGCGAGCTGGGCGGCCGGGAGGAGGCGGCCGCCGAGCAGCGCGCCGAAGAACCGGTTGAGGTCGGAGTTGGTGGAGATCAACTGACCTGCGGCCCATCCCCACGAGGGGTCCATCTCCGTGAACTCGCGCAGCGGGCCGTCCGTCGGGTTGCGGTGGTAACCCTTGGGGTGCGGCTCCCGGATGGTCATGTCACCGGGGGCGGGGAAGTAGGTGTGGCGCAGCCCGACCGGCTTGATGATGCGCCGGTCGATCTCCTCGGCGAGGGGGCGGCCGGTGACCTTCTGGACGATCAGGCCGGCCAGGATGTAGTTCGTGTTGCTGTACCCCCAGGTCTTCCCGGGGGCCGCGTCGGCCGGGTACCGGAGGGCGATGTCGAGCAGGTCGTGGGGCTCGGCGTACCGGTACCTGATCTCGTCGTCGTTGACGTGCTTGCCGTACTCGGGGAGTCCGCTGGTGTGCTGGAGGAGCTGACGGACGGTGATGTTACGCCCGTCGATTCCCTCCCCGCGGACGAGGCCGGGCAGGTAGGTATCGACGGAAGCGTCGAGGCCGACCTTCCCTTCGGCGACCAGCTGTATGACCACGACCGCCGTGAACGCCTTGGTGTTACTGCCGATCCGCACCTGGCCGTCCCTGGGCACCTTCGAGCCGGTGGCCAGGTCGCCGACTCCAGCGGTGTAGGTGCGGGTGCGGCCCTTGCGGTCCTGGACGCTCGCCAGCGCGGCGGGCATCCCGTCGTCACGCACCAGCGCGTTCAGGGCCTGCTGGACGGCGTCCGGCCTGGCGGCGGCAGCAGCGGAGGCGGAGGCGGCGGGCGGGGCGAGAGCGCCCAGCGTCATGACGCCGATGGCCACCGCGGCCGTGGCCGACACGGCTCGTCGCCACCTGCCGCCCTGCTGCCGGGTCGAGGAACGAAGGCCCTGCCGGGTCTGAGCACGCATGAGTCAACTCCTGGGGAATCGTTTGGTCGGAGCACGATCCTGGTTTCCAGGGCCCTCTGACCGCATCGCGGGAAGGCGGGAGAAATCGCTCCCCCGATCGGGGGAGGCTGCCAGTGGGCTGCCCGGCGATACTGACGACCATGATCAGGGGAATTCGGCCGCTGCTGCGCGGCTCCACGTATTCGGGTGTGCTGTTCGCCTATTGCGGCGCGCTGGCGAGCCTTCCGCTGCTGCCTCTTGCCCTGTTGCCGGCGCTGTCGTGGCGATCCGCACCCGAGAGCGTGCAGATCGTCCTGGTCCTGCTGGTCTGGGCGGTACTGGTCGGCGTGGTCGGACTGGCGCGCCCCGTACGGCGGGCGCTGGTCGTGTCCGCCCGCCGACTGCTGCGGGTGCCGCTGCCGAATCCGGTGGCCGGCAGCCAGACCTCCGGTTCCCTCGGCCTGGACCGCTGGCGGACCCCGCTCTGGCTGGTGCTGCACGTGGCCGTCGGGTGGACGGGGGCGCTGGCGAGCGGGGTGCTGTTCATCATGGGCCTCTCCCTGCCGGGGAACTGGCTCGGCGGCGAGGCGCGGGCGAGTCTGTTCGGCACGTCGGTCCGGGTGTCGGGCGGGTGGAGCTGGGTGGTGGCGGCCGTGTGCATCCTGCTGGCGGTAGCCGTCTGCGTACTGGTGACGAAGGCCCTGCGGTGGTCGGCACCACGGCTGCTGGGGCCGTCGGCGGCCGAACGGCTCGCGCTCGCTGCCGAGCGGGAACTGCTGCTGGCCGAACGCAACCGGATCGCCCACGAGTTGCACGACTCGATCGGACACACACTGACGGCGGCCACCATCCAGGCGGCGGTGGCGGGCGAGGTGCTCTCCGCCGACCCGGCGGCGGCGCGGGCCGCCCTGCGCAGCATCGAGGAGTCGACGCGGGCCGCGCTGGAGGACCTGGACTACGTACTCGGAGTGCTGCGCGAGCAACAGTCGGGGACGGCGCCGACGCGGACTCTGGCCGACCTCCCCGAGCTGCTGGACCGCCTGCGGCACGCGGGGGCGGTGGTGGAACCGGAGCTGTCGGGCGAGCTGGCGCAGGTGCAGGGGACGCTTTCCCGGGCGGCGTACCGAATCCTCCAGGAGGGGCTGACGAACGCGCTGCGCCACGGGGCGGGCGGCCCGATCGAGGTCCGGGTGGCGGCCGGGCCGAACGAATTGGATCTGAAAGTGGTCAACCGGACCGGGTCACGGACGGGCCCGGGCCCGGGTGCCTTCCCGACCTCCGGCCACGGTCTGCCCGGACTGGCCGAGCGCGTCCGGCTGCTGCACGGTGAGTTCCAGGCCGGCCCGGACGGGCCGCAGCACTGGCGGCTGGCCGTCCGGCTGCCGGTACGGGTGTCGGCGTGAGTGGATCCGACGCCGGCGATGGCATGGCCCTACCCGCCGTCACCAGCGCCGCCGTCACCCTCCTGATCGCGGACGACGACGAGGTTACCCGCAGCGGCCTGCGCATGCTGCTCGCCGCACAGCCGGGGATCACGGTGGTCGGCGAGGCCGCCGACGGCGTCGAGGCGGTCGAACGGGCGCGGAGCCTGCGGCCGGACGTGGTCCTGATGGATGTCCGGATGCCGCGTCGCAACGGGATCGAGGCCACCCGCCAACTGCTGGCCGAAGCGGCCGACCCTCCGAAGGTCGTGGTGATCACCACCTTCGAGAACGACGGCTACGTCACCGCCGCCCTCAGCGCGGGCGCCAGCGGCTTCGTCCTCAAGCGCCTCCCGGTCCGCCAGATCGCCGAGGCGGTCCGGGTCGTGGCGGCGGGCGAAGCGGTCCTCTTCCCGGCCGCACTGGGCCGCATGGTCGCCCCCCGCCCGCTGGACTCCGCCGAGGCCCTGCCGCAGGCCGCCCTGACCGGCCGGGAGGAGGAGGTGCTGCGCCTTATGGCCACCGGGCTCTCCAATCCGGAGATCGCGGAATCCCTCACGGTGAGCCTGGAGACGGTCAAGACCCACGTCGGAAACGTGCTGACCAAGCTCGGCGCGCAGAATCGGACCCATGCGGTCGTGATCGCGTACGAGTCCGGCCTGGTGGTCCCGGGCTTCGCCGGCTGACCGGCTTCCGCTCCTCTTCCCGGTCGTCCGGCAGCCACGGCTGGGGAGAATCTGGGGAGAATGAAGCCGCGTTGGGGAGCGGCTGGGGAGGATCGACCGCACCAACGGGCAACACGGTGAAAGGCCCGGAAAGGCCGATCGCCGCAGATCAGAGTGCTTCTCCAGCCAGTTTCCACAGGTCAGCAGCGTGAGGGTGACAACATCAAGAAGATCTCGGCCTGGGCGGCCATTCTGTTCGCACCCACACTCGTGGGAACGATCTACGGCATGAACTTCGACGCGATGCCGGAGCTGAACCGGACGTACGGCTACCCGTTCGCGATCGGCCTGATGGCGCTGGTGTGCACGAGCCTGTACTTCATCTTCAAGCGGCGGGACTGGCTGTAGGAGTGAGGCCGGACACGTTGATCACATTCGCATCCGCGAACGCTGTTGAAGAGTCAGCGCAACTACGCAACGTAACGAAACGGGCGGCCCCGCAGCCCCGGTCAGTCTTCGGTGCGGAGCCTGAACTGCGGGTTGCCCACCAGGCCGCGGACCTGCCCGGCGACCGACCCGATGCCGAGCATCAGCTCCAGCGCGGTGCGGGCCATCTGCTCCTTCGAGACGGTCTCGGCCGCCAAGGCCAGCATGACGTGCTGCATTTCCTCCTTGAACACGTCGATGAGGGACAGTTCCGGGGCCAGGTGCCGCACTGAACCTTCGATGTTGGCGAAGGCCTTGCCGAGGACGGCGATCGTGGGACTGGTGCGGATGCCCCGCTTGGTGGAGCAGGTCAGGATGCGGGTGAGGGTCAGGCCGAAGTTGAGTTCCTCCAAAGAGGCTTCGGCGATCTGCGGCACCAGGACGGCCATGTCGGAGCCGAAGGCACCTGTCTGCGCCCAGGGCGTGGCATGCCCCAGCTCGATCCACGCCTTCGCCAGGCCGTGACCGTCGTTCTGGGCCAGCGCCAGGAGGATCAGCATGAGCAGCATGCCGGTTCGCCGGTCGGTGCGCCCCACCATGCCCCAGTCGATCAGGGTGGCCTTCTCACCCGGCGCGACGAAGACGTTTCCGGGGTGGAGATCGGCATGGAAGAAGCGGTCGGTGAAGAAGCCGCGGAACACGAACGCCAGCAGGTCCTCTCCGATGCCCAGCCGTTCGTCCGTGGAGAAGTCCTCGTGGTCGGCATGGCGGATGGACCGGCCCGGCGCCAGGCTCTGCACCAGGACCCGTGACGTGGCCAGATGAACCTCTGGCACGGTCAAGTGCTTGAAAGACGAGGTGAGTTGAGCGGCCCGCCGCATGTTGCGTGCCTCGGTGACGAAGTCCAGTTCGGGCCGCATCGCGTCGAAGAGGACGTCGAGCATGGCCTCGACGTCGATGACAGCGGTGAAGCGGGGTGCCAGCCGACCCGTCACACGCGCGGTCCGGCGCAGCATCGACATGTCCTGGGACCCGGTCTCGCGTACCCCCGGTCGCTGGATCTTGACCACGGCAGGCCGTCCGTCCGCCAGGGTGGCGCGGTAGACCTGGGCCAGGGATGCCGCACCCAGTGGCTTCCGGGTGTCGATGTCCCGCAGTTCCCTGGCCCAGTTCGCACCAAGCTCCGCACGCAGTACGGGCTCGAGTTCGGAGAAAGGCAGCACGGACGCGTTGTCGTGCAACTTCTCCAGCTCCGGGATCACATAGTCCGGAACGATGTCGGGGCGGGTGGACAGGATCTGGCCGACCTTCATATAGAAGGGGCCGAGCTGCTCGAAAGCCCTGCGCAAGCCTTGAGCGCGCTCCGACTTCTGCTGCTCCCGCTCGTCGAAGGACGTCCTGTTTCCCGGACGGCCGTTGCGCAGGGTCCGGGACAACTCCTCGGCAGCGAGTTGTCCGAACACTCTGGACACCTGGCTCAGACGGCCGCTGCTCACTATGGGACCGCCTTGACGATAGACAGAGCAGGAAAGTACTGACCGGACCGGAACGTCAGCTGCGCCTCGGCTCCTGACCGCTCGCGGGGTCGCGCGCGACCGACGTGTCCCTCAACGCCTCGACGAAGGAGGTCAGTTCGGACCTCAGGGCCTGAATGGTCTCCTTGAGGTCCTCCTGCTCATCCCGCTCGTCCCGCCGGCTCTGACGGGGAAGGTCGACCCGTCGCGGGAATCGGTCCCTGGTGTCACGGCCGACGTCCTCGACGACGGACCGGCGGCCGCGTTCGCGCTCGCGCTCGCGCTCGCGCCAGTGATCGTCGTCCCGATCGCGCCACCGGTCGTCGTCCCGGTCGCGCCAGCGGCCGGTGTCCTCGCGACCGCCCACGCCGACCGCCCCGCAACCCGTGCCCCGGGCTCCGTCCGCCGCGGAGAACCCAACCACGCGCGCAAGAGCAGCGACGCCGACACGCACCCGCGACCTGCGGGGATTACGTTCGGGCCGACACGGCACCCAAGAGGCCATCGCCGAACGGGAGCATCAGGCGGGTCGAGGCTGGAGCCTGGTGGTGACACCGTCCACATTGGCCGGTCACCGCCTTTATCCCGGTGTCCTCGCCGACGCACAGTGGTGTTTCGAGCACCGCTCACCGCCGGTTTCCGCACCGGCGAAACGCCTACGGCTCGAATCGAGGAGAGGCCATGGTCGGTGTCCCGCGGCGCATGCCCAGTGCTGCGGTCCGTACCCGCGAGCGTTCTCAGCCGTGGACGTACTCCACTCCCATGGTGTGCGCGGCAGCGTTCATCGGATCCGCATGTCTCCTGCCCATGCTCGGTGTGGTGGGTGGTCTGCACCACCCGGCGGCCGCCTTGGCCGCGTACTGCACACTCTCGCTGGCAGTGGGCTTGCGCGCACACCCCCGAGCAGTTCCGCTTGCTGCCGCGGTGTGCTGGCTCTTCTACGACGGCTTCATAGTCCACCAGCAGGGCGAACTGGCCTGGGACGGCTGCACCGATGTGTCCCGGATGGGACTCCTCGCCGGAGCCTTCCTGCTGGGCACAACGATTGCCAGGGCCAGCAACGCACTCCGCGTCTAGCCCAGATCACATCGCGTGGCAGGCGCGGTACTGCGTCGATCCAGCACCTACAAGCCGAACTCCAGCAAGACGGGAGGAAGGTCAGCAGCCTCGCAATAAATGTCCACTGCCCAGGGGAGCAAAGCCGTATGGGGGTGGAGACGCGCGCCAGGATGAGTCGCCAGAAAACGAGCCGCGTGGCGAGGGCAGCCAGTGATCTCGTTCCCCTCGCAGTCGACGATCGTCACGGCACGGTGTGAACTCTCACACGGTGCCGGATCCTTTACGTGCGCTGCGACGCACCGCCGTGCCGAAATCGCTGCTGATCCGCTCATCATGCCCCTCCCCGATCCTCACCATCGGAGCTTGTCCCCCAACCTGGCTGATTTATACCGGTGTTGAGACAAACATAGAGAATCCATGGTCCTGTCATTGCACTCTCAAAGGCGTGATCAGTCTTGTCGCAATCACGATTGGCACACTCACACGGGGGCGCTGTGCCATGGGTCGGCGGCTCCTCCGCTGACGTCGGGCGAATACACCCCTCCTCAGCGCCTGGAGCCGGACCGGAAGGTCACGAACGGGCACCACCTAGCGGTGATTCCTGAGACGCCCCCGCTCTTGGTTAGCCGTGGATCATCCTTACGCACTACCCGCGGTTTGGTGAGACAGGAGGGGGTCTGAGACATGTGAGCTGTTCCTAACCCCGAGCAACTGGGCGGCCTGTTCGCCGACTCCGGTGCTGCCGGTGTGATGGTTGCCGACCTCCCCGACGCCGCGGCCGGCAGCTGGCATCGGGTCGTCGATGGCTTTGCGGGGCCGGGTTCCCTGCCAAGCCGTTGTCCGGCTGGTGCCGTGCGTAACAGGTCGACTTCAGCTGGTCGCCTTGATCTTCTTCATCGTGAGGTGGGATGTCAGGCGCAGGACGGCGGGCAGTCCGCTGAGTTTGCCGGTGAGGAAGGCTTCGTAGGCAGTGTGGTCGGCGACGGCGACGCGGAGGAAGTAGTCGGGGCGGCCGTACATGCGCCGGAACTCGGTGACCTCCTCGTAGGAGGCGACGGTCGTTTCGAACTCCTCGACGGTCTTGCGGTCGTTGGCGTAGATCTCGACGTCGATGAAGACTTCCAGCCCGCGGCCGAGGGCTTCGGGATTGATGACGGCGCGGTAGCCGGTGATGACGCCGGCCTCTTCCAGGCGCTTGACCCGGCGCAGGCACGGCGGCGGTGTCAGGCCGACCCGCTTGGCCAGCTCGACGTTGGTCAGCCGCCCATCCTCACGCAGATGAAACAAAATTTCTCGGTCTAGCGAATCCACATGCAGTTCATTACCCATATGGAGATCATAGCGGCCGAATATGCAACCACATGAGGCACAAACCTTACTAAAATTGCCGCATGGAAACGAGTCCCGTCGTTGAGCGGTCCCGCCCCGCCTTGGCCCTTCCGTCGCGGAAGCAGTCGGAGGCGCGGGCTGCTTTTCACGACTGTGCGTCGGTGGGGCTGGGGATGATCCCGCTCGGTCTTGCCTTCGGGGCGCTCGCAGTGCAGTCCGGCCTGGACTGGTGGTGGGCGGGGCTGTCCGCCGCACTGATCTACGGCGGCTCGTTCGAGTTCCTCCTCATCGGGATGGTCGTCGCCGGCGCACCGCTGCTTTCCATAGCCATGGCGGCCTTCCTGGTGCAGGCC
This sequence comes from Streptomyces sp. ISL-100, assembly GCF_018614615.1. Classification (GTDB taxonomy): domain Bacteria; phylum Actinomycetota; class Actinomycetes; order Streptomycetales; family Streptomycetaceae; genus Streptomyces. Next base: position 16,092 of record NZ_JAGGOK010000075.1, on the reverse strand, counting down.
CGGCACGTCTTCTACGCCCTGTCCTTCCCCCTGGACCGTGTGCGGGGCCGGCTCGGCAAGACGTACAGCACGTTCGCGCTCACGGATGAGGCGTACGCCCTGACCGCCACCGAGCAGTCCCGCTCGTGGTCCAGCCCGCGCATCCTGTGGCTGCAGCTGTTCATGCACCTGTACTGGGCCGGCAGCGCGACCGCCGGAGCCCTCCTCGGCTCCCTCATCCCCGAGGGCGTCACCGGCCTGGACTTCGCACTGACCGCCCTGTTCACCGTCCTCGCCCTGGACGCCATCCCCGACCTGCGCGGCGACGTGCCCACTCCCGTGCTCGCCCTCCTGTCCGCCGTGGCGGCCCGGCTGATCTTCCCCGACCAGATGCTCCTGGCCGCCTTCGCCCTGTTCACCGTCGGCCTCCTGGCCCGCCACCTCACCACCGGCAGGAAGCACCGCCATGCCTGACACCGGCTACGCCATCGCCGCGATCCTCGTCACCGCCGCCGTCACCTGGGCACTGCGCGCCCTGCCCTTCGCCGCCCTTGCCCCGCTACGCGCCAGCACCACGGTGCAGTACCTCAGCACCCGCATGCCCGCCGGCGTCATGGTGATCCTGGTCGTCTACTGCTTGCACGACCTCCCGGTGACCGAGGCTCGCGCCGCGGCCCCGCTCGCCGCGCTGGCCGCCACCGTCGGCCTGCACCTGTGGCGGCGCGACGGGCTGCTGAGCATCCTCGGCGGCACCGCCGTCCACGTGGCCCTGGCCAGCACCGTCTTCGCCCACTGAGAAGGACAACTGTTGAGCACCGGCAGCTACTTCGAGCCCATCGACGAACACCGCTACAAGCCCACCGCGCACGCGAGCGGAGCGTGGGACCCCGACGAACAGCACTTCAGCCCGCTGGGCGGCCTGCTCGTGCACGCCATCGACCGCCACTTGGCCGGACGGTCGGACCACCGCCCGCTCGTGTCCCGGATCAGCTTCGACACCTCGGGCGCCTCGCCCTCGACGAGTGCGAGATCCGGGTGGAGACCCTCCGGCCCGGCCGCACCATCGAACTGATCGAAGCCGTCGCCCTCATCGCCGACCGCCCCGTCGTACGGGCGCGCGCCTGGCTCCTCGTCCCGGGCGACACCACCGCCGTCGCCGGCGGCGCCCCGGCACCGCTCACCCCTCCCGACGGGCTTGCCTCGTGGCGGCTGACCGATGTGTGGCCCGGCGGATACATCGCCTCCTTGGACGTCCGCCCACTCGCCGCCCCGCAGCAGGGTCGCACGACCGCCTGGATCACCACCGACCTCGACCTCGTCGCCGGGCGGAGCTCCAGTCCGCTCGCGTCCTACGTCGCGCTCGTTGACACCGCCAACGGCATCGCCGTACGCCAGCCGCCCACCACCTGGATGTTCCCGAACGTCGGCCTCACCATCCAGCTCCAGCGCCAACCCGAAGGCCGCTGGACCGGCCTCGACACCACCGCCACCTTCGGCCCCACCGGCCAAGGCGTCACCACAACCGTCCTGCACGACCTCACCGGCCCCATCGGCCACGCCCAGCAGATCCTCACCGTCCGCCCCCAGCCCGCCGCAGGCGGACGGTAACCCGCACCTCCGTCTCCCTGACCGCCGGCACCGTGCAGGCGATCCGTGAGCGGGTCGGCAAGCGGGGCGTGTCCGCGGACCTGGAGAAGGCCGCGCAACGGCAGATCGAGCGCGACAACCTGGACGAGCTGATCGCCGACTTCGACAAGACCAACGGCCCCGCCGATCAGGAAGCCGTGGCCGCGAGCCCCTCGCCCAGTCCGCCGCCACCCTGCTGCGCGCGGCGGGGCTGCACGGCCACAAGTACGCCATCGACGCGATGCTCTGCGCCACCGCCTTCGCCCAGCAAGGCCCTAGACGAGCGACGCACCGAGCTAAACGCCGACGTCGACGAGATGCGGCAGTTGGATGGGCTTTGTCGGGGCGTCCCACGACGGGTTCCTCCACAGCTCGGTAGAGAATGGGATTCGAACCGGTGGACTCCGCCATCAGGCCCCACACCTCGACCTAATCGACCAGGCGTTCATCGACATGGCGGCGGGGCGAGCCGACCGCGTCATGCTCACCGTGCCCCCGCGCCACGGCAAGAGTCGACGGGCCAGCCGCTGGGCACGTCCTGGTCGTAGCCGGTGCCGTTGAGGTCGGGTAGTTCGGCAAGGATCTCGGCCAGGAGGGCGGTGTCGTATCCCGCGAGGTCCGAGCTTCGGTTGTCGACGATGACGATGCGCGCGGCTGCTTCGTCGTCCACGTCGACCCATGTGGCGGCGATGTGCTCCCAGCCGAGTTCGGCGGCGGCCGCATAGGTGTGATTGCCCGCCAGGATTTCGTTCGGGCGTCCGGTGTGGGTGCCCCGGTTGACGACGATCGCCTTGTACTGGCCGTTGACGGTCAGGCTCTTGGTGATGGCGGGGACGTCACCGTCGGGGGTTCCGGTGGTACGGCTTGATGTCCTGGGTGGGGACGACAAGCGACTGAAGGTCCTCGGGGATGTTGGGGGGCGTCGCGGTCACGTGGCGGTTCCCTCTGTGTAGGCCGTTCCCCGCGTCCTACGCGACCACCTTAAAGGATCTCTCGTTACCGCCTGTCCGGTCAGCATCATGCGACTTCAATTTGTGCAACGAGACTTCATGCTTGGAATCTTGGCTCTACCCTGCTGCACAAGGGGGTTGGCATGCTTGATGAGCTATTGCTAGCTACTGCGGCAGCCGGTGGGACAGCCGTGGTACAAGCTGCGGGAACGGACGTTTGGCTTACCCTGCAGCGGCATGTGGCCGGGTGGTTCGGCCGTGGGAATCCTGAACGTGAGACTGGAGCGATACGCAGGCTCCAAGATACTGCTGACCAGATCGCCGATGCTGAGCCGCAGGCCGTTGAATCCGTACGCGCCCGACATGAAGGATTCTGGCAAGGCCAGTTCGAGGGGCACCTGATGGACCTGCCCCCCGATGCTCGCGAGGAGGCTGTCGCCGGCCTGGACCACTTGGTGGAATTGCTTCGTCGAACCGAGGCAGCCGAGTCCCAGCAAGTCACCGTGAAGGTGAACGGCGGTTCTGGCACGAACAACACCGCTATTGGCGTCGGAATTAACAACGGGCACGTTGGGAACGTGTACAGTCAGCCGGCCTCCTCTCGCACCGAGAAGGCTGCCGAGCTGGTTGGCCATGTCAGGGACTTCACCGCGTTGCTCGGTCCCGACCATCGCAATGTACTCATCGGTCGCGCCAACCATGCCAACGCGGTCGGGGAATCGGGAAATCCTTCCGAGGCTGCAAGACTGTACGGTGACGTGGTGGACCACTGGTCCAGGTTGTCCAGCCCCGCTGATCCCGAAGTGCTCATGATTCGCTACCAGCATGCGAAGTGGGTTGGGGAGGCGGGCCGGGCAGGGGAAAGCGTTCGACTGTACGACGACTTGATCCCTCAACTGGCCGAAGCGCACGGCACAAACGGCCGCTACGTACTTCAAGCTCGCAGATGGCAGGCGATACTTGTGGCCGAGGCGGGGGACGCAGAGCGGGCTGTGCGTCTCTATAACGAGTTGATCGCTCACCAGACCGACCTGTTCGGCGAAGACGACGTCGACACGCTCGAAGCACGATGCTATTTGGCGCAGTGCGTCGGTGCTGCTGGAGATGCGGCGAGGGCCGCACAAATGCACGATGCGCTGTGCAGCGATCTACGCCGCGTGTTGGGGCCAGAGCACGCTTCACTCGTGGTCGCTGAACGTTGGTACCATTTCTGGCACACATACCAGGAAGGCACTCCGCTGGGGTGGCGGGTATTTCACCCGCTTTCCTTCTACAGCCCTTCGTGGCGTGAATGATAAACGTCCGACGGCGGCAAAGGGGCGCCCGCGGCAGCCGGTATTCACGTCACCCCGGAACTCTCTGGATGCTCGGATACCCGTTCGCCGTCGCCCTCATGGGCGTTGTCTGTCTTGCTTTGTACCTCGTCTTCAAGCGTCGCGACTGGCTGTAAGGCCGCACAGGCCGATCGGCCGGCACCGGTCGGCGGCTCAGCCGGCCCTCAGGGCCGCAAAGAAGTCCAGTCTGGTCTCGAGCCGGGCCAGGTCCCGGCCGGTGAGCTGCTCGATGCGGGCGATGCGGTGGCGCAACGAGTTGACGTGCAGGTGGAGTTGGGCGGCGCATTTGGTCCAGGACGCGTCGCACTCGAGGAACCTCTCCAGTGTGGGCAGCAGGTCGGTTTGGTGGCGGCTGTCGTGATCGCGCAGGGGGCCGAGTAGACGGGCGGCGAAGGCTTGCCGGGTCTCGGCCGGGATGAGGGGCAGCAGCGACAGAATGTGCGAGGTGAGGTCGTCGGGGCCGCGCACGGTCACTCGCTGCGGGCCGCCATCGGCGACCCGCAGCGCGGTGCGGGCCTCGTCGAGCGCCCGGCGCGCGTTCCCGGGTGCGGCCACCGGCGAGCTGACGCCGATGGAGATGTTGCCTCTCGGGCCGAGCCAGCGCGCGAGCGCCGCGGCGAGTCTCCGCTGGAGGGCAGCGCAGTCGAGCACCGGTTCGGGGAGCGCGTCCGTCGGCTCGGGCACCAGTACGAAGAGCACGGCCTGTTCGTTGTCGACGGTGGCGGCGATGTCCTGCGGCAATACCGGCACCGGGCCGTCCTGTTGGATCAGGGCCTCCTCCAGGAGTACGCGCAGGGCCGAGGCAGGGATGGGTCGGGTTCCGTGCCACCCTCCCCTGGCAACCACGAACTGGCAGCGCTGCCAGGTGTCCTTCTGGCTGACGACAGCCTGCGCGGTGCGGCTCAGCCGGGCGGGAATCTCGTCGGGTGGGACGCGGCTGTACAGCAGGTCCAGGAGTTGACGGGCCAGGTCGTTCAGCGCCACCTTCGCCTGGTCGTGTGCGGATCGCGCGTCAGCGGCCAGTTCGACGAGCCGGTCGAGGAGTTCCACATCTGTCACAGGCCAGGTTGACGTGTCGGCCTCCACGACCAGCAGCCAGTCACCCAACTCGGCGGCGTGCTCCGTCGCGGTCGACGGTGTCGACGGCCCGGCGGCGTCGCGTACCGGCACGAGAGAGTAGAGCCGATCCCCGATCGTGACCCGATGGGGAGCCGCCTCGCGCGAGCGGCGCACGGCGAGATACCTCCCGGCCAGTGCCACCGCCGTCTTGGCATGCAGGGGAGGGCGCGGCCCGGCGATCTGACGTCCGGTCGCGGACAGGACGCACACGTCGAGGCCGACGCTGTGCCGCAGGAGCTCCAGTACGGAGTCCAGGGCACTCCGGTCGGTGAGGAGCCGTCGGTGGCGTTCGACCACGGCGGCGAGGTCGCCGTCGTGGCGGCCGGGCAGACGGCGCAGGACGTGTTCGGTGACCGTGCTGAACGATGTCTCCGGTTTCACGGCAACGAGTGGGAGGCCGTGGCGTCGGCAGGCACGTACGAGGTCGTCCGGGACGAGTCTGTGTTCGACTTCGCCGGCGGCGAGGACCGTGACCCCCGCCTGGTCGAGGACGCGCACGAAAGACTCGGCGTCTCCGTCCTGTCGCCACCAGGCAAGCCCGGTGAGGACGAGTTCGCCGCCGGTGAGGAAGCGACCGGGGTCGACCAGGTCGGTGGTCAGAACGGCGCCCAAGGCTCGGTCGAGAGCGCTGTCGTCGGCGTCCTGACCCACGAGCAGCACAAGCCCCAGCTCGTCTATGTCCAAGAGTTCACGCAACCGCATGATCGCCACTTTCTCACGCGCCCTCGAAAGCTTCACTTTCTTTGCGTAACGCGGATCGACTCAGCTCACAGGCGCTAGGCAGTGGGAAAGCACCGTGGTCCACAGCCGACGGAGATGCCGGTTTCGGGGGATCGGTGACTGCCTCGTCCGCTTGATCGCCCGGTCTACTTCAAGGCGTCCAAAACGAACCCCCCGGACGAACAACTCACCACGAACGACCCGATACGAAGAAGAGAGCCGCTCATGGATTTCCTTCGCCCCGCCAGCTGGGAGGAGGCACTCGCCGCCAAGGCCGAGTACCCCACAGCTGTGCCGATCGCGGGCGGCACCGATGTGATGGTCGAGATCAACTTCGATCACCGTCGCCCCCAGTACCTCCTGGACCTGAGCCGCGTCACCGAGCTCCAGGAGTGGCACGTCGGCCAACAAACCATCCAGCTCGGCGCGTCCATGCCGTACACCAGGATCACGGAGGAGCTGCGGGCCGAGCTCCCGGGGCTCGCGCTCGCCTCGCACACCGTCGCCTCGCCGCAGATCCGCAACCGCGGCAGCGTCGGCGGAAACCTCGGCACCGCCTCGCCGGCCGGTGACGCGCACCCCGCGCTGCTCGCCGCCGACTGCGAGGTCGAGGCCGCCTCGCACGCCCGCGGCAGCCGCCTGATCCCGATCGACGCGTTCTACACCGGCGTCAAGCGCAACGCCCTCGCCGCCGACGAGCTGATCAAGGCCGTCCACATCAAGAAGGCGGACGGGCCCCAGCAGTACTCCAAGGTGGGCACGCGGAACGCCATGGTGATCGCTGTGTGCGCCTTCGGCATCGCGCTGCATCCCGAGACCCGCACCGTGCGTACCGGCATCGGCTCCGCTGCCCCGACCCCGATCCGGGCGGAGGCCGCCGAGGAGTTTCTGGGCGCCGCGCTCGAAGAGGGCGGGTTCTGGGACAACGGCAAGGTCATCACCCCGTCGATCGCCAAGCAGTTCGCGGTGCTCTGCGCCGGCGCGGCCAACCCGATCGACGACGTCCGCGGCACCGCGAGCTACCGCCGCCGCGCCGTGGGCGTCATGGCCCGCCGCCAGCTCGTCTGGACCTGGGAGCAGTACCGCGGCTCCGGCAACGGCCGCTCGCTTGAAGGGGCTGCGTGACCATGCGCGTCAATTTCACGGTCAACGGCCGTCGGCAGGAAGCCGACGACGTCTGGGAGGGCGAGTCCCTTCTCTACGTCCTGCGGGAACGCCTGGGCCTGCCCGGCTCGAAGAACGCCTGTGAGCAGGGCGAGTGCGGCTCCTGCACCGTGCGTCTCGACGGCGTCCCGGTGTGTTCGTGTCTGGTCGCCGCCGGGCAGGTCGAGGGCCGCGAAGTCGTGACGGTCGAGGGCCTCGCCGACTACGCCGAGCAGCGTGCCGCGTACGGGGGTCGCGGCACCGACGACGGCGAGGTCACCTCCCTGCAGGACGCACGGCAGTGGTCCGCCAAGGGCACCGGCTCGCAGGCCGGCGAGGGCGCCGAACTCTCCCCGGTCCAGCAGGCGTTCATCGATGCCGGCGCCGTCCAGTGCGGCTTCTGCACCCCGGGTCTCCTGGTCGCCGCCGACGAACTCCTTGAGCACAAAAGCGAGCCGTCCGACGCGGACATCCGCGAGGCGCTCTCCGGCAACCTCTGCCGCTGCACGGGTTACGAAAAGATCCTGGACGCGGTCCGTCTGGCCGCGGCCCGCCAGGAACGTCAAGGGCTCCAGAAAGGCGCGGTCTGATCATGGCTGGTTCCACCACCGGTATCCCCACCGAGGTCACCCAGGGCTCCCGGACCAAGGGCGGCATCGGCGAGTCCACCCTCCGCCCCGACGGCACCCTGAAGGTCACCGGCGAGTTCGCCTACTCCTCGGACATGTGGCACGAGGACATGCTGTGGGGCCAGATTCTCCGCTCCACGGTCGCGCACGCCGAGATCGTGTCCATCGACACCTCCGAGGCTCTGGCCTTGTCGGGCGTCTACGCGGTGATGACGTACGACGACCTGCCGGCCGAGATGAAGTACTACGGCATGGAGTTCCAGGACACCCCGGTCCTGGCCCACGGCAAGGTCCGTCACCACGGTGAGCCGGTCGCCCTGGTGGCCGCCGACCACCCGGAGACCGCGCGCCGCGCCGCCGCGAAGATCAAGATCGAGTACAAGGAGCTGCCCCTCATCACCGATGAGGCCTCGGCGCTCGCCCCGGACGCGATCCTGGTCCACGAGAACCGGGACGACCACCACGCCGGTCACGTCCCGCACCCGAACATCGTGCACCGCCAGCCGATCGTCCGCGGCAACGCCAACGAGGCCGCCAAGCGCGCCGACGTCATCGTCAAGGGCGAGTACACCTTCGGCATGCAGGACCAGGCCTTCCTCGGCCCGGAGTCCGGCCTCGCCGTGCCCGCCGAGGACGGCGGCGTCGACCTGTACTGCGCCACCCAGTGGCTGCACTCGGACCTCAAGCAGATCGCCCCGGTCCTCGGCCTGCCCGAGGAGAAGGTGCGCATGACGATGGCCGGCGTCGGCGGCGCGTTCGGTGGCCGCGAGGACATCTCGATGCAGATCCACGCCTGCCTGCTCGTGCTGCGCACGGGCAAGCCGGTGAAAATCGTCTACAACCGTTTCGAGTCCTTCTTCGGGCACGTCCACCGGCACCCGGCGAAGCTCTACTACGAGCACGGCGCCACCAAGGACGGCAAGCTCACGCACATGAAGTGCAAGATCGTGCTCGACGGCGGCGCCTACGCGTCGTCGACGGCCTCGGTCGTCGGCAACGCCGCGTCCCTCTCGGTCGGTCCGTACGTCATCGACGACGTCGACATCGAGGCGATCGGCCTCTACACCAACAACCCGCCCTGTGGCGCCATGCGCGGCTTCGGCGCGGTCCAGGCGTGCTTCGCGTACGAGGCCCAAATGGACAAGCTTGCCGCCAAGTTGGGCATGGATCCGGTCGAGCTCCGCCAGCTCAACGCCATGGAGCAGGGCACGATCATGCCGACCGGGCAGCCGGTCGACTCGCCCGCCCCGGTCGCCGAACTGCTTCGCCGCGTCAAGGCCCGCCCGATGCCGCCGGAGCGCCAGTGGGAGACCACCGACGGCGCCGACGTCCGCGCGCTGCCGGGTGGTCTGTCCAACACCACGCACGGCGAGGGCGTCATACGGGGTGTCGGCTACGCGGTCGGCATCAAGAACGTCGGCTTCTCCGAGGGCTTCGACGACTACTCCACCGCCAAGGTGCGCATCGAGGTCATCAACGGCGAGCCGGTCGTGATGGTCCACACGGCCATGGCGGAGGTCGGCCAGGGCGGTGTCACCATCCACGCGCAGATCGCGCGTACCGAGCTGGGTGTCACGCAGGTCACCATCCACCCGGCCGACACCCAGGTGGGCTCGGCCGGTTCGACCTCCGCGGGCCGCCAGACGTACATGACCGGCGGCGCCATCAAGAACTCCTGCGAACTCGTCCGCGAGAAGGTCCTGGAGATGGGCCGGCGCAAGTTCGGCTCGTACCACCCGGCGTGGGCCACGGCCGAGCTTCTCCTCGAGGGCGGCAAGGTCGTCACCGACGGCGGCGAGGTCCTCTCCACCCTCGTGGACGTCCTGGAGGACGAGGTCGTGGAGGTCGAGGAGGAGTGGCGGCACCGCCCCACCGAGCCCTTTGACCTGCGCACCGGACAGGGCAACGGCCACGTCCAGTACTCCTTCGCCGCGCACCGCGCGGTGGTGGAGGTCGACACCGAGCTCGGCCTGGTGAAGGTCATCGAGCTGGCCTGCGCGCAGGACGTCGGCAAGGCGCTCAACCCGCTGTCCGTCGTCGGCCAGATCCAGGGTGGAACCACCCAGGGCCTGGGCGTCGCGGTCATGGAGGAGATCATCGTCGACCCGAAGACCGCGAAGGTGCGCAACCCCTCCTTCACGGACTACCTGATCCCCACCATCCTCGACACCCCGACCATCCCGGTCGACTACCTCGAGCTGGCGGACCGGAACGCGCCGTACGGAGTGCGCGGCATCGGTGAGGCTCCGACCCTGTCGTCCACTCCGGCCGTCCTCGCGGCGATCCGGAACGCGACCGGCCTGGAGCTCAACAGGACGCCGGTCCGCCCCGAGCACCTCACCGGGGTCTGACCGACACCTTTCTCCAGTCCGTGTTCCGGGCGGCGCGCGTCGGTACACCGCGCCGCCGCCCGGAATCACCCACCACGTGCCAAGGCCCTGGCAGGGCGATGAGTGGCAACGGTGGTCAGGAGCTTATGGGCGAGTGGCCGGGTGTCGTGTGGACGCGGGCGAAGGACAGGGAAATGTCGAAGCACCGCTCGACCTCCTCGTCGGGCAGGCCGGCCCACGCGTGGTCGGCGCCGGGCACCGGCTGGAAGTCCACGTCCGCGCCCGCGTCGCGCAGGGCGGCGGCGAGCTCTTCGCCCTGGGCGAGTGGGATCGCGGCGTCCTCGGTGCCGTGGAGGATGAGGAAGGGCGGCGCGTCGGCGGTCACATGAGCGACCGGGCTGGCCGCGCGGGCGCGGTCGGGCGCGTCGGCTATCGCCGCTCCGATGAGCAACGCTTCGGGGGTGCGCGGGTCGGCGGGGTCGTACGCGCCGGGCGGGGCCTGGGCGGGCAGGGTGGTCAGATTGGTGGGCCCGTACCAGGCGACGCAACCGCTGACCGGGGCGGTGAGCGCGAGCAGGGCAGCGAGGTGGGCGCCCGCGGATTCACCCCAGGTCACGATGCGGCGGGTGTCCAGCCCGAGTTCAGCGGCGCGGGCGTTCAGCCAGGCCAGGCCGGCGGTGACGTCGTCGAGCTGGGCGGGGTAGAGGGCCTCGCCGCTGAGCCGGTAGTCGAGGCTGGCGACGGCGAACCCTGCCTGTGCCAGCCTGGCGAAGGGACCGGGCCGCCAGCCGCGCATGCGCGGCCCCATGTCCGTCCGCGTACCGGTACGCCAGGCGCCGCCGTGAATGCAGACGATGACCGGCAGTCGGCCCGGCGGTTGTTCGGGCAGCCACAGGTCGAGCTCCAGGGGCCGGGTGTTGCCGGGGGTGGAGTAGACGGCACCGCGCAGCAGCCGGACGTCGGGGGCGGGGTGCGCGGCGGGCGGCAGTGGCAGCCGGTCCGGGGCGGGCGGGGTGAGCAGGTCGACGAGCTCAGGTGACAGAGGCACAGGTCTCTCCAGGACAGGACCGGAGCTGGGGGCGACGGCCGATGCTGACGGTAAATCAGTTACGGGTGTGCCACTGGTGGTTCGGCAGGTAACGGACATCGAAGTTCTCCTCCGCGGCGCGGAACTCGTCCGGGCCGGGGATGCGCGGCTGGTGCGGCAGTCCGATCTCCTCGGTGGGGTCGCCGAGGCTTTCGAAGAACCGCTCGAATGTGCTGCTGGGGCCGGCGGCCACGCCGACGATCCGGCTGTGGTGGCGCTCGATGCGGTAGGAGTGCGGGCAGTTCTTCGGTACGAAGCCGAAGTCGCCGCTGGTGAGCAGCTTTTCCTGCTGTTGGCCCTGGAGGTCCTCGACGAAGAGACGCACCGCGCCGTCGGTGACGTAGAAGACCTCGTAGGTGTCCGCGTGGAGGTGGGCGGGGATCAGGTCGCCCTTTACTCCGTCGCAGGTGAAGAAGTTGAAGGTGTTCTCGGTCTGTTCGCCGCCGCAGTAGAGGGTGAACAGGTCGGTGATCAGGTGGGCGCGGTCGCCCATGCCCTTTTCTATGAAGTAGGGCTTGCCCGGCTCGGCGGGGATGTGGGAGCGCGATCGGTAGCGGGTGGCGAACTCCATGGTCATGAACACAGCCTCCAGGAGGAGCAGGGAGCCGGAACACTACCGTCAGGCTGCCTGACATTCAAGGTCTGGGTATCCGCGCTCAGCTTCCACCGCTGCCTATCGCCGCTACCCGGCCAGGGCCGGCGGGCCTGAAGTCAGGGCGCTTCCACCACGGGTGCTTCCACCAGAGGCGGCTCCCCCCAGGGCGCAGTCAGCGCCTCACGCAGCGCGGTGGTGGCGGCAGTGCCGATGCGCTCGGCGAGGACGCCTTCGATGACGGCGATCGTGGCCAGGGCACGCTGATGGGCGCGGGCACCTTCAGCGGTGACACGGACCAGACTGCTGCGAGCGGAGGCGGGGTCGGGCGCCTGTTCCAGCAGCCCCATGCCGATCAGGCTATGGACGGCCTGGTGTGCGGTCTGCCGGGTGACACCGATCCTGCGAGCGAGCTCGGAGATCGAGGTGCCCTCGTCGTCGAGAGTGGCGAATACGGCGGCCTGGGCGGCGGTCACCGGTCGCTCACCTGCCGCCTGCATGCCGGCGAGCAACGCGTCCTCGAACCAGCGCTTGGCCTGGACGAGCAGCTGAGGCAGGTTCTGTGCGGGCTCGCTCATGGCTCCTCTGAAAGCGCGGGGATCTTGAGCATAGCCACCGCCCGGCGCGTGGTCACGATCGGCGTCGTCCAACCTGATCGCAGCCGGCCTCTCCAAGCACTTCGCCGCCCGCTCGGCAACGCTCAAATCCCCCCCAGGCGCGGGCGACGTACCTCTGGCCCAAGATCGGCGCGTCGGTGAGCAGGCCCAGTCGACGGTTCAGGCGGTCTCGCTCAACCAGTAGTAGGGCCCGAAGGCATTCAGTACGACCTACGGCGAATCGGGAACAGCAGGGGTGAAATCGCCGTGCAGCGTGGCTTCCTCGCCGCTCGATCTCGCTGCCGCCGACGCACTGTACGTATCGTCTCCCGCGTCCCGACCGCCCTCCGCATGGTTGTACTGGCCCGCGAAGACGTGCTGTCCCGAAGGGACCGTACGGCCCGGCTTGAGCGTCCAGCGGAAGACGAGGGCGCCGTTCTCCTCGCGGCTGGAGACGGTGAAGTCGTCGACCGGGAGTGAGCGCCAGCTGCCGGTGTCCGTGACGCCGCCTGTCTGGGTGACACGCAGTTCGACCGTGAGCGCATTGAGCGGTTCACGGGTCTTCAGCCTGACGTTGCTCTGCGCCCAGAAGCGATTGCTGTGCGGGTCCACCACACCCTCGCCCCGCAGGTAGGCGTCCTCCGCATGGTCCGCACCGGTCGTCGGTGGCGGGGCCGGGGTGGGGGTCGGGGGTGGCGGCGTCGCGGTCGAGTGCGTGGGTTTCGCGTCCCGGGTGGCGGAGGCCACCGCGTAACCGCCCGCCACCAGCACCCCGGCCACAGCGGCCGTCGCTCCCGTGATGCGCAGCCAGGACGCCGGCGATCCGGTGCGCCCACCCGCCGCCCCGGCCGTGGGTGGTGTCATGGCGCGCTCCACCCGCGCCAGCATCCGCGCACGGTCGGGCCGATGTGCGGCGGCCGCTTCGCGCAACTGCCTGCGGAGCTCGTCCATCAGCGCCTCTCTCCCACGAGTTCCGCGGTGGCATCGCTGTCCAGCAGCTTTTCCAGCTGCGCCACGCCCTTCGACGTCTGGCTCTTCACCGTACCGACCGAGATTCCCAGGGCCAGCGCCGTGTCCCGCTCGGAGAGGTCGAAGGCGTGGCGCAGTACCACGCAGGCTCGTTTACGGAACGGCAGTGTGCGCAGCGCCTGTTGTACGTCGACGACCGCCGGTACGTCCGGGCCGTCCGCGTGCTCGGCGCGAAGCGGCCAGACAAGAGCGACCCGGCGGCGCTCCCGTACGGCGCTGCGGATTCGGCTGCGCGCCAGATTGGCGACGACACCGCGTGCGTACGCCGCGGGGTGGTCGGCGGCCCGTACCCGGTCCCAGCGGTGCCAGAGGGCGACCAGCGCGTCGGCCGCCAGATCGTCGGCGGCGTCCGCGTCACCCGTAAGGAGGTGGGCGAGGCGGGCAAGTCCGGCGTGGTGTCGCTCGAAGAAGTCATGGAACTCCGCGGCGGCGTCCGGCGGAACTGTGCCCACGGCTGGCCTCCTCCCCTTGCCCGGCGTAGATGTCCCGCGCCATTTGTATATTGGCCTGCTTAATAGTGCGCCCGCTCCCCTGGTCCGGGAACGCGGCGTCACGTAATTTGTTCGGCGTACGACCAAAATGGTGCCGGAGAACGGCAGCCGCCGCCCTGCCTCGCCTGATCCCCGCAAGGAACCACTGTTGAGTTCACCGACGGCTTCTGGCTCATGCGCGAAGGCGTGCACGCCTCGTACGCCACCGAAGTCCGCGATCTGCATGTCAGTTCCGACCACATCACCGCGTACGCCGCCGTCAGACGCGTCGAGCACCGCGGCGCCACCCTCAACACCCCGCTCATCACCGTCGAGTTCTTCTCACCGGCCGAGGGCGTCATCGGCGTACGCGCGACCCATCACGCCGGAAAGGCCCACCACGGGCCCGAGTTCGAGCTGTCCGGCGTGGACGGCGGACCGGCTGCCACCACCCGGCGGGACGGCACGCTCACCGAGCTGACCAGCGGGCCGCTGACGCTGCGGTTCGACACGGAGCAGGACTGGGGACCGGCCTTCCTCGATGGGGAAGGGCGCAGGCTCACCGCCGTCGAGAGCAAGGGCACGGCGTTCGCGACCACCCCGGACGGCGGGCACCACATGATCGCCCAACTCGCCCTGGGGGTGGGCGAGAACATCTACGGGCTGGGTGAGCGTTTCACTCCGTATCTGCGCAATGGCCAGAGTCTGGATCTCTGGCAGGCGGACGGGGGGACGAGCAGCGAACAGGCGTACAAGAACGTCCCGTTCTATCTGTCCTCGCGCGGTTACGGCGTCTTCGTCAACCATCCGGGGAAAGTCTCCTTCGAGATCGGCTCGGAGTCGGTCGGGCAGGTGCAGTTCAGCGTCGAGGACCAGTCGCTGGAGTACTACGTCGTCGCCGGGCCCACGCCGAAGGATGTTCTTACCCGCTACACCGCTCTGACCGGCCGGCCCGCTCTGCCTCCCGCCTGGTCGTTCGGACTGTGGCTGACTACTTCCTTCTGTACGGCTTACGACGAGGAAACCGTCACGTCTTTCGTCGACGGCATGGCTGAGCGGGAGATCCCGCTGTCCGTCTTCCACTTCGACTGCTTCTGGATGCGCGAGTACCAGTGGTCGGACTTCCGGTGGGACCCGGATGTCTTCCCGGACCCGGACGGCATGCTGGCCAGGCTCAAGGAGCGGGGCCTGCGGATCAGCATGTGGATCAACCCGTACATCGCGCAGAAGTCCGCGCTCTTCGCGGAGGGGGCCGAGGCCGGCTATCTGGTGCGGCGGGCCAACGGTGACATCTGGCAGTGGGATCTGTGGCAGCCCGGCATGGCTCTGGTGGACTTCACCAATCCGGCCGCGCGCGAGTGGTACGCGGACAAGTTGCGTACCCTGCTCGACCAGGGTGTGGACTGCTTCAAGACCGACTTCGGTGAGCGCGTGCCGACGGATGTGGTGTGGCACGACGGCTCCGACCCGGAGCGGATGCACAACTACTACACGCACCTCTACAACCGGACCGTCTTCGAGCTCCTGGAGAAGGAGCGCGGCAGCGGCGAAGCAGTGCTCTTCGCGCGCTCGGCGACCGCGGGCGGGCAACAGTTCCCGGTGCACTGGGGCGGTGACTGCTTCGCCTCGTTCAACGCGATGGCGGAGTCCTTGCGCGGCGGTCTGTCGCTGAGCCTGTCCGGGTTCGGCTTCTGGAGCCATGACATCGGCGGGTTCGAGGGGACGCCCGACCCCGATGTCTTCAAGCGCTGGCTCGCTTTTGGGCTGCTGTCGTCGCACAGCAGACTGCACGGCAACGTCTCGTACCGGGTGCCGTGGGCGTTCGGCGAGGAAGCGGTGGATGTGGCGCGGCGGTTCACGCTGCTCAAGCACCGGCTGATGCCGTATCTGTACGGGGCGGCCGTCGAGGCACACCGGACGGGTGTGCCGGTGATGCGGCCGATGCTGCTGGAGTTCCCGGAGGACCCGGCGTGCCGGCCGCTGGACCGGCAGTACATGCTCGGTCCGGATCTGCTGGTCGCGCCGGTCTTCAGCGCGGACGGTGACGTTGAGTACTACGTGCCGGCCGGTACGTGGACGCATCTGCTGAGCGGTGCGGTGGTGACCGGGCCGGTGTGGCGGCGTGAGACGTACGGCTTCGACAGCCTGCCGCTGTTCGTGCGGCCCGGGGCGGTGCTGCCGCTGGGCGCGGACGACCAGCGGCCGGACGGGGAGTGGCTGGAGGGGCTGACCCTGAGGGTGTACGAGCCGTCGGCGTTGGCGGAGTGCGGGGTGACGGTGCGGGTGCCGGATCCGGTGCCGGATCGGGTGGGGGCGGATGCGGGGGTGTTTCGGGTCGTGCGCGACGGGGACTGCGTCCGGGTTACGGCGGAGGGGCCGGGGGCGGCGCGGCGGTTGCCGTTCCGGGTGGAGTGGGGGGATGTTGCCGCGGAGGGGGCGGGGGAGGTGGTGTTGAGGGTGGGGGGAGGGGTGCGGTGGCGGTGCGGTC
>NZ_JAGGOK010000074.1 GCF_018614615.1 Streptomyces sp. ISL-100 | reverse complement strand
CTGGCCAAGATCAGAGGTAGACCGTCACCTCGCAGGTGTCGCGGTCGATCAGCAGGTAGACCGGAATGCCGGTCTCGGCGTAGGCACGCGGCTTTTCCACCCGGTCGCGCTGGTCGGTGTCGGTGTCGTACGACGTGACCTCGACGACCATCAGCACGGAATCGGGGTCGGCCCACTCGCCCTGCCCGACGAAGGCGCCGCTGGGCGCGAGCGAACCGTCAGGCCGGGCGCGGCCCTTCCGGTACGCCTGCACCTTCAGCCCCTGATCGGGATAGAGCCACAGCTCGGGCCGGGACTGCATACAGATGCGTGTCAGCCACTGGATGATCCGCCCGTGGTCCCCGTCCGGCCCAACCCTGCTCCTCAGCCTCCCGTCGATGAGTTCCAGCCGCACGCCCTCGGTCGTCCGGGCCAGTATGCGAGTGGCCTCGTCGAACTCTTCGGGAAGCAGGTGGGGCCGGTCGTCGATCGCTGACATGGGGCGTACCTCCTTGTGCTCACGACGATAGCGGAGCGCTGTGACAGCCGCCTTCACACTTCCCGGGTGACACAACATGTGGGGGCCGCATCATCCAACGGCCCCCACATGTATGCTCATGCTCGCTGTCGCCGCAGGGGAATCCGGTGCGAATCCGGAACTGTCCCGCAACGGTGTGATCGGTGTGCTTTTGTGCACCCAGGAGTCCGAACACCTGCCGACGGCGTATCCGGCTCGACCGAACCGGATACCGACACGTCCGGGCCTCGCGGTTGGGCCGGTGGACGCTACGCGGTGTGCCGCCCCTCAGGGGGTGACGTGTGCCCGTACGCCCCCACTCCCCCCGTCGGCCCCGAGCCGAGCGAGGGAGAGCACCGCGTGACCATCGCGCCAGCCGATCCGGCAACTGCCACGGAGTCGACGGAGTCGTCCGAAGGGGCTGGGACCGCACTTCTGCGGACCCTGACCGACCTCACCGCCGACCTCCCCGACACCGACCCGGGCAGAGTCGCCGCGGCCGCCCTCCGCGGCCGCAACGCCGGTTCGGACGCGGCCGAGCTGCGCGGCCTCGCCACCGACGCCGCCGCCGGGCTGATCTCCGAGGACCCGGCGTACTCCCGTCTCGCGGCCCGCCTCCTGACCCGCACGATCCGGGACGAGGCGGCGACGCAGGGCGTCCGTACGTTCTCCGAGTCGGTTTCCGTCGGTCACCGCGAAGGCCTGATCGCCGACCGTACGGCCGGCTTCGTGACCGCCCACGCGGCCCGCCTGGACGCACTCGTCGACACCGCCGCCGACGACCGCTTCGGCTACTTCGGCCTGCGCACGGTCTACAGCCGCTACCTCCTGCGCCACCCGATCACCCGTCAGGTGATCGAGACGCCGCAGCACTTCATGCTGCGCGTGGCGTCCGGCCTGGCGAAGGACAACTCCCCCGCGGCCGCCGACGAGGTCGCCGCGCTGTACCGCCTGATGAGCCGCCTCGACTACCTGCCGTCGTCGCCGACGCTCTTCAACTCCGGTACGCGCCACCCGCAGATGTCCTCCTGCTACCTGCTGGACTCCCCGCTCGACGAGCTCGACTCGATCTACGGCCGCTACCACGAGGTCGCGCGCCTCTCGAAGCACGCCGGCGGCATCGGCCTCTCGTACTCCCGCATCCGTGCCCGCGGCTCCCTGATCCGTGGGACGAACGGTCACTCGAACGGCATCGTCCCCTTCCTGCGCACCC
The DNA here is from genome assembly GCF_018614615.1 of Streptomyces sp. ISL-100. GTDB lineage: Bacteria > Actinomycetota > Actinomycetes > Streptomycetales > Streptomycetaceae > Streptomyces. The sequence continues at coordinate 77,785 of NZ_JAGGOK010000074.1, read as the reverse complement.
TCGACTCGTCGGTCGCCGCCGTCAACCAGGGCGGCCGCCGCAAGGGCGCGGCCTGCGTCTACCTGGAGACGTGGCACGCGGACATCGAGGAGTTCCTGGAGCTGCGCGACAACACGGGTGAGGAGGCGCGGCGTACGCACAACCTGAACCTCGCGCACTGGATCCCCGACGAGTTCATGCGCCGTGTCGACGCGGACGCCGACTGGTCGCTGTTCTCGCCGTCGGACGTTCCCGAGCTCGTCGACTTGTGGGGCGACGCTTTCGACCAGGCGTACCGCAAGGCGGAGGCCGACGGCCTGGCCCGTACGACCATTCCCGCGCGCCAGCTGTACGGCCGGATGATGCGCACCCTCGCCCAGACCGGGAACGGCTGGATGACGTTCAAGGACGCGTCGAACCGTACGGCGAACCAGACCGCCGAGCCCGGCTCCGTCGTCCACTCCTCGAACCTCTGCACCGAGATCCTGGAGGTGACGGACGACGGCGAAACGGCCGTCTGCAACCTCGGCTCGGTCAACCTCGGTTCGTTCGTTCTCGGGAACGGCGAAATCGACTGGGAGCGCCTGGACGAGACCGTCCGTACGGCCGTCACGTTCCTCGACCGCGTCGTCGACATCAACTTCTACCCGACCGAGCAGGCCGGCCGCTCCAACGCCAAGTGGCGTCCGGTGGGCCTGGGCGCGATGGGTCTCCAGGACGTCTTCTTCAAGCTGCGCCTGCCCTTCGACTCGGCCGAGGCCCGCGACCTCTCCACGCGGATCGCCGAGCGCATCATGCTCGCCGCGTACGAGGCGTCCTGCGACCTCGCCGAGGTCAGCGGCCCGCTCCCCGCCTGGGAGAAGACCCGCGCGGCGCGCGGTGTCCTGCACCCCGACCACTACGGCGTCGAGGTCACCTGGCCGGAGCGGTGGGACGCGCTGCGCGCCCGTATCGCCAAGACCGGGATGCGCAACTCCCTGCTCCTCGCGATCGCGCCGACCGCGACCATCGCGTCGATCGCGGGCGTGTACGAGTGCATCGAGCCGCAGGTCTCCAACCTCTTCAAGCGCGAGACGCTCAGCGGTGAATTCCTCCAGGTCAACGCCTACTTGGTGGAGGACCTGAAGAAGCTCGGCGTGTGGGACGCCCAGTCCCGCGAGGCCCTGCGCGAATCCAGCGGCTCCGTCCAGGGCTTCAGCTGGATCCCCGAAGAGGTACGAGCCCTCTACCGCACCGCGTGGGAGATCCCGCAGCGCGGACTGATCGACATGGCGGCAGCCCGTACGCCGTACCTCGACCAGTCGCAGTCGCTCAACCTCTTCCTGGAGACGCCGACCATCGGGAAGCTCAGCTCGATGTACGCGTACGCCTGGAAGAAGGGGCTGAAGACGACGTACTACCTGCGCTCACGCCCGGCGACCCGCATCGCCCGCGCGGCCGGCTCCGGCGCGACCGCCGCCGCCACCCCCACCGCCACCGTCCCCGTGCAGCAGGCCGCGCCCGACGCGGACGCGATCGCCTGCTCCCTTGAGAACCCCGAGTCCTGCGAGGCGTGCCAGTAATCATGAGCGAAAAGAACCTTCTCGACCCGGGCTTCGAGCTGACCCTGCGCCCCATGCGCTACCCGGACTTCTACGAGCGCTACCGGGACGCGATCAAGAACACCTGGACCGTGGAGGAGGTCGACCTCCACTCGGACGTCGCCGACCTCGCCAAGCTCTCACCCGGTGAGCAGCACATGATCGGCCGGCTGGTCGCGTTCTTCGCGACGGGCGACTCGATCGTCTCCAACAACCTGGTCCTGACGCTCTACAAGCACATCAACTCCCCCGAGGCGCGCCTCTACCTCTCGCGCCAGCTCTTCGAGGAGGCCGTGCACGTCCAGTTCTACTTGACGCTGCTCGACACCTACCTGCCCGACCCGGACGACCGCGCGGCGGCGTTCGACGCGGTGGAGGAGATCCCCTCGATCCGCGAGAAGGCGCAGTTCTGCTTCAAGTGGATGGACTCGGTCGAGAAGATCGACCGCCTGGAGTCGAAGGCCGACCGCCGCCGCTTCCTGCTGAACCTGATCTGCTTCGCGGCGTGCATCGAGGGCCTGTTCTTCTACGGCGCGTTCGCGTACGTCTACTGGTTCCGCTCGCGGGGCCTGCTGCACGGCCTGGCGACCGGGACGAACTGGGTCTTCCGGGACGAGACCATGCACATGAACTTCGCGTTCGAGGTCGTGGACACCGTCCGCAAGGAGGAGCCGGAGCTCTTCGACGACGCCCTCCAGCAGCAGGTCACGGACATGCTGAAGGAGGCCGTCGAGGCTGAGCTGCAATTCGGCCGCGACCTGTGCGGTGAGGGCCTGCCCGGCATGAACACCGAGTCGATGCGCGAGTACCTCCAGTGCGTCGCCGACCAGCGCCTGGAGCGCCTCGGTTTCGCCCCGGTGTACGGCTCGGAGAACCCGTTCTCCTTCATGGAGCTCCAGGGTGTCCAGGAGCTGACGAACTTCTTCGAGCGCCGCCCGTCGGCGTACCAGGTCGCGGTCGAGGGCACGGTCGCCTTCGACGACGACTTCTGATCCGTCCCCAGGGTGTGGGCTGTCCTCGCATGCGTGCGGGACGGCCCACACTCGTCTTTCCGGCTGTCCCCCGGCGCCGCCGTCCCACAGGAGCGGGGGCGGCGCCCGTCCTCGCGCTCGTTCCGGCGCCCACTGGCCCGATGGCGGGCCGGCCGGGACGAGCCCCGCTCGCGGCCGTAACGGGGTGAAGCCGGCGCAGGCCCATGGCAAAGCCCGTGGCAAAGCACTCAGAAGGCGATCGGGCGGTCGCGCCTGGCGTCGTGGAGGACCTCGCCCCACCACAGAAGCTGGTCGAGCAGGACCTTCGCAGCGCCGTTCGGCTCCTCGGGGTTCTTCAAGCTCCCGTCGGGGCTGAACAGCTCGTAGTAGCGGGGGAACGAGACATAGTCGCGGACCGTGTGGGCGTGCAGCTCGTTGAAGACCTGGCGAAGCTGCTCGATCGCCAGGAGGCCGCCGCTGCCGCCGCTGTAGCCGACGAACCCGATCGGCTTGGCCTGCCACTCCGTGTAGTGCCAGTCGACGGCAGCCTTCAGCGAGGCCGGGAAGCTGCGGTTGTAGTCCGGCGTCAGTACGACGACCGCGTCGGCCGCGGCGAGCCGGCGCGTGAGGGGCTCCATGCTCGCGGGTCGGGGCAGGTCCGGCTCCATCGCCGGTGGTACGGCCGGCAGCTCCAACGGGATCGGCGCGTCCGCCAGGTCGATGAGGTCTACGTTGAACCGCCCGTGCTGCTGGGCCTGTTCGACGAACCAGTTCGCTACGACCGGGGCGAACCGGCCCTCCCTGACGCTCCCGATGATCACCGCGAGGTTGAGGGTGGATGTGGTCTCACTGGGCATGGCTGTGCTCCCTGTCCGACGTGCGAAGGGTGGAAGTGACCCGCGTTCCGGGGGTCATGTCCATCAATCTGCCGGGCGGAGCCGCGACCAGGAAGGCCGGGCCGAGACTGGTAGTGACAGGGCCACGATCCGTGTCGTACGCCGGTGTTACGTTCACCGGGTGAGCGACAACGAGCTGGGTCTCTTCCTGCGCATCCGCCGCGAAGCCGTCACACCCGCCGAGGTAGGACTGCCCACCGGCGCCCGTCGCCGCACACCGGGCCTGCGCCGCTCCGAGCTGGCCACGCTCGCGGGCGTCAGTGTCGAGTACGTGACACGCCTGGAGCAGGGGCGCGACCGCCGGCCCTCCCCGCAGGTACTGTCCGCGCTGGCCGACGCGCTGCGGCTGCCGCCGAGCGAGCGCATCCACCTGCACCGCCTCACCAAGGCGGCCGACGCGGGCTTCAACTGCATGGGCGGAGCGTCACCCGTCCGTACGGTGCGCCCCACCGTGCGGGCCCTGCTCGACCGCCTCGAACCCGCCCCGGCGGTGCTGCTCAACCGGATGAGCGAGATCCTGGCCTGGACGCAGGGTTACGAGCGGCTGGCGGGCCCGGTCGGCCTGCTGGACGGCAGCCCGCCGAACCTCGCCCGCTTCGTGTTCACGGATCCCCGGGCGCGCGCGGCGTACCCCGACTGGGACCTCGCCGCCGACGAGCAGGTGGCGGCCCTCAAGCAGGGCCCATTCCGGGCTGACCGCCATGTCACCCTGCTCGCCGACGAGTTGAGCGTGACCGCCGGTTCGGACTTCACCGGGCGCGTGGACACCGTGCCCGGTCTCCCGAAGTCCAGCGGCGTCACACGGTTCGCACACCCCGAGGTGGGTGAGCTGAGGCTGGCGTACGAGACGCTCGAACTGCCCGCCGACGACGACCTGCGGCTGATCGTTCACCTGCCGGCCGACGACAGCACGGCGGCCGCGCTGGACCGCCTCACCGGCCGCCGGCCGGGCGCGCTGCGGGCGGTTTCGGGCTGAGGTGACCGGCGGGGGTCTTCGGCATCACGCAGTTGCCGGTCGATCCGGCGCTCCCTGGCGTGACCGATGAACGACGGGAGCGTGAGGAGGGTGAAGACGACGATGACTGCGAGGTAGTTCAAGAAGGTTTCCATGGCGTCCACTCTGGTCTTCCGGGCCAAGGAAAGTCAGTGGCAGGACTGTCATGGAACCTCGAATTACTGCCACACTGGCCGCATGCTGAAAAACGTGGCCGTAGCGCTCGTCGACGGAGTCAATCCCTTCGAACTCGGCGTCATCTGTGAGGTGTTCGGGATCGATCGCAGCGATCAGGGGCTGCCGGTCTACGACTTCGCGGTCTGCGCCGCCGAACCGGGCCCGATCGCCGCCCGTTCCGGCGCCTTCACCATCTCCGTACCGCACGGCCTCGACCGGCTGGACAGCGCCGATCTCATCGCCATCCCCGCCGACCAGCACTGCGAGGCCCGCACGTACCCCGAGCCGCTGCTCGACGCACTGCGCCGGGCCGTCGACCGAGGTGCCCGCGTGCTCAGCGTCTGCTCGGGCGCGTTCGTGCTCGGGGCGGCGGGGCTGCTGGACGGGCGCCGCTGCACGACCCACTGGCGGCACTCCGCCGAGCTGGCGCGCCGCCATCCGCGGGCCAAGGTCGAGCCCGATGTGCTGTACGTCGACGAGGGCCCGGTCATCACGTCGGCCGGGACCGCCGCCGGGATCGACGCCTGCCTGCATCTCATCCGCCAGGAGCACGGGCCCGAGGTCGCCAACACCATCGCCCGCCGCATGGTCGTCCCCCCGCACCGCGACGGCGGCCAGGCGCAGTACATCGAGCGGCCGCTGACGCACGTGCGCTGCGACACGGTGGGCGGGGTGCTGAGCTGGATGGAGCGGCACCTGGACCAGGAGATGACCGTGGAGCAGCTGGCCGAGCGGGCGCACATGTCGCCCCGTACGTTCGCGCGGCGCTTCCTCCAGGAGACGGGCACGACGCCGTACCGCTGGCTGCTGCGCCAGCGGGTGCTGCTGGCGCAGGAGTTGCTGGAGGCGACGGACGACACGGTGGACGCGATCGCGGGCCGCGCCGGGTTCGGGAACGCGGCGGCGTTGCGTCATCAGTTCGTACGGTCACTGGGGACGACCCCGAACGCGTACCGCCGTACGTTCCGGGGGCCGGCGCTGGCCGCGTAGGCCCTTGGCGGGGCCCCCGGAAATCGGCTCAGGAGACGCCGCAGCTGGACGCCGACCAGAAGCGGCTCGCGCGGTGGTCCACGTGGGTGTGGTCGCTGTGTCCGGGATAGCCCGGGCCGAGGATGCCGTTGAAGCCGTGGTTACGGGCCTGCTTGGCCAGGGTGCACAGGGAGTGCGGGCCGGCTCCGAGGTCGGCGGCGTCGCCGTACAAGTGACGGCTGCTCGACGCCCCTCCGACGGCGTCGTTGCACGCGTGCGAGCGGAAGCCGCTGGTGACGGTGATCGGCTGGTCGCCCAGCGCGTGCCGCAGCGCCTCCAGCTTCCACATGGTGCGCAGGGCGTTGGACTTGGCGGTGGCGGCGCTCACCCCGCCGCCCTCCCAGGTGCTGTTGCAGTCGTTGAGTTCGGCGTAGGTGAAGTGGATGGGCGTGCAGTCGTCGTCCTGAAGGGCGTAGAGCTTGCTGAAGGTGGCCGATCCCGCGACGCCGTCCGCCGGGAGCCCGTACGCGGACTGGAAGCGCTTGACGGCGGCGGTGGTCGCGGGGCCGTAGTCGCCGTCGATCGCGAGCACCGCGCCGTAGCCCGGGTAGCCGCCCAGCCGGATCTGGAGCTGGGTGACATCGCCTCCGGTGGCGCCCTGGGAGAGGGTGCGGGACCAGGTGTAGCAGCCGTCGGCGTGTGCGGTGCCGGCGGTGGCGACCGTACCCGCCAGCGCGGCAATCATGAGCATGACAAGACAGAGGATGGATCTCGCCGTACGTCGGAGCATTGGACCTCCATGCCGAGGAGCGGACGAGCTGCGGTACGCCCGAGACTGACGCGCCGGTGGACGCGCGTCAACAGGGCAACTGCCAGAGTCATTTGTCCAACCAATGGCAGTCGCCCTGTTGCCGGCGGCGGAGAGGATTCAGTCGTTGGGGACGGTCTCGTAGCGAGCCGTGCCCTCGGCCATCTGCTTCAGCGCATCCTTGCGGTCGCGCTTCGACAGGCGGTCGATGTACAGGTAGCCGTACAGGTGGTCCGTCTCGTGCTGGAGGCAGCGCGCGAAGTAACCGGTGCCGCGCACCTTGATCGGGTTGCCCTGGGCGTCCTGGCCGTGCACCACCGCGTAGTCGGGGCGGGCCAGTTCGGCGTACGCCGTCGGAACGGACAGGCAGCCCTCATTGGCTTCGTCGAGCTGACGCTGGTCCTGCGGAAGCTCCTGCAGGACCGGGTTGCAGACCACGCCGACGTGGCGCACACCGTCGTCGTCCGGGCAGTCGTACACGAAGACCTTGAGGTCGACACCGATCTGGTTGGCGGCCAGGCCGACACCCTCGGCCGCACGCTGGCTGGCGAACATGTCGTCGATCAGCGCGGCGAGCTTGTCGTCGAACTCCGTGACGTCCTTGCACTCCTTGTGGAGGACCGGGTTCCCGACGACGGTGATGGGGCGGGCGGTGCCGCGCTCGCGGTACGCCTGCTCGCGCTCCTCGGTGTTCTCCGTGTCCACGACGAACCCGTCGTTGATGACCTGCTGGTCCGTCTCCTGCTGCGACATGTCCGCCGTACGCCTTCCTGAAACCCGAGAAACCCAGTACTGCCGAATCCAATGCCCGTACAGCCTACGGCCAGGTTTCAGCGGACTGGTCAGCAGACTTCTTCGAGATCCCGCCACTCACGGCTGTCGGGGTTGTCGGCGACCCACCCGTCGAGCAGCCCGCGCACCAGTCCGGCCGGCGCCGCAATGCCGCACTCGCGCTCCGGCAGCCACAGCTCACCGGCGGTGCGGTGGCCGAGCGGCCCCGGGTGGCCGGGCTCGCTGTGATCGTGCGGGTCGAGGTGCTCGCCGTCGCCCTCGTCGCTGGGCATCTGCGACTCGGAGCAGGAACGGCAGAGCAGCCGTACGGACGACGACCAGTCCTCGGCGGCGAACCCCGCGTCGGCAGCCAGCCGCTCCAGGGCGTCCCGGTCGGCCTCGGTGGCAGCCTCCAGCAGCACCACCCAGGTCGGCACCGGCGACGGAGCCCACAGCTCGATCTCGTCGAATACGGGGAACGACGGGCCGGCGGCGGTGACGCGCTCACCGTGCGGCACGCCGTCGTGCAGAACCACCTCGCCCCAGCGCCGCCCGGAAGACGGCAGCGGAATAGACAGCACCTCTATCCGCGCCGGGTCGAGCCTGCGGCCCCACACCACCTCGGCCTCGCCCTCCGGCGAGAGGCGGACGGCGGCGCTGCCCAGCTCCATGCCGTGCGGCTCGCCGCTCTCGGTGGGCTCGCCGGGCACCTTCAGGCCGTACGCCTGCCAGGCGCGGCGGGCCAGCGGCCAGTCCTGGAGTGCGGTGGCCGCGATGCCGACGTTCCACCAGTCCGGGGCGCCGGTCTCCCGGTCGAGGAGGGCGACGGCGCGCAGGCCCGCTGAGCGCGCCTGCTCCCAGTCGTGCCGGAACTTGTGCAGCAGCGCGAGGTTGAACCAGGACTCGGACAACCACGGCTCGAGGTCCGCCGCGCGTGTCAGCAGCGCTCCCGCGTCCTCGTACCGACCGTCACCGATCAGCGTGAACGCGCGGTCGGTGGCCTGCCGCCACGAGGCGGATGGCCGATGCCGTACCTTCCCGAAGATCTTCACGATTCCCGCCTGTCCCGCCTGCCGGTCGCTGAAGGTCAGTCCCCCCCGGACGCCCTCTTCTTCCTCTTCTTCGCATCCAACCATGCCGGGTCGGAGGGCCGCTCATTACCCATGGGTTACCCAGGTGGGGACGGGGTCAGACCGCCCCGGGACAGGACACGCGCCAGGGATTCCACGACCTCGGGCTGATAGTCGCGGCCGGTGCCCAGACGCAGCTGTTCCAGGGCGCTGAGCGGCCCGCCCAGTCCACCCCCGCTTTCCCCCGACAGATCGTCGTATGCATTGACGGCGCGGACGATCCGGGCGGAAAGCGGCTGCTCCCGATAGGGATCCGCCTGCCGCTCCACGACCACCGCGACCTCGGCGGGGACTCCGGTCTGGCGTACGACCGCTCCCCCGAGGAGGGCGATACGGCGCTGCTCGGCGGCCGGGAGGGAGGCGGTGGCTCCTCCCTGCACCGGGTCGAGGAGGGAGAGCTGGCCGATGTCGTGCATGAGGGCGGCGTACTCCAGGACAGTGAGGTCCGGCTCGGAAAGCCCCAGCTCACGCCCCACGGCGCGGCTGAGCAGGGCGACGCGGCGGGCGTGCCCGTGCGGGGTGTAGCCGGCGATCTCGGTGGCGCGGGCGAGCGAGGTGATGGTCTGGCGGTACGTCGTACGGACGGCGGCGTACCGGCCGAAGGACAGCTGGGTGAGCAGCAGCGGCACGCAGAAGACGGGCAGCGCCCAGAGCCCCGCGACGGCGACACCGAGCGCCATGACAGCCCCTGTCGCGCAGACTGCCGACCCGATCCCGAGCAGCGCCCGCAGCCCGTCGCGCAGAAGCGGCCCGTACGGGTAGCCGGTCCGGGCGCGGGCCATGGTGGCGGCGAGGACGGCGTCACAGAGAGCGGTGAGCACAAGGAGGAGAAGGAGAAAGAGAGCGTGGTGCGGGCCGTGGCCGACCCACTTCCCCCACAGCCCGGAGTTGTACAGCGGCTGAAAACAGACGGCGGCGAAGGCGACGGTGAGGACGCGCCGGGCCACATGATCAAGGACGGGCCCGTGCCCGGCGGCGATGTGCGGCACGGCTCCGGCGAGGGCGGCCGCGACGACGACGGCGACGACCTGGAGGACGCCGTGGGTGGTCGGCTGCCCGGCGAGCTGGCCGAGCAGGGCGTACGCGAGGGCGCCGGCGGCGCCGAGCGGCGCGGGCTCCCGTTCGGCGGGCAGCGCGGCGGGGCTCCCCCGTACGCCCCACCGGGAGAGCTCTCCGACGGCGATGAGCGCACCGAAGGCGAGGGCGACGCCGGGTTCGTTGATCCCGTACCAGAGGGTGTCGCCGAGAGCGTAGGCGGTGAGCGCGGCGGCTGCGCCGTACACGAGCCGCAGGGCGAGCGGCGGCCTCATGCCGGATGCTCCGGGCGTGTCCTCAAACGCCGGACGGGCTGGATTTTGCCCGCTGGGCAACTTTCAGCCGCTCCGGCGTTTGAGGAGCTGGGTCTGGGGCGGAGCCACAGTTCGGGAAGGGGCGGGCAGGGGAAAAGCTCCGCAGGACACCACCCGGGCCCAGTGGCCGGGGCGGCGCTCACCCGGGCCCGCCCCGGTCCGCGTGCCGGCCGGCCGCAGCGGGAGGCGCAGCGGGAGGCGCAGCCAAATCGTCACCCGCGGGCGCTGGCGGGACGTTTCCTCTCGGGCCGGACTGTTCGTCCGAAGTAACCCGGGGATGCCAGCCCTGGCGGGCCAGCGCCCGCGTAAGGGCGGTCACCATCAGCGGATCGAACTGCGTCCCCGCACACCGTTCCAGCTCCCGCAGGGCCGTCCCCACCGGCCGCGCCCGCTGGTACGACCGCGTGGACGTCATCGCGTCGAACGCGTCCGCGACAGCGACCACCCTGGCGAACTCCGGGATCTGGCCACCCGCCAGCCCGTACGGATAGCCGCTCCCGTCGAGCCGCTCGTGATGGTGCAGGATCGCCGCCCGCGCCTCCCCGAGAAAACCGATCCCCCGGACCATCTCGTGCCCGTACTCAGGATGCAGCTCGATGACCCGGCGCTCCTCGGGCGTCAGCGGCCCGTCCTTGCGCAGCAATCGCGTCGGGACGCCCAGCTTGCCGACGTCGTGCAGGATCCCGGCGAAGCGCAGCACTTCGATGCGGTCCTCCTCCATGCCGAGCTCGCGCGCGATCATGACGGACGCGCGGCCGACGCGTTCGCTGTGCCCGCGCGTGTACCGGTCCTTGATGTCGACGGCCTGCACGAGGGCGCGGATGGTGGCCTGGTGTGCGGCGCGCTCGCGGTGGTACTGCGCGAAGACCCAGCAGGAGATGTACATCGGCAGCAGCACGAAGAGCGCGGCGAGCGCCCCGTACGGACTCCTCCACAGCACGGCCATCATCAGCCCGGCCAGCCCCTGCACGCAGTGCGGTGGAACGGACCGCAGCAGCAGCCCGCGCCAGGCGGTACGCACGGGCAGCCGCTCAGCCGTGGCGAGGATGCCCCCGTCGAGGGCGGTCAGCACCAGGCAGAAGGCGAGAACGGCGGCCCCGGCCGGCAGCAGGACGTACGGAAAATGGGGCGCGGCCGCCCCGCCACCGCCGCCCAGCGACGCACCACCGTCCAGAAACACGAAGACATGGGCCGCGCACCACGCGGCAAGCGCGAGCTGAGCAGCCCGCCACGCCCGCCGCACCGCGCGCGGCCGCCGCTCGACGTGGCCGACGAGCGCCCCCGGTACGGCGACGAGCGCGGCGGCCGACGGCGGCAGCAACAGCACAGCGGCCAGCAGCACCGGAAAGAACGAGCCCGCCCCCACCCGCACCGTGCTCACGAGGAACGGCCGGCGCCCGAGCAGCTCGCAGGCGGCGTAGAGCGCGGCAAGCAGCGCGGCCGTCCCCCACGGCATGCCGGCGCCGGGCAGCAGGGCGGGGAGCGTACAGCAGGCGGCCGCGAACAGCGCACAGAGGACGTACGCGCGCGCTGCCACCGAAAGGGCTCTCACCAGCTGGCTCCTGTTGTCCCGCGTCCACCCGCCACAATTCGTGCGCCAGGCTAGCGAGTTGAGCGGAGCCGGAGACGACGAAGCGGCCGATTAGCACCTTCGAGTGATAATCGGCCGACTTCGCGACAAGCGGTCAGGAGGGGAGCGGGGAGGCTAGGCCTCGTTGGCGGCAGCCGGCAGATCGGCGGCTGCGGCCGTAGTCGGCGCAGGCGGCGCCGTCGCCGTAACGTCCTGCTCGGGCACGGCCTGCCCCGACCGGATCAGGTCAATCCGCCCCATGACCTTGGAGCGCAGGTCAGCGGGTACGTCGTCACTGCCGCAGCAGCGCTTCACCAGCTTCTTCACGGCCTGTTCGAGGCCGTACTTCTCCAGGCACGGGGAGCACTCCTCGAAGTGCACCTCGAACTTGGTGCAGTCACTGTCGGGCATCTCGTGGTCGAGGAACTCGTAAAGATGATCCAGGACCTCTGAGCAGTCAGTCTCGTGCGGCTCTCCGCAGCTCATGAGCCCGAACCTTTCCCGTCGTTCGACTCTCCGGCACCCGCCGGAACCAGCCCGCGGTCACGCGCGTAGTCCTCGAGCATGCCGCGCAGTTGACGGCGGCCCCGGTGCAGCCGGGACATCACCGTGCCGATGGGTGTTCCCATGATGTCCGCGATCTCCTTGTACGCAAAGCCCTCTACATCCGCGAGGTAGACCGCGATGCGGAACTCCTCGGGAATCGCCTGCAGCGCGGACTTGACGTCCGAGTCGGGCAGGTGGTCGAGCGCCTGCGACTCGGCTGAACGCAGGCCGGTCGACATGTGCGACTCGGCGCGCGCGAGCTGCCAGTCCTCGATCTCCTCGGCGCCACTGCGCTGAGGCTCCCGCTGCTTCTTCCGGTACGTGTTGATGAAGGTGTTCGTCAGAATGCGGTAAAGCCACGCCTTCAGATTCGTACCTTCACGGAACTGGTGGAAGGACCCGTACGCCTTGGCATACGTCTCCTGCACCAGGTCCTCCGCATCGGCCGGATTGCGCGTCATGCGCAGTGCGGCCGAGTACATCTGGTCGAGGAAGCCCAGGGCGTCGCGCTCGAAACGCGCGTTGCGCTCGACGGTGCTCTCCTCCGCCGCCTGGCCACCGTCGTCGGTCCCTGTGTCGGTCCCAGTGACCGGACCCACCTCCTCCAACGCCGTGGCGGGGCCGAATGCGGACCCGCTCGAATCGGAGGATAGACGACGATCCTGCCCGGCCGCCGCCCGACGAGGGGCGGTCTTGGCCGCAGTGAGCACCGTCCACTCCAGGTCAGCGGTGTTCGAGCGGCTCGGGCAGATGGTCGATCCCATGCGACGGACTCCCTCTCCACGTACGTGCGGTGTATGTCGACGCACGCAATAACAGAGGTGCCGCGCTCATCATTCCCGCAAGCCGTCGATCCAGTTCCCGACAGCGTCCGTGATTGTCTCCACCACCTGGTCCGGACTGACCCCGGCCTTCTTCGGTACGGCGAACCCGTGGTCCCCGTACGGGACCTCCACGAGGTCGTACGCCCCGTCCGGGAACTCCTCGGGTTTCCCGAAGGGATCGTTACCGCCCTGTACGACCAGGGTGGGGACCCCGGCGTCCAGCAGCTCCTGCGCCCGGGACTTCTCCGGCCGGCCGGGCGGGTGCAGCGGGAAGCTCAGCGCGAGTACGGCGCGCGCGCCGAGTTCCACGGCGGTGCGGCAGGCGACGCGGGCCCCGGCGCTGCGTCCGCCGGCCACGACCGGCAGCCCGGGCTTGACCAGAGCGGGCCACAGGCCACGCCACCCGGCGTCCAGGGTCTTGGGCGCGGGCGCGACCTTCTTCCCGGCCACCCGCCAGGGCTGCTCCACGAGAGCGACGGTCACCCCGCGCGCGGGCAGCGCGCCCGCAAGCCCCTGAAGATCCCGGGCCCCGATGCCCCCACCGGCGCCATGACTGACGGCCAGCACGGCCCACGGTGCCTCGGCCTCGACCCAGGTAATCCGCGCCTGCCCGACCTCGGTATCAACCATCTCACTCTGCGCCACGCCCCCATCCTGCCGGACGGGGCCAACCGGTGCCTGCGGCGCTGTTCCCCTACCCGCCCCTTCCCGAAACTGGGGGCAAGCCCCCAGCCCCCAGACAACACAGACGCCCTTCGGGCGTGTCCTCAAACGCCGGACGGGCTGAGTTTTGCGGCCAGCGCCGCAGGCGCCGCACCCGCACTCGCAGGGGGTCAGAACGCAGCCGGGTCAGAACAGCGTCTCCACCTCCGGCGCCGCCAGCTCCTCCAGCAGCTCCGGCCCGTTGTTGCGGACGTTGCTCACAGCCGTGGTCACCGGATACGCCCGCATCAGCCCACCCGGCGGCGGCGCCAGCAGCCCCCGTACGTCCTCGACGTCCGTACGGGCCGGATCCAGCCACGCGCCCCACCGATCCGGCGTCAGCATCAGCGGCATCCGGGGGTGGATGTCGGCCAGCGATCCCGGCCCGGCGGTCGGCGCCACCGCGAGCGGCGAATTCTCCGCCTCCGTCGTAATGACGGAGCACGTCACCCACCACGCCTGCGGATGCCCCTCCGGCAGCGTCGGGTCGCGCCAGAAGTCGTACAGCCCGGCCATCGCCATGACCGACCCGTCCGCCGGCGTCACGAAGTACGGCTGCTTTCGCGGCCGTTTCTTCTTCCCCTGCTCCTCCAGCTGCCGCTCGCCGGCGCCGGTGACCCACTCGTAGTAGCCGTCGGCCGGAATGAGACAGCGCCGCGAGACGAACAGCTGCCGGAACGACGGCTTCTCGTGCACCGTCTCCGCCCGCGCGTTGATCATCCGCGCCGCGCCCTCGGGTGACTTCGCCCACGACGGCACGAGCCCCCACTTCAACTTCCTCAGCTGGCGAACCGGACCGTCGTCCCGCGCGTCCTTCACAGGACGCTCCAGAACCACGTGGACTTCCTTCGTAGGAGCCACGTTCCAGTCCGGAGCGAGCGCCTCCTTGGGGTCCCACTTCCGCACATCGAACAGCCCGACGAGATCCTCGGGCCTCCGGCTCGCTGCATACCGTCCGCACATAAGTGCCAGACTGCCACGACTGCCCAGACCTCAAGGAGCCGCCCGGAAAATGGACAGCACCCATCTCGGCGACCTGTGGGACCGCGTGTTCGGTACGCAGCCCGATCCCGACCAGTGGCTCGTGATCGCAACCGCCCTCGTCGCCCTCGCCGTCGTCGTCCCGCGTGTCATATGGCGGGTGGCACGCAACGCCATCACCATTGCCCACGAGGGCGGCCACGGCCTGATCGCCCTGCTCACAGGCCGCAGCCTGGACGGCATACGTCTTCACTCCGACACCAGCGGTCTGACCGTCAGCCGGGGCAAGCCGACCGGCATCGGCATGATCCTCACGGCCGCCGCCGGCTACACCGCCCCCTCGCTCCTCGGCGTCGGCGGTGCCTGGCTGCTCGCGGCGAACCACATCACGCTCTTCCTCTGGATCGCGACGGCCCTGCTGCTCGCGATGCTGGTGATGATCCGGAACGCGTACGGCGCCCTGACAGTGATCGTCACCGGCGCGGCCTTTCTCCTTGTCTCCTGGCTGACGACCGCCGAGGTCCAGGCCGCCTTCGCGTACGCCGCCGTCTGGTTCATGCTCATTGGCGGCGTTCGTCCCGCCTTCGAGCTCCAGTCCAAGCGCCGTCACGGCGGTGCCCCCGACTCGGACGCCGACCAGCTGTCGCGGCTCACGCACGTACCGGCCGTGCTGTGGCTGTTCTTCTTCCACACGGTGTCGGTCTGCGCTCTGCTGGGCGGCGGCCGCTGGCTGCTCGGGCTGTAACGTACTCGGGCTGTAACGGTCATCACCGGTCGTCAGGTGTCGTCAACACTGAGTTACGCCCGGGTTTCGCCACATTTGATCAAGATCCGGCTTCCCCGCGAGCCACTAAAGTGATGGCCATGACCGAAAGCCCCGTGCACCCCGCCCTCTGGCCCGCCCCGCGCGCGGGCGAAGCCGTCGACGCGACCGTCACCGTGCCCGGATCGAAATCGGTCACCAATCGCGCTCTCGTCCTGGCCTCCCTCGCCGCCGAACCCGGATGGCTGCGCCACCCGCTGCGCTCCCGCGACACGCTGCTGATGGCGGACGCCCTGCGCGCGATGGGCGTCGGCATCGAGGAGACCGTGTCGTCCAGCTCGTCCGCCACGGGCGAGCTCGACGGCTCCGGCGAGGCCTGGCGCGTGATCCCGGCGGGGCTGCACGGCCCGGCCACCGTCGACGTCGGCAACGCCGGTACCGTGATGCGCTTCCTGCCGCCCGTCGCGGCGCTCGCGGACGGCGACATCCGGTTCGACGGCGACCCCCGTTCGTACGAACGCCCGCTCGGCGCCGTCATCGAGGCGCTGCGCACGCTCGGCGCCCGTATCGACGACGACAGCCGCGGCGCGCTCCCGCTGACCGTGCACGGCAGCGGCGCCCTGGACGGTGGAGCGGTCGACATCGACGCGTCCTCCTCGTCGCAGTTCGTGAGCGCGCTCCTGCTGTCCGCCCCGCGCTTCAACCAGGGCGTGGAGGTACGTCACACCGGCGCCACCCTCCCGTCCATGCCGCACATCCTGATGACCGTCGACATGCTGCGCGCCGTCGGCGCCCAGGTGGACACCCCCGAGTCCGGCGGTGAGCCCAACGTCTGGCGGGTCTCCCCCGGCGCCCTGCTCGGCCGCGACCTGACCATCGAGCCCGACCTGTCCAACGCGCAGCCGTTCCTCGCCGCCGCCCTGATCACCGGCGGCCGCGTCACCATCCCGGACTGGCCCGAGCGCACCACCCAGCCGGGCGACGCGCTGCGCGAGATCTTCACCGAGATGGGCGGTTCCTGTGAGCTCACCGAGCAGGGCCTGACGTTCACCGGTACGGGCACGATCCACGGCATCGACGTGGACCTCGGCGACGTCGGCGAGCTGACTCCCGGCATCGCGGCCGTCGCCGCGCTGGCCGACTCCGAGTCCGTACTGCGCGGTGTCGCGCATCTGCGCATGCACGAGACCGACCGGCTGGCCGCTCTCACCCGGGAGATCAACGCGCTCGGCGGTGACGTCACCGAGACCGAGGACGGCCTGCGTATCCGGCCGCGCCGCCTGCACGGCGGGATCTTCCACACGTACCACGACCACCGCATGGCGACCGCGGGCGCGATCATCGGCCTCGCCGTCAAGGACGTACAGATCGAGAACGTGGCGACCACCGCCAAGACACTGCCCGACTTCCCGCAGATGTGGACCGGAATGCTCGACGGAAACTGACGGGGCCTGACGACATGCGCCGCTACGGCAAGAACCCCGACGAAGACGACATCCGGACCCGCCCGAACCGCAAGGGCAACCGGCCTCGCACCCATACCCGCCCCAAGCACGAGGACGCCGTCGAAGGCTTCGTCCTGACCGTCGACCGAGGCCGCATCACCTGCCTCGTCGACGACCGTACGGTCATCGCGATGAAGGCCCGCGAGCTGGGCCGCAAGTCCGTCGTCGTGGGCGACCGGGTCGCCATCGTCGGCGACCTGACGGGCGACAAGGACACGCTGGCCCGCATCGTCCGCGTCGAGCCGCGCGCCTCGGTGCTGCGCCGCACCGCCGACGACGACGATCCGTTCGAGCGGGTGGTCGTCGCCAATGCCGACCAGCTCGCGATCGTCACGGCCCTGGCCGACCCCGAGCCACGCCCGCGCATGATCGACCGCTGCCTGGTGGCGGCGTACGACGCCGGGCTCACGCCCCTTCTCGTGCTGACGAAGTCGGACCTCGCCTCGCCGGAGCCGCTGCTCCAGGCGTACCGCCCGCTGGGTGTCCCGTACCTCGTGACCAGTCGCGAGGAGCTGGAGAGCGGGGCGGCGACCGAGCTGGTCCGCGCGCAGCTCGACGACCACGTCACGGCGTTCGTCGGCCACTCAGGTGTCGGAAAGACGACGCTGGTCAACACGCTCGTACCGGAGGAGCGCCGGCGTACCACCGGCCTGGTCAACGCGGTCACGGGCCGAGGCAGGCACACCACCACTTCGGCGCTCGCGCTGCCGCTGTCGGACGGGAAGGGCTGGGTGATCGATACGCCCGGCGTGCGTTCCTTCGGTCTCCATCACGTGGATCCGTCGCGCGTCATCCTCGCCTTCCCCGACCTGGAGCCGGGGACGGAGAACTGCCCGCGCGGCTGCAGCCACGACGAGGCGGAGTGCGCGCTGGACCAGTGGGTGGCCGACGGTCACGCCGATCCGGCCAGGTTGGACTCGCTGCGTCGGCTGCTCGCGACTCGGGAGCGACGCGAAGGAGACTGACCGCGTCGCGTTTGCCGCCGGCCGCTCCTGGTAAGTGCATAATCGCACCAAGTCAGACGAAGCAGTCACCGACACGGGAGGGCACCGACCATGGCGTGGCTGCTGGTGATAGTGGCAGGACTGCTGGAGACCGGCTTCGCTGTGTGCCTGAAGCTGTCCCACGGGTTCACGCGGCTCTGGCCCACGGTCGCCTTCGCCGCGTTCGCGCTGGGGAGTTTCGGCCTGCTGACGCTCGCGCTGAGGAAGCTCGATGTGGGTCCGGCGTACGCGGTGTGGACCGGCATCGGCGCCGCGGGCACCGCGATCTACGGGATGATCTTCCTCGGCGACGTGGTCTCGACGCTGAAGCTGATTTCGATCTCGCTGGTGATCATCGGCGTCATCGGGCTCCAGCTCTCGGGCTCGGCCCAATGAGACTCGGCCCGCGCAGGGCGATCCGCAGCAGCCGCGCGAAGTCCTCCCCGGAAGCCGGGGGCGCGACAACGTACGAGAGCGCGAGCCGCACGGTCAGCTCGCAGCGGTACGCGATGTCCGCGGCCTCCTCCTTCGTACGTCCTCTCCCGAGCGCGGCGAGCGCCCTGTCCCGCACCGCCGCGGCCAGCTCGGCGGGCCCCGGCGAACCGGCGTCGGCGCGGCGCTGGGCGGGCACCGGGGACACCGAGACGCTGCGGACGGTCCTGGCGGGGTGCGGTGCGGGCAGCCACTCGCCCCAGCAGCCGGTGAGCAGGGCGCGTACGAGCGGATTGGCGCGGGCGGCGGCGACGGTCCACTCGGCGACGGCGACGAGCCGGTCCTGGATGCCCGCCGCCGGATCGGCCGTTCCGGCCGCATGGGCCGTCCCGCCGGCCAGCGCCCGCTCGACTCCCGCCAGATAGCCGTCGGCCTCACGGCGCACCAGCGCGCGGGCGAGGCCGTCCTTGCTTCCGAACTCGTTGTAGAGGCTCTGCCGCGAGACGCGGGCCGAGGCGGCCACGTCAACCATCCGCACTCCGGGCCACGGACGACCCGCGAGCGCGGTGAAGGCGGCGTGCAACAAGGCTTCTCGCGCTGTCGGCATCGTGGCGTTGCCTCCCCGGCTGCTCCGGTTTCAGAGTTGACGCGCCGCCGGGCACTGTCAATGGCCCGTACGCCGCTGCGTACGGACAGGGGACCACGCCCGCACAGCGAGACCATGTGGTTTGTACAGAACGCGGTCGATACTGTTCAGTCATGCCCGACTATCACGATGATCTGCGCTTTGCCCATGTCCTCGCGGACGCCGCGGACGCCACGACGATGGAGCGCTTCAAGGCGCTCGATCTCAAGGTCGAGACCAAACCGGACATGACACCGGTGACGGAGGCCGACAAGGCCGCCGAGGAGCTGATCCGCAGCCACCTGCACCGCGGCAGGCCGCGTGACGCCGTTCTGGGTGAGGAGTACGGGCTCCAGGGCACGGGCCCGCGCCGCTGGGTGGTCGACCCGATCGACGGCACCAAGAACTACGTGCGCGGTGTGCCGGTCTGGGCGACGCTGATCTCACTCATGGAGGCCGGCGAGCACGGCTTCCAGCCCGTGATGGGCGTCGTCTCGGCGCCCGCGCTGGGCCGCCGCTGGTGGGCGGCGAAGGGCGCCGGAGCGTACACCGGGCGCAGCCTCACCTCGGCGACGCGCATCCACGTCTCCAAGGTCGACGAGATCGCGAACGCGTCCTTCGCGTACTCCTCGCTGAGTGGCTGGGAGGAGCAGGGCCGGCTCGACGGTTTCCTGGATCTGACCCGCGACTGCTGGCGGACGCGCGGATACGGCGACTTCTGGCCGTACATGATGGTCGCCGAGGGTTCCGTGGACATCTGCGCGGAGCCGGAACTGTCGCTGTGGGACATGGCCGCGAACGCGATCATCGTCCAGGAGGCGGGCGGCGTCTTCACCAGCCTCGAAGGAGTGACGGGACCCCACGGCGGCAATGCCGCCGCGTCCAACGGCCTGCTCCACGAGGAGATGCTGGGCTACCTCCGCGGCTGACGACTGCGTCGTACGGCGAGGGAAACCGGCGCGTGGAGGCGTGTGATCGCGAGACACACCCTCCCGCGCCCTCTTGTTGCCGTCGCGCCCGGCTGCCACTCTATGAGTCCCCCCACTTGTGAACTTGTGAATCGGTTCTCGTATCTCTCGATGCCCGCTTCACCAAGGAGGTGGCTCCGTCCATGCTCGTCCGTGACGCCATGAGCACGGTGGTCCTCACCATCGGCCCCGCCCACACGCTCCGCCAGGCAGCCCGCCTGATGGCGGAGCGCCGCGTCGGGGCGGCCGTCGTCCTCGACACCGACGCCGACGGACTCGGCATCCTGACCGAACGCGACATCCTCATCTCCATCGGGTCGGGACAGGACCCCGACCTCGAAACGGCAGGCGCCCACACCACCACCGACGTCGTCTTCGCGGCGCCCTCCTGGACGCTCGAGGACGCCGCCGACGCCATGGCGCACGGCGGCTTCCGGCACCTGATCGTGCTGGACGGCGACGGCCCCGTCGGGGTCGTCTCCGTACGCGACATCATCCGCTGCTGGGCACCGAGCCGCAGACAGCAGACCGCCTCCCTCGTGGGCTGAGCGCGAAAGAGGGCCGGACTCCCCTCGGGGAATCCGGCCCTCTGCCTACGGCAAGCGGTCCGTACTAGCCGCGCAGGGCCTGGACCGCGGCCTCCAGCCGCTTGCCGAAGTCACCGTCGGCCTGACGGAAGTTGTTGACCGCGCGCTCCGCGATGTCGTCGCGCGACACCTTGGAGATGAACCCGGCGAGGTTCTCGATCAGGCGGCCCTTCTCGTCCTCCGACATCATGCGGTAGAGGTTGCCCGCCTGGACGAAGTCGTCGTCCTCGGCGTGGTTCGGGGCCTCGTGGTTGCCCGTGGCGCCGGTAACCGGAACCGGCTCCCACAGCGGCCGCCCCGTCTGCTCGGGGCCGCCGAAGCTGTTGGGCTCGTAGTTCTTGGTGCCCTTGTGCCGGCCGTCGTACAGGTAGCCGTCACGGGAGTTCGTCCGCGCCTCCGTGGCGTGCGGGCGGTTCACCGGCAGGTGGTCGGCGTTGATGCCGACGCGGTAGCGGTGGGCGTCGCCGTACGCGAAGAGACGGCCCTGGAGCATCTTGTCGGGGGACGGGCCGATGCCCGGCACGAAGTGCGCGGGGCTGAAGATCGACTGCTCGACCTCGGCGAAGATGTTCTCCGGGTTGCGGTTGAGCTCCAGCTTGCCGATCTCGATCGGCGGGTAGTCCGCGTGCGGCCAGACCTTGGTGAGGTCGAACGGGTTGAAGCGGTACGTCGCCGCCTCGGCCGCCGGCATGATCTGCACCTGCACCGTCCAGGACGGGAAGTCACCGCGCTCGATCGACTCGCGCAGGTCGCGCTGGTGCGAGTCGGGGTCGACGCCGGAGAGGCGGTTGGCCTCGTCGGTGGTGAGGTTCTTGATGCCCTGGTCGGTCTTGAAGTGGTACTTGACCCAGAAGACCTCGCCGGCCTCGTTGTTCCACTGGTACGTGTGCGAGCCGTACCCGTTCATGTGGCGCAGCGTCGCCGGGATGCCGCGGTCACCGAACAGCCAGGTCACCTGGTGCGTCGACTCGGGGCTCAGGCCCCAGAAGTCCCACACGTTGTCGGCTTCCTGCGAGCCGGTGTACGGGTCGCGCTTCTGGGTGTGGATGAAGTCGGGGAACTTGATGGCGTCCTTGATGAAGAAGACGGGCGTGTTGTTCCCGACGAGGTCGTAGTTGCCCTCCTCCGTGTAGAACTTCAGCGCGAAGCCACGGGGGTCGCGCACGGCGTCCGCGGAACCGAGGTTGCCGGCGACGGTGGAGAAGCGCAGGAACGTTTCGGTCTGCTTGCCGACCTCGGAGAGGAACTTCGCCCGCGTCCACTGCGAGACGTCACGGGTCAGCGTGAAGGTGCCGTACGCACCGGCGCCGCGCGCGTGGACTATGCGCTCCGGGATGCGCTCGCGGTTGAAGTGGGCGAGCTTCTCGAGCAGCGCCTGGTCCTGGACCAGAACGGGGCCGCCTACGCCAGCGGTCTCGCTGTTCTGGTTGTCGGCGACCGGCGCGCCGGCCTCCGTGGTAAGCGGTCCCTGCGTCACGTGCGCCTCCTGCGTCATACCTGCAAGTCCTGTCCCTTGGCGTTTGCCGCTCCCGATCCTACAATGGACATTGTCTAAGTCAAGCAAACATCCAAAGTCACACCCGTTCGGGACCTGGGTCCCCCACTGTTAGGCTGGTCCCCATGAGTGACCTGTTGGAACGACTGCGCGGACGCGGCTGGCGTATGACCGCTCAGCGGCGCGTCGTGGCCGAAGTCCTTGACGGGGACCACATCCACCTGACCGCCGACGAGGTGCACGCGCGCGCCGTGGCCAAGCTGCCCGAGATCTCCCGGGCGACCGTCTACAACACGCTGGGCGAGATGGTTACCCTCGGCGAGGTGCTCGAGGTCTCCACGGACCGTCGGGCGAAGCGGTACGACCCGAACGCGCACACCCCGCACCAGCACCTGGTCTGCGCGCGGTGCGGCGCCATCCGCGACGTACACCCGGTGGGCAATCCGCTCACGGACCTGCCGGACTCCGAGCGCTTCGGCTTCACGATCTCGGACGTAGAGGTGACCTACCGGGGCACGTGCCCCAACTGCGCCTCCGCCTGACAACACAGGCACCACCTGAACGACAAAGGGCCTGGCACCAGATTCTGGTGCCAGGCCCTTTGGGTGATCGCCCCTTTGTGATCCGTCCGTATACGACGAAGGCCCGGATCTCTTTCGAGATCCGGGCCTTCGGCTACCTCTTCAGTAGCGGGGACAGGATTTGAACCTGCGACCTCTGGGTTATGAGCCCAGCGAGCTACCGAGCTGCTCCACCCCGCGTCGGTAAACACGACTGTACGTCGCCCCGCCGACCAGCGCAAATCCCTTCCCGTACGAGGTGGAACGACGTGGGACGAGGTGGCGAAACGATCCTCCAGCAACTCTCACTACGCGGTGAGCTCCTGGTGCAGCGCCTCGCGCAGTCTCGCCGCACGCTCGGCGACCTCGGCGGGCCCGAGCTCCACGGCCCGCGCACACCACCGCTCGCCCTCGTCCAGCTCGCCGTGCCGGGCGGCGAGCAGTGCGAGGCGCAGCGCCGCGCGGCCGTGACCGGCGTGCGCGGCTCGGGACCACCACAGGGCCGCCTCCGGCTCGCTGCCCTCGCGGGCCAGCAGCAGCCCGAGGTTGAAGGCACCGTTGCGGCTGCCCGCCTCGGCGGCCTCCCGGTACCAGCGCGCGGCGCCCTCCAGGTCGCCCCGGCCCGCGGCGAGCATGCCGACGCGCACCTGGGCGCGGCGGTGACCCTGCTCGGCGGCCCGCTCGTACCACTCCTCGCACTCCGTCTTCTCGTTCAGCGTCTCGCCGAGTCCGGGCGCACTCGGCGGGGGCTGCCTGCGGTCGAGCAGCGTGGCGAGGCGGAAGGCGGCCTCGGCGTTGCCGCTGCCCGCGGCGCAGCGCAGATGCCGCTCGGCGTCCTGTTCCTCGCCGTCGCGGAGCAGGGCGATGCCGACCTGGAGTGCGGCCTCCGTGTGCCCGGCGGCGGCGGCGCGCTCGTACCAGACGAAGGCCGTACGGTCGTCGTCGCGACCCGCGTAGAGGATGCCGAGGTTGAAGGCGGCGTCGACGCTTCCCGCCTCGGCGGCCTTGGAGAACCACGGCTCGGCGCCGGCCGCGTCGCCGCCCTGGAGCAGCAGGATGGCGAGCGCGTTGGCGGCCTCGCGGTGGCCCGCGTAGGCGGCGCGGCGGTACCACTGGTCGGCCTGGGCGTTACGCCCCTGGGCGGCGCAGAGCAGCCCGAGATTGTACGCCCCGTTCACGTCACCGGCGTCCAGTGCGGCGCGGTACCACCGCTCGGCGGTCTGCTGCTCACCGCGGGCGGCGTGCAGGGCGCCGAGCGCGTTGGCGGCGTTGCCGTCGCCGTCCTGGGCGGCGCGCAGCCACCACACGGCGGCGCTCTCCTCGTCACCGGCGTCACGAAGCAGGAAGCCCAGCGCGCAGGCGGCCCGGGCCTCGCCGTCCTTGGCGGAGGTCAGGTACCAGCGCCCGGCCTCCTTGAGCTCGCCGCGCTCCTCCAGGATGGCGCCGAGGTGCAGGGCGGCACGCCGGTGCCCACGCGCGGCGGCCTGCCGGTACCACTGCTCGGCCTCCACTGCGGGGGGCAGCTCCCCGGCACCGATCCCGGCGTGCCGCGTACCGGTACTGAACTGCCCGCCCTCGGTACGACGGCTGCCGCCCGCCACGGCGTGAGGGGTACCGGTGCCCGTCCCCGCACCGCCCTGACGCCCACCGGCGGCCGGAACCACACCGGGCTCCCCCACCTCCTCAGCCCCGTCCCCCACGTCAGCGGTCCCGACGTACCCGTAACCGGGGTAGCGGGTGCCCGAGGAGCCGACGTCGAGGACGGAGCCCAGGCCGGTGCCGCCCGTGCGGTCGCCGGCGCGGGCGGCCGCGCCCGCGTGCCGCGTGCCCGTGCCCAGGTCGAGGTGACCGGTGCCCCTGCCGGTGCCGGTGCCGGTGTCCCAGTCGCTGTCAGCCCGGCCGCCCGCGCGGCCGGTACCCGTCCCCGCCGCACGGGCCTCGTTCGGCCCGCCCGCGCCCGTACGGGGGCTCGCTCCGCGCCTCGCGCGCACGTCCGCGCCCCCCTGTGCGACGCCGGAAGCTGCCACGCCGGCGTGCGCCTCCGCGGCGGCTCGGCGGTCCAGCGTGCGGGCGAGGCGGTACGCCGCTTCGCGGTGCCCCTGCTCAGCGGCGGCGCGCAGCCAGCGCTCGGCGCCCACGTCGCTACGGTGTTCCAGCAGGTCGGCGAGGGCGTACGCCCCCAGCGCGTGCCCCTGTTCGGCGGACTGGCGCAGCCAGTACTCCGCGGCGGGCTCGTCGCCGCGCTCCCGGTAGTGGCGGCCGAGTGCGTGCGCGGCGGCCGCGGACCCGGCCACGGCGGCGATGCGCCACCAGCCGGCCGCCTCGTCGGCGTATCCGCGCTGATGGAGAAGTACGCCCAGATTGTTCGCGGCGGCTCGGTCGCCGTCGGCGGTCGCGGCGCGCAGGTGCGGTTCCGCGCCGTCGAGGTCACCGCGGCGCAGCAGCAGCGAGCCGAGCACGCTCATGGACTCCGTGTCGCCGCTCTCGGCGGCGCTCCGGTGCCGCGCCTCGGACTCGGCCTCGGCGGTATCAACGGTGTCAACAGCGTGCTCTTGATGTCGCTGCACAAACCGCCCTGTCTCCAACAGAGTTGTCCTGTCCCCCATAAAAACCATCGTCGCACCACCCGCAACCCGCGTACACCTGGTATACCGCAGCCAGTGAGGTCACTTCAGCGTTTTGTCGACATGCCCACAGAGAGACACTTCAAACGCCTCAGCCCCAACTCCCCCCATCAGGACGACGCTTCGCACGGGCGCACGGATGTCCGGACACACAACAAAGGCCCGGATCTCTTTCGAGATCCGGGCCCTCGTCTTCTTCTTCAGTAGCGGGGACAGGATTTGAACCTGCGACCTCTGGGTTATGAGCCCAGCGAGCTACCGAGCTGCTCCACCCCGCGCCGTTGTGTTCAAACAGTACCACGGCGCGGGGATGTCCCAGCTCAGCTGCCCTTCTGGTCGCCTTCCCCGTCCTGCTCGGCGGGCTTCTCGGGCTTCTCGCCCTCGGCACCCGGCTCGGCCGGCGCCTCGGTCTTCGCCTCCGCGTCGGCGGCCCGCTGAAGCGCGTCCTGGAGCTTCTCCTGCGCCTTGCCGTACGCGGTCCAGTCCTGCTGCTTCAGCGCCTCCTCGCCCTCCTCGTACGCCTTCTGGGCGTCCTCGATGGCCTTCTGGAGCGACTCCTCGCCCTCGGCCGGAGGCCTGGTGGTGTCACCGTCACCGTCACCCGGCGGCGGTGGCGTTTCGCCCTCCTCACCGAAGACCGCGTTCAGCGCCTCACCCAGCGTGTTCTTGAAGACGGTCTCCCTGCCGTACGAGACGGCGACCTTCTTCAGGAGCGGATAGGCGTTGTTGCCCTGGGCGTACACCGGCTCGACGTACAGGAAACCGTCGTTCAGCGGGATCGTGAGCAGGTTGCCGTACTCGATGTCCGAGTTGGCGCCCTTCATGTTCCTGACGAACTCGGCAACCTCGGCATTGCTGTTGAGCCGGTTCTGCACCTGCTGCGGCCCCGGTACGTCGCCCGTGACTCTCAGGAGCCATATCGTGCCGTAGTTCTTGCTCGACGCATCGGCATCGACCGCCATGAACGCACCAAGGTTGGGGCGCCCGTTGGGGGTGAACGTCGTCGTCAGCGAGAACCTCCGGTCCTGCTCCTTCGGCATCTTCAGGCTCAGGTAGTACGGCGGTACGGAGCTCTTCTCACCGGTCGTCGGGTCGTCCGGCACCTGCCACGCGTCACTGCCGCTGTAGAACTGCGACGGGCTCTCGACGTGGTAGCGGGTGAGCAGCTCGCGCTGCACCTTGAAGAGGTCCTGCGGGTAGCGCAGGTGCTCCATCAGCGCCGGCGCGATGTCGCCCTTCGGCTTCACCGTGCCCGGGAACGCCTTCATCCAGGTCTTGAGGACCGGGTCCTCGGTGTCCCACTGGTACAGCTTGACCGAGCCGTCGTACGCGTCGACGGTGGCCTTCACCGAGTTGCGGATGTAGTTGACCTGGTTCTGCTGGGCGACCACCGCGCGCTGGCTGTCGGTCTGCGACAGCGAGTCGGCGGTCGTGTCCCCCAGCGTCGTACGCGAGGCGTAGGGGTAACCGTTGGTGGTGGTGTACGCGTCGACGATCCACTGGACACGTCCGTTGACGACCGCCGGGTAGGCGTCGCCGTCGAGGGACAGCCAGGGCGCGACCGCCTCGACGCGCTCCTTGGGCGTGCGGTTGTACAGGATCCGCGAGCCCTCGCCGATGGCTCCCGAGTAGAGGATCTGCGGCTCGCTGAAGGCCACGGCGTACGCGGCGCGGTTCAGCGGGTTCGACAGATTGACCCCGCTCTTGCCCTCGTAGCTCGTGGTCTTGGTGGGCTCGCCGTTCTTCTCGTAGTCGAGCTCCTTCTGCGGGCCGCCCACGATCGAGTACTGCTCGGTCTTCTCGCCGTAGTAGATCCGCTGCTCGTACTCGTCGAGCATGCCCTGGGACGGCAGGCTGGACTCGATGTAGTCCGGGGCGCCCTCGGTGTCCGGCTTCACCGCCGTGCCCTTGGCCGCGACCATGCCGTATCCGTGGGTGTACGTGAAGTGGTCGTTGATCCAGTTGCGCTTGGGGATGCCCTTGAGGTCGAGCTCGCGCAGACCGACGACCGTGTCCTGGCCCTTGTACCTGTCCACGTCCAGCGTCGTGGGGAACTGGTAGTACTTGCGCTCCTGCTGGAGCTGGTCGAAGGTCGGCGGGACGACGTTCGGGTCGATCAGCCGGTAGCTGGCCGCCGTGTCGGCGTCCTCACGCAGCTTGGCATTGTCCTTGCTGTCGCCGACGCCCTGGTAGTCGTCCACCTTCGCGTCATCGATGTCGTACGCCTTGCGCGTCGCGTCGATGTTCTTCTTGATGTACGGCGCTTCCTTGGCCTGCTCGTTCGGCTGGACCTGGAACTTCTGCACAATCGCCGGGTAGAGCCCGCCGATCAGGATCGCCGAGAGCACCATGAGGCCGAAGCCGATGACGGGCAGCTGCCAGGTGCGGCGCCAGAGCGTCGCAAAGAACAGCAGCGCGCAGATGACGGCGATGCAGAAGAGGATCGTCTTCGCCGGGAGGTAGGCATTGGCGTCGACGTACCGCAGACCCGCCCAGTTGCCCGTGGCCTTGAAGTCACTGGACTTCACCGCGAGGCCGTACCGGTCGAGCCAGTACGCGACGGCCTTGAGCGCCACGAAGATGCCGAGCAGCACCGACAGGTGTCCGGTCGCCGCGGCGGTGGCCCTGGCGCCCGGGCTGGTGATGCGCAGGCCGCCGTACAGGTAATGCACGAGGGCGGCGGCGATCAGGGACAGCACGGTGGCCGCGAAGCCGAAGCCGAGCAGGAAGCGGTACCAGGGCAGGTCGAACGCGTAGAACGACACGTCCATCTGGAACTGCGGGTCCTTCTGGCCGAAGGACACGCCGTTGACCCACATGAGCCACGTACGCCACTGTCCGGACGCGGAGGCTCCGGCGATCAGCCCGACCAGAGCGGTGACCGCGAGGAGCACCCACTTCTTGTACGGGGCGATGCCCATCCGGTAGCGGTCCAGGTTCTGCTGTTCGAGCGACATCGCGCTCAGCGGCGGCCTGAGCCGGTGCGCGAGCCAGATGTTCACGCCGACGGCCAGGGCCATCAGCAGCCCGAACACGGCGAAGAGCCCGATCTTGGTCCACAAAGTGGTGGTGAAAACGGAGGAATATTGGACCGAGCGGTACCAGAGCCAGTCCGTCCAGAACCCGGCGAACATGACGAACGCCATGGCCAGGACGGCCAGGACGCCCAATGTCATGAGCAGGGTCCGGACACGCCGGGACGGGCGGCCGACTCTGATCCGTGGCCCTGTCGGGCCTCCGCCGCGGTCCGGCATCTGGAAAGCCAAGGTGCGCACCTCGAAAGTTCGCTGTCGTAGAAGCAGGCTCCGCGATCGTAGAGCCCACTCATGCAACTTACTGAAGCTTTACTCAGTTCCCGCTTTGGGGTCCGAAGGAGGCAGGATGTCGACCATGTCCAACGATTCCCCCTCCGGGCCCCCCATGGCCACGAGCCCGCTCACCCGCGCCGTGCTCGAAATCGACGAATACACCTCCGGACTCGGCTGGGACCAGCCCGCCCGGCTGTTCGCTCTGGTCGACACCGCCCAGCTGCGTGCCCAGGAGCCGGGCCTCGCCGCCCAGCTCGGTCTCGCCGAGGGCGAGTCGACGGCGACGCTCACCCCTGTCGAGCAGGAAGAGATCCCGGCGGGCACCGCGCTCGACGAGTTCCTCGCCACGATCGCCTGGCCGGACGCGGTGGCCGGCTGCGCGCTGACGGTGGAGCGCCTGATGCTTCCGCCGTCCGCCGAGGCGTCCGTACCCGAGGGCCTGAACGAGGCCCAGCTGGCGAAGTGGGTCGCGAAGCACCCCGACCGCCAGGAGGTCCGCATGACGGTGGCCGTGCTGCGCAACGGCGTACGCGAGTCCGCGCTGCGGCTGCGCGAGAAGGACTCCCCGACCGAGGTGCTGACCGGGGCCATGCTCGTTCCCGGTCTCGCCGAGGCTCTGGCCGCGACCTTCGAGGCGTAGGCGCCGTAAGCCGGTGGGGGCACGGTCGCCGGTCGCCCGGTTGTCGGTGGTCAGCCCGTCGTGCACTGCGGCAGGCCGGCCGTGTCCCCCTTGCGGATCTTCTCCAGCGACTTCTTCGCGTCGTCGATCGTCTTGACCTTCACCAGGGTGAGGCCGTCGGGGATGTCCGAGGCCGCGGACGCGCAGTTCTCGCCGGGCGTCAGGAAGTACTCGGCGCCCGCGTTCCGCGCGCCGACGGTCTTCATCCCGATGCCGCCGATCGGGCCGACCTTGCCGTCCTCGTCAATCGTGCCGGTGCCGGCCACGAACTTGCCGCCGGTCAGGTCACCGGGCGTGATCTTGTCGACGATGCCGAGGGAGAACATCAGGCCCGCGCTGGGGCCGCCGACGTCCGCCAACTTGATGTCGATGGTGAACGGGAAGGTGTGGTCGGGCCCCGCCTGGATGCCCACGATCGCCCGGTCGTCGTCGCCGGCCTTCTTCGTGGTGATGGTGATGTCCTCGCTGCCCACCGGCTCCTTGCCTGCCTTT
This sequence comes from Streptomyces sp. ISL-100, assembly GCF_018614615.1. Classification (GTDB taxonomy): domain Bacteria; phylum Actinomycetota; class Actinomycetes; order Streptomycetales; family Streptomycetaceae; genus Streptomyces. The sequence continues at coordinate 48,517 of NZ_JAGGOK010000074.1, read as the reverse complement.
TCCGCCGCGGCCGCGTCCTTGGCGGGAACGATGGTGAAGACGACCTTCTCCGTGGGCTCGTGCTTGGTGACGAGTTCGGCGACGTCCTTGGGGTCCTTGACGGGCGTACCGTCCACGGCCTTGATGACGTCACCCGCGTGCAGCTTGCCCTCGGCGGGGCTGTTCTTCAGAACGGTCGAAACCACGACCCGGGTCTGCACGGGAATGCCCAGTTCCCGCAGAGCGGCCGTTTTGGCGCTCTCCTGGGACTGGCTGAATTCCTCGGCGTTCTCCTGTGTCGACTGCTCTTCCGTCTTGCCGTCCGGGTAGAGCGTGTCGTGCGGGACCACCACGCTGTCGTGCGCGAGCCAGCCGTAGACCGCCTCGACGAGGTTCATCTTGTAGTCCGCGCCGGTGACTCTGACCGTCGTCATATTGAGATGGCCGCTCGTGGGGTACGTCTTGCGACCGGAGATCTGCAGTACCGGCTCACCACTGGCCTCGCCGAGGGTGTTCACCGTCGGGCCCGGAGACATCTCCGAGTACGGCACTTTGATGAATACGCCCGCGCACAGCAGCGCGATGAGGATGAGGGTGGAGGCGAGCATCGTCGCTGTGCGGCGTGGCATGGAACGACAGTACGGGACGGGTCTTTCAGTACACCGCTGGGGCCGGTCCGTACGGGACCAGGGGGCTCGGGCGTACGGTCGGGACCGCTTCACGCGTCGCGTCGATCAGGCGGCGTCGGAACCGGAGTGGGATTTTTCCATCGCCGCACGGAACCGCGCGTAGCCGGCGAGTTCGGACACATCGCCGGCCGTTCGATTTCTGGCTGCCCAGCTTCCCCATATCGCAGCACCAAGTGCAGCGAAAAGCGGAATCAGCAACCACGCGAGTGCCGCCATTCCGACCTCCCGACCCCTAGGACCGACCGCAATCGGCCGATCAGCAGATTAGCCACCGGTGCGTCCAACGCTCACGGCAGGGGGCCGGTTACGCAAATCGGGGCGCTTGCACGGCGCGCAGGTTTCAACGGGAGTTTCGGCGCGGAAGTGCGTCAGCAGGCTCCGACCCACTCCTCCGTACCGTCGGAGAAGGTCTGGTGCTTCCAGATCGGCACTTCGTGCTTGAGGTCGTCGATCAGCTTGCGGCAGGCCTCGAACGCCTCGCCCCGGTGCGGACAGGAGACCGCGACGACGACCGCGAGGTCGCCGACTTCGAGGTCACCCACACGGTGGACCGCTGCTAGTGCGCGTACAGGGAAATCCGCCACTACCTTTTCAGCCACCCGGCGTAGCTCGTCCTGGGCCGAGGGGTGACAGGAATAGCCGAGCTTGTCGACGTCGGCGCCCCCGTCGTGGTTGCGCACAGTGCCGACGAACAGCGCCGTTCCGCCCGCGGCGTCGTCCCCCACGGCTCTGAAGATCTCGTCGACGGAGAGCGGGGTGTCGCGAATCGCCAGCAGCCGGATGGGGTCCTGTGCCGCCTGCTCGCCCGGGTGGGAGTACGTGCCTTCCATGGTCCCCATCGTGCCGTACCGCACTGACATTGCGGAATAGCGCTTTCGACCGGCTGTACGGGCCAGGTATGGAGGGTTCTACAGGCGGCCCGGTTTCTGGCGGCCCTAGGGCCTGTCGTCAAACTCCCGCCGTCCGCCCGACGGGCGGGCCCTGCGGCGTCTGGTGCGTGCTCTCGGCGTGCCGGACGGAAGCCCTCGTACTGGACGTACTCGGGCTTTCGCCCGGTGCGGCGAGAGTGCGTGCCAGGCGTCGCGGGGCAGGCGGGAGTTTGACGACAGGCCCTAGCGGCCCCGGGCCTTTCGTACGCGGCGTACCAGCGCGGCCGTGCCCAGCAGTGCGACCGTGGCCCCCGCGGCGCCCGCCGCCGTGGCGTCCTTGCGGCCGAGGCGGCGGCCCGCGACGGTGTGCCGGCCCGCGACCTCCTCCAGCAGTTCGGCGAGTACCTCCTCGTTGGTCCACTGAGGCCGCCAGCCCGCTTCGTGGAGCCTGCTGACGCTCACCACCCAGGGATGCATCGTGTAGGCGAGGTCCCCGGCCGGAGACGGCGTGAGGCCGATCCGGTGCAGCCTCGCCGCGGCCCCCAGGGCGACCGCGGACGGCAGCTCCATGCGGCGGATGCCGCTGAGCTCCTCGACCTCCTCCTGCTCCAGCCAGCCGTCGCAGCCGACCGCCAGCTCGCCGTCGACCTTCTCCAGCGCGGCGTACTCCAGCGCGCTGACCAGGTCCTCCACGTGGCAGAACTGCCAGGTGGGGCGGGAGCCGGTGACGACCAGGAGGCGGGGGGACTCGAAGTAGCGGGTGAGCGAGGTGTCCGTACCGCCGACCAGGACGGCGGGCCGTACCACCGTGACATTGAGACCCGGGTGCGCGCGGGGTGCGCGGCGGCCCAGGCGTTCGATCTCCAGAAGGTCGCCGACACCGGCCGCTTCCGCGGTCGCGTGCAGTTCCGCGTCCTCGGAGAGCGGAATGTCGTTGTCGGGCAGCGCACCGTAGACCATCGCCGACGTGCACAGCACGACACGGTGTACGCCCGCGGCCGCGGCGGCGGTCAGGACCGTCTGCGTGCCCCGCACGTTGTACGCCGTACGGGCAGCGGGGTCCGACTCCAGGTCGAGGTCGAGCGCGAGGTGCACCACGACGTCGGCGCCGCGCAGCTTCTCCGCGATCGCCGGGTCCCGTACGTCGAGAATGTGCCACTGCGCCTCTGCCACGTCGCCGCGGCGCTCGTCGATCGCGACGACCTGTTTGATCTCCTCGGACGCGGCAAGGCGCTGGGTGAGCAGCGCGCCGATGCCCGAGGCGGCACCCGTGACCGCGACGACGGGACCGCGGGCTGTCGGGCTTGAGTCGTTTCGCCTCTGGCGAACTTCAGCGCTCTGCGATGCGCGAACCTGCGGATCTGGGGAACTCACCGGGCGTCTCCAGCGGTTGTCTTCAGTACGTACACGGTTGGCGCGTACGAACCAGGTGGCGTCCATCCTGCCGCAGGCAGAGTCCCGGCGGAGCACCGAGCCCATCTCGGCTTCCGGTGTCTACGCTGGGTGGTGATGTCGGGCAGCTGCCGCCGGCCGGAGCCGGCGGCCTTACGAGCCGAGGAAACCCGTGAGTGACACCCCATTCGGATTCGGCCTTCCGCCGGAGGAGCCGGAGGACGGCGACGATGGCAAGAAGAAGGACAGCGAGGGCGGTGGCCAGGGTGGCCGGGGTCCGGCGAACCCGTTCGGCGGGTTCGGCGGTCTGCCGGGCGGCTCGGGCGGCCCGGGCGGAGACAATCCGTTCGCCGCGATGTTCGGTTCGCTGAACCCCAACGATCTGGGCGCGGCCTTCCAGCAGCTCGGGCAGATGCTGAGCTACGAGGGCGGTCCCGTGAACTGGGACATGGCCAAGGACATCGCGCGCCAGACCGTCTCGCAGGGCACTGCCGACGGCACCAAGGACTCCAGCGTGAGCCCGGGCGAGCGGTCCGCGGTCGAGGAGGCGGTGCGTCTCGCCGACCTGTGGCTGGACGGCGTGACGTCGATGCCCTCGGGCGCGGCCACGTCGGTGGCATGGAGCCGCGCGGAGTGGGTCGAGGCGACTCTGCCCGCGTGGAAGCAGCTGGTGGACCCGGTCGCCGAGCGTGTCGGCGCGGCCATGGGCGACGTACTGCCCGAGGAGATGCAGGCCATGGCGGGCCCGCTGCTCGGGATGATGCGCTCCATGGGCGGTGCGATGTTCGGCCAGCAGATCGGGCAGGCCGTGGGCGTACTGGCGGGCGAGGTGGTCGGCTCGACCGACATCGGGCTGCCGCTGGGCCCGGCCGGCAAGGCCGCGCTGCTGCCGCTGAACATCGAGACGTTCGGCAAGGACCTGGGGGTCGAGAAGAACGAGGTGCGGCTGTACCTGGCGCTGCGCGAGGCCGCCCACCAGCGTCTCTTCGCCCATGTGCCGTGGCTGCGCTCGCACCTGTTCGGCGCGGTAGAGGGGTATGCGCGCGGTATCCAGGTCGACACCTCGAAGCTGGAGGACGTGGTCGGCCAGCTCGACCCGTCGCACCCCGAGCAGCTTCAGGAGGCGCTCCAGCAGGGCATGTTCCAGCCGGAGGACACCCCGGCGCAGAAGGCGGCACTGGCCCGTCTGGAGACGGCGCTCGCGCTCGTCGAGGGCTGGGTGGACGCCGTGGTGCACGAGGCGGCCAAGCCCCGGCTCACGTCGGCGGACGCGCTGCGCGAGACGCTGCGCAGGCGCCGGGCGTCCGGCGGTCCCGCCGAGCAGACGTTCGCGACGCTCATCGGTCTTGAGCTGCGTCCGCGGCGGCTGCGGGACGCGGCGCGCCTGTGGGCCTCGCTCACCGACGCGCGGGGCGTGGACGGGCGTGACGCGCTGTGGGAGCACCCGGACATGCTGCCGACGGCCGACGACCTGGACGACCCGGACGGGTTCGTGCACCGCGAGCAGCTGGACTTCTCCGAGCTCGACAAGATGCTCGGCGAGGCGGCCGGCGGCAGTGCGGACAAGCCGAAGCTGAAGAAGGACACGGACGGCCAAGAGGGCAACGAGGCAGAGGGCGACAGCGACAAGTGAGCCTGCACGACGACGCGGTCCTCGTACTGAAGAGGTACGAGGACCAGGACGAGCTGCGCCGGAACTACCTGGATCACCTGTCCGCGCACCCGGGCGGGATGTGGAAGGCCTGCGAGGCCGGACACGTCACGGCGAGTGCGCTGGTCGTCGATCCGGAGCGCGGGCGGGTACTGCTGACGCTGCACAAGAAGCTGAACATGTGGCTTCAGATGGGCGGTCACTGCGAGCCGGGTGACGCGACGCTGGCGGAGGCGGCGCTGCGCGAGGCCACGGAGGAGTCCGGCATCGCGGGGCTGACGCTGCTGCCATCAGCAGGGGCAGCGCGCAGCGCTTCGACGATGGGCGGCGGTCGGGTGACGGGTGGGCCGGTGCGGCTGGACCGGCACCCGATCCCGGCGCCCTGCAACTGGCACCTGGACGTGCAGTACGCGGCGCTGGCGCCGGGTGGTGCGGTCGAGGCGATCAGCGAGGAGTCGCTGGACCTGCGCTGGTTCGCGTACGACGAAGTGGCGGGTGTGGCCGACGAGTCCGTCGTACGACTGATGGAGCGTACGCGCGCGGCACTCTAGACGTCCGGAGGCAGAAATTGGTAAGGGGCGGCCTCCCAGGAGCCCGCCCCTTACTTCTTACTTCTTATGCCTGTGCCCAGGGCCTCAAGGCGGTCAGTTCCAGGCGTTGTTCTGGTTCTGGCCGCGGGCGCCCTGCTGACCCATGCCGAACTGGGCGGCTACGCCCTGCCCCAGCTGCGCGTTCTGCGGCGGCATCACCTCGCTGGGCTGCACGAGCGCGAAACCCTGCCCCAGGAAGCTGAGTTCCCAGCCCTCACCGGTGTTGCCGCGCCGCCGGCGGATGTTCGACGAGTGCGTCTGGGCCTGCATCTGGACGCGCAGGGAGCTGGACCAGGCGACGATCGCGTCGGCGTCGGCATTGACGTACTTCTCCGGCGTGACCTGAAGCATCAGGGGCTGGCCCGAGGTCATCAGCGCGACCTTGCCCTGCCCCGTGATGTTGAGCTGGTACTTGCCCGTGCCGGAGATGCCGTACTGGCTGTCCACGGCGATCACTTCGGTGTTGAGCGTGGAGTCCAGCGCCAGGACGTAGGCGCTGTCCACGGTCAGGCCCTCACGGTCGATGTCCACGAGATGGACGTACTGCGCGAGGTTTGCGAGGTAGACGGTGCCCTGCCCGGAGCAGCGCATCAGGTCGAGGCCCTCGCCGGTGTTGGCGCGGGCCCGGCGCTGGCTGTTCGACTGGTATTCGCCGTCGAAGTCGATCAGCCCCTGGTACGCGACCATGGCGCCCTTGCGGGCGAGGACGTCGTCGTGGCCGGTCAGCGAGACCCGCAGGAGCTGCGGGTTCTGCACGGTGTACCGGTCCTGGGACTGCTGTTCGGTGTGACTGAAAAGCGGGCTCTGCATGGTGTGTTCTCGCTCCCCCTCAGCCCCGGACCCGCAGGCGGTCGGTGCTGTCCTCGCTCGGCTGTACGACGACGATTCCCTCGCCGGAGAAGGCCATCTGGTACGCCTCTCCGCTGCCCCGCCCGACGAGGGCGGACGCCTTGAAGCTGCGCTTGCCCTTCACCTTGAGGTTCGGGGACCAGGCCACGAGCGCGTCCGGGTCGACGTACGTCTCGTCCTCACCGCGGCCGCACTCGACGACGATGGGCGTGCCGCGCGAGGTCAGGGCGACCCAGCCGGTGCCCGCGATCTCGACGTTCCACAGACCCTGCCCGGCGAACTTCGCCATGCCCTTGACCTTCTCGACGCCCCACTGGAGGTGCGCGTCGAAGGCGAGCACGTTGCTGCCGTTGACCGAGAGCGAGTCGTTGTTGAGGTTGATGACGACGACGTCCGCGCCGTAGTCGGCGAGGTAGAGCAGGCCGTCACCGGCGCACTTCATGATCGGCGCGCCCTCGCCGGTGACCCACTGCGCGGCTACCTGACGTGCCGCCGGCGGGTTCGGCTCGTACTGGATGAAGCCCTCGTACGCCACCATGGAGCCGGTACGCGCGTAGAGGTCCTGGCCGGTGGCCATGGCGACCTTGAGCATCGAGCGCCCGTGGTTCTCCATACGGGCCGCGATCGGGGTCGGGGCGAAGCCCGCGAGTTGCTGATTCATGACGGGCTCCCTCAGACCTCGTAGGGCTGGACGACGATGAAGTTTCCGGGCGCTCCCCGGAACTGCAGATTGACGGTCTCTCCGCTGTGGCCCGGGTAGGCGTTGCGGCGCAGCCGCACCTGGCTGGAGAGGATCACCTGGGACGCCGATGACCACGCGATGACGGCGTTGGCGTCGGCGAAGGTGGTCGGCGTGACCGGCAGGACGACCGGGATGCCGTTCGTCTTCACGACGACCGTGCCCGTTCCCTGGAACTGCATGGTGAACAGGGCGCCGCCGGGGATGCCGTGGCCCTCGATACGGCGGACCTCGTACTGCAGCGACTCGTCGAACGCGAGAACGTTCTCCGCGGAGACGCAGATTCCGTCACCCTGGAGCTCGACGGGGTGCAGGTTCGCGCCGTTCTCCGCGAGGAAGACCTGCCCGCGTCCGGAGCAGCGCATCAACTGCATTTCCTGGCCGGTCGCGTTGCCCACGATGCGGCCGGTGAAGCCGGCACCCTTGTGGCTGAAGTCGACTTTGCCCTGGTACATCACCATGCTGCCCTGGCGGGCGAGGATCGGCGTACCGCCCATGCCGAGCTCGACGCGCATGAGCTGCTGGTTCTGCGGGGTCCAGCGCTGCCCGGTGGCGGCCTCGCGGTACGGCTGGAGGGCCGCCTTGAGGCCGCCTCCGGCCTGCGGGGCGCCTTGGGGAACACCTTGGGGCATGCCTTGCGGTACGCCCGGCGGCGTGCCCTGGGGCTGTCCGTACGGAGCGGGCTGACCGTAGGGGGCAGGAGCGCCCGGCGGCTGGGCCTGACCGGGGACCTGACCCGGGACCTGGCCGAACTGCGGCTGCTGGGGCGGCTGTCCGTACGGCGACGGAGGGGCCGGCGGTACGGCGCCACCCTGCATCGGCATCGGCGCTGCGACCGTCGGCGCCGCGTGCATCTGCGGGGCAGGCTGCTGCGGAGGGGCGAAGCCCTGCGCCGGAGCCGGGGCCGGAGCGGGTGCGGGGGCCGGCGGGGCGGTGGGGGCGCCGAAGGACGGCGCGGGCTGTGCCGCCTGGGGCGGCGGGGCGAAGGAAGGTGCCCCTGCCTGCGGCTGTGCGGCCGGTTCCTCCTCGGCCACCTCACCGCCGAAGTTCTTCAGCAGCGCGTCGAGTCCGCCGTCGAAGCCCTGGCCGACGGCGGCGAACCGCCACACGTCCTTGAGGTAGAAGTCGCCCAGCATCACGGCGCGCTCGGTCGTGAACTCCGAGCCCGTGAAGGCATACCTGACGACTTCTTCGCCGCCCGCGACAATCCGGATGTAACCGGGTCCCACCTGCGACATCTGCCCCGCGCCGTCGATCGTCGCGGTGAAGGAGAGCCGGTGGATGTTCGCCGGGATGCGGTCCAGCGTGACGCGGAACGACTCGGTGTCACCCGACTGCGCGCCGAGTTGCTGAATCGACTCCTCGGGCGACTTCGGCTGATTGAAGAAAATGAAATACCGGTCGTCCGAGAGCTGCTCGTTGGCGTCGAGCCCGAAGCAGCTGATGTCGAAGGTCAGTCCGGGCGCCGCGATCTGCACTCCTACGTACAGATCCGTGCCGGCTGTGAGGTCACTGATCTTGGCCTTGTGGCCGCGTTGAAATTCCCTGGCCATGCGTAACGACCGTCCCCCATCCCAAGGTGAATGCGTCGCGTCAGGCTAACCCGCGAATGGGCGCATCCGGTCAGGCCGGTACACACTCGGTACATAATCACCAAGGGTCACTCGGTGCGTGCGCCCGGCAGGTGCGGCAGCCGCTCGGCGGCGACGACTCCTTCGAGGTAACCGCGGGCCCGCTCGGTGCGCGGATACGCCTCCAGGAGTCGCCAGAAGCGCGGACCGTGACCCGGTACGAGCAGGTGGGCGAGCTCGTGGACAAGCACGTAGTCGACGACGTACTCCGGCATGCCCTGCAGGCGGTGCGAGAGACGGATGCTGCCTTCGGCCGGGGTGCACGATCCCCAGCGGGTGTTCTGGTTCGTCACCCAGCGCACGGAGGCGGGGCGCGCCCTGCCGTCGAAGCACTGGGCGGACAGCCGGCGGGCGCGCTCGGCGAGTTCGGCGTCGCCGAAGACGCGCTTGTTCTCCTGGGCGGCGAGCTTGTCGAGCATCACGGTCACCCAGCGCTGCTCCTCGGCCTCCGACATCCGGGCGGGGATGAGAACAATGGTGCGGTCGCCTTCGCGGTACGCCGATACCGTCCTGCTGCGGCGGGCGCTTCTGCGGACCTCGACCGCGCTCGACCGCGAGCCGCGGGGCGGCTGGTTTGTCGCGCTGTGGAGGGGGTCGACGGGCACGCCACGACGTTACCCGCTGTCAGTGGCGGAAGTCCCGCCTCCGGATGGTTCGAACGCGATCCACTCCCTGGTGTGCAGCATTTGAACGACTGGTACGACCGGTACGACTATTCCGTACCGCCTGTGGACAACTTTCAGCCGTCTTCGGCCGTTGCGTGCATTCTGAGATCCGAGAGCGGATCTTGCGACAGACCGACGGGGGACGGCGATATGCATCCGATGGTGAAGCCCGCGCTGCGGCGCGCATGGCGCGACCGGCAGACCGTGCAATTCGGCATGACGTCCGCGCACGCGGTGACGGTGGGCCCGGTGGATACGACGACGGGCACTTTCCTCGGGCTGCTCGACGGGACACGCGGCCTGCCGCTGCTGCGGGAGGAGGCACGGGCCATGGGGCTGCCCGACGGGCGGGTGGACGACCTGGTGGCCCGGCTGACCGCGGCGGGCCTGATCGACGACGCGACGGCGGGCGGCGCGGGGGCGGACGCCCTGCGGGGGCGGGCCGACGTGTTCGACCGGCTCCGCCCTGATCTGGCGTCCCTCTCCGTGGTCCATCCCGAACCGGGCGGCGGGACCCGGCGCCTGGCGGCGCGCCGGGCGATGCGGGTCCAGGTGCGGGGTGCGGGGCGGGTCGGCGCGACGATCGCGTCGGTGCTGGCCGCCGGGGGCGTGGGGCGGGTCGAGGTGCTGGACAGTGGGTGTGCGGAGGTCTGGGACATCGCGCCGGGCGGGCTGAGCGCGGAGTCGGTGGGCGGACGAAGGGACGTGGCGGCACGGCAGTTGGTGCGGGGGGCCGCGCCCGGCCGGCTACCACGTGCGGCGGAGGTCGCGGAAGCCGCGGGGCCGGCGGCCGGGGGTGAGCCGGGGCTTTCGCTGGTGATCGTGGCGCCCCGGGACGGATCCGCGGCGTACGCGCCCGATCCCGTCGCCGCCGAGCCCTGGCTGCGTTCGGGGACTCCCCATCTCTATGCGGGGGTTGCCGAGGCGACGGGCGTGGTGGGGCCGCTGGTGCTGCCGGGCGGCAGTGCGTGTGCGGGCTGTATGGCGCTGCGGCGGGTGGACCGGGACCCGGGGTGGCTGCGGATGCTGGCCCAGTGGCGCTCCGGCCGGGGCGGGCCCGTACCGGCCTGTGACATCGGTCTGGCGACCGCGGTGGCGGGGCTGGCGGCGGCGCACGCCCTGTCCTTCCTGGACGGTGAGCTGCCGGCCACTACGGGGGTCCGGTGGGAGGTCTCGATGCCTCTGCTGGACTGGCGTCAGGAACGGATGCCGCCGCACCCCGACTGTTCGTGCGGCGCCGGTGGGCGGGCTCAGGGGGAGTGCGCCTCGGGTGCCGGGGAGCCACAGGACACAATGGCCGGGTGACCGTCGCAGGCGGCCACAGGTGTCTGGGATTTGGAGGGGCGCATGTCTGATCTTCCCCGGAAGGCGGTCACCCGTACCGCCAAGCTGGCGGCACTGCCACTGGGCTTCGCCGGCCGAGCCACCTGGGGCCTGGGCAAGCGAATCGGCGGCAAGTCGGCCGAGATAGTGGGCCGCGAGCTTCAACAGCGCACGGCCGACCAGCTGTTCAAGGTCCTCGGTGAGCTGAAAGGGGGCGCGATGAAGCTCGGGCAGGCACTGTCCGTCTTCGAGTCCGCGCTTCCCGAAGAGGTCGCCGGGCCGTACCGGGCGGCACTGACGAAGCTCCAGGAAGCCGCGCCGCCGATGCCGACCCGCACGGTGCACTCGGTGCTGGAGGAGCGGCTCGGAGAGGAATGGCGCGATCTTTTCCTGGAGTTCGAGGACAAGCCGTCGGCGGCCGCCTCGATCGGCCAGGTGCACCGGGCGGTGTGGCACGACGGGCGCGAGGTGGCCGTCAAGGTCCAGTACCCGGGGGCCGGCGAGGCGCTGCTCTCCGACCTGAACCAGCTGAGCCGGTTCGCCCGGATGCTCGGCCCGCTGATCCCGGGGATGGACATCAAGCCGCTCATCACCGAACTGCGCGACCGGGTCTCGGAGGAATTGGACTACGAACTGGAGGCACAGGCCCAGCGGGAGCACGCGCGGGAGTTCGCGGACGACCCTGACGTGGTGGTGCCCGATGTGGTGCACCAGAGCGATCAGGTGCTGGTGACCGAGTGGATCGACGGCATACCGATGGCCGATGTGATCGCGGACGGGACGCCGGAGCAGCGGGACAGGGCGGGGCAGCTGCTGGCCCGTTTCCTCTTCTCGGGGCCGGCACGCACCGGCCTGCTGCACGCGGATCCGCACCCGGGCAACTTCCGGCTGATGCCCGTGGAAGCCGCCGGCGCGGTAGGCGCCGAGGGCGGCTCGGTCGGGCAATGGCGGCTCGGGGTCCTGGACTTCGGCACGGTGGACCGGCTGTCCGGCGGGCTGCCTGCGACGATCGGCGCCTCGCTGCGAATGACGATCGAAGGCGAGGCCGACGCGGTGTACGAGCTGCTCCGCGAGGAGGGCTTCGTGAAGGACTCCATCGATCTCGACCCGAATGAGGTGCTGGACTATCTGCTGCCGATCATCGAGCCGGCGCAGGCCGACGAGTTCACGTTCAGCCGGGGCTGGATGCGCCAGCAGGCGGCGCGGATAGCCGATATCCGCTCCCCGGCACACCAGTTGGGCAAGCAGCTCAATCTGCCGCCGTCCTATCTGCTGATACACCGGGTGACTTTGAGCACCATCGGGGTGCTCTGCCAGCTGGGTGCGACCGTACGGCTGCGGCACGAGCTGGAGGAGTGGCTGCCCGGTTTCCTCGCCGACGACGAGGAAACCGAGTCGGCAGCCGGGGCGTAGCCGGTTCGTTCACCACCAGGGTGAATCGAGCCGGCCCTCGATCGCTCTGAGGTTGGCGCGCGCGCAGTCGTCGCAGAAGTAGCGGCGGCTGCCGTTCTCCACGGAGCAGGTCCAGGTCGGTGGAGTGCTCTCGGCGGGCCTGCCGCAACGGAAGCACACGATTTTGTCGCCACCCGGCTCTGGGGGCTCAGGCGCCTGCTCGGGGTTCCGGGGGTCCTCCCCGGGAGAACTCAGCACTCCGTGACGATATCCCCGCGGGGGGCGTGACGGTCGTACAACGCACCGCAGGGGCCGGTCGGTTAGGACCGGCCCCTGCGAAGGGGTTTCATCTGCTACTGCATGACCGCCATGGCCAGGGCACGACGGGCACGCAGCGAGACGCGCTCGGCGCGGCGCTGCATGCGCCGGGCGGCGACCAGGCGCACGGCCTGGTGTTCCGCCTCGGCTTCCCGCCTGCGTTCTTGCATATGGGCACGGGCCAGGGCTTCTGGGATGAGTTGCATCTCGCGGTTCCTGTTCTGACGCGAGTCGTTCGCGCCGGTGATGGTGACGTCATGGGTGGCGGAGCCGAAGGGCTCGCTGGGGGAAGAGGTCATTGGGGCCTGCTTCTTGGGATCGTGCGTATGGGGTCGGTCGATGGTTCCGGTGACGTTCATGCCGCGACCGGGTTCTTGCGCGGGCGGCCACGCGGCCGCTTGCGGGCGACGACGACACCCTGGACGAAGAGCTCGCCGCCCCAGACACCCCAGGGCTCGCGGCGCTCCTGGGCACCGGCGAGACAGGCCTCGACCAGCGGGCAGGTGCGGCAGAGCGACTTGGCGTACTCGACATCGGCCGGGGACTCGGCGAAGAAGACCTCCGGGTCGTACGAACGGCAGGGGACGGGCACGCCGAGGTTCTCGATGGCGTCGTCGAGCGCGGTGAGCGCGGTCAGAGGGGCCAGGGCAGTCTGGGCAGTCAAGGTGGGGTCCTCCGTGAGACCGGGCGGGGTGATCGTTTGGGAAGGCGGTACGGACGGGGCGTGCGTTTCGAGTTGCACGGTGGTTGTTTCCTCGTCGAGTCGTTCCGACCGGTTGGCCGGGTGGCGGTTGCTGTCCCGAGGCCCCTTCGCTCTGTCTCTCCCGTTCGGGAAAAACAGAAGGGCCGCGGATCCCTGGTGGGGTTCCGCGGCCCTGAGGCGCCTGCCTGATCCTGGATCAGGCTGGATCACTCCAGGGTTCGAGCCCACGGAAGGCCCACATCGTGTGGTGCTGCGTCGTCTGCTTCTTGGATCCGGCGCCGGCTGCCGCAAAGGCATAGGCCCTCGCCTGTGCCGCTGCTACTGCTGCTTCCGGTGCCTTGGTCGGTCGCTCATTGCGCGCCAGGACAAGGCCTGCGAGAGACGCCGGACGGACGGCGGAAATGCCGGGCAGACCGGTGCCACGAAGCGAGGAGCCGAGCGGGCAGGGGGCGACGACCGAGCGATCGGTCATTTTGGTGAAGTTCATGAAGCTGGTCACTGGGCTCGCCTCCTCTCGGCGTCTCGGGGACCTGGTGGCACGGGGCCGGTCCCTACGTATTCGGATAAGTACAGCACGGAATCAGGGCTTCAGAGAAGTCGCTGTTCCCGTGGTTAAGAACCTATGGGGATTCCTGGGGCATGCGCAAACTATTTTTTCGACGAGTTTGAATCAGTCCTCCTCGTCGGCCCCTTCAAGCTCCTGACCTGCGCAGAGAGCCAGCACATCGGCTCCGAAGCGCTCCAGCTTGCGGGCGCCGACCCCTGAGATGACGGCCAGTTCTCCCGCCTCGCCCGGCGCCGCCTCGGCGATCGCCATCAGCGTCTTGTCGGTGAAGACGCAGTACGCGGGCTGGCCCAGCTGCTGCGCCTGGCCGGCCCGCCAGTCGCGCAGCCGTTCGTACAGCGCCTCGTCCATGTCGGAGGGGCAGTCCTCACAGCGCATCAGTTTCACCTCGCCGGCGTCGGTGAGGGTCTTGCCGCACACCCGGCACAGGGCCGAGCTGCGACGCCGGTGTTTGACCCGACCACCGGTGACGACGCTGCCGCCACGGCCGCCGCGCTCGACGCTCGCGCCGCCGCCCGCTCCCCGGCCGCCGGAGGCCAAGGAGCCGGGGCGCAGCCCGTTCAGGAAGCGGCTCGGGCGGCGGGAGGCCCGGCCCCCGGGCGAGCGGGACAGCGCCCAGGAAAGGCCGAGATGCAGCCGGGCGCGCGTCACTCCGACGTACAGCAGGCGCCGCTCCTCCTCGACCTGCTCGTCGGTTTTGGCGTAGGTGATCGGCATCATGCCCTCGGTGAGGCCGACCAGGAACACGGCGTCCCACTCCAGGCCCTTCGCCGAGTGCAGCGAGGCGAGGGTGACGCCCTGGACGGTGGGCGCGTGCTGGGAGGCCGCGCGCTCGTCGAGCTCGGTGATGAGGTCGGAGAGTGTCGCGGTGGGCTTGGTCTTCGCGAAGTCCTCGGCGAGCCGGACCAGCGCGGCGAGGGACTCCCACTGGTCGCGTACGGCGCCGGAGCCGGCCGGGGGCTGGGTGGTCCAGCCGTTGCCGCTGAGGACGGCGCGGGTCTGGGAGGGCAGGTCCACGACATCGTCGAGCAGCGAGTCGTTGTTCCCGAAGCGGGCGGCGCCGCGCAGGGCGTTGATGGCCTTGCGCACCTCCTGGCGTTCGAAGAACCGCTCCGCTCCGCGCAGCTGGTAGGGCACACCGGCGTCGGCCAGTGCCTGTTCGTAGACCTCCGACTGGGCGTTGATGCGGTACAGCACGGCGATCTCGCCGGCCGGGACGCCTGCCGCGATGAGGTCGCGGATGCGGCGGGCGGTTCCCTCTGCCTCGGCGGGTTCGTCGGCGTACTCCGTGTAGACGGGCTCCGGGCCCGCCTCGCGCTGGGAGATCAGCTCCAGTCGGTGCTCGGCGGCCCGGCCGCGCGCCTGGCTCAGCAGGCCGTTGGCCAGGTGGACGACCTGCGGCGTGGAGCGGTAGTCGCGGACGAGCTTCACGACGGTGGCGTCCGGGTGCTTGGTACGGAAGTTCAGCAGGTGGTCGGGGGTGGCGCCGGTGAAGGAGTAGATCGTCTGGCTGGCGTCGCCGACGACGCACAGGTTCGGCCGGTCGCCCAGCCACAGTTCGAGCAGCCGCTGCTGGAGCGGGCTGACGTCCTGGTACTCGTCCACCACGAAGTGCTGGTACTGGCTGCGCACGTGGTCGGCGATGTCGTGCCGGTCCTGGAGGATGCCGACGGTGAGAAGCAGCACATCCTCGAAGTCGATCATGGCCCGGTCGCGCTTGAGCTGCTCGTACATCGCGTAGATCTGGGAGATCTCCGCCGCGTCCCTGGGAGCGTCGCGGCTCGACTTGGCGACTGCGGCCGGGTAGTCGCCGGGGACGGTCTGGGTGACCTTCGCCCACTCGATCTCGCCCGTCACGTCCCGCAACTCGTTGCGGTCGAGACGGACGCGGCAGCGTGCGGCCGCCTCGGCCACCAGCTGGATCTTTCGCTCTACGAGCCGGGGCAGATCGCCACCGACTGCTTTCGGCCAGAAGTACTGGAGCTGGCGGAGGGCGGCGGAGTGGAATGTCCGCGCCTGGACCCCGCCCGCGCCGAGCTGGCGCAGCCGCCCGCGCATCTCGCCCGCAGCGCGGTTGGTGAACGTGACAGCCAGCACACTGGCGGGCTGCAGGATCCCGGCGCGCACGCCGTACGCGATGCGGTGCGTGATCGCGCGGGTCTTCCCGGTGCCCGCGCCTGCCAGGACACACACCGGACCGTGCAGGGCCGTCGCGACCTCGCGCTGCTCGGGGTCGAGCCCTTCGAGCACCGCGTCGGCCGAGTCCGGGACCTCGGGGACCTGCGGGAAAGGGGAGAAGTGCGTTGCTGCTGTCACCCCGCCATGCTGCCAGGTCGGGAGAGGTCGATGCGGCCGCTGTCCACAGGGGCCGGGCACTCGTCGTACTAATGCGGGAATGGTGGTCGGGTCGCGGACGTTCGAGACACTGGCATTCCGCCTCGCCGGGGAACGGACCCCGGCGGACCAAGCGAACCAGAGGAGCGCATACGACATGCTGGGAACAGTGACGATGTACAGCACCACGTGGTGCGGCTACTGCCGTCGGCTCAAGAGCCAGATGGACCGTGAGGGCATCGCGTACACCGAGATCAACATCGAGCTGGACCCGGAGTCGGCGGCCTTCGTCGAGAAGGCGAATGGCGGAAACCAGACGGTCCCGACCGTCCTCGTGGTTCCCGCCTCTGGCGAGCAGTCCGTCATGACGAACCCGAGCCTCGCGCAGGTCAAGCAGGCGCTGGCGGCCTGAGGCGCGGCGTACGGCGGCGTACGTACGGAACACATGGCGTACGTACGCAACACATACGGAAGGGCACCACGCTGCGGCGCGGGGCCCTTCCGTATGTGGGCGTTACGGGGTCAGCGGCTTCGGCAGGGGCTTGCCGTACCAGAGCTCGACCAGGCGGGCCGCGATCGAGATGCCCGACGGCGGCAGGATCTCGCCGGTCTCGATGGCGCTGCGCAGGTCGTCCCGGGAGAACCAGCGCGCTTCCTCGATCTCCTCGCCGTCCACGTTGATCTCCGAGGATGTGGCGCGCGCCATGAAGCCCAGCATCAGGCTGGACGGGAACGGCCACGGCTGGCTGGCGATGTACTCGACGCGGCCGACTGTGACGCCCGCCTCCTCGAAGACCTCACGGGCCACCGACTCCTCGATGGTCTCGCCGGGCTCCACGAAGCCCGCGAGCGTCGAGAAGCGGCCTTCCGGCCAGTGCACCTGGCGGCCGAGGAGCGCGCGGTCCTCCTCGTCCGTGACGAGCATGATCACAGCGGGGTCGGTGCGCGGGTAGTGCTCGGCGCCGCAGGCCTGGCAGCGGCGGATGTGCCCGGCGGCCGCGATGACGGTGCGCTCGCCGCAGCGTGAACAGAAACGGTGCAGCCGCTGCCAGTTCTCCAGCGCCACCGCGTGGACCATCAGGCCCGCGTCGCGCGGGTCGAGAAGCAGCCCGGCCTCGCGCAGGCCGGCGGGGCGCGCGGACTGGTCCATGCGCCCCGGCAGGGAGTCCTTCTGGAGAGCGAAGTAGCTGACGCCCTCCTCGTCCGTACCGAGGAAATAGCGGTGCGTCTCGGTGACCGGAGCCTCGAAGGCCGGGGTCATCACGAGTTCGGTGCGCCCGTCAGCGCTGTCTGCGGGCTCGTCGATCAGGGCCTGTCCGCCGGAGACCACGAAGACGCGGGTCGTCGGGTGGCTCCACGCCGCGGCCAGCCAGGCCTCGTCGAGGCGGTGGTGCGCGGCGCGGTCGATGCCGCTCGGGGCGGTGAGCCCGATCGGCAGCTCGGTGGCCGGCGCGTTCAGGCCCGTGTGGTCGGTCGTCGAGGTGCTCACAGGTGCTTCCAACTCCCCCTGGCGGATTTCGGACGATGTTCAGGTTCAGGAGGCGCGCCAGTGCGCCGCGAGATCGCCCCACAGGTACGCGGTCGTTTCGACGCCCTTGAGGAGCAGGTCGATCTCGACCTTCTCGTTGGGTGCGTGCCAGCCGTCGGACGGTACGGAGATACCCAGGAAGAGCACCGGTGCACCGAGTACGTCCTGGAGGTCGGCCGCAGGTCCCGAGCCGCCCTCGCGCGTGAAGCGGATCTTCTGGCCGAAGGCGCGGCCCATCGCCCGTACGACGGACTGGAGGGCGGGGTGGTCGAGCGGCGTCAGGCACGGGCGGGTGGCGGCGCCGAAGGTGATCTCGTGGCGGATGCCGGCCGGGACGCGGGATGCGATCCATTCGCGTACGGACTGCTCGATCTTCTCCGGTTCCTGGCCCGCGACCAGGCGGAACGACAGCTTCAGGTGGGCGGAGGACGGGACGATCGTCTTGCCGCCCGGCCCCTGGTAGCCGCCGCCGATGCCGTTGACCTCGGCGGTCGGGCGGGCCCAGACGCGCTCCAGGGTGGTGTGGCCCGCCTCGCCGAGGGTGGCGCGGGACCTGGCCGTACGGAGCCATTGGGCCTCGTCGAAGGGCAGCTCGGCGAACAGCTCGCGCTCGCGGTCGGTGAGCTCGATGATGCCGTCATAGAAGCCGGGGATCGTGACGTGCTCGTTCTCGTCGTGAAGGGCCGCGACGAGGCGGGCGGCGACGGTGGCCGGGTTGGGGACGGCGCCGCCGAAGGATCCGGAGTGGATGTCCTGGTCGGGCCCGTACAGCTCGATCTCGCAGTCCGCCACGCCGCGCATGCCGGTGCAGACGGTCGGGGTGTCCTCGGACCACATGCCGGTGTCGGAGACGATCACGGCGTCGGCGGCGAGGCGCTGTGCGCGCTCCTCGACCAGGGCTCTGAAGTGCGGGGAGCCCGACTCCTCCTCGCCCTCGATGAGGAGCTTGAGGTTTACGGCGGGGGTGGTGCGGCCGGTGGCGGCGAGGTGGGCGCGTACGCCGAGGGTGTGGAAGAAAACCTGGCCCTTGTCGTCGGCCGCCCCGCGCGCGTAGAGCCTGCCGTCGATGATTTCCGGCTCGAAGGGGGCGGTGTGCCAGCCGTCCTCGCGGGCAGCGGGCTGCACGTCGTGGTGCCCGTAGACGAGCACGGTGGGGGCGGCCGGGTCGCCGCTCGGCCACTCGGCGAAGACGGCCGGGGCGCCGGCGGTGGGCCAGATTTCGGTGACCGGGAAGCCGGTCTCCTTGAGCTTCGCGGACAGCCATTCGGCGCTGCGCCGTACGTCGGCGGCGTGGTCCGGCTGGGCCGACACGGACGGGATGCGCAGCCAGTCGGCGAGGTCGCCGAGGAAGGCCGTGCGGTGCGTGTCGATGTACGTACGGACGACGCTGTCCGGAGTGTCGCTCATGGCCCCGAGCCTATCCGGCCGCCGGACCGGGCTCGTCCAGCAGGATCCGTTCGAGCTCGCCGCGGCCGGGGAGGCGGGCGGGGCGCGCGATTTCGCCGGTGCGGACGTAGAGGAACGCGGCGCCCACGGCGTCCAGGGGGAGGTCGTGCTGCTCGGCCCAGGCGAGGCGGTAGACGGCGAGCTGGAGGGGGTCGGCGGCGTTGGTGCGGCTGGTCTTCCAGTCGACGATCTCGTACGCGCCGGACTCGTCGCGGTACACGGCGTCTATACGGCCCCGGATCACGCGGCCCGCGAGGGTGAGGTGGAAGGGCGCCTCGACGCGGTACGGGGTACGGCGGGCGTACGGGCTGCGCTCGAACGCCTCCTTGAGTGCGGCCAGGTCGCGCTCGTCCGCGATGTCGGCGTCGGTCTCGTCGCCGCCGGGCAGCTCGTCGGGGCCGAGCATGGGCAGCGGCAGCTCCTCGAAGCGCGACTCCACCCAGGCGTGGAAGCGGGTGCCGCGGCGGGCTGCGGGCTGGGGCGGGCGCGGCATGGGGCGGGCGAGTTCGTGAGCGAAGCCGTCGGGGTCCGCGGCGAGGCGCAGGAGCTGGGAGGCGGTGAGGGAGGGCGGTACGGGAACGTCGCGGGTGGTGGCGCGGGCACGGCGGAGCTCGCCGGCGAGCGCGTCGAGATCCCGGTCCCAGGAGGCTACGGAGCGGGCCTCTTCGGGGGTGAGGGAGGTCGTCCCCTGACCCGCCCCTTCCCGGAACCGGGGGGCTGGGTCCCTGGGCCCCGCGGGCTCCGTCGCCGGGTCCGCCGGGTCCTCCCGGTCCGCCGGGTGGCGGCGTGCGGGCACAGTGTCGTGGGCGAACGCGGACATGGACGGGTCATGCTCCCGGGCGCGGGGCAGTTCGGCGTGCGCGTGCGAGTGCGCGTCCAGCTCCGAGTGCGTCCGAGCTGCGGGTACGACGCGGGGGTGCCGGGTGGCGCCATCGGCGTCAGCCTCGGCGCGGGTCGCGGCGCGGGGCTCGGTCTCCGGGCCGACGCCGGTGCCGGTCTCGCCTTCGGCCGAGCCCGGGCCGGGCGTCGCCGCCGGGCGCTCCGTGAGGAGCGTGTCCCAGTCCGCCGCGTCCGAGTCGTCGTCGCGGAACACATCGGCAGAAACGCAGCCCCCGGCGCCGGTCCCGGCGTCCGCCTCCGCGCCGAACTCGACCGCAGCGGCAGCCGCCGTGCCGGGCTCCGCCCCACCTTCCACCGCGGCTCCGCCGGGCGTCGTCACGGGCCGCTCCGTGAGGAGTGTGTTCCAGTGCTCCGCGTCGGGGCCATCGTCATAGAACGCGACGTCGCCCTCGGCGTGGGTCGCGGCGTCCGCTTCGGCGCCCGTCGTGCCTGTCGCGGGGGCTCGGCCGGGTGCTGGCGCAGGGCGCTCCGTAAGGAGTGTGTCCCAGGCCTCCGGGTCGGCGTCGAAGTCCCCTTCAGTGCCGGCGGCAGCCTCGGCCGGGACCGTCGCCAGTGCCTTCAAGTGGGCCATGACCGTCTCCGCTGCCCGGCGGCGGCGGGCCATGGACGTCGGGTCCAGCGGCAGCGGCCAGGCCCGGTCCGTCGCCGACTCGCGCAGAGACGGGTTCTCCTCGCCCTCCGCCGGCTCGTCCGCCCATGCCTCGATCTCGCCGAATCCGGCCGCGCAGTGGTCGTACAGGGCACGCAGGAAGGCGGACGGGCCGCGCGGTTTCTTCTGGGTCGGGCCCCACCAGTGGCCGGAGCCGAGCAGCAGCGAGCGCGGGCGGGTGAACGTGACGTACCCGAGGCGCAGTTCCTCCGTGTGCTGGTGGGCCTTCATCTCGTCCTTGAAGGCCTTGATTCCCTTGGCGTCCCAGTCGGCCACGTCCGGGAGCGTCTTGGCGTCGCCGCGCAGCGCGTGCGGCAGGACCTTGGCCTGGGAGGTCCACGAGTCACGGGACTGCTCGCTCGGGAAGTGACCCGTGACCAGGCCCGGCGCCGCCACGACGTCCCACTCCAGTCCCTTGGACTTGTGGGCGGTGAGGACCTTGACGGTGTTCTCGCCGCCGGGCAGGGCGTTGTCCAGGCCCTTCTCGTACTGGGCGGCCGTGCGCAGGAAGGCGAGGAAAGCGAGCAGGTTCGCCTCGCCGTCGAGCGCCGCGAATCCCGCCGCCGTGTCCAGGAAGTTGCTCAAAGTCTCGCGCCGGCGAGCGGCCAGGGCGTGCGGGGACGCGGACAGTTCCACTTCGAGGCCCGTCGTGGCCAGCACCCTGTGCAGTACGTCCATGAGCGGGTCGGCGAGCGAGCGCCGCAGGTCGCGCAGCTCGGCCGCGAGGCGGGCGAAGCGGACCCGGGCGTCGGCCGAGAAGGGCAGGCCGTCGTCCGTACCGCCGCCGGACTCCAGGAACGTGTCGAGCGCGTCCGCCAGGGAGATGACCTCCGCCGGGTCCACGCCCTCGACGGCCTCGGCCAGCCTGCCGTCGGGGTCGGCGTCCGCGTCGGCTCCCCGCGCGCGGTGGACGAGCAGTCGCGCGCGGCGCCCGAGCAGCGCCAGGTCGCGCGGGCCGATGCGCCAGCGCGGGCCGGTGAGGATGCGTACAAGCGAGGCATTGGCACCGGGGTCCTGGAGGACTTCGCAGACCGCGACGAGGTCCGCGACCTCGGGGAGGTGGAGCAGCCCGGAGAGACCGACCACCTCCACGGGTACGTCGCGGGCCACCAGCGCGCCCTGGATCTCGGCGAAGTCGCCCGCCGTACGGCACAGGACGGCGATCTCGCCGGGTTCCTTTCCCGTACGGACAAGGTGGGCTATCGAGTCGGCCAGCCACGCGATCTCCTCCGCGTGGGTGGGCAGAAGGGCGCACCGGACGATGCCGTCGCGCTCGGCGCCCGGGGCGGGGCGCAGCGCCTCCACGCCCTCGTGCATGGCGCGCAGGGGGACGGCGAGGCCGTTGGCGAGGTCGAGGAGGCGGCCGCCGCTGCGGCGGTTCTCGCTGAGCGAGAAGCGGGCCGCGGGGCTCCCGTCGGCGTACGGGAAGTGGGCCGGGAAGTCGTCGAGGTTGGCGACGGAAGCGCCGCGCCAGCCGTAGATCGCCTGGCAGGGGTCGCCGACCGCCGTCACCGCGTGCCCGGTGCCGCCGCCGAACAGGCCGGAGAGGAGCAGGCGCTGCGCGACCGACGTGTCCTGGTACTCATCGAGCAGGACCACCCGGAATTCGTCGCGCAGGATCCGGCCGGCCTCCTCGCTGGTGAGCGCGAGCTCGGCGGAGAGCGCGATCTGGTCGCCGAAGTCGAGGAGGTCGCGGCTGCGCTTGGCCTCGCGGTAGCGGGTGGTGAGTTCGAGCAGTTCGAGTCGGGCGGCGGCCGCCTCGGGGACCTTGCGCAGGTCGGCGTTGGAGAGCTTGACGGACGCGAGGGTGCTGAGGAGCTCGGTGTCGTACGTCGCGAGGCGGGCCGGCTTGACCAGGTGCTCGGCGAGCTCGCCGTCCAGCGCCAGCAGGTCGCTCACCAGGGACGGGAAGGATTTGGTGAGCGCCGGATACGGGCCGGGCGCCTCCCGCAGCACGCGCGCGGCGAGCTGGTAGCGGGTGGCGTCGGCGAGCAGGCGGGCGGTCGGTTCGAGGCCGATGCGCAGGCCGTGCTCGGCAAGGAGCTGCCCGGCGAAGGCGTGGTACGTCGAGATCCTGGGCTCGCCGGGAGGGTTGTCCGGGTCGATGACGTCGGGGTCGGTCACCCCGGCGCGGATCAATGCCTTGCGGACGCGCTCGGCGAGCTCGCCGGCCGCCTTGTTGGTGAAGGTCAGACCCAGCACCTGCTCGGGGGCGACCTGCCCCGTGCCGGCCAGCCACACCACGCGCGCGGCCATGACCGTCGTCTTGCCCGAACCGGCTCCGGCCACGATGACCTGCGGGGCAGGCGGTGCGGTGATGCACGCCATCTGCTCCGGGGTGAACGGGATGCCGAGGAGCTCTTTGAGCTGCTCGGGGTCGGTGATTCGAGCTGACACCCCAGAGAGGCTATCCGGCCCCACTGACAGCGACTCTCCGTGGAGCTTCCGCTACTCGACGATGTGGCGGCCCTCCGGCTGCGCGCTGCACGCGGCGCGGAACGCGCAGTGCGTGCAGTGCTGGCCGGTCGCCGGGCTGAAGCGTTCGTCGAGTACGCGGCCCGCGGCGGTGGCGAGCAGGTCGCCGACCCACTCCCCGGCGAGCGGCTCCTGCGCCTGGATCTTGGGGAGTGCTTCCCGGCCGTCCTTCTTGGCGGCCGCCTGGCGCAGCTGTACGAGTTCGGCGCCGCCGGGCTCGGGGCGCGTTCCGCCGAACGCCTCGTCCACCGCGCCTTCCCGTACGGCGAGCTGGTAGACGGCGAGCTGCGGGTGGTGGGCGACCTCATCGCGCGTGGGGGTCGCTTTTCCGGTCTTGAAATCGACGACGTACGCCCGTCCCTCGGCGTCCTT
Organism: Streptomyces sp. ISL-100; assembly: GCF_018614615.1. GTDB lineage: Bacteria > Actinomycetota > Actinomycetes > Streptomycetales > Streptomycetaceae > Streptomyces. The sequence goes on along the minus strand of NZ_JAGGOK010000074.1, from coordinate 25,458 downwards.
TTCGACGCGGTCCATGGAACCGCGGATGCGCACCTCGTACTCTCCGCCCGCCTCCAGGGTCACGTCGAAGTCGTGCTCGGTCGCGACCGGGGTGCGGCCGCCGCGGTCCATGACGTGCCACTGGAGGAAGCGTTCCAGCGCCACGCGAGCGTGCTCTTTCTCCTGCGTGGACTTCCAGGGGGCGTCGAACGCGAGGGCGTTCCAGACGGAGTCGAGGCGTTCCATGAGTACGGCGAGGTCAGCGGGCGTACGGCCGGACGCGACCTCGTCGGCCAGGACGTGCACGACGTTCCCGAAGCCCTGGGCTGCGGTCGCGGGTGCGTCCGCCTTTACCTCGCGTCCCAGGAACCACTGGAGGGAGCACGTGTTCGCGACCTGGTCCAGTGCGCTTCCCGAGAGCGCCACGGGCTCGTTGCGGTCGCGCAGAGGGATGCTGCTGTGCGTCGGGTCGTACAGGCCCCACCAGCGGTACGGGTGCGCCGAAGGGACCAGCGGCTGCCCGTCCTCGTCCGCGAGGGCGGCGAGGCGGGCCAGCCTGCGGGCGGCCGCGTCGCGCAGGGCGGGGGTGGCCGCCGGGTCGACGGTGGTGGCGCGCAGTTCGGCGACGAGCGCGGCTACGGCGAGGGGGCGGCGGGGGCGGCCTGTGACGTCCTTGGGTTCGACGCCGAGTTCGGTGAGGAAGCGGGAGGGCTGGTCGCCGTCGTCGGCCGGGGCCTTGACGGCGGTGACGACGAGGCGCTCGCGGGCGCGGGTGGCGGCGACGTAGAAGAGCCGTCGTTCCTCGGCGAGGAGGGCGCCTGGGGTGAGGGGTTCGGCGAGGCCGTCGCGGCCGATCCTGTCGGCTTCGAGGAGCGAACCTCGGCGGCGCAGGTCCGGCCACAGGCCCTCCTGTACGCCCGCCACGACGACCAGGCGCCACTCCAGCCCCTTTGACCGGTGCGCGGTCATCAGGCGTACGGCGTCGGGGCGTACGGCGCGCTTGCTGAGGGTGTCGGCGGCGATGTCCTGGGCGTCGAGCTCTTCGAGGAAGTTCAGGGCGCCGCGGCCGCCGGAGCGCTCCTCGGCGCGGGCGGCGGTGTCGAACAGTGCGCAGACCGCGTCGAGGTCGCGGTCGGCGTTGCGGCCGGCCGCGCCGCCGCGCAGGGCGGCGCGTTCGAGGCGCCCCGGCCAGGGCGTACCGTTCCACAGCTCCCAGAGGGCCTCCTCGGCGGTGCCGCCGGCTTCGAGGAGGGTGCGGGCCCCCCGCAGGAGCGCGCCGAGGCGCTGGGCGCCGCGGGCGTACGCCGGGTCGTGCGCGGCCAGCCGCTCCGGTTCGGCGAGGGCGCGGGCGAGCAGCTCGTCGGAGGGCGGCGGGAGGCGGTTCCCGGCAGCACGCTCCTCGTCGCGCAAAGCGCGGCCGAGGCGGCGGAGGTCGGCGGTGTCCATGCCGGCGAGCGGCGAGGCGAGCAGTTCGGCGGCGACGTCTGTGCCGAGCCAGCCGGCCGTGGTGGCGGGCGGGCCGGCGTGCTCGTCCTCCTCGGCGTCGTCTTCGCCGCGAGCGGCCGGGTCGGCCGGTTTGGTAAGCGCTGCATCGGCCACTGCTCGTAGCGCCGTCAGCAGGGGGGTTACGGCCGGCTCGTGGCGCAGGGCGAGGTCGTCGCCGTCGATCTCCAGGGGGACGCCGGCGGAGGTCAGCGCGCGGCGTACGACGGGGATCGTGCGGCCGCCGGCGCGTACCAGTACCGCCATCTCGTTCCACGCCACGCCCTCCTCCAGGTGGGCGCGGCGCAGGATGTCCGCGATGTTGTCGAGCTCCGTGCCGGCCGTCGGGTACGTGAAGACCTCCGCGCGCCCCCCTTCCCGTACCGCAGCCAGATCGCGGTGCGCCCGTACCTTTTCGGCCGGCAGGCGCGTCAGCGGCATCCGACGGGTGAGCAGACGGGTGGCCTCCAGGAGGGTGGCTCCCGAGCGGCGGGAGGTCGTCAGCACCTCCACCGGGGAAGGACTGCCGTCCGTTCCCCGGAACGTGTCCGGGAAGTCGAGGATCCCGCCGACGTCCGCACCGCGGAACGCGTAGATCGACTGGTCCGGGTCGCCGAACGCCACCAGGGTGCGCCCCGAACCGGCCAGCGCCTTCAGGAGGCGGACCTGCGCCGGGTCGGTGTCCTGGTACTCGTCCACGAAGACCGCGTCGTACTGGGCGCTGAGCCGGCCCGTGAGCTCCGCTTCCTCGGCGAGCAGCACCGCGCGGTGGACCAGTTCGGCGTAGTCCAGGACGCCCTGCATGTCGAGTACGTCGAGATATTCGGCCAGGAACGCTGCCGCGGCCTTCCAGTCGGGCCGCCCGGTACGCGCCGCGAAGGCCCCCAGAGCGTCGGGGCCGAGCCCCAGTTCCCGGCTGCGCGCGAGCACCGCCCGTACCTCGTCGGCGAAGCCGCGCGTCGTGAGGCAGGCGCGCAGTTCGTCCGGCCAGTGGACGGGAGCCGGATGGCCGTCCCGCTCCAGGTCCACGTGGCCCGCCAGCAGGTCACGTACCGCCACGTCCTGTTCGGGGCCGGACAGCAGCCTCAGCGGTTCGCTGAAGAGGTCGCTGTCCTGGTGGGCTCGGACCAGGGCGTAGCAGAAGGAGTGAAAGGTGGTGGCTTGTGGCCCGTACGCGCCGCCGAGCCGCAGTGCCATCCGGTCGCGCAGTTCCACCGCCGCCTTGCGGCTGAAGGTGAGCACCAGGATGCGCTGAGGGTCGGCTCCCTTGGCGACACGCGCGGCGACCGCCTCCACGAGGGTCGTCGTCTTGCCGGTGCCCGGGCCCGCGAGGACCAGCAGCGGACCGCCCACATGGTCAACCACCGCGCGCTGTCGCGCGTCCAGAAGAGGGGGATCCACAGGGCCCGGCGGGGTACGCACCAGTCGGTACGCGCCCGGGGTCCGCTGCCGCGCCTTACGGTGCGGCGGATTCCAGGCGGAACCTGGGGCACCTGGGGGATCTGCGGAAGGGGATGAGCTCACGTGGATCGCCGGTCCTGGAGGGTGTACGGGTTGACTTGCCGCCCCGCGCGGGGCGCGGGGGAAGCGGGATGAGCGGTACGCGCGTGCCGCGTGCGGAGGACGACGCTACGCCAGTGGGCGACCGGGGCGCAGCGAGTCCGCTTCCTGTCCCGCCCGGTACCTCGCCCGGCGCCCCGTACGGTCCGGCCATTCCCCACCGCGACCGCGCATGCAGGAAGCTGTCAGGTGTGAGTCGTGTGAGCTTGTGCACTTCCGCCGGAACCGGCCGTGCCGCCGTCCCACCTCGCCTGCTTCATGTCCAGGCGCGGCAGGTGGGTCCCGGACTGCCGGGAGGCCGTCCGCAGAGGGGTGCCCTCCGCGCGGTAGTGGTCCAGCGCCCGCAGTTCGTGGCCCGGCAGCAGTACGCCGTCGGAACGCACCACGCGCCACCAGGGCGCGCCGCCGCCGTAGAGCGCCATGACCCGCCCAACCTGGCGGGGGCCGCCCTCCTCGAGCCACTCGGCGACATCCCCGTACGTCATCACACGGCCGGGTGGAATCATCTCGGCCACCTCCAGCACGCGCTCGGCGTACTCGGGCACTGCGGAGACATCCGGCTCGGGGCTCATCCGGTCCATCCTGCACCACGCCGCCGACAGCGCGCGCTGCTCCATGGGGCGTATCCAAAACAGCCAAAACACTTCACGCCCCCGCAATGCACCCTGATGCCCCCCTCTGTCATGCGGTCATGCCACCATCATCCGGGCGGTGACAGGTGATACGAGATCAAGAGGAAACAACGAACGAGCAGGGCGTGCAGCCTCCGCCGGCGGCGAGCACCCCTGGCGCCGAGTCGCGCCCTGACGCACCCGAGAGGCCCACGAAGAACATGAACTGCGGGCCCGAAGGAAGCAGCATCGACCGCGTCTCCGGCGACGAACCACTGCTCTCCGCGCGCGTACACCGCCCGTCCGACCTGGTACGGCTGCTCGTCGGCGTGCTGAGCATCGTCTGCGTACTGGGCATCGCGGCCTTCGCGCACGGCACCGCGTCGGGGCTCGAACAGGACATCAGCAAGGGCACCGGCCAGACGCCCGACGTCTTCATCAAACTGGCCGGCCTGATCTCCAGCATCGCCGTACTGATCCTCCCGGTCGCCTTCGCCATCGAGCGGCTGATCAAGCGCGACGGACTGCGGATCGCGGACGGCGTACTCGCGGCCGTGCTCGCGCACGGTGTCGCGCTCGCCACCGACCTGTGGGTCTCCGAGGCCGCCCCGGACACGATCAGGGAAGCGCTCACACAGGCGACGGCGAGCGGCGAACTGACCGATCCCGTGCACGGTTACCTGGCGCCCGTCATCGCTTACATGACGGCGGTCGGCATGGCCCGCAGACCGCGCTGGCGCGTGGCGCTGTGGGCGGTGCTGCTGCTCAACTCGTTCGCCGTACTGGTCGGCCGCCAGACCACACCGTTCTCGATCATCGTGACCGTGCTGATCGGCTGGACGGTCGCGTACGGGACGCTCTACGCCGTCGGTTCCCCGAACGTACGGCCCACCGGCCAGACCCTCCTCGCGGGGCTGCGGCACGTCGGGTTCCATCCGGTGACGGCGATGCGCGCCGAGGACGTACCCGACTCCGCCGAGCAGGGGGACCGCGGCCGCCGCTACCTCGTCACCCTGGAGGACGGGCCGCCCCTCGACGTCACCGTCGTCGACCGCGAACAGCAGGCGCAGGGGTTCTTCTACCGCGTGTGGCGTCAGGTGACCCTGCGCGGCATCACCCAGCGCCGCTCGATCCAGTCCCTGCGCCAGGCCCTGGAGCAGGAGGCGCTTCTCGCGTACGCCGCCATCGCCGCCGGGGCCAACGCGCCCAAGCTGATCGCCACGTCCGAGCTCGGCCCCGACGCCGTGATGCTCGTGTACCAGCACCTGGGCGGCCGCTCGCTGGACTCGCTGCCCGACGAGGAGATCACCGACGAGCTGCTGCGCGGTGCCTGGCGCCAGGTGAAGGCCCTCCAGTCGCGCCGTATCGCGCACCGAAGGCTGGTCGGCGACGCGATTCTGGTGGATCGTTCCGGCAGGGTGATCCTTACCGATCTGCGCGGCGGCGAGATCGCGGCCGGCGACGTCGTCCTGCGCATGGACGTCGCGCAGCTCCTGACGACGCTCGCGCTGCGCGCCGGCGCCGAGCGGGCCGTGGCCGCCGCCGTGGAGGTACTGGGCCCCGACGCGGTCGCCGACAGCCTGCCGCTGCTCCAGCCGATCGCGCTCAGCCGCTCCACCCGCTCCACCCTGCGCAAGCTGGCGCGCGAACGCTCGCAGCGCGAGCGCGAGGCGGTGCTCGACGCGTCACACGCCGCCAAACCGGCCGGGGCGGCCGAGCCGGGCGCCGACGAGGCCACCGCGGCCAATGGCCGCAAGGACGCACGGGCGGAGAAGAAGGCCGAGAAGGGGGCCATAGAGGAGGCCCTGGAGAAGGCACGCGAAGAGGACCTGCTGACGCAGATCCGCCACCAGGTGCTGCTGATCCGTCCGCAGGCGCTGGTCGAGCCGGCCCGCCTCGAACGCATCAGGCCCCGCACACTCGTCAGCGTCATCGCCGGTGCGTTCGCCGCCTACTTCCTCATCTCGTCGCTGATGGCCAACGACATGAGCGACGCGATCGCGAAGGCGGACTGGCGCTGGGCGGCGGTGGCCGTGCTGTTCTCCGCGCTGAGCTATCCGGCCGCGGCGATGAGTCTGCTGGGGTTCGTACCCGAGAAGGTGTCGTTCTGGCGCACCGTCAAGGCGCAGGTGGCCGGTTCCTTCGTGAAGCTCGTCGCGCCGGCGGCGATCGGCGGCGTGGCGCTCAACACCCGCTTCCTCCAGCGCGCCGGGGTACGCCCCGGGCTGGCGGTAGCGAGTGTCGGCGCCTCGCAGCTCTTCGGCCTCGCGGCCCACATCACGCTGCTGATGATTTTCGGTTACGTGACGGGCACCGAACGGACCCCCACGCTCTCCCCGTCCCGGACGGTCATCGCCGGACTGCTGACGGCGGCGGTGCTGGCGCTGGTGGTGACGGCCGTGCCGATCCTGCGCAGGTTCGTGGTGACGCGGGTGCGGTCGTTGTTCGCCGGTGTAGTGCCCCGCATGCTCGACGTACTGCAGCGGCCGCAGAAGCTGATCACCGGTATCGGCGGCATGCTGTTGCTGACCGCTACGTTCGTGATGTGCCTGGACGCGTCGATCCGCGCCTTCGACAGCGACGCCCGCCTGAGCTACGCCACCATCGCGGTGGTCTTCCTGACCGCCAACGCACTGGGTTCCGCGGTACCGACGCCCGGCGGTGTCGGCGCGGTCGAGGGCGCGCTCATCGCGGCGCTGTCGGTCGCGGGCCTGCCCGCGGGGATCGCGGCCCCGGCGGTGCTGCTGTACCGGCTGCTGACCTTCTGGCTGCCGGTGCTGCCGGGCTGGCTGTCCTTCAACCAGCTGACACGCAAGGAACAGCTCTAGGGGCGCAGCTCCAGAGGCTCCCGATACCTCTGGTCTCTTCGTACGAGCCACACCGCACCTGCCAGGAGCATCGACCGATCTTCCTTGCAGGTGCGGATGAAACGGTCGTACATTGCCGCACATGCGGTCCTACACCACTCAGCAGGCGGCGCGGCTTCTCGGCGTCAGCCCCGACACCGTCCGCCGCTGGGCAGACGCCGAGCGGATCACCACGCGCAGGGACGAGACCGGCCGGCGGCTGATCGACGGCCCCGTTCTCGCGGCGTACGCGGTCGAGCTCGCCCAGCAGGCCAATGAGCAGGGCGACATCCCGTACACGACAGCGCGCAACGCCTTCGCCGGGATCATCACCGCGGTGAAGCTCGGCGATGTCGCCGCCCAGGTCGAGGTACAGGCGGGCCCGCACCGGCTGGTCTCCCTGCTGACCCGGGAGGCCGTCGAGGAGCTCGGCCTGGAGGTCGGGATGGAGGCGGTGGCCCGCGTGAAGTCGACCAATGTCCATATCGACCGTGTGTGAACCGGCTGTGTCCCAGCCGATCGTTACCGACACCCCGGGGGTCTCCGTGCGACGCCGTACCGTCCTTACCGCCATCACCGCCTCGCTGCTGCTCGTCCCGCTCCTTGCCGCGTGCGGCGGTGAGGGAGGCGAGAAGGCGGGCTCCAAGGCGGGCTCAACCGAGATCACCGTCCTCGCCGCGGCCTCACTCACCGATGTGTTCACGGCGGCCGGAGCGGCGTACGAGAAGGAGCACGCCGGCACGAAGGTCACCTTTTCCTTCAACGGCTCTCAGGAACTCGTCTCGCAGGTACGTCAGGGCGTGCCCGCCGACGCTCTCGTCACCGCCGACACGAAGACCATGGACGGGCTGAAGGAGAACACCGGCGAACCGGTCGTCATCGCGAAGAACCGCCTCACCATCGCCACCGCCCAGGGCAACCCGGAGAAGATCGGCGGCCTGAAGGACCTCTCCAGGAGCGGCCTGAAGGTGGTTCTCGCGGCGCCCGAGGTGCCGGTCGGCCGCTACAGCCAGAAGATTCTGGACGGGGCGGGTGTGAAGGTGAAGCCCGTCTCCCAGGAGCCGAATGTGCGCGCGGTACTGAGCAAGGTGGAGCTGGGCGAGGCCGATGCCGGTCTGGTGTACGTGACCGACGCCGCCGCGGCCAGGGGCAAGGTCACCACGGTCGCCGTACCCGACGCGCAGAACGCCGTCGCGTCCTATCCGGCCGCCGTGCTCGACGACTCCAAGCACAGCGAGGAGGCCTCGGACTTCGTGAAGTGGCTCGCCTCCCCGGAGGCCCAGAAGCTGCTGCGTGACGCGGGGTTCCAGGCGCCGTGAGCACGGTGAAGGGGCGCACGCCGCTCGCCCTCACATTGCCGGCCGGGCTAGCCGTCGCCTTCCTGCTGCTCCCGCTGGCGGGCGTGCTCGCCGGTGCGCCGTGGTCGGCGCTCCCCCGCCGGCTGACCGCTCCCGCGGTGACCGAGGCGCTCGGTCTGTCCTTGGTCGTCTCGGGGTGGGCGCTGCTGCTGTCGCTCGTCCTGGGCGTACCGCTGGCGTGGCTGCTCGCACGCGTGTCGTTCCGGGGCAAGGCGCTGGTGCGCGTCCTGGTGATGCTGCCGATGGTGCTGCCGCCGACGGTCGCCGGTGTGGCGCTCCTTCAGGGGTACGGGCGGCGCGGGCTGATCGGCGAGCAGCTGTCGCACTGGTTCGGGGTGACCTTGCCGTTCTCGACGGCGGGGGCGGTCGTCGCGTCCGCGTTCGTCGCGATGCCGTTCCTGGTGATCAGCTTGGAGGGGGCGCTGGCCGGACTGCATCCCCGGTACGAGGAGACGGCCGTTTCGCTGGGCGCGTCACCGCTGCGGACGTTCTTCACTGTGACCGTTCCGATGGTCGCGCCGGGGCTGCTCGCGGGTGCGGCGCTGTGCTGGGCGAGGGCGCTGGGCGAGTTCGGGGCGACGATCACTTTCGCCGGCAATCTGCCGGGTACCACGCAGACCCTGCCGCTCCAGGTCTATCTGCTGCTCCAGAACGACCCGGACGGCGCGGTGGCGGTGTCGCTGCTGCTGCTGGCGGTGGCGACCGCCGTACTGATCGCGCTGCGGGGCCACTGGCTCGCCCCGCAGCGTGGATCCCGTGACGCACGGACACCGCCCCCTGAGGAGCCCCTGGACGCCGCTCCGGCCCCCGGCTCACTGTCGTCCGGCTCGCAGGCCGTGACCGACGGTGGAGAGGCGCCCCGGTGGCCGCTCGTCGCAGAAATCGACGGGCACGCGCGCGTGGGGCTCGACGTGGAGGGCGGTAGTACGGTCGCCGTCGTAGGACCCAACGGTGCGGGCAAGACCACCCTCCTGCGCGCGCTCCTGGGACTCACCGACCGGGCAACCGCGCGCTCCCTTCGGCTCGGCGAAAGGGACGTGTCATCTCTGCCGCCGCACCGGCGCGGCATCGCCTGGGTGCCGCAGGACGGCGCGCTGTTCCCGCACATGACCGCGCTCGCCAACACGGCGTACGGGAGAACGTCCCAGGGCGCTTCCAAGGCGGCCGCCCGCGCGGAGGCGCAGGAGTGGCTCGACCGCCTCGGTGTCGGGCACCTCGCGCACCGCAGGCCCAGCCAGCTCTCCGGGGGCCAGGCACAGCGCGTCGCTCTCGCCCGCGCCCTCGCAGCACGCCCCCGGCTGCTCCTGCTCGACGAACCGCTCGCCGCACTCGACCAGACGACCAGGGCCCGTGTCCGGCACACCCTGCGCGACCACCTGGCGGGCTTCCCGGGCGTCTGCCTGATCGTCACGCACGACCCGGTCGAGGCCGTTTCGCTGGCGGACCACGTGCTCGTACTGGAAGAGGGCGAGTCGGTGCAGTACGCGCCTCCGGCGGAGGTCGCCCGGCACCCGCGTTCGCCCTGGGTGGCCCGGATGCTCGGCCGCAACGCCTGGCCCGGCACCGCCACGGCGGACGGCCTGGAACTGCTCGACGGCGCACACCTGGTCGCCGCCGAACCGCTCCCGGGCGGCGCCCCGGGCCTCGCCGTCGTGGGCCCTGAAGCGGTCTCCGTACACCGGAACCGGCCCTCAGGAAGCCCGCGCAACAACTGGCCGGGAACGGTCGGCGAGCTGACCGCGCACGGGAGCCGCCTGCGCGTCCTGATCGACGCCGCCCCCGAAGTCGTCGCGGAGGTCACTCCGGCGGCGGCCGCGGAGCTGGGGCTCGCGGAGGGCGTGCGGGTATGGGTGAGCGTGAAGGCGACCGAGGTCACTCTGGTGGCGCTTTGAGACGTTCCCCGGAACGCCCGTAAGACGTACCCGGGTGCGCCCTGGAGGCATACCCCGGTGCGCCCTTTGCGGCGTACCCGGGTACGCCCCCGAGACGTTCCCCGGAACGCCCCGTACGCCGTCCCGAATGGCGCTTTCCGGGGCGCACGCTCCCACGCCCCGTCGCACGATGGGTGCATGCCGACTTCCGCCGCCCTGCGTGCCACGGCCGTCCTCGCCGCCACCGCCGTCCTCGTGTCCCTCGCCGGCTGCTCCGACGACGGCAACGGCAAGGACGGGAACGGGGACAATGACCTCGCCGCCCAGAAGCTCGACTGGGAGGACTGCCCCGCCCCGTCCGCGGCGGAGGGCGGCGGCACCTCCCCCTCCCCCCTCGCCGGCGGCACCACCTGGCAGTGCGCCTTCATGGACGTCCCCCGCGACTACGCGAAGCCCGACGGCGACACGATCGAGCTGGCGCTCATCCGCGCGAAGGCCCGCGACACGAAGAACCGCATCGGCTCCCTCGTCTTCAACTTCGGCGGACCGGGCAGCTCGGGCGTGACCGGCCTGCCCTCCGTGGCCGCGGACTACGAGCGGCTGCGCTCCCGCTACGACCTGGTCAGCTTCGACCCGCGCGGCGTCGGCCGCAGCGTGGGCGTCCAGTGCATGGACGACAAGGAACTCGACGAGTACTACGCCCAGGACAGCACCCCGGACGACGCCGCCGGGGAGAAGACCTTCACCGAGAGCCTCGCGTCGTTCGCGTCCGCCTGCGAGGACAACTCGGGCGAGGACCTCCCGCACGTCGGAACCACCAACGCCGCCCGCGACATGGACCTCATGAGGCAGGCCCTCGGCGACGACAAGCTGCACTACTTCGGCATCTCGTACGGCACCGAACTCGGCGGCGTCTACGCCCACTTGTTCCCGAAGAGAGTGGGCAGGGCGGTCTTCGACGCGGTCGTCGACCCCACCAAGTCCGCCGAACAGGGCCTACTCGGTCAAATCAGGGGCTTCCAGCTCGCCCTCGACAACTTCGCCAAGGACTGCGTCGAGCGCGGCGACGCGTGCACGCTGCCCGGCAACACCGTGAAGGAGATCGAGGACTTCATCGTCGATCTCCTCAAGCGGCTGGACAAGCAGCCCGTCAAGGGAATCGGCAACCGCGAACTGACACAGAGCCACGCCGCCAACGGCATCCTCCAGACGCTGTACTCCCAGGAGTACTGGAAGTACCTGGAACAGGGCCTCGAGGACGCGGACGGCGGCAACGGCGAGCTCCTGCTCAGCCTCTCCGACGCCCTGAACGGCCGGCGCCCCGACGGCTCGTACAGCAACAGTGGCGCCGCCAACGCCGCCGTCAACTGTGTGGACTCCAGGGCGCGTTTCGACATGGCGCAGACCAAGGCGAAGCTCCGCGAATTCCGTGAGATTTCACCCGTCTTCGGCGACTTCCTCGGCTGGGGCCTGATGGGCTGCTCCGAGTGGCCGGTCGACGGCGAGCGGGACACCCCCGATGTGAGCGCGCACGGCTCGGACCCCATCCTCGTCATCGGCAACACCGGAGACCCGGCGACGCCCTACGCGGGCGCGAAGAGCATGGCTGACGAGCTCGGCAAAGGCGTCGGCATCGTGCTGACGTACAAGGGCGAGGGCCACGGCGCGTACAACAGCGGCGACAAGTGCGTGCAGGCAGCGGTGGACGCGTACCTGCTGAGGGGCAGGGTGCCGGCCGACGGAACCGTCTGCCCGTAAGCCTGTCAGTGGGCCTGTCAGTGGGGCCGCCTAGGATGACGAATCTATTTTCGAGTCCTGGGCGATTTGGGGGGCCACCATGGCGAACCTTGTACGGGCATTCGCCCTGGCAGCCGCCGCAATCCTAACGGCGGGGGCGGCCACCGGCTGCGACGGCGGCTCCACCGGCGGCGGCGACAAACCCGCCCGCCAGGGCACGCCCCACGACGCCGGCGAAGGCAGCAAAGGCGGTGAAGGTCGCGAAGGCGGCAAAGGCGGCAAAGGCCGCGAAGACCACACCGGCAAGCTGCCCGCCCTCCCCTCCGCGCTCACCGGCCAGCGCCTCGACTGGAAGCGCTGCGCCGCGCCCAGCAAGGCAGACGGCAGCGCCGCCCGGGCCCCCGGCGGCCACTGGCAGTGCGCCACCCTCACCGCGCCGCTGGACTACCGCGAGCCGGCCGGCGAGACCATCGGCATCGCACTGATCCGCTCCAGGGCGACCGACGCCGACCGGCGCATCGGCTCGCTCCTGTTCAACTTCGGCGGGCCGGGCGGCTCCGGCGTCGCGGCGATGCCGGGGCACGCCCCGGGCTTCACCACCCTGCACACCCGCTACGACCTGGTCAGCTTCGACCCGCGCGGCGTCGCGGAGAGCTCCGCCGTCGTCTGCCAGGACGACCAGCAGGCCGAGGCCTCCTTCCGGCTGGACTTCACCCCCGACACCACCACCGAGGAGAGGGCCTACCTCGACGACGCGGCCGCGTTCGGAGCGGGCTGTGCCAAGCGCTCCGGCAAGGTCCTGCCGTACGTCGCGACCAGCAGCGCGGCCCGCGACATGGACCTGATCCGCCAGGTCCTCGGCGACAAGAAGCTGAACTACTTCGGCTTCTCGTACGGCACGGAGCTCGGCGGCACGTACGCCCACCTCTTCCCCGGGCACGTCGGGCGCATGGCGCTGGACGCGGTCGTCGACCCGACCGCCGACTTCGTCCACCACTCGCGCAACCAGGCGCTGGGCTTCCAGCGCGCGCTGGACAACTACTTCGAGAGCACCGGCGCCACCGCCGAGGCCGGCACGGCCCGCGTCGTGCGGATCCTCGACCGGCTCGACAAGAAGCAATTGCCGACGACCGTCGGACGTCCGCTCACCCAGAGCCTCGCGGTCACGGGCATCATGTCCCAGCTCTACAGCGAGGACAGCCGGCCGACGCTCACCAAGGCCCTGCGCGAGGGGAGGACGGCGATGGAACGACGCTGCTGAAGCTCGCCGACGGATACAACGGCCGCGACGCGCGAGGGCGCTACAGCACGGCGCACCACGCCCAGCGCGCCATATCCTGCGCCGACGCCGAGGGACGCGTGAGCGGCGAGGATGTCAGGAGGACCCACCTGGCCGACTTCCGGAAGGTCTCTCCCGCCTTCGGCCCGTACCTCGCCTGGGACCTGGCCGGCTGGTGCGCCTCCTGGCCGGTCGACGGCGAGCGCGAGACCCCCGAGGTCGGCGCGAAGGGCGCGCCCCCGGTCCTGGTGATCGGCGGCACGGGCGACTCGGCCACGCCGTACGAGGGCTCGCTGCGGATGGTCGAGGAGCTGCGGGAGGGCGTGGGCGTGCAGATCACGTACGAGGGCGAGGGCCACGGCGCGTACCTCACCGGCAACGGCTGCATAGCCCGCGCCGTGGACCCGTACTTCCTGAACGGCAGGGTCCCGGCGAACGACACCACCTGCTGACACGACCTGCTCCTAACAGCGCTGCCCTCCGGCGTGTACGCGGCGCCTGCCCGCGCACCACTGTCACAGTGACCGTAAATCCCGAATGTCGGATTTGCGCGAATCGGTGAATCAGGGAGAGTGGTCGTGGCGCACGTGCATGTGATCCTCAATCAGAAGGGCGGCGTGGGTAAGTCCACGCTCGCCGTCAACCTCGCCGCCGTCACAGCCGACGTACTCGGCGCCGGGGCCGAGGGCGAGCGGCCGCCCGTCGTGGCGGTCTCGATCGACCCGCAGGGCTCCGCGGTGTGGTGGTCGGAGCGGGTCGGCGACGGCCTGCCGTTCGACTTCGTGCAGGCGCACGACGACCTGCCCGGACTGGCAGCGCTCTCCCGCATCCCCTCGGCGCAGCACGTCTTCGTCGATACGCCCGGCTGGCTCGACCTCGCCGAGACCGACGGCGACGACCCGCTCGGCAAGGGCCCGGCCGCCGACGCGCTGCGCGCCGTACTCGACAGCGCCCACGACGTGATCGTGCCGATCGAGCCCGAGCCCCTCGGCTTCCAGCCCACCCAGCGCACCATCGAGCGCGTCGTGAAGCCGCGCGGACTGCCGTTCCGCGTGGTCATCAACAACTGGGACCCGCGCGACGGCAAGGCGGACCTGGATCAGACGCGAGCGTTCGTCGAGGCCCAGGGCTGGCCGCTCGCGCGGACCGTCGTACGCCACTACAAGCTGCACACCCGCGCCTCCGCCGACGGCCTCGTCGTCACGCAGTACGGCGCCAACCGCGTCGCACTCCAGGCCCGCGAGGACTTCTTCCGGCTCGCCCTGGAGGTGGGCCTCGCGGTGATCCCGGCCCCGGCCAGGCCCAGGCGTACCCGCGCCGGCAGGAAGGCGGTGGCGCGCTGATGGGCCGCCGCACCGATCTCGCCACCCTGCTCACCCCCGGCGGCGACCCCGCGCCGCCGGCCGGGCGGGACACGTACCCGCTGACCGTCCCCGTCACGGACCTCGCCGAGAACCCCGACAACCCGCGCCACGAACTGCGCGACCTCGACGGCCTGGCGGAGACGCTGCGCGAACGCGGAGTGCTTCAGGCCCTCGGAGTCGTCTCACGCGGCGCCTTCCTCGCCGCGCATCCGGAGCACGGGGCGGCGGTCGGCGACGCCCCGTACGTCGTCCTGCACGGCCACCGCAGGCTGGCGGCGGCCAAGCTCGCCGGGCTGCGTGAGGTGCCGGTCCTCGTACGGGAGGACGCGACCCGCACCGACGAGGACGCGCTCATCGAGAACGTCCAGCGCGACGACCTCACCGAGCTGGAGCAGGCCCAGGCCATCCAGGGCCTGATCACCTCGTACGGCTACTCGCAGCGGCAGGTGGCCGCCCGTATCGGCAAGACGCAGGGGTTCGTCTCACAGCGGCTGTCGCTGATGAAGCTCCGCGAGGACCTTCAGGAGGCACTGGCCGACGGCCGGGTCTCGGTCGAGGACGCCCGGCGGATCGCGCGGCTGCCGCGCGATGAGCAGCAGCTGCCCGGCACTGTGCAGGACGCGCCGGCGCCCGTTCCGAAAGCGCGGCGGCGCGATTACGGCGTAATCACTCTCGACAGCCGCAGTACGCCGGAGGAGCTCGTGGAAGTACTGCGCCGCAATCTCGCGCCCGCGGCGCTCGAAAGGGTGGCTGAGCTGCTGGCCCGGGGGCGCTGAAGAGACAGGAAAAGGGGCCGCCCCGCACATGACGTGCGGGGCGGCCCCTTCGTACGTACAACTTCGTACGTACAACAATGCCCGGACAGCAGGGGCCTAGTAGATCGGCTTCTCCGGCTCGATCTGGTTGACCCAGCCGATGACTCCGCCACCGACATGCACCGCGTCCGAGAAGCCCGCCGACTTCAGCACCGCGAGGACCTCCGCACTGCGGACGCCCGTCTTGCAGTGCAGGACGATGCGCTTGTCCTGCGGCATGTCCTGGAGAGCGGCGCCCATCAGGAACTCGTTCTTCGGGATCAGCCGCGCGCCCGGAATCGAGACGATCTCGTACTCGTTCGGCTCACGGACGTCGATGATGTCGATCTTCTCGTCACCGTCGATCCACTCCTTGAGCTGCTTGGGAGTGATCGTGGAGCCGAGCGCCGCCTCCTGCGCCTCCTCGGACACGACGCCGCAGAAGGCCTCGTAGTCGATGAGCTCGGTGACGGTCGGGTTCTCGCCGCACACCGCGCAGTCGGGGTCCTTGCGGACCTTGACCTGGCGGTACTGCATCTCCAGGGCGTCGTAGATCATCAGCCGGCCGACCAGCGGGTCGCCCACACCGGCCAGCAGCTTGATCGCCTCGGTGACCTGGATCGAGCCGATGGACGCGCAGAGCACGCCCAGCACGCCGCCCTCGGCGCAGGACGGGACCATGCCCGGCGGCGGGGGCTCCGGGTAGAGGCAGCGGTAGCAGGGGCCGTGCTCGGACCAGAACACGGACGCCTGGCCGTCGAAGCGGTAGATCGAGCCCCAGACGTACGGCTTGTTGAGGAGCACGCACGCGTCGTTGACCAGGTAACGGGTCGCGAAGTTGTCGGTGCCGTCAACGATCAGGTCGTACTGGGAGAAGATCTCCATCACGTTCTCGGCTTCGAGCCGCTCTTCGTGAAGGACGACATTCACGTAGGGGTTGATGCCGAGGACCGAGTCGCGGGCGGACTCGGCCTTCGAGCGGCCGATGTCGGCCTGGCTGTGGATGATCTGGCGCTGCAGGTTCGACTCGTCGACCTCGTCGAACTCCACGATGCCGAGCGTGCCCACGCCGGCCGCCGCGAGGTACATGAGCGCGGGCGAACCCAGGCCGCCGGCGCCCACGGCGAGCACCTTGGCGTTCTTCAGCCGCTTCTGCCCGTCCATCCCGACATCCGGGATGATCAGGTGGCGGGAGTACCTGCGAACCTCGTCAACAGTGAGCTCGGCAGCGGGCTCGACCAGGGGTGGCAGCGACACGGGGACTCCGTAGGTCGGTCAATCAGTACGGTTGTTCTCCGCGTAACACTGCCACGCCCCTTCTCATTCCGAGACACCCGGTCCGATCCGCGAGACGATTTCGTCCCAGTACCCGGGCAGTGTCTCGAATGGGTCGCTTTGTCCCCCACCGTCGCTGTGGTCCCCGTCGGCCGTCCGGTCCGTCATGAAGACAGTCCCCGCGCCCTGCCAGCGGGCGATGCGCACGGCCTCCTCCAGGTGCGTACGCGGCAGCCCGTGCACCAGGTGGCAGAAGCGCTCCGGCGGGTAGTCCGCCGTCCACTCCGCCACCTGTGACCAGCGGTAGTCCGTCCACGGCCCCGAGAACGTCACCAGCTGGCCGGCGATCTCCGCATAGCCGGGGTACGGGTGCGTGCCGTGCCCGAGGACCAGGTGACCGCCGCCCTCGGCGAGCCCGGCGACCGCGGTCGTGACGCGCCGCACCCCCGGGAGGTCCGTCCGGTCGGTGGGACAGCGGTCCAGATAGAAGCCGTCGACGCGGTACCAGTCGCGGAACCGGTGCGCATCGGAGACGAGCTCGCCGAAGGAGCGCGTCCCGTACGCCATGTCGAGCCGGCCCAGCACGCGGACACCGGCGTTGCGGATGCGGCCCGCGGCCTCCAGGCAGTGCGGGTCGGGGCAGGTGCCGGGGCCGTTGGACACGTTGAGCACCACCCAGTGCAACGGCGTTCCCGGGCGGGTCAGCTCGCCCCACTCGGCCGGGGCGACGAGCGGATGGGCGTACCCGGGGACACCGACACCCATCCGGCCGGCTGCCGTCGCGGCCTGCGCGCGCCGTGGCCTGGTCAGATGCGGCATGCCGCCTCCATCCAGATGTCCGCGAGCGACTCCTCGAGGTTGATCCGGGGCCGCCAGCCGAGCCGGTCGCGCGCGGTGCGCACATCGGCCTGCTGCCAGCTGCCGCAGCCGTCCGGGTAGGGGTACGGGCCGCCCAGGTGCTCCGGGGACATCTCCCCGCGCGGTGCGCCCACCGAGGCGAGCACGCTGCCCACTCCGCCGTTGCGCGCCGCCGCTGCCGCGCTGCCCGGGACGTAACCGGATGGCGCGTCGAGCTCATGGAGCGCGCCGCCGTAGCCCGCGACTCGGGCCAGGACCGCGGCGGCGTCCCGCAGCCGGACCGCGCGGCCGGTGCCGATGTTGATGGCGCCCTGCGCGGCGGAGAGCGAGGCGGCGTGCACGGCGCGCGCCACGTCGCGTACGTCGACGAAGTCGCGCTGTACGCCGAGGCCGCTGAGCTTCAGCTCACCGTCCCCGGACTGCATCGCCCGGCGCATCGCCTCGGCGAGCCGGCCGAGCGGCGAGCCGGCCGGCGTACCGGGACCGACCGGTGAGAAGACCCGGAGCACGACGGCGTCGAGCCCGGAGCCGAGCACCAGCTCCGTGGCGGCGAGCTTGCTCACGCCGTACGGGCCGCCGGGGCGGGGCACGGCGTCCTCGGCGGTGGACGACCCCGGCTGCGAGGGCCCGTACTCGGCGGCACATCCCAGCTGCACGAGCCGCGCTCCGCAGCCGCTGCGGCGCAGGGCCTCGCAGACGGTCGCGACGGCGACAGTGTTGTGCCGGGTCAGGTCGCGGGCGCCGCCGCGCGTGGCACCGGCGCAGTTGATGACGACTCCGGGGTGTACGGCGTCCAGGAAGCGCGTCAGCGCGCCGGGACTGCCGGTGGCGAGGTCGAACCGTACGTCGGCGTCGTCGCCCCGCCCGAGGGCGGTGAGCTGCACGGCCGGGTCGGCGAGCAGTCGGTCGGCGACGAAGCGGCCGAGATATCCGTTGGCACCCAGCAGCAGCACCCTCATCGCGCGTCCCCTCGGTGCCGACCGGCTGAAGTTGGGGGTTGGGGGGTCATGTTCACGTTCTCCTTCTGGATGGGGCGGTGATGCGGTGAGTGCTGCGGTGTACGCCCGCGGCGTCGGCTCCGCGGGAGGCTGAGGCGGATCGGTGCGGGTCAGTGCGGCTCGGGCGGCGCCTGCGCCTTGTGGCGGTCGGCGGCCCCCGTCCGGCCGGCGTGGGCCGAGGCGCGGGAGAGCGCCGCGGTGGCGTGGGCGAGCAGGGCCAGCGCGGCCACGGTGCAGGCGACGGCCGGGACGGCTTCCGCGCCACCGGCGTCGAGGAGGTACTCGACGGGCGAGGCGACAAAGCCGCAGCCGGGCAGGCGGGACGCGAGTACGGCGGAGAGCGCGGCGGCCTGCAGGGCGGCTGCGGCGGCGAGCCCGGCGGACGCGGGCCGGTGGAAGCCGTGGACGGTGAGCAGCCGGGCCAGGAAGAGGAGCGCGCCGAGGGCGACGCCGGCCGCCAGACCGGCCCGGCCGCTGCCACCGGTCACGCTTGCGACCGCGGTCTGGAGGCAGAGGAGTAGGCCCACGAAAAGGCCGGTGACACCGAGCAGGAGGGGGCGGGCCGCCGCCCCGAACTCCTCCGTGCCACGGCTCGCGGCGAGTTTGCGCCGCGCGTGAACGGCGAGGAGGTGCGCGCACCAGGCGGCGGGCGCGAGGGCCGCGGCGAGGGCCACCAGCGTCGTGGTCTCCATCGCCCAGGGCCCGTCCGGGCCCCCGGCGACGACCTGCCGGAGCAGCCCGTCACCGAAGACGGCGTACCCGAGCAGCCAGCACACCCACAGGCGCGCGGCAGGCGCGGTACGCCCCTCGGCGCGCAGGGGCCCGTGGCGCAGGCACAGGGCGAGCGCGACCGCGACGACCAGCGTCCCGGTCAAGCCGATCGCCAGCCGCCCACGCCCACCGGCCAGTTCGAGCCCGGCAACCGTAGCGACGCACGCGACGCCGGGCAGCAGCGCGTACGCGACCCAGCGGGCGCGCGGGGAGTCCTCGCGCGCCGGGGCCGGCCCGGCGCTGTCACCGACGCGGGGCACTCGTGCGTACAGCTCCTCGGCGAGCGTGAAGACGTCCCGGTGGCGGAAACGCGCGGCGGTCCTGTCCGTCACCCCGTGCGCTTCGAGCCCGGCGGCGATCTCCAGCGGATCGACGGCCCGCTCGCACAACTCCCGGTGCCGGTGCATGAGCGCCCGCACGGGGTCGGCGGGCCCCCGCCGCGGCGGCGCGACAGCCCCGGCGCGCCCGGACGCGCCGGTCGCCAGCGCCGTCGGCTCCGGCTCGCGGTCCCACGCGCCGGGGCTGCCGGGAGTACGGGGCGTGTCCCAAACACTCCCACGGGGAACGCCCGACCTACGGGGTGCGCTCATCGACCTGCCTCCTGCACTGAAGGTCGCAACTACGGTCCTGACCTCGGCTGCCGTCTCAGCCGCTGCGGCCCTGGTCGCCGCGTCGCTCTCCGCTGCCGGCGTCTCGGTCGTGACCGTCAAGCCCGTGGATTCGGTCGCGGCGGTAGTCGCGATCGTGCTGGTCACCGACCGTCTTGCCGGGTCCCGTCGGCTGCGTCGCTCAGGCATGGCGCTCCCCCAGCCCCGGCCCGGCGCCGGCACCCGCGTCCGCGCCCACCGTTTGCGACGGATCCGCAGCAGCCGCCCCCGCCCAGCTCGGGCCTGACGCACCGCCGGCCAGACCGCCACCCGCCCAGCTCCCCGGCACGTGCGTCTCCGCCGGGTTGGCGAAGAGCAGGGGTTCGCCGTTCAGGCCCACGGCCTCGCGGCGTACCGGGCAGTGCGAGATCAGCTCCAGGTAAATGCCTCGAAATGCCGCGAGGTTCTGCTCGACAGTAAAGAGTTCCAGCGCGCGAGCGCGCGCCGCCGCGCCCAGCCGGTCCCGCCGCTGCGGATCGCGCATCAGCGCCACGCAGGCGTCGGCCAGTGCGCGGGGATTGCGCGGCGGGACCACCAGGCCCGTACCGCCGATGACTTCGACGACCGCGCCGACGTCCGTCGAAACCGTGGCGCGCCCGCAGAACATCGCCTCGACCAGGCTGATCGGGCAGCCCTCGACAACGCTGGAGAGGACGACCACACTCCCCGCGGCGTACGCGTCCGTCAGGTCCGGCACCTCGGGGCCGCCGATCTCCTCGAAGGAGACGGGGTTGTCGCCGACGGCGTGCGCGTCGGCCGCCTCGTCGGGGAAGAGCTGGGCGGCGAGCGCCTTGCAGTGCGCGAGGTAGGCGGCCGCCTCGGCGGCCTGCCCGTGCTGCGGGTCGTGGACAATCCGCAGCCGGGCCTGCGGCTCGTCCTTGCGGACCTCCGCGAAGGCGTGCAGCAGCGAGATCAAGTCCTTGGCGGGCTCCACGCGGCCGACCCAGACCAGCGTGCCGGGGTCGCCGCCGTCGTCCCCCTCCCCCAGGGCCGCGAAACGCTCGGCCTCCATGCCGGGGTAGACCGTACGCAGCTTGGCGCGATCGGCGCCGCACCGCTCCTGCCACCGCCTGGCGTGCGTATTGCCCGGCGTGATGAGCGTGGCCCGGTCGTACACCTCGGCGGCGAGCTTGCCGTGGAAGGCGGCCAGCAACGCCCGCACCGGCGAGCTCCGGGCCGTGTCGCCCGCCGCCAGGTACTGCGCCCGCAGCTGTACGCCGTACTCGGTGACCAGCAGCGGTACGCCGAAGAAGCGTTTGGCCAGCAGCCCGGGCAGGGCGGCGGACCCGCCGGAGGCCGCGTGGCACAGGTCGACGGCGCCAAGCCCATCGGCGCCGTCGTACCAGTCCAGCGAAAGGGGCCGCAGCGCGCGCTCCAGCAGGTCGACGGATTCGAGGTAGTCGGGGACCTTCGCCGCGTGTACGGCGCCGCCGGCGCCGGGAGCACGGCAGGCGGATTCCAGCACGCGTACGGCGGTTTCGGAGCGCAGGGCGGCTTGCAGCCCGCCGCACTCCCCCGCCAGCTCCGCCAGCCCGTAGAGACCAGCGGCGAAGCGGTCGCCCGCGCCTTCCTCGTCCGGTGCGCAGATCGCGCCGGTCAGTTCCCCGAAGTGCCCCGCGAAGCGGCGCCGTTCGCGCCGCCCGTACGTACTGCCGTCGTCCTGCGGCGCCCACAGCGGCGCGGTACGCACCCGCCGCACCTGCGGAGGCAGCTGGAGCCGGCCCTGCGCCTCCTGGCGGGCGCTGCGGCTCAGGGCGTAGATGTCGAATTCGTGCTGCGCGAGCCCGCGCACGAGCCGGTCGCACCACACCCTGGACTCACCAGTCGCATACGGGTAGCCACCCTCCGTAAGCAGTCCGATCCGCACGAGCGCACCCCCGATCTCCCCTGTGAGCGGCCGCCGTTGGTCCGGCGACTCCAGCGGGACCGACCGTATGCGGACATGCCGGTGACGCGACGGACGGTTGTCCATCGCGCCACCAAAAGGGGTGAACACACGTAACTTTCGCCGCGCGGTAGCGTTCTGTCGCGCTAAGGACCTTTTCGGTTACGTTCCGTCAGGCTGCGGCCAGCGCGGAGCGGAGCCTCAACTGCCGGGAAACACCCAGGCGTTGGGCTTGCAGCTGACGCCGCCGATGTCCAGCGACTTCGTCTGCTGCTGCATGATCGGCGCGAGTTCGCCCGGCGTCTCGCAGTTCTTGTGACCGTGCCCGAGCCGGTGACCGACCTCGTGGTTGATGAGCATCTGCCGGTACGCGATCATCTTGTCCTTGCCGAACGTCTCGGCTCCCTGCGCCCACCGGTACGCGTTGATCATCACGCGCTCGGTCGCCGCCGAATCGCACGAGACATTGCCGGAGAGCGTGTCGAGACCGGACTTCGCACACCACACACCGGTGGTGCCCGGGCTCGCGAGTGTGACGACGAAGTCGGGCCGGCCCGATGAGATCCGTTCGAACGTCATGGCGCCGTTGTGAGCCCAGCTCCGGTCGTCGTTGAGGGTCTCCTGCACGGCACGCGCGAAGACAGCGCCGTCGAGGCCGAGCCCCTTCTCGACATCCACCCGGTACGAATACTTCTGCCCCTTGCCCGGGGCCTTGTCGAATCCGCCGATCGCCTGGAAGTCGCCCCGGCCCGTCAGCTTCGGGTCGATCGGGTACGTCCTGGCCATCTGCTGCTCGTACGTCGCCGGGGCGGCGGCCACTCCCCGGGACGGCGTCGGCCGGGTGTCCGAGCGCGAGGTGTCGCTCTCACCGGTGTTCCTGTCCCCGGCGGCCGGGGACGCCACGGGATCCTTGTCGCCCTGTGCTACCTGCCCGGCCACGACAACGGCGAGCACGGTGGTCACCGCGGCTGCGGCGATCCCGGTGAAGGCCCGCCCCTTGCCGCCTTTGGCGGGGGCGTCGTAGACGTCGTCATCGCCGGAGTCGCCGTCACGGCCGTCGCGGTCGGCATCAGGTGCACCAGCGCCCGGCGCGGCGGTCGGACCGGCCCCGGGCGGGAACCTGGGCGGAGCGTCGAACGCCTCGACGAACTCCTGCCGCGGTCCCGGGATCCGGGCTCCGGGCTCCGCGTACCGCGCCTGGGATTGCACCTGCGCCTGCGGTCCGGGCGGCGAGCCCTGCTGCGGCCCCTGCGGTCCCTGCGGCGCGCGAGGCGCCCCCTGCCAGTCGCCGTACCTGCCGTCGGGCGCTACGCCCCAGCCGCCGCCGGATTCCCGCTGCTCGGGGTGCCCACCGCGCACTTGCGGCACCCCGTGGGCCGGAGTGCCGCCGTACTGCTGATGCTGCTGCTGATGATGTGGTGGCTGCTGGGGGCGCTGTCTGCGCCGTACGCCCGCCGCGTCCGGACCTGCCGCGACTCCCTCGCCCTGGCCCGGTATGGCGGGCTTTTCGGCAGCCCCCTTGGGTGCGGGGCCTCGGCGACTATGACGTCCCACGCGCCGGATCAGCTCCTACCGCTGTCATCGATCAGTTCCCGGACGGCGCTGGCGACCGCCTCCGGGTATTCCATCATCGCCACGTGCCCCGCGTCGGGCAGGGTCAGCAGCCGCGAATCGCGGAACGCCGCGGCGGCCCTGCGCGCCATACGGTACGACACGAGCTGATCCCGCCCTCCGTACACCAGCAGCGTCGGCGCGAGCACCCGCTCCGCCTGCCGCCACAGACCGTGCTGTCCGCCCAGTGTGTACGCGTCGACGATGCCCCGCGCCGAACGCGTCATCGCCTCCCAGAAATACGGCAGTTGCAGCCGCCGCTCCATTTCCTCCACGGCGTGCTGGAAGGCCTCGGGCGTAACCGCCTGGGGATCGCCGTAACAGAGCGCCATCACCCCGCGCGTGCGCTGCTCGGCCGTCCAGTCCTTGCTGAGCCGGGCGAACAGCGAGGCGATGCCCGGCAGCGCGAGGAGCGCGGTCGGCACCGCCGTGCGCTGCACCCGGAGCTCAGGGAGGGCGGGCGAGACGAGCGTGAGCGTGCGCACCAGGTCGGGCCGGACGGCCGCGATGCGCGTGACGACCGTGCCGCCCAGCGAGTTGCCGAACAGGTGCACCGGTCCGCGCCCGCTCGCGTCGAGCAGCCGGATGCAGGCGCGCGCCTGCCCGCTGACCGAATAGTTGCCGTCGTCCGGTGGCGGGGAATCCCCGAAGCCGGGCAGGTCGACCGCCTCGCCGTCCAGGCGGTCGGCGAGCAGCGGCATCAGGGCCGACCAGTTCTGCGAGGACCCGCCGAGACCGTGCACGTACAGCGCGGGCGGGAGTCCCGTGCGCACCGGAGGCCGGCTGCGTACGTTCAGGGTCAGCCCGGGCAGGCTGACGGAGCGCAGCTTCTCCCCGTCGGCGACCCGCACGGCACTGACCCGTGGCACCGCGGTGGCGGCGGCGAGACTGGACCCGGGCAGCTCGGTCGAAGACATGCGGCAATGTTACGAGACGATCACGCACTGAATCGTGTGTTCGCCGTCACAGATCTACCCTCGGAGCAAAGGGCGTACGCGCCGGCTCGAGTTCTCACTCTGAAAGGCAGCCACGCATGTCTGTCGATCCGACCGACCCGGACACCTTCGCAGCGGAGGAACCGTTCGACAACAACGACGAACCCGACGAACTCGACAACGACGCCTCAGAGGCGGATGCCGCGGAGCAGCGCACAGAGTGGCAGGAGACTCACGACGTTCCTCCGACCGGCATCGACCGCGGGGAGGCGACCGACGGCGACGCCGCGGAACAAGCCCGCGTCGTAGCCCTTGACGAGGACGACTACCGCTGATCCGACGCTGCTGAAGGCGCTGGTCAGCCCCCGATCGGCCTTCCGCAGGCGTCCGGTCCGTGAAATTCTCCGTCCGTACCGCGCGCACCCGGGTTACCCAAAAGTACGATGGCGGGCGCGGCGCACACGGCGCACGGAACGGCCGTGCTGTTGAAAGGTCGCGAAACTGAAAGACATGGGAGGCGGCGTGACAGCCACCGAGCAGACAGAGGCGGCACGCCCACGCGGCACACGCCTGCCCCGCCGAGCCCGACGCAATCAACTTCTGGGCGCGGCGCAGGAGGTCTTTGTCGCGCAGGGGTACCACGCGGCAGCGATGGACGACATCGCCGAGCGGGCCGGCGTGAGCAAGCCGGTCCTGTACCAGCACTTCCCGGGAAAGCTGGAGCTGTACCTGGCCCTCCTGGACCAGCACTGCGAGTCGCTGCTCCAGGCGGTACGTACCGCCCTCGCCTCGACCACGGACAACAAGTTGCGCGTGGCCGCGACGATGGACGCCTATTTCGCGTACGTCGAGGACGAGGGCGGCGCGTTCCGTCTGGTCTTCGAGTCGGACCTGACGAACGAGCCGGCCGTGCGCGAGCGCGTCGACCGCGTGTCGCTCCAGTGCGCCGAGGCGATCAGTGAGGTCATCGCCGAGGACACCGGCCTGTCCAAGGACGAGTCGATGCTGCTGGCCGTCGGCCTCGGCGGCGTGTCGCAGGTGGTCGCGCGCTACTGGCTCTCCAGCGGCAGCACGATTCCGCGCGACACGGCGGTGCAGCTGCTGACGTCGCTCGCCTGGCGCGGCATCGCGGGCTTCCCGCTGCACGGCAGCGAGCACTGACGCGGCGCGCCGCGGAGCGTGCTCGCGGGATGTGTTCCCGGCGCGTGTTCGCTTCCGGCATGCGTTGTCGGCGCGTTCCGTGTCCCCTCACCGGGCTAATGTGTGCTGCGTACAGCGCGGCTGACCGCGCACCGCAGCACTGATGACCGTCGGAGGGACATAGCCGTGGAGGTCAAGATCGGCGTGCAGCACGCGCCCCGGGAGATCGTTCTGGAGAGCGGGCAGTCCACCGAGGAGGTCGAGCGCGCGGTTTCCGACGCGCTGGCCGGCAAGGCGCAGCTGCTCAGCCTCAAGGACGACAAGGGCCGTACGGTCCTCGTTCCCGCTGACCGGATCGCCTACGTAGAAATCGGCGAGCCGACGACGCGCAGGGTGGGCTTCGGCGCGCTGTAGGCGTCGGCAGCACAGCAGCACGACAAACTGAAACCGGCCCGGT
>NZ_JAGGOK010000073.1 GCF_018614615.1 Streptomyces sp. ISL-100 | reverse complement strand
GCGCACCCGCCGCGTCGAA
Organism: Streptomyces sp. ISL-100; assembly: GCF_018614615.1. Lineage (GTDB taxonomy): Bacteria > Actinomycetota > Actinomycetes > Streptomycetales > Streptomycetaceae > Streptomyces. Next base: position 18,127 of record NZ_JAGGOK010000073.1, on the reverse strand, counting down.
GGTCTCCTCGGCCTCCACTTCGAGGTCGAACTTGGCGATGGACGCCGCCGCCTGCCCGGCCGGCAGCCCCGCGATGCGCGCGCCCCGCAGGCCGGTCGCTTCCTCCTGGGCGATGTTCTGCAGCGAGAGCATCACCTGGAACAGCGGCTGCCGCGCCAGCGTGCGTGCGGGAGCCAGCTCCTCCACGAGCTTCTCGAACGGCACATCCTGGTGCCCGAACGCCGACAGACTCGTCTCCCGCACCCGCCCCAGCACCTCACGGAACGTCGGATCCCCCGACACGTCCGTACGCAGCACCAGCGTGTTCACGAAGCAGCCGACCAGGTCGCGCAGGTCCACATCCGTGCGTCCTGCCACAGCCGTACCGATCGGGATGTCCACACCAGCACCCAGCTTGGACAGCAGGACGGCCAGCGCGGCCTGCATCACCATGAAGGTGGTGGCTCCCTCGGCGCGCGCCACCTCCGCCAGCCGCGCATGTGTCCGCGCCGGGACGGCGAACGGCACAGTGTGCCCCCGGTGGGAGGCGACCGCGGGGCGAGGGCGGTCGAGAGGCAGTTCCAGCTCCTCGGGCGCGCCCTCCAACGCCTCACGCCAGTAAGCGACCTGACGCGAGATCACACTGTCGGGGGCGTTCTCGTCACCGAGCAGTTCGCGCTGCCACAGCGCGTAGTCGGCGTACTGCACCGGCAACGGCTCCCACTGCGGAACCCGCCCCGCACACCTCGCCTCGTACGCCACCGAGACATCCCGCGCCAGCGGCCCCATCGACCAGCCGTCACCCGCGATGTGGTGCACCACCACGGCCAGGGCGTGCTCGTCCGGACCTGCCGAGAACAGCCACGCCCGGATCGGCAACTCGCAGGCGAGGTCGAAACGGTGGCCGACCACATCGTCGACCGCGCCGCTCAGATCCGCGGGAGCAGCGTCGGCGGGCAGGTCCACGACCTGAAGTTCCCAGTCCAGATCAGCGACATCGAGAATGCGCTGATACGGCTCACCCTCAGCCACGGTGAACGTCGTGCGCAGCACCTCGTGGCGCTCCAGGACGTCCCGCAGGGCAGCCCCCAGGGCTTCGCGGTCCACCTCACCGGACAGCCGCAGCGTCACCGGCATGTTGTAGACAGCGCTCGGGCCGTCGAGCTGTGCAAGGAACCACAAACGACGCTGCGCGAATGACAAAGGAATCATCAGGATCCTCCTGGTTACGCCCCGACGCAACGTCGAGCTGGGCTGGCGGTTGAGCGCCTGCCGCCCGTCCTCCTCGCCCAGGAGGCCGGCGCGGACGACAGAAACACGTGAGCGCGGTTATAACGGCCGTCGCGAACTCCCCCGGAGGTCTGCCTGCGAATTTTGATCACCGGGGTATCGGCCACCACACCACTGCGTCACCGCCGTTCACTATGACTCAGGGCCGCAGGGTGATCAATGTTCCGCATTCACCGCCCGTGTCCGGACGTTCAACTGCGCCGGTGCGGCAGTTGAACGGGCTCACGGTGAGAGTTGGTCAGGTACGGGACCGATGGGGGATGATTCCAGGGGCATTTGGCGCGCACCTGTGCACCCGGGTCACCCCCGCTTCACCGCCACAGAATCCGACCTACATACCTGAGGGGCGGGACGCCATGCTCCGACCTGGCTCTATCATCGACGTGGTGCGTGCGCACGCACAGCATCGCCCGGACGAAACGGCGTATTCGTTTCTTGCTTCCGGAAAATCCGGTTTCGGCATTACCCGGCAGCTCAGCTACGGCGAACTCGATTCCACTGCCGCAGCGATTGCGTCGACGCTGCTGAATTCCCGTGAACCGGGAGACCGAGTACTTGTCGCATGCCCACCCGGCCCTGAATTCCTTGCGTCTTTTCTGGGCTCCCTGTATGCGGGCCTCATACCGGTGCCGGCCCCTCTGCCGTCCGGCAGCAAAGGGCAGCAGGCCAGGGTGAACGGCATGATGACGTCGTCCGGTGCGGCCGCGGTGCTCACCGACGAGCAGAGCTTCGACGAGGTACGCGACTGGGCCGCCGGTTCGGCGTCGCGGGACGTGATCTGTCTGACGGCCGAGAGTGCGGCCCGCCGGGGAAGCCGTGACGGGAGCCCCTCGGCGGTCGATCCGGACGCTCTCGCCTTCCTGCAGTACACCTCTGGATCGACCAGTGATCCGCGCGGGGTCATGGTCAGTCACGCGAATCTGGTGGAGAACCTCGCGCTGATCAAGCGGTCCTACGGGGTGCCCGACGGCGCTCGGATCGGAGGCTGGCTGCCGCCATATCACGATATGGGCCTCATGGGAACGCTGTTGCTGCCGCTGCTCATCGGCGGTCAGACGTTCGTCATGACGCCGTCGGCGTTCCTGCGGAGGCCGGGGCTGTGGCTGGAGATGATCGACAGCCACGACGTCGTGTTCAGCCCGGCGCCGAACTTCGCGTACGACCTGTGCGTGCGACGGGTGTCCGCGGAGCGGGTGGCCGCGCTGGACCTCTCCCGCTGGCGCTGGGCGGTCAACGGCGCCGAGCCGGTGCACGACTCCACGGTGCGGACGTTCGTCGAGCACTTCGCGCCGGCCGGGCTGCGGCCGGAAGCGGTGTGTCCGAGCTACGGCATGGCCGAGACCACGCTGTTCGTCTCCGGCAGCCCGGGGTCCTCGGCTCCGGTCGTGAGCCGGGTGGACGGCGAACAGTTCGAGCGGCACCGGTTCACGCCGGCCGGTGAGTCGCAGGAAGCGCGGCTGGTCGTCAGCAGTGGGCCGGTCTCCGACGGATTCGATCTGCGGATCGTCGATCCCCGGTCGCTGCGGGAGCTCGCCGACGGCGAGATCGGTGAGATCTGGCTGCGCGGGCCGAGCGTCGCCCAGGGGTACTGGGGCCTGGAGGAGGAGTCCGAGCGGTCCTTCCGTGCGCACACCGCGGACGGCGCCGGTCCGTTCCTGCGCACCGGTGACCTGGGCGTCCGCCACGAGGGCCAGCTGTACGTCACCGGCCGGATCAAGGAAGTCCTGATCCTCAACGGCCGCAACGTGTATCCGCAGGACATCGAGCGCGAGGCGAGGGAGCAGCATCCCGCGTGCGCGGACGGTGTCGGCGCGGCGTTCACGGTCACCGTCGCGGGCGGCGGGGAGCGCGTCGTACTCGTCCAGGAACTCCGGTTGCGGGACAGCGGCGAGACTGCGCTGCGGGACGTGGCGCGCCGCGTCATGGCCGGGCTCTCGGCGAGCCTGGGCGTCCCCGTGGGCAATGTCGTGTTCGTCAAGCCGGGTGGCGTACTGCGCAGCACCAGCGGCAAGGTGCAGCGGGTGGCGATGCGCCGGCTCTTCGAGGAGGCGGCCCTGTCGCCGGTCCTGGAGGAACTCGACGAGCGTGTCCGACGAGCCTTCCGACCGGATCCCGTGGGCTGATCGAGGCGGTGGTGCGGTCGCGGGCGAAACGTCTCGCCCCGCGACCGCGCCCAACCGATACGAAAACGTCGGCCTTCAAGACCACAACCAGGTCTTGAAGGCCGACGTCACGCAGAGCCCGTATTGGAGGTAGGAATTGTCCGGGTGGAACCGGTCTCCCAGGACCGGAATGCACTTGTGGTCCTTGATGTTGAGATTCGACCCGTCGAAGGTGTCGGAGGTGTTCCGCTGGGGGTAGACCCACGTGTCGCCGAGGGTGTAGCGGGCGTTGACGGCCAGGCGCATCCGCGCGTCCGGCAGGGAGGCCCGGGAGCGGTGCATGCAGCGCTCCGTGAAGATGATGTACTCGCCGGCCTTCATCGGAACGGTCTCCGTCGCACCGGGTGCGAGCTCGAAGGGCTCGGTGACTACGGCGAGCACGTCGGCGCAGCGCTCCGCGAGCAGGTCGAAGAGTTCGTCGAGCGTGTACTTGTCGAAGTCCACGCCGTCGAACACCCGGCGGGTGTCGATGTCGAGGATGAGGCTGTTGTTCCTCGCCCGGCTCAGGAGCTCTTCCTTGCTCTTGATCCGGTTGCGCGGGTCGACGTAGGCGCCGGACTCGGTGAGAGTGACCATCCGCTTCGGGTACTGGGACTGCTGCGATCCCTTGACGAACTCCATCACGCCGTCGTCATTGGACACGTCCGTCAGCGAGAGCCAGAGCGTCCAGCTCCAGGAGCTCGACGGGTTCATCGGGAAGAGAGCCGGGCGGTGGCCGCCGACCTCCTCGCCGTCGAAGTACCCGTACTCCTGGTGCCAGTCGATCGCGCCGTCGCCGGGGTACTTCTCGAAGAGTTTGCTGCGCCAGAGGGTGAGCGAGTCGGCTCCGGTGGCCGCCTGCAGCGAACTGACCAACTCGGGCGCGGTGAGAAGCTCACGGACCTTCTCGTTGACAAGATGCCAGTCGCGTACCGAATACCGCCCGTAAAGCGGGTGGACGGGCTGGTGGTCAAGGACGTCCCGGAAGAACTCAGCGAGCTCTCCTATGGTGTCGTCGGAGGCGAACCGCGGAAAAGGGCCGGCGAATCCATTGACCGCCAGGGCCTCACGGGCATTTTCTTTCTCCACTGCAAACCCTTCCATTTCTTGGACTGATCTGTGATTCATGCTACCGCTTCAATTCTTTGCCGCATACGGAAAGTTAAACAGAATGGGAGGGAGGGGCGGATTCTCTTTCCGTCACGGTCACGGAGTTCTTTCGCCGCCACTGCCATGATTCGATGAGGCTGAGTCCGGGACTCGTCATCAGTGTGGTGAGCACGGCCACGACGACCAACTGCGCGAAGACGGTGCTGGTGAGCAGGCCCGCCTCCAGCCCGATGTTGAGGGCGATCAGCTGTATCAGCCCTCGGGTGTTCATCAGCACTCCCACCTGGGCCGCCTGGATCCAGTCCCTGTCGTGCCAGCGGGCAGCGAGCGCGCAGGCCCCGAGCTTCCCCACGACGGACGCGGTCAGCAGGAGCAACATGCCGCCGATCGCGGGGCCGGTCGCGAGCAGTTGGATGTCGGTACGCAGCCCGGTGTAGACGAAGTAGAAGGGCAGCAGCACTCCCACGGCGAACGGGCGGACGGTGGGCAGCCACCGCGACAGAGCCTCTCCCTTGGGGAACGCCAGCCCGAGGGCGAACGCCCCGATCACCACGTGGAGTCCAAGGAATTCGGTCACCGCGCAGGCCGTGAACAGCAGGGCGCACACCAGTGTCAGGAACTCTGTGCTGGATGCGCCGCCCTTGCGGGACATGAACCACTTCAGCCCGGGGCGCACCACACCGAACAGAACGGCCATGAAGACGGCGAACCCGATGGCGGTCTGCAGCGGGGCTGCCTCTCCCCCGGCCGTGAGCGTCAGTATCAGCCCGATGCCGAACCAGGCGACGATGTCGTCGACGGCCCCCGCCCCCAGCGCCATTGTCGCCGTCTTGGAGCCGAGCAGCCCCCGCTCCTCAATGATCCGGGCCAGCATGGGCAGGGCCGTGATGGACAGCACGATACCTATGTAAAGCGCGCCGTACCCGCTGCCGACCTCGGGGATCATGCCGGGCGTGACATTGAACAACCAAGCGGTGACCGCGACTCCGAGGGTCAGCGGTACGAGGATGCCGGCCGCGGACACGGACAGGCAGCGTTTGAGCAGCCCGCTGCCGCGAGACAGGGAGCTGCTGAACTCCACGCCGATGAGGAACATGTAGAAGGCGAGGCCGAGTTGCCCCAGGGCGTACAGGACGGGGCGTAACTCGCCGGGGAACATCCAGCTCTGGGCATCCGGGAGCAAAAGCCCGAACAATGACGGCCCGAGGGCCAGGCCGGTGAGCATCTCCGCGATGACCGGCGGCTGGTTGACGCGGGCCAAGGCCGCTGTCAGCACGCGGCACAGGATGATCATCGCTGCTGCGCACAGCAGGAATTTGGTCAGTATCTCCCCAGGCATGAGCCCCTCCTTGAGATGTTCAGGGCAGTGGCCTGCGGCGGCGGCCCGTCCCCGAGTGCGTACAGCTCTTTCGCGGTGTTCTTCTCGGAGGTCAGCTCGCGCTCCCCCGATCACGCATCCGCCGCAGGGCTGGCCTGGTGGACTTCTTCTGTGCCGCTGCCCGCTGCGCGAATCCGGCGACCGTCGGCGCTTCGAACAGGTCCCGAATCTGTACGTCGACGCCCAGTGCGGCGCCGGCCTGCGCGACCAGCAGCGTCGCGAGGAGGGAGTGTCCGCCCAGTTCGAAGAAGTTGTCGTCGACCCCCACCCGCTCCAGCCCGAGGACGTCGGCGAAGAGGGCGCACAGCACCTCTTCCCGCTCGTCGGACGGGCCACGGCCGGTGCCCGCCCTGATGCCGTAGTCCGGCGCGGGCAGTGCCCTGCGGTCCAGCTTCCCGTTCACCGACAGGGGTAGCTCATCGAGGGCCACCACCGCCGACGGCACCATGTGCGCCGGCAGCCGTTCGGCCGTGAACCGCCGTATCAGTTCGGTCTGTTCGCCGGCGTCCTCGCCATCGCGTTCCGCGAGTACGACATAGGCGACCAGCCGCTTGTCTCCCGGGGTGTCCTCGCGGACGAGGACCGCCGCCTGCGCCACCGACGGATGAGCGCTCACCGCTGTCTCGATCTCACCCAGCTCGATCCGGAAGCCGCGGAGTTGCACCTGCTCGTCGGCACGGCCCAGGTATTCCAGCTGCCCGTCCACGTTCCAACGGACCAGGTCACCCGTGCGGTACATGCGGGACCGCGGATGGAAGGGGCACGCCACAAACCGCTCGGCGGTCAGCCCGGGGCGCCCGACGTACCCTCGGGCCAGTCCGGCTCCCTGCACGTACAACTCGCCGACCACGCCGACCGGAACCGACGACAGGAACTCGTCCAGCACGTACACCCGGGTGTTGCCGATCGGTGTGCCGATGGGTACGTAGGCCACGCCGGGCCGGCAGCGCCACGCCGACACGTCGATCGTGGTCTCCGTCGGACCGTAGGCGTTGAACATCACGCGGCCGGCCGCCCAACGCCCGATCAGTTCCGGCGAACTCGCCTCGCCCCCGACCTCCAGGACGACCCCGGATCCGATCGATCCGGGCTCCAGGCCGGCCAGTACCGCGGGCGGCAGCGACGTGTGCGTCACCTCCTGCTCCGCGAGGAGGGCGGCCAGCTCGGCGCCCAGCCGCCGGTGGGGCGGCACCACGACCAGCGCCGCGCCGTTGGTCAGCGCAACAGTCCACTCCAGCACGAACAGGTCGAAACTCATCGACGAGAACTGAGTCATCCGCGACCCGGCCCCGACCCCGAGGCGGGCCGACGCCGAGGCCACCGTGTTGGCCAGTCCGCCGTGCGAGACGGCCACGCCCTTGGGACGGCCCGTGGAACCGGAGGTGTAGATGACGTAGGCCAGGCGCCCGGGCGGTACGGCCGCCCTCGCACCGTCACCGGGTCCGGCATCGGCCTGTTCTTCGAGGGCCGTGACCGTCGCCGGGGAGTCCAGGACCACCACCGCGGCCGTCGTCTGCGGTACGGCGCCGGCCGTGCCCTCAGCTGTCAGCACCACCACCGGCGCCGCGTCCCGCAGCATGTACGCGATGCGCTCGGCCGGGTAGTCCGGGTCGACCGGCAGGTAGGCGCCGCCGGCCTTCAGCACGCCCAGCAGGGCCGTGAGCAGATCGACGCCACGCTCCAGCACGAGGCCCACCAGCGACTCCGGACCGACACCCCGGCCCGTGAGATACCGCGCCAGCCGGTTCGCCCTCGCGTCCAGCTCCGCGTACGACACCTCGACGCCGTCGGCGACCACCGCGACCGCGTCCGGGTTTCGTGCCGCCTGCGCTTCGAACAGCTCCACCGCGGACGCGTCCGGCACCGTGGCGGCCGTCTCGTTCCACTCGACGAGCACCCTGTGGCGCTCGGCCGTCGACAGCAGGTCCACCGCGCTCAGCGCAAGCCCCGGGTCACGCGTCACCGTCTCCAGGACCCGGGCCCAACGCGACACGATCCGCTCGACCGTCTCCTCGTCGAAGAGGTCCGCAGCGGCGACCATCGCACCGTGCAACCCGGCCGGGGCGCCTTCGGCGTCGAACGCCTCGGCGACGCTCAGGTCCAGGTCGAACTTCGCGTCCGTGCTCCCGACCGACGACACCCCGCCGGTGTCCGTTCCCCGCAGGTCGAGGACGGCCTCGGCGTTGTTCTGCAGTGTGAAGACCACCTGGAACAGCGGGTGACGCGCCAGCAGCCGGACCGGAGCCAGCTCCTCCACCAGGCGCTCGAAGGGCACGTCCTGGTGCGCGAACGCGGACAGGCCGGTCTCCCGGACCCGGGACAGCAGCTCACGGAACGTCGGGTCGCCCGACAGGTCCGTACGCAGCACCAGCGTGTTCACGAAGAACCCGACCAGATCGTCCAGCGCCTCGTCGGTACGGCCCGCGTTGACCGAACCGATCGGGATGTCGGTGCCGGCGCCGAGCTTGGACAGCAGCAGCGCCAGCGCGGCCTGCAGCACCATGAAGACCGTGACGCCCTCGGCGCGGGCCACCGCCACCAGGCGCGCGTGCACCTCGGCGGGGATCTCCACCGGCACGGTGAGCCCGCGGTGTGAGGCGGTCACCGGGCGCGCCCGGTCGAACGGCAGCTCCAACGCCTCGGGTACGCCCGCCAGCGCCTGGCGCCAGTAGGCGATCTGCCGGGACATCAGGCTGTCCGGATCCCTCTCGTCCCCGAGCAGCTCACGCTGCCACAGCGCGTAGTCGGCGTACTGCACCGGCAGCGGCTCCCACACCGGGGCCCGGCCCGCACACCTCGCCGCGTACGCCTGGGAGAAGTCCCGGGCCAGCGGGCCGTCCGACCAGCCGTCACTGGCGATGTGGTGGAACACCACCGCGAGAACGTGCTCGTCAGGACCGGTCTCGAACAACGACGCCCTGATCGGCGCCTCCGTCGACAGGTCGAAGACATGACTCCTCGCCTCGGTGATCGTGGCCTCGAGGTCCGCCGGCGCCACGGTGCTCACCGACAGCTCCCACGCCACGTCGCCCGGCTCCAGGATGCGCTGGTACGGCACGCCGTTCACCGTCGGGCACACCGTGCGTAGGACCTCGTGGCGGCCGATCACGTCCCGGAACGCCATGTCCAGTGCCGCCCGGTCGACCCGGCCCGACAGCCGCAGGGCGACCAACATGTTGTAGAGGGAACTCGGGCCCTCCAGCTGCTCGATGAGCCACAGGCGCTGCTGGGCGTAGGACAGCGGTATCCGGTCCGGACGCGCGGCGGCCGTCAGCGGGGGGCGGGCGGCGGCTGCCGAGTCGGCCAGGCGTGCGGCCAGGCCGGCCACTGTCGGCTCCTCGAACAGCACCCGTATGTCCAGCTCCACACCGAGCAGCAACCGCACCCGGCTCGCCAGCCGGACCGCCAGCAGGGAGTGCCCGCCGAGGGCGAAGAAGTCCTCGTCGACGCCCACGCTCTCCAGGCCGAGGATCTCCGCGAAAGCCGCGCACAGCAACTCCTCGCGCAGATCGGCCGGTCCGCGGCCGGCGGGCGCCGTGGCGAGGGTCTCCGGGGCGGGCAGTGCCTTGCGGTCCACCTTGCCATTCACCGTCAGCGGCAGTCCGTCGAGGACCACCACCGCCGAGGGCACCATGTACTCCGGCAACCGCTCGGCCGCATACGCCTGCACCAGCGCGGGCAAATCGTGCGCGCCGTCGGCGGGAACCACGTAGGCGACCAGGCGCCGGTCTTCCGAAGTGTCCTCACGCACAACCACCGCGGCCTGGGCCACCCCCGGATACGCGGTCACCACGGCCTGGACCTCGCCGGGCTCGATCCGGAACCCGCGGATCTTCACCTGGTCGTCCGAACGCCCGGCGAACACCAGCTTCCCGTCGGCCGTCCACCGTGCCCGGTCTCCGGTCCGGTACAACCGCGCTCCGCCCCGGCCGAACGGGTTGGCGACGAACCGCTCCGCCGTCAGCTGCGGCTTGCCCACATAGCCGCGGGCCAGCCCCACGCCCGCGACGTACAGCTCACCCACCGCGCCCGGAGGCACCGGGGCGAGGACCGCGTCCAGGACGTAGACCTGGGTGTTGACCACCGGCCGGCCGATCGCCACCTCCTCGGCGGCCGGATCGCACTCCCACAGGGTGGCGTCCACCGTGGTCTCCGTCGGGCCGTAGGAGTTGAACATCCGCCGTCCCGGCGCCCATTGCCGTACCACCTCGACGGAGGAGGCCTCGCCGGCCACCACCAGCACGGTGTCCGGCGCGATCGATCCCTCCTCCAGGGTCGCGAGGACCGCGGGCGGCAGCGTCACATGCGTGACCCGCTCCTGCGCGAGGAGCGCCGGCAACGCGGCTCCGAGGCGCCGCTCACGCGGGATAACCACCAGGGTGGAACCGGACACCAGCGCCATCAGCCATTCCCAGCCGAAGGTGTCGAAGCCCGCCGAGGCGAACTGGCCCACCCTGGCCCCGGGGCCCACGCCCAGGTACCGCACATGCCCGGCCACCATGCTCGCCACGCCCGCGTGCGGGACGAGGACGCCCTTCGGCCGGCCCGTCGACCCCGACGTGTAGATCACATACGCCGCGGATGCCGGCGTCAGCGGGCCCTTGCGCTCGCTCTCCGCCACTGCCCCGGCGGGGAATTCGGCGAGCGTCCGTGCGGTCGCCGGGTCGTCCACGACGACCCGCGCCACCCCTTCCGGCAGCACTCCGCCCCATTGAGCGGTCGTCACCGCGGTCGCCACTCCGGCGTCCGCCAGCATGTACGCGATGCGCTCCGCGGGGTATTCCGCGTCCAGCGGCAGATACACGCCGCCCGCCTTCGACACCGCGAGGAGGGCCACCATGAGGTCGACGCCGCGCTCCAGGGCCACCGCGACGACCGACTCCGGACCGACGTCCCGGCAGATCAGGAGTCGGGCGAGCCGGTTCGCCCGCGCGTCCAGCTCCGCGTACGACACCTCGACGCCCTCGAACACCACCGCCACCGTGTCCGGTGCGCTCCTCACCTGAGCCTCGAACAGCTCCGGCACCGTAGCGGGCGGTACCTCGGCCGCCGTGTCGTTCCATTCGGTCAGTACGCGGCGGCGCTCGCCCTCACCGAGGACATCCACCGCGCCGAGGCGCAGCTCCGGATCGCCGACGACCTGTGAGAGTACCCGTGTCAGGCGAGCCGCGAGCCGTGCGACGGTCTCCGGGTCGAACAGGTCCACGGCTCCGGTCAGGGTGCCTCGTACGCCCGCCGGGGCGCCGGTCGGGTCGAACCTCTCGCCCACGATGAATTCGAGGTCGAACTTCGAGACGATCGCACTGTCGCGCATCGTGGCGATGCCCAGACCGGGCAGCTCAAGAACCGCGTCGTCGTTGTTCTGGAGAGTCAGCATCACCTGGAACAGCGCGTGCCGGGCCATCGAGCGGCTCGGGGACAGCTCCTCCACCAGGCGGTCGAAGGGCACGTCCTGATGCGCGAACGCCGACAGGGCGTTCTCCCGCACCCGCGCGAGCAGGTCGCGGAAGGTCGGGTCGCCCGACAGGTCCGTACGCAGCACGAGGGTGTTGACGAAGGAGCCGATCAGGTCGTTCACGGCGTCGTCGGTACGCCCGGCGTTCGGCGACCCGATGGGGATGTCGGTGCCGGCGCCGAGGCGTGACAGCAGCACCGCCAGCGCGGCCTGCAGCACCATGAACACCGTCACGCCCTCGGCGCGGGCCACCTCTGCCAGCCGCGCGTGCACCTCCGCGGGAATCTCCAGCGGTTCCCTGTGGCCGCGGTGGGAGGCCACGGCCGGACGGGTGCGGTCGACGGGCAGTGCAAGCTCCTCGGGGGCGCCCGTCAATGCCTCGCGCCAGTGGGCGACCTGCTGGGAGAGCAGGCTGTCGGGGTCGTTCTCTTCGCCGAGCAGTTCGCGCTGCCAGAGGGCGTAGTCCGCGTACTGCACCGGCAGCGGCTCCCACACCGGAGCCCGGCCCGCGCACCGGGCCTCGTACGCCGTCGACAGGTCTGCGGCCAGCGGCGCCGTCGACCACCCGTCGCCGGCGATGTGGTGCGTCACCAGGACGAGGACGCTGTGCTCCGGCCTCACCTCGAACAGCCATGCCTTGAACGGCACTTCCGAGGAGAATTCGAAGGTGTGCGCCTGCGCACGGGCGACCTCGGCGTCCAGTTCTTCCGGGGTCGTCCGCGCCACCCGCAGTTCCCAGTCCAGGTCTTCGAGGCCGATGATCTGCTGGTACGGCTCCCCGTCGGCCACCGGGTAGACGGTGCGCAGCACCTCGTGGCGGCCGATCACGTCACGGAACGCCTTGCCGAGGGCCTCGTGGTCGACCCTGCCCGACAGCCGCAGGGCGAACGGGATGTTGTACGTCGTGCTCGGCCCCTCCAGCTGGCTGAGGAACCACAGCCGGCGCTGCGCGAACGACAGGGCGAGCCGCTCCGGACGTGATCCGGCGGTCAGCGCCGGACGGGCCGGGTCGGAGTCGGCCAGGAGGGCGGCCAGCCGGGCCACCGTCGGCGCCTCGAACAGGGCTCGTAACGGCACCTCCACCCCGAGCAGCGATCGCACCCGGCTGATCAGCTTGATCGCCTGCAGGGAGTGACCGCCCAGCTGGAAGAAGTCGTCGTCGACACCGAGCCGCTCCAGGCCGAGCACCTGCGCGAACGCGGAGCACAGCAACTCCTCGCGCACGGTCGCCGGGCCGCGCGCTGCCCGGTCCGCCCCGTCCTGCTGCCGGGCGGAGGCGTCCTCGTCCAGGATCACCAGACGGCCGTCCCGGGTCCACCGGGCCCGGTCCCCTGTCCGGTACAGCCGCGAACCGTCCTCGGCGAACGGGTTCGCCACGAACCACTGTGCCGTCGCCGACGGCTGGTCCGCAGAGCCTCGCGCCGGCCCGGCGTCCGCCGTGTACAGGTCACCGGTCACCCCGACCGGTGCCGGTGCCAGCCACTCGTCCAGGACGTACACCCGGCCGGTGTGCCCGGTCGGGATGTCGGGCCCGGCACTCCACTGCGACACCACCCGTCGGCGTTCGTCGGCGTCGAGTACGTCCACCGCGCCAAGGCGCAGCAGCGGATCACCGGACAGCAGCTCAAGCAGGCGCACGAGCCGCGCCGCGAGCGCGTCGACCGACTCGGCGTCGAACAGGTCCGCCGCACCGCTCACCGAACCGCGCAGTCCGGCCGCGGTGCCGTCCGGCCCGAACGTCTCGGCGATGCTGACGTCGAGGTCGAACTTGGCCGTCGACAGCCCCGGCGGCACACCGACGGCCTCCACTCCGGGCAGTTCCAGCGCCGCCTCGGCACTGTTCTGCAGGGAGAGCACCACCTGGAAGAGCGGGTGGCGGGCAAGGGAGCGGGCGGGGGCCAGCTCCTCCACCAGCTTCTCGAACGGCACGTCCTCGTGCTCGAACGCCGACAGGCCGGTCTCCCGCACCCGCCCCAGCACCTCACGGAACGTCGGATCGCCCGACAGATCCGTCCGCAGCACCAGCGTGTTGACGAAGAACCCGACCAGATCGTCCAGCGCCGTATCCGTGCGCCCGGCCGTGTCCGTGCCGATCGGGATGTCCGTACCCGCGCCCAGCCGGGACAGCAGCACCGCCAGCGCGCCCTGAAGCACCATGAACAGGGTCACGCCCTCGGCGCGGGCCAGCTGCGCCAGCCGCGCGTGCACCTGTGCCGGAACTTCCAGCGGCGCCGTGTGCCCGTTGTACGAGGCCACTGCCGGACGCGGGCGATCGAACGGGAGCGCGAGTTCTTCCAGTACGCCCTTCAAGGCGCCACGCCAGTACTCGACTTGGCGTGCCATCAGGCTGCCCGGGTCCTGCTCGTCGCCGAGCAGCTCCCGCTGCCACAGTGCGTAGTCCGCGTACTGCACCGGCAGCGGCTCCCACTGCGGAGCCCGGCCCGCGCACCGCGCGGCGTACGCCGTCGACAGGTCCGCGGCCAGCAGCGTCTTCGACCAGGCGTCGCTCGCGATGTGGTGCAGCACCACGACGAGGACCTGGTCGTCCGGGGCGGTCTCGAAGAGCCAGGCCCGGATCGGCGCCTCGGACGCGAGGTCGAAGGCGTGGCCGGCCACGTCGGTGACCGCACGGGCCAGGTCCGCGGGCGCCACCGCGGACACGGACAGCTCCCACGCCAATTCGTCGAGGGTCAGAACCCGCTGGTAGGGCTCGCCGTCGGCGGTCGGGAAGACCGTGCGGAGCACCTCGTGCCGGCCGATCACGTCCTTGAGCGCCGTGTTGAGCGCCACGCTGTCCACCGCGCCGGACAGCCGCAGCGCCACGGGGATGTTGTACGTCGGGCTAGGCCCCTCCAGCTGCCATATGAACCACAGACGGCGCTGTGCGTATGACAAGGGAATCATCGGGAGTCCTCCTGGTTACGCATCGGCCGCAACGCCGGCCTGGTCGTCTTCTGGGTTCCGATCCGCTGTGCGAGCCCCGCCACCGTCGGCGCCTCGAACAGCATCCGCAGCGACACCTCCGCGCCCAGCGCCGTCCGCACGCGGCTGACCAGCCTCAACGCCAGCAGCGAGTGTCCGCCGAGGGCGAAGAAGTCGTCGTCCACACCGATCGCGGGCAGGCGCAGCACCTCGGCGAACACGGCGCAGAGGATCTCTTCCTGCGGCGTCGCAGGCTCCCGGCCGGAACCGGCCGCATGCTCCGGAGCGGGCAGGGCGCCGCGGTCCAGCTTCCCGCTGGCCGCCAGCGGCAGCGCGTCGAGGACCACGACCGCCGAGGGCACCAGGTATTCCGGCAGCCGTCGGCGGGCGAACTCCCGCAACTCGTCCGCCGGCCTGTCGCCGGACTCGGCGGGTACGACGTAGGCGACCAGCCGCTTGTCGCCCGGGGTGTCCTCTCGGGCGATCACGGCCGCCTGGGCGACCTTCGGGTGCGCCGCGAGCACCGACTGGACCTCGCCGGGCTCGATCCGGAAACCCCGGATCTTCACCTGGTCGTCGGCCCTGCCCAGGTACTCCAGCTGCCCGTCCGCCGCCCACCGGGCCAGGTCTCCGGACCGGTACATGCGCACGCCTGGCTCGAACGGCGAGGCTACGAACCGCTCCGCGGTCTGACCTGGGCGGCGCACGTAACCACGCGCCATCTGGGCGCCCGCGATGTACAGCTCGCCCGCCACGCCCACCGGCACCAAGGACAGCCGCTCGTCCAGCACATACAGACGGGTGTTCGCCACCGGCCGGCCGATCGGCACCGAGTCCGCGACCTCCTGGCCGGACCGCATCTCGAAGACGCTGCACCCGACCACGGTCTCGGTCGGCCCGTACTCGTTCACCAGCACCGAGCGCGGCGACCGCTCCAGCCACTCACGGACGATCGCACCCGGCAGCTCCTCGCCGCCGACCACCCACGTCCGCGCCGCCGACTCCGCTTGCTCATCGGTCAACTGCTCGGACAGCAGCGAGAGATGCGCCGGAACCACCTTGGCCAGCGCGAACTCTCCGTGGTTACGGACCAGTTCGGCCACCGCGTCGGCGCCACCGGCCGGACTCACCACCACCGTCGCACCCGACACCAGCGGCACGAGCACACTGGTCACGGTCAGGTCGAAGGCGAGCGAGGAGTGCAGGGGCACGGCGTCGCCGTCCGCCACTTCGTACAGTCCGGCGGCCCACCCGAGGTAGTTCGTCAGCCCGGCGTGCGGAACCATCACGCCCTTCGGCCGGCCCGTCGAGCCGGACGTGTAGATGATGTAGGCCGGGTGATCCGGGAGCAGCTCACCCAGGAGCTGGTCCCCGGACGGGGCGGCACCGTCAAGGGCGGCCAGGTCCCGTGCGGTCTGTGGATCGTCCAGCACGACCCGCGTCACGCCCGGCGACACCACCCCGCTCAGCCCCGCCGTCGTCACCACGACCGACGGCAGCGCGTCATCGATCATGAATGTGATGCGGTCCTCGGGGAGTTCCGGATCGATCGGCAGATACGCGCCACCCACCTTGAGTACGGCGAGAATCGCCACCAGCAGCTCCGGGGAGCGCCGCAGGGACACGCCGACGACCGATTCCGGGGCGACATCCCGGGCCAGCAGCAGCCGGGCGAGCCGGTTGGCCCGCCGGTCCAGCTCCGCATAGGACAACTCGACCCCGTCGCACGCCACGGCAACCGCATCCGGCGTCCGCACCACCTGCTCGGCGAACAGCTCCGGCACGGTCGATGCCGGCATAAGCGCCGCTGTGTCGTTCCACTCGGTCAGCAGCCGGTGGCGCTCACCCTCGTCGAGCACCTCCACCGCGCTCAACGACAGCGCCGGAGCGCCGGCCAGCTGGTCGAGGACGCGTACCCAGCGCTCCGCGATGCGCTCGGCCGTCTCCCCGTCGAACAGGTCCGCGGCCACGATCAGCGCACCCCGCAACCCCGCAGGCGCACCGGTCCCGTCGAACACCTCCGCAACGGAGAAGTCCAGGTCGAACCGTGCCGCCAGCTCCCCCTCGGACAGCGCGACGGCCTGCGCACCGTGCAGATCCAGCCGTGCTTCGGCGTTGTTCTGCACCGTGAGCATCACCTGGAAGAGCGGGTGACGGGCCATCGAGCGGGTGGGGGCCAGTTCCTCGACCAGCTTCTCGAACGGCACGTCCTGGTGCGCGAGCGCCGACAGGCTCGTCTTCCGCACCCGGCCCAGCACGTCGCGGAACGTCGGGTCGCCCGACAGATCCGTGCGCACCACCAGCGTGTTCACGAAGAACCCGACCAGATCCTCCAGCGCCGCATCCGTACGGCCGGCGTTCGCCGTGCCGATCGGAAGGTCGCTGCCCGCGCCCAGGCGGGACAGCAGCATGGCCAGCGCCGCCTGGAGTGCCATGAACATGGTCACGCCCTCGGCCCGCGCCACCTGCGCGAGTCGAGCGTGCACCTCTGCCGGAACCTCCAGCGGCACGGTGTGCCCGCGGTACGAGGCCACCGCCGGACGCGCCCGGGCAACGGGCAGCTCCAGCCCCTCCGGCGCGCCCTCCAACGCCTTCCGCCAGTACGCGATCTGCCGGCACATCACACTGCCGGGGTCGGTGTCGTCGCCGAGCATCTCGCGCTGCCACAGCGCGTAGTCGGCGTACTGCACCGGCAGCGGCTCCCAGACCGGAGCCCGCCCCTCGCGCCGAGCGGCGTACGCGGTGGAGACATCCCGGGCGAGCGGCTGCCTCGACCAGCCGTCACTGGCGATGTGGTGCGTCACCACCACCAGTACCCGCTCCTGCGGCCCTGTCTCGAACAGCCACGCCCGGATCGGTATTTCGGCGGTGAGGTCGAACACGTACCCGGTCGCGTCAGCTGTCGCGGTGTCCAGACCGGCCGGCGCCACCGTGGACACCTGCAGCTCCCAGTCCAGCTCGTCCGGCCCCAGGATGTACTGGTACGGCTCGCCCTCCGCCATCCGGAACACGGTGCGCAGCGCCTCGTGCCGGCCGATCACGTCGAGCAGCGCCGCACCCAGCGCCGTGACGTCCACGTCCCCGGTCAGGCGCAACACCGTCGGGACGTTGTAGGTGGCACTCGGCCCCTCCAGCTCGCCAAGGAACCACAGCCGCTGCTGCGCATACGACACCGGGATCCGCTCCGGGCGCCCCGCTGCTGCCAGCGGTGTCCGGGCCGCGTCCGCACCGGCCAGGCCGGCGGCGAGGCCGGCGACCGTGGGCGCCTCGAAGAGCTCGCGGATCTCGACCTCGACGCCGAGCACGGCCCGGATGCGGCTGACCAGCCGGACCGCGAGCAGCGAGTGACCGCCCAGATCGAAGAAGTCGTCGTCCACGCCGACGCTCTCCACACCGAGGACCTCGGCGAACGCCAGGCACAGGATCTCCTCCTGCAGCGTCGCCGGGCCTCTGCCGGCACCCGCCGTGGCGGCGTAGTCCGGGGCGGGCAGGGCCTTGCGGTCCAGCTTTCCGTTGCCGGTCAGCGGCAGGGCGTCCAGAACGACGACTACCGAGGGCACCATGTGCTCGGGCAGCCGCTGCGCGACGAACATCCGCAACTCTGCCTGGAGTTCAGGGTTGTCCGGGTCGTCGGGGACCACGTAGGCCACCAGGCGCGTGTCGCCCTCGGCATCGGAACGGGCGATCACCACGGCCTGGTCGACCAGCGGATGACTGGCAAGCGCTCCCTGTACCTCGCCCGGCTCCACACGGAAGCCACGGATCTTCACCTGGTCGTCCGTACGTCCGGCGAACACCACCTGGCCGTCCGACGTCCACTTCGCCCGGTCACCCGTGCGGTACATCCGGACT
>NZ_JAGGOK010000072.1 GCF_018614615.1 Streptomyces sp. ISL-100 | reverse complement strand
CCGGCACCGAGGAGAAGTCCTCAGCCGATTGCATCCCCACCCCGCGTTCCTTCGCCAGGGCCACGACGGCCCGCGCCAGCGGATGCTCGCTCGGATGCTCGGCGGCCGCCGCCAGCGCCAGAACCCCCGCCTCCCCCAGCCCACCACCCCCCGCAGACGCCACCCGAACCTCCGCGACCCGCGGCGCCCCCTCCGTCAGCGTGCCGGTCTTGTCCAGCGCCACCCGCGTAACGCCACCCAGCCGCTCCATGACCACCGCGGACTTGACCAGCACCCCGTGCCGCCCGGCATTGGCGATCGCGGACAGCAGCGGCGGCATGGTCGCCAGCACCACCGCGCACGGCGAGGCGACGATCATGAACGTCATGGCCCGCAGCAGCGTCGAGGTGAAGTCCGCCCCCCACGCGAGCGGCACCCCGAACAGCGCCAACGTGGCAACCACGACACCCACCGAGTAACGCTGCTCGACCTTCTCGATGAACAACTGCGTCGGCGCCTTGGTCTCGCTCGCCTCCTCGACCATGCCCACGATGCGCGCGATGACCGACTCGGACGCGTCCTTGTCCACCCGGACCCGCAGCGCCCCCGTGCCGTTGAGCGTGCCCGCGAACACCTCGTCCCCCGGCTCCTTGTTCACCGGCAGCGGCTCCCCGGTGATGGTCGCCTGGTCGACCTCGCCGGCGCCCTCCACCACCGTGCCGTCGGCCGGCAGCCGCTCACCCGGCCGTACGAGCACCAGATCCCCGACCCGCAGCTCAGCGAGCCGCACCACGTCCTCATCCTCCCCAGCAGCACCCCGCAGCCGCACAGCAGTAGCCGGAGCAAGATCCAGAAGCCCCCGCACCGAGTCGGCCGTACGCCGGGTGGCCAGCGCCTCCAGCGCACCGGACACGGCGAAAATGACAATAAGGAGCCCCCCGTCGAGGAACTGCCCGATCGCCGCCGCCCCGATCGCGGCAACCACCATCAGCAGGTCGACATCGAGGCTCCACCCCCTGAGCGCCACCAGCCCGGCCCAACCCGGCTCCCAGCCCCCCGCGACGTAACAGAGCGCGTAGAGCGGCCCCCACACCCAAGCCGACACCCCGGCCAGATCGAGCGGAAAGGCCAGCAGAAAGGCGACGGCGGACAGGCC
Organism: Streptomyces sp. ISL-100; assembly: GCF_018614615.1. GTDB lineage: Bacteria > Actinomycetota > Actinomycetes > Streptomycetales > Streptomycetaceae > Streptomyces. The sequence continues at coordinate 9,441 of NZ_JAGGOK010000072.1, read as the reverse complement.
GGCCCAGCGAACCTCCGGCAGCGCGAGCAGTTTCGTACGCCGCGACGGCACAGGCGACGCGGCCAGCAACCGCGTAGCGGCGGGCCGGTCGTCGAGCAGGGGGGAAACCACGGCAGGACACCTCTCGGTCGGAGTCGGACAGCACAGACGTGATGACGAGCTCCCACCATAACGGAATACATGAAGAGCTCTTCACTAATAGACCCTGACACCCGCCGATACGATGGCCGCATGGGACACGGAGTCGACGAACGCGCCACACCCACAGGTCATCTCGACGCGGACGCCGCCGCCACCATCGCCGCCACGCTCCAGGCGCTCGCCACGCCGTCCCGGCTGATGATCCTGACCCGGCTCCGCCAGAGCCCGTGCGCCGTGACGGAGCTGGCCGAAGCGGTCCGGATGGAACAGTCGGCGGTCTCCCACCAGCTCCGGCTGCTGCGCGCACTGAGCCTGGTCACCGGCGCCCGGCAGGGCCGCCGGATCGTCTACAGCCTGTACGACAATCACGTCGCCCAGCTTCTCGACGAAGCCGTTTACCACATCGAGCATTTGCGCCTCGGCGCCCGCGACAATCCGGCGAAGGCGCAGCCGGGCATCGCTGAAGGACCTGCCTCGTAAGGGGTATTGAGGAGAGAGGCTTAGCCCGACCGGGTGACTTATGGCCGGGCGTACCCGCTCCGGGCAATTAGGGTCCCGACGTATGACCTCCCAGACCGCTGAACCCGCTGTCGAGCAAAGTCACTTGGGCACGATCTCTGTAATTGCCTGGTCCGGCGAGAATATCGACGACGGACGCGACATGGCTTTCCTGCTCGCCTATTCCCTCGGCGACGGAACGGCCGGCCCCGAGGCCGGCGAGAAGGCCGTCCGGCTGCTCCTCGAACAGACCGGCCTGCCGGTCGGCGAGGGAATCTTCGACGCCTCCAAGTCCAAGGAACCGGTCACCCTGCTCCTCGAAAGTGGCAGCGTGTCACTGACGATGCCGAGCCTGAGGGTCCAGTGCCTCGTACCCAGGGAATGGACCGCCGCGGCCCTCAAGCGCAAGAACGCGCACTTCATTTTCACGACCCGCCCGTGGCCCGAGGGCACCCCGGGCGTCCCCGTCGAGGCGGAGGACCTGAAGGCCTTCGTCGGCAACGAGGAGGTACTCGCGGCCTCCGCGCACTGCGTGATTCCGGTGACCACTCTGCGCAAGTGACCGCGCCGCTCCTGCCACCTCCCTCCACAGCCTTCAGGCCCTGCGGATGCGAAATCATCTGCAGGGCCTGAAGGCTGTGACCAGGGGTGGAAGGAGCGGCTGGAGTTTCCCGCCACATCCCGGCCGGGTGCCGGCCCGGGCCACCACCCAGGAGGGAGGCGGTGACCCGAGCCGTCGCCACGGATATCAGTGCTTCTTCTCCGCGCCGTTGGCCGCGAGGAGGTTGTCCAGGACGTGCGAGAGCGTCTCGTCACCCTTGTTCTGGGTGGAGTTCTCAACACACTGCTGGTTCTGCGGGTTGGACAGGACGTCCTGAACGCCAACGACGTTGACGAAGGCGGCCACGTTCTGGATGTTCTTGATCGGAACAGTGACACACGGCTTGTTGAACGAGCCCTGGATGAGCCCGATCTGCGGGCTCATGTCGCCGTGCGTGGCGGAGTTGCCGTAGATCTGCTTCGACCCATTGCCGCTCGCGGTGCGGACCTCCTGGTCGTCGACGGCCGCCATTGCCTGCGGGGCGGCAGCGGCACCGAGGCCCATGACAGAGACGGCGACGGCAGCGGTAGCCATGACCTTCTTGATCACTGTTTTCCTCTTTCCATGTCGTACCCCGAGGTGAGGCGCACTGCCCAACTAGCCGACAGTGGGTTAGTTCTCCTTCGTCACCCATTTGGCCGTGCGAGATTGGGCCGGAAGGACCTTGAATTCCATTCGAGTGAATCGGCGCAACCAATCCTCATAACGAAGGTTGAGCCTGGCGCAGAACCCTGTGTCCCGGACTAACAAGGAAATCAAATGCTCAAGAAGATGATGACCACGGCGGCAGTAGCGGCCTCTGTAGTCGGGTTCGGCGTTGCCGGAGCCGGTCAGGCAATCGCGGCGGGTGACGACCAGACGACCGCCAACGCCAGTGGTAACGGATCGGTGCAGAAGTACGGCAACTCTGTCACGAAGGGCAAGCAGAGCCCGCAGCTGACCCTCGTCCAGGGCACGCTCAACAAGCCGTGTGTCGCAGTCCCGGTCAAGAACATCCAGAACGTGCTCATCATCAACGTCGTCGGCGTTCAGGACATCCTGTCCAACCCGCAGGAGCAGCAGTGCGTCGAGAGCTCCTCCCAGAACAAGGGTGACGAGACGCTCTCGCACGTCCTGGACAACGCCATCGCGGGCAACGGCGCGGAGAAGAAGCGCTGACGCTGATCGCGAGCTGAACCCCGGCGTGCGCCCCTGACCACGGTCAGGGGCGCACTGCTGTGTACAGACGGGGCGTGCAGACGGGGCGTACAGGCGGCCGTACATGCCGGAAGGCCGGCGCACACACCCATTACTGGTGTACGCGCCGGCCTTCCGGCACCGCAGGAGAAACGCCGGCGTTCCTCAGCGGCCGAGCGGCATGCCGCCAATCATCGGAGCCGCCGACTTTCCGGTTTCCACCGCGGTGCCCATCAGCTTCTTGGGGTCACCGTTCCTGGCCTCGTTGACGGCCTGGGCGGTGTCGGTCGCGGTGTGCAGGAGGGGCTGGACAGTGGAGTCCACCGGCTGGTGGGTGTGCAGAGCGTCAGTCAGTTGCTGAACGCCCGAGTTCAGGCTCATCGACTCGTAGTCGGCAGCGACGGCCGGAGACGCCGCTCCTGCGGCCGCTCCCGCGGCCATCATCGAAACGGCAATGGCCGAGGCGGCCTTCATGTACGTCATTCCAGTAATCCCTCTTCGTGCTGGCGTAATCCGCGAACTACGAATCCCGTGACATTCCGACGCTGCTGTTCCATGTCACTTACACCAGGACTAACGAGTGCCCGGACAGTGAGAAACTCAAACCGTACGCCGTTCTTGCCGATTCACTCGGATGCGGGGCCGGAAAGTGGCCGGACATGACGATGGAGCGGGTCCGGGGGACCCGCTCCATCGAACATCTCAGCGTCCTGCGATTCAGGCCTGCGGGGCCTTGTTCCGACGGAACATCAGCACACCGCCGCCGAGCAGCGCGGCGCTCATCGCGGCGGCGACTCCGAGCTCACCGGCACCCGTCTCGGCCAGGCTCGGGGCCGCGTCCGCGGCCGGGCGCACTCGCTCGGACGGCGCGACGGCAGAAGACTCCTTCATGGGCGGCTTGTTTACGGAGGGCTCGTGCCGGGGCCGCTCGCTCCGCGGCGGCTCATGGCGAGGCGGCTCGGCCCGAGGGGGCTCATGCCGCGGCGGCTCACTGCGGGGCGGCTTCTTACCGGGGTGGTCTTCACCCGGGTGGCCGCCACCAGGAGGGTTCCCGTGGCCGGGCCTGTCCTTACCAGGGGGCTTGCCGGGGCCCGGGTTGCCGTGGCCGGGCTTGGACGGTTTGGTCTTGTGGTCGATGTTGGCGCACTCGTTGCCGAAGGCCGGGTTCAGGAGCGCGATGATGTTGATGGTGTTGCCACACGCGTTCACCGGAATGTGTACAGGGACCTGAATGTTGTTGCCGGACGCGGCGCCCGGCGAGTGGGAGACGTCCCCGTCGGCCCCGGAGTCCGCGAGAGCGGAGCCGGTGGTCATGGCGAGGAGCCCGGAGGCGGCCGCCGCGGCGAACATGCCTCTGCTCAAAACCTGTCGCACTTTGCCGTTCCCTGTCTTTCATGCCTGCGGGCGAGCCGATTGCTCACACGCGATGAGGGAGGTTCAGTTGGCCCCCGAGCGCATGGGGTGCGCTGGGGGGCCAACTGGGGCCGAACACCTAGTGGTTCGGACTGGGAATTACTTGTTGACGCACTCGTTACCAAAGGCCGGGTTCAGGAGCGCGATGACGTTAACGGTGTTCCCGCAGATGTTGATCGGGATGTGGATCGGAACCTGAACGTTGTTGCCGGAAATGACGCCCGGGCTTCCCTTGACATCACTCTTCGCCCCGGAGTCGGCGATGGCCGGGGAGGCGACACCGACGGCCAGGAGCGAGCCGGCGATGAATGCGGCGCTCTTCACGTACTTCATTTATGAACCTTTCCGGCGGCGACAGCCTACACAGCCACGTCCTTCGCGCTGCACGAGTCTGTTTTCTTCATGCCCGTAGCGTCGCCGTCGTCATCGGTAACGATCCGCTTCCACCGAAGAAACCCCATAAAAGAAGCTATCTTTCCACCGTCACCCGAACGCCCTAACATTCAATTACTCCGCACACCAATACCCGGCCTCCCCACAGGGAGAACCGGGAATTGGTCGCGCGGGCCGCCGTCAGGTTGTTGAGCCGGGGACCTTGGGCAGTTCGGCGGCGCCAGGAGCCTTGGGCACTTCAGCGGCGCCCGGGACCTTCGGCAGCGGAGGCAGCCCCGCGAGGTTCGGAGCCGGGAGGCCGCCGCCCGTGACGATGCTGACGATGACGTTGAGGATGGCGGTGATCGTGGCCACGACAGCCTCTGGCACCTTCGCCGCGTCACCCGCCTCCGCGGCCTTCAGTAGTACGCCGACCTTGGCACGCAGATCAGCGACCGCCTTGACCTTGAGATCCTGGCCCACGTCGGCCCGGGGCGTTGCCACGGGCGGCAGCGCGGGCGCGGGACCGGCGGGGACTTCCAAGGCCGTGCCGGAGGCCTTGGGGAGGTCCTTCAGTGCCTCCTCGATCGCCTTCACGTGCTTGGCGATCTCCGCCGGTGACAACTTGCCGCCGGCGGCGATGACGGCGTCGAGGAGGTCGGTGACGGGGGTCAGCGCGATGTCGATGTTTCTGAGCAGCTTGACCTGGGCGGTGAACTTGGCGGCATCCGGCAGCGGGTCTTCGGCGGCAGAGACCTCCGACGCGAGTGAGGCCGGCACCGGGGCCGCTATCGCGCCTCCGGCCGAGCCGAAGACCAGCGCCCCGCACACCACGGAGGAAACGACGAAGCCGGCGGTCCGGGAAATGCGCATGCGAAGAGTCCTTACGTGAGGGGTGTGTCCCCGGAGAGTGGGGACAACGCCACCGTGCAACCCGTGGACACGCTCCGCAACTTTTCCCCCACGCTCCGTCAGTGGCGGATCGCCTTGTCGAAGCCCTGGAAGCTCTCGTCGCCGACGTCCGGAAGGACGGGCAGGGCCAACGGCGCGGGCCGTCACCGGTCACGCGAGGCTGCTGCGATCGGGCACGCACTCCTGATGCGGAACCGAACTCAGGTACGCGGCCGGCTCCAGCGGGCGGTCGGTGAAGAAGCGCAGGGACAAGTCCGCGACCTCTTCGGCCTTTTCGAGTACGACCCAGTGATCGGCATCGCGGATGGTGGTGAAGCGGCTGCCCCGGATGGTCCCGGCGAAGGCCCGCTGGTGCTCCGCGGATGTCACCGTGTCGTGCTCCCCGGTGAAGACCAGCGCCGGTACTCCGGACAGCCCCCCCGAGAAGTCCGGCCGGTCGCCGAGTGAGCGGTACACGGAGTCCGCGGCGTGCGGGGAGTGCGCGACCGCGTGGAGCATGGAGCGCTTCACGTACCGGTAGGCGAGGTCTCGGCGGGCGACGTACCGGTCCGGGTCGAGACACATCAGTGCTTCCGTCACCAGCGTGGCGAAGCCGTCCCTGTCCCCGGCGGCGAGCCGGTCGGTGGCGCGCTGCCAGTGGGCCCGCTGGGCGTCCGAGATGTGGGCCGGGACTCCGCCGAGAACGAGCCGGGCGATGCGTCCCGGGTTGTGCTGGGCGCAGCGGAAGGCGAGTGCGGCACCGTAGGAGAAGCCGAAGAGGTTGACGCGTGGTACGTCGAGATCGTCGATGATCCGGGTCACGGCGGCGCACAGGATGTCCGCGCTCGGGCCGGGCGGCAGGGGCGCCGCGGTTCCCATGCCGGGCAGATCCGCGGTCACCACGCTCGCGACCGGTCCGAGGCGCCCGTCCATCTGGGGCCAGCCGTGCATCCCTTGCAGGGCGCCGCCCAGGATGACCACCGGTTCGGTGAGCTGCTCGGAGGGCGGTTCCGTGCCCGGTTCGGTGACCGGGCCGGTTCGCTTCAGCAGGCGGTAGGAGTAGCGCAGCCCGTCCACCGACAGCGAGCGAACGGTTTCCTCGGGCATGCTCCTTCTCCCTCTCGACGTGCGGATCACAGCTAGGTGCGCGTGAGGACCAGCGCGGCGTTGTGGCCGCCGAAGCCGAGCGACGTCTTGACGGCGCAGTCGAACGCGGCGGGGCGGGAGGCCTTCGCGACCACCTCCACCGGGATGCGTGGGTCCAGCGACTCCAAGTTGGCTGTCCGCGGTACGAGTTGGTTCTCCAGCGCCAGCACGGTCAGCGCGGTCTCGATGCCGCCGGCCGCGCCCAGGGTGTGGCCCGTCATGGCCTTGGTCGAGGTGACGAGTGGGTCCGCGCCCAGGAGGCGGTGCAGCATCGTCGCCTCGATGAGATCGTTGAACACCGTTGACGTGCCGTGCGCGTTGACGTGGCCGATGTCGGACGGCGTAACCCCCGCGTCCGTCAGCGCGGCCCGCAGCGCGCTTTCGATGCCCTTGCCCTCGGGGTCGGGGGCGACGGCCGAGTACGAGTCGCTGGACGCGCCGTAACCGGCGATGCCCGCCCGGATCCGGGCGCCGCGCGCGGCGGCGTGCTCGGGGCGTTCCATGACCAGCAGGCCGGAACCCTCGCCGACGACGAAGCCGTCGCGGTCCGCGTCGAACGGGCGGCAGGCCGCGGCGGGATTGTCGCGGCGGGTCGACACCGCCCGCATCTGGCAGGCACTGGCGATCAGCAGCCGCGAGCAGACCGACTCGGCGCCGCCGGCGACGGCGATGTCGCAGGCACCGGTACGCAGCATCTGGTGTGCGGTGCCGATCGCTACGGTGCCGGACGAGCAGGCCGTGGAGACCGCCATGCTCGGGCCGCGTGCCCCGAGGTCCATGCAGACGCTGCTGGCCGCGCTGTTGACGACGGTCAGCGGGGCGAGCTTGGGGGAGACACGGCGCGGGCCCTTCGTGGTGAGTACGGCGTGCTGGTCGTCGTAGAAGGGGAGGCCTCCGTGGGCGGATCCGATGACCACCGCTACCCGGCCGCTGTCCCAGACCGACGGGTCGAGGCCGGCGTCCGCGACGGCCTCGCGGGCGGCCAGTACCGCGAGTTGAGAGAAACGGTCCATCAGGCGCTGGGCCGCCACGCCGAGGACTTGCGCTGTGTCGAGTTCTTCGGCGGGGATGGCGTACATGAAGTCGCACGGCAGGTCGCGGAGTGCCTCGCGCGGGCCCACGGAGGACCCGCGGACCTCGCCACGCGTGACGTTTCGCCACGCCTCGTCCACGCCGACTCCTGCCGCTGTGACCAGGCCGAGTCCTGTCACGGCCGCCGTGAAGGGCGGGGTCGCCGGCCTGGTCATCCGAGGGTCCTGCTGTGTACGAGTTCGACGAGCTCGCCCACGGTGTTGCGGGACGTCAGCGCCGCGTCCTCCAGGTCGATTTCCAGCTGCTCCTCGATGAGGATGCGGAATTCTTCCAGCGCGAGTGAATCCATGCGCAATTCGTAGAGTGGAATCTCGGGACGGACGGCCGCTGGGTCAACTCCGAATTTCTGCACCATCAGCGTGCTGACGGCTTCTGTCGCACTGGCCACTCGTCGCTCCTCCGAGTTCGTCCGGCAACCTTTATACGCGTCTACCCGGACAGGGCCTTACAACGTTCGCCCAATGTAATGACGGCTGGCACGCGCGTACGGATTGCGGTGAAACTCCTGGGGACCTGGGGAGTTCAATGCACGTGGGGGCCGCCGGTCATTCGCGGCTTTCCTCGTGGGACAAGGGCCAGGGCTGTCGCCGCGCTTGCGGCGGCTGCCAGGGCGCACACGGTGAACGCGTCGGTGAAGCCGGTGGTCTCTGCGATGCCTTGGGTTCCGGCCGCGATGGCGTGGTCGATGCCGCCGTCGATACCGCCGTCGATGGCGGTTGCCGCGATGGTGGAGACCACCGCCACGCCTATGGAGCCGCCCACCTCGTGGAAGGTGTTGACCACTGCGGAGGCAAGGCCCGCCTCGTGGTGCTCCACCATCGCCAGCGCGGTCGTGGTGGCGGTGACGAACACCGCGCCCAGGCCCAGGGAGGCTACGACCAGCCCCGGGAGGAAGGTGGCGTACACGCTGCCGTCGGCGGTGAGCTGGGTGAGGGGGACCGTACCTGCTGCCGCGATCGCCATGCCCGTCACCGCGGTCGTACGGCTGCCGATGCTGCTGATGAGGCGGGATGCGAGGTGGGCGCCGATGCCTGTCGCCACTGCGACCGGCAGGAAGACCAAGCCGGTGCGCAGTGGGCTGAGGCCGCGGGCGTGCTGGAGGTAGACCGAGCCGAGGAAGAAGAACGCGATCAGCAGCGCCGTCGCCATCAGCATCAGGAACGCGCCCGCGAGCACTGGCCGGCGGGTGAACATCCTCAGGTCCATGAGGGGGGCGTGGGTGGCGCGTTCCACGGCGGCGAAGAGGGTGTAGAGGGCGGCGGCGGAGGCGAGTGGGAGCAGGGTGGCGGGGGCGGCCCATCCGGTGTCGCCCGCCTTGACCAGGCCGTAGATGAGGGCACCGGCGGCCGCGGTGACGAGGAGTGCGCCCGGCATGTCGAGCCTTGTCGGCTGGGGGGCGCGGGGCGGGACCAGGGCGGGTACTGCGGCGAGTAGGGCGAGGCCTACCGGCACGTTGACGTAGAAGACCCACTGCCAGCCGGGGCCCGCGGTCAGGGCGCCGCCGAGCAGGACGCCGGCAGCGGAACCGGTGCCGCCGATGGCGGCCCATACGCCCAGCGCCTTGTGGCGCTCGTTGCCGTGGAAGGTGGTCGTGACGAGTGCCAGTGCGGCCGGGGACAGCAGGGCCGCGCCGACGCCTTGGGCGATGCGGCCTCCGAGGAGGGTGGGCGCGGTTTCGGCGAGGCCGGTGACCAGGGAGGCGGCGGTGAAGAGCGCCAGGCCGGCTGCGAGTGTGCGGCGGGCACCGAAGGCGTCGCCCAGCCTGCCTCCCAGGAGCATCAGGCCGCCGAAGCAGAGGGTGTACGCGGTGACGACCCAGGTCAGCGTCGGGCGGTCCAGGCGGAGGTCGGCTGCCATGTCGGGCAGGGCGACGTTCACCACGGTGACGTCGAGGATCAGCATGAACTGGGCGACGCAGACCACGGCGAGCATGGCCCAGCGGTGGGGGGCGGCTGGTTCCTGGGTGTCCGGGGGGACTGAGGCCTGAGGCTCTGGGGTCGGTGCCGCGCCGTGGCGTCTCCTCGGACGCCGAACGTTCGGGTACTCGTTTTTGTATTCGGGCTCGTTGCGTTCGGCGCCCTGCGGCCAGCGCCCCGGCACGTCCCCTCCTG